>MSTD01000018.1:69784-107146 GCA_001942045.1 Mycolicibacterium porcinum
CGGTGCAGTCGGCCGCCGCGTCGAGGCCATTGCCCACGAGCCAGCCGCCGTCGCCCACCGCCGGGTCCAGGTTGGCGGCGGCCAGCGCATTGGGCGTCGGAGCGCCGGCGGCGGCCGGGGCGCCGTTGTTCTCCAGCCACCAGGCGTCATCGGCGCCAGGCGCCAGCGGAACCAGGACGGAGTCGAAGCTGACCAGATTGACCTGGGCATTCACCGGCGCGACCGGCGCCGCCAGCGGTGCGTTCGGTGTCGAGAACAGCAACATGCTGGCTCCCGCCATTGCCACACCGGCGACTCCGGTTGTGACGATTGGTCGCGCTGTGCTGCGCGATGTGGTTTTCCTGTGCTTGGCCACAGTCTGAACCCTTTCCTCGCCTTACGTTTCTGTGCGCCGGATACCTTCCTGCGCAGTGGTTTTCACATGACGCCGGCATCGGAACCGGCGGAAGAGAAACGTACAGACTCGGAGTGAGAACGTGTGTCAGTTTCTGATCTTGAACACTGGAATCTCTATGATCGCAATAATTAGCTGCGACTAAGCACACCAATGAGCTGCAATAATTAGTTCACATTTGCTAACTATCACGTCAATATTCGCCACGGCCAGACGAATGATATTCATGTTGGACGCCCGCTAACTAGACCTCTTAATGCGGCTGGGCTGCCCCGAACGCCGGGGCGACAAACCGCTCCAACATCACTCGCTCAGCAGCGTCATCAACGCCCGGCCAGAGCAACAACGACAGCACCAGTCGCACGATCCAAGCCGCAGCCGCCGGGTCGTCCTCGTCCAGGCCAGTGAGTTCCGTAGCGAACGCGGCCGGCACCGGAGACTGCGTCAGGCCCGCCAGCCCCTCTCCACTGCGCAACGAGCTGAGCAGCGGCTCGAACATCGAATCGGCCCGAATACGTTGCAGCGCAACGGTAATAGCGGTCAGCATTCGATCCGCGCCGGTCAGGTCGTCAACCGCGCGGCGCACCTCCCCCACGATCGACGCGGCCATCCGGGCCAGTACTGCATCACGGATCTGCGCCTTGCCGCCCGCATGCCGGTACACCGTCGCGCGTGAGCAGTGCACCCGGGCGGCAAGCGCGTCGATGTCCAGCGCGTCGAACCCGTCGCGCGCCGCCATCTCAGCGGCCGCGCTGTAGATGCGCTCAGCAGCTTCGACTCGGCGGTCGCCGCCGACCAACCAGTCCGCACGCTTGGGAGACATGCGAGCATGTTTATCGCACAGTGAGACAGATTCCAAGAGTTTCTCACCCGCACCGCAGGTCAGCACCTCCGTTTGAGACACCCTCTGACCCCGGTCGTCAGCTGCCGATATCAACATGTCCGGGATTCGTTGACCGCCCCGCGATCGCCAGCCAACCTGGGCAAATGCTTCTGGCACACGAACTGTTCGAACCGGCCTGCCTGCAGGATCCGTATCCGCTCTATGACCGGTTGCGCGCCGACGCACCGGTGGCTCAGGTCGGCGACTCCCCGTTCTTCGTCGTGACGTCATTCGACGCGGTCATCGAGGCCACCTCCCGCTGCGAGGACTTCTCGTCGAATCTGACCGCGACCATGTGGTCGCAGCCCGACGGCACCGTCTCCGCATTCGGCATGGGCGAGCCGGGCAGTCCCATCCACGTATTGGCCACTGCGGACGATCCGGCTCACGCCGCCCATCGCAAGATGGTGCTGCCCCGCATGGCCGCCAAGCGGATCGCCGAGCTCGAACCCTTCATCGCCGCCCTCACCGCCGACCTGCTGGCCGGAGCGAGCGGGGAGTTCGAGTGGATGTCCACCCTGGCCGATCGCCTGCCCATGCTGGTCGTCGCACAACTGCTGGGACTGCCGGCCGCAGACGTCGACCGGCTGGTGACCTGGGCCTACGCCAGCACCCAACTACTGGACGGCCTGGTCGACTCCGACCAGTTGACCGCGTCGGGCATCGCGGCCGTCGAACTGGGCGGGTACCTGACCGAACAGTTCAGTGCAGCCTCGGCAAACCCGGGAGAAAACCTGCTGGGAGATCTGGCCACGTACTGCGCGGCCGAGCGGGTGTCACCCGACGTGGCGGTGTTCATGCTGATCCAGCTGGTCGGCGCGGGAGGCGAATCCACCGCGTCATTGATCGGCAGTGCGGTATGGATCCTGAGCCGCCGCCCCGCACTCGCCGAGCAGCTGCGACACGAACCCGCCTTGATCGGGCCGTTCCTGGAAGAGGTGTTGAGATTCGAGTCCCCGTTCCGGGGGCACTACCGACACGTGCTGACCGACGCCGAACTCGCCGGCGTCGCCGTCCCGGCGAACAGCCACCTACTGCTGTTGTGGGGCGCGGCCAACCGGGACGAGACGGTGTTCGAGGCGCCGAACGAATTCCGGCTGCAACGGCCAAATATCAAGAGCCACGTGGCATTTGGCAAAGGCGGGCACTTCTGCCTCGGCGCCGCGCTGGCCCGTCTGGAGGCCCGCATCGTGATCTCGGCGCTCTTGTCGGGCGGCAGCACCGTCCGTCCAGCAGGCGACGCCGAATGGCAGCCCAGCCTGCTGGTGCGCCGATTACGTCAGCTTCCGCTGACCCTGCGGTGAACGATCAGGAACTCAGGCAGCATCCGCGGCGAGCGCGATGCTGTCATCGTCGACGAACACCAGGCCGCCGTCGTCGAGGTTGACGGCCCACCGCCGTGCCGGTTCGACGATTCGCTCCCCGGCGACCTCGACCGCGGTGCCAGCCAAGTCGGCGAAATCTTCGACGACAGTGCCGTGCAGTTCTTCGTCAGTTCCCGGATACACAATCACCGAGGACCCCACAGCAACTTCTTCGGCAATTTCGCCGGAGTCACTGTCGTTAACCCCCGCCACGACATCTTCGGACATCACACACCTCCCCAATTGCTGACGCGTGCAACCGAGTACATCACAAACGCCTGCGATTGGCTCACTTTCGCCGATACCTACAGCACACACCTTGCATACGTCTCCGGCAAATTTCCAAATCCGCGTACGACGACCGTTCCGGCAAACGGATCACATTGAGGTACGCGGCGTGACCCCCGTCACGGATATCTATTGACGATGCCATCAACCGATGCTTTTGAGGCAACCGCAGCAACATTCGCTTCATCCGCAACACCCCCGGTACGACCGCGAGGTTCTTTTTGCTGAGCACTCCGGGGCGAACAGCCTTCCGTCAACACCTGAACTCGGGACGGATCGCGGTGACACACACCACACTCGCGTTCGCTAGTGTTGCAACACGTTCTAGCGAGGAGGCCTATGTCCGACGCTGTTTTGGTTACCGGCGCGTTCGGTTTGGTGGGCTCGGCGGTCGTGAAGGCGCTGGCCGCCGGTGGCCGCACGGTCGTCGCGACAGACCTCGACGTCCCGGCGAACCGCAAGGCCGCCGCCGCGCTCCCGTCCTCCGTCGAGGTGCGCTGGGCCGATCTCACCGATTCCGCGGCCGTCGACGCGCTGGTGTCGGCGGTCGCGCCGGCCGCGATCATCCACCTCGCCGCGATCATTCCGCCGTTCTGCTACATGCGCCGCGGGCTGGCCCGGAAGGTGAACGTCGAGGCCACCGCGTCGCTGCTGCGCGCCGCCGAGGCCCAGCCCACCCCGCCGCGGTTCATCCAGGCATCCAGCATCGCCGTCTACGGCGCCCGCAATCCGCACCACACCGACGACGTGTTGAGGCCCGACACCCAAGTCAACCCGTCGGACATCTACGGCGCCCACAAGGTCGAGGCCGAAGCGTTGGTCCGGGCGTCGAAGCTGGACTGGCTGATCCTGCGTCTCGGCGGGGTAATGAGCTGCGAGTTCAGCCTCGACATCGACGTCGACCTGATCTCGTTCGAAAGCGTGCTGCCCGCCGACGGGCGCCTGCAGACCGTCGACGTACGTGATGTCGCAGCCGCGTTCGTCGCGGCCACCACTGTCCCGACCGAAACCGCCAACCACGAGGTCCTGCTGATCGGCGGCGATGCCGCAACGCACCGGCACATCCAGTCCGCGGTCGGTTCCGAAGCCGCGGCCGCGATGGGCATCAAAGGTGGCCTGCCGATCGGCCGGCCCGGCAACCCCGACGACGACACCGCCTGGTTCGCCACCGACTGGATGGACACCGCCCGCTCGCAGGAGGTGCTCGGGTTCCAGCATCACTCCTGGCCGCAGCTCCTGGCAGACACCAGAGCCAACGCCGGGCTCAAGCGTTTCCCGATCGGACTGGCGGCCCCCCTGATCCGGGCGTTTCTCCGATCGAAGTCCGCGTACAGGGACTATCCGGGGAAGTTGGCCGACCCGTGGAACGCCATCGACAAGAAGTGGGGCGACCACAGACCAGACGGGAGTAAGGCATGACCACGGAACGCGTCGCGATCGTCATCGGCGGGGCGTCAGGGATCGGGTGGGCCAGCGCCCAGGCCCTGGCTGCCGACGGCTGCCGCATCGTCGTGGCCGATCGTGACGCCGACGGCGCCGCAGCCCGCGCTGCCGAGTTGGGCGCACCGCACACGAGCCACTACGTCGACGTCACCGACGAGGATGCGGTGGAAAAGCTCTTCGCCGCCACCGGCGCCGTCGACATCGTGCTCAACTGCGCGGGGTTCAGCAACGTCGGCCTGATCACCGACCTGGCGGTTGACGACTTCCGCTCCGTCGTCGATGTCTGTCTCAACGGCGGTTTCATCGTCGCCAAGCACGCCGGCCGCAACCTGCCCGAAGGCGGTGTGCTGGTGTCGATCTCATCGCTGAACGGGCGCCAGCCCGCGGCCGGCATGAGCGCCTACTGCGCGGCCAAGGCCGGGTTGTCGATGCTGACGCAGGTAGCCGCCCTCGAAATGGGACCGCGTGGCATTCGGGTCAACGCGATCGCGCCGGGATTCGTGAAGACCCCGCTGACCGATCCCGCGGCGATGATTCCCGGTGTGGTCGAGGAGTACGTCGAGAACACCGCTCTGGGCCGCAGCGGAACGCCCGAGGACATCGCGGCCGCCGTGGTGTTCCTGTGTTCGCCGCAGGCGTCGTGGCTGACCGGCGAGGTGCTCGACCTCAACGGCGGCGCGCACCTCAAGCGGTATCCGGACATCCTCGGTCATGTGATGAAGCTGGCCCAGGCGTGACATTCGCCGGTAAGCAGGCGATCGTCACCGGCGCGGGCTCCGGAATCGGCGCGGCGCTGTGCCGCGCACTGGCGGCCGCCGGCGCCGAGGTGCTCTGCACCGACATCGACGACGCTGCGGCGGCGCGTACCGCCACCGGGGTGGGTGCCCGGTCGGCACGCCTCGACGTCACCGACCCGGCCGCCGTCCAGTCCGCGGTCGGCAGCGTGGTGGAGCGGGCCGGCCGGCTCGACCTGATGTTCAACAATGCAGGCATCGTCTGGGGCGGGAACACCGAGCTGCTCACGCTGAACCAGTGGAACGCCATCATCGACGTCAACGTGCGCGGCGTCGTGCACGGTGTCGCCGCGGCGTATCCACAGATGATCCGGCAGGGTCACGGCCACATCATCAACACCGCATCCATGGCCGGGCTGGCTGCGGCGGGTCAGCTCACCAGCTATGTGATGACCAAGCATGCCGTCGTCGGGATGTCGCTGGCGCTGCGTTCCGAGGCAGCCGCGCACGGCGTCGGCGTACTGGCGGTGTGCCCGGCCGCCGTCGAGACGCCCATCCTGGACAAGGGCGCGGTCGGCGGGTTCGTGGGCCGCGACTACTTCCTCCAGGGCCAGGGGGTCAAGACCGCCTACGACGCTGACCGTCTGGCCGCCGACACCTTGCGCGCCATCGAGCGCAACAAGGCCATCCTGGTCAAACCGCGTCGCGCCCATGCCTCCTGGCTCTTCGCCCGGTTGGCTCCGGGACTCATGCAGCGGCTCTCGATGCGGTTCGTGGCGGCACAGCGGGCCAGTCAGGCCACCCACGCCGGTTCCGGCCCCGATCCGGACTGACGCTCAATACCGACTGTTCCCGCGGGGTGGCGATAGGGTCAGCGCAACAGCGGGAAGGGGCTCGATGAAAGACCAGTTCACCCTCACCCAGAAGCGGGCGCTGGCGGTCTTCACCGTGCTCGCCCTGTTTCTCGGGGCCTACTTCCTGCGCAGCTTCTTCGTCCTGATCGTGATGGCCGCGGTCGGCGCCTACCTGTTTACCCCGCTCTACCAACGGTTTCAGCGCCGATTCGGCACCGGTTTGTCCGCCACGCTGACGTTGTTGGTCGCCATACTCATGGTGATCATCCCGGTGTCCCTCATCGTGTTCATGGCTATTGTCCAGGTCACCCAGCTCGTCAACATGGTCAGCACTTGGATCGCGGACACCGACCTCAGCACGCTCGGTGACCGGGCCCTGCAGCTGGTCAACTCGCTGCTCGGCCGGGTGCCGTTCCTCGACATTCACCTGACCGCGGATTCGTTGCGCGACACCGTGGTCAAGCTCTCGCAGCACCTCGGTGAATGGCTGCTGGGCGTACTCCAAGGCGCGGTCGGTGGCATGGTCGGCGCGATCACGTCGTCCATCATCTTCCTGTACGTGTTCATCTCGATGCTGGTCAACAAGGACAAGCTGGCCACCCTGATCCGCAGGCTGAACCCGCTCGGCGAGGAGATCACCGACCTGTACCTGGCCAAGACGGGCGCCATGGTGAAGGGAACGGTCAAGGGCCAGTTCGTGATCGCGTTCTGCCAGGGCGTGGCCGGGGCCATCTCGATCTACATCGCCGGCTTCCACAACGGGTTCTTCGTCTTCGCGATCCTGTTGACCGCGCTGTCGGTGATCCCGCTCGGTGGCGGCATCGTCACGATCCCGTTCGGCATCGGAATGGCGTTCTTCGGCAACATCATCGGCGGCCTGTTCGTGGTGGTGTTCCACCTGTTGGTGGTCACCAACATCGACAATCTGCTGCGGCCGTGGCTGGTGCCCAAGGCGGCCCGGTTGGACCCCGCGCTGATGCTGCTCGCGGTGTTCGCCGGTATCTCGATGTTCGGATTCTTCGGTCTGGTGATCGGGCCGGTTCTGATGATCATCATCGTCACCACGGTCAGCGTGTACCTGGCTGTCTACAAGGGCGTCGAGCTCGCAACCGACGAGCCCGACGCACCCCGCAAGAAATGGTGGCCACGCCGGAAGAAGGACACCGCCCCCGAACCGGAGGCCGAGGCGGAACCCGAGCCCGAGTCGGACGGACGCACCGCTACCTAGTTCGCGCTCAGCCGCTCGGTCAGGAACGCCACCACCCGCTTGCGGGCCTCGTACGGGGGATGCCCGTCCACCTCGCGCACCTGATCGGTGAGCACCGAATGCGCCGACGGTGACAGGCCGTCGGGATTGCCCTTCTTCGAGTTGATCTCGATGACCTCGAATGCGTCGCCGAGCCGGGCCTTGAGCGTGGCGAACCGCTCCCCCGGCGCCATCCGGTCCTGGCTGAAGCGCAGGGCCAGCGCGCACAGGCCGTCATTGGCCGCGCGCTGTTCGACGATCTTCAACTCGGCCTCCGACATGCCCGGATCGCGTTTCTGCGCGGCGGTCAGGGCGATCGGCACAGAAGGCTGACTCAATACCGGGGCCAGCACGCTGTCGTCTACCGCGGCGGCCAGGGCGAAACCGCCGGTGAAGCACTGCCCGATGACGCCGACGCCCTTACCCGGGGTGTTGGCGTTCAGATCGCGGGCCAAGGCCCGGAGGTAATGCGCGACGGGGCGGTCGGCGTTCGTCGCGAACGCCGCGAATTCCTTTGTCACGCAGGCTTTCAGCATGACCGGAATGGCGCCCGGCCGGACCGCGGCCGCGCCGGGGGTTCCGAACAGTGACGGGGCGGCCACCGTGAAGCCGTTGTCCACCAGATGGTTACCCAGCGCCAGCACACCGGGATGCAGGCCGGGAATCTCGGGAATCAAGACCACGCCGGGGCCTTCGCCCTTGCGGTACACGTCGTAGGTCTGATCGGCTGCGGTGAAGGGGGTGGCGGTCCAACCGGTGAGATCTGCAACTGGCGACGACAACACGGGCTCCATCCGTTAGTGCGTCACGGCCTCTTGATCGGCAGCGGCGACTGCTTCTGCGTCGCACTCGCCAGCGTACGGTACTCATCGGTACCACCGGCGCCCGTGATCGCGACCTGTGCCGGTCCGCTCAACTTCGTCGTCCACACCGGTTCCGGGTCGCTGCTCTCGTACACCACCCAGGTCACCCCGTCGACATCCTGCGTGCCGGCGGCGTACGAATCCGGCTTGATCGAGGCCACCAAGGCCGCCTCGTCCGCATTGCTCTGGGTCAGGCTCAAGTACTTGCCGGTGGGGGCCAGGTACCCGATGCGGGAGGACACCGCGCGGCCGTGCTGGCCGTCGGGCAGGGTCAACCCTCCGTCGATACCGTGCCGACTGCCGGAGTTGGGCTGCCAGCCCTCGGGCAGCTGGGGCAGCCTGATCGGGATCTTCAAGGCGTCGGCGTCGGCCTGCAGGGCGGCCGGCGCATCGAATTCCGGCGGCGGACCCACCCCCGGCCCGCCCGCCTGAAACGAGCACATTCCCAGCATCCCGGCCAGTACGATGCACGCCACGACCAGCGGAGCCATCGACCAGAACATGTCCCGGCCGTCCTGCAGCAACCGCGACTTTTCCGGCTTAGGGACCGGGGTTGGCTGGGAGGTCGGCTCTGAGGACATGCTCGTCAGTATCCCAGCTCCCAAACGCTGACCACGTTCTGGGACAATCTGGGCCATGAGTCCCACGCGGGGAGAAGCCCCGGATCGCAACCTTGCTCTCGAACTCGTCCGGGTGACCGAGGCCGGCGCCATGGCCGCAGGCCGCTGGGTCGGTCGCGGCGACAAGGAAGGCGGCGACGGGGCAGCCGTCGACGCCATGCGCGAGCTGGTCAACTCGGTGTCGATGCGCGGCGTCGTGGTGATCGGCGAGGGCGAAAAAGACGAAGCACCGATGCTCTACAACGGTGAAGAGGTCGGCAACGGCGACGGGCCGGAGTGCGACTTCGCCGTCGACCCGATCGACGGCACCACCCTGATGAGCAAAGGCATGCCCAATGCCATCTCGGTTCTGGCCGTCTCCGAGCGCGGCGCGATGTTCGACCCGTCGGCCGTGTTCTACATGAACAAGATCGCCGTCGGCCCCGATTGCGCCGACGCCATCGACATCACGGCCCCCATCGGCGAGAACATCCGCCGGGTGGCCAAGGTGCGCGGAGCCTCGGTGAGCGACCTGACCGTGTGCATCCTGGACCGGCCGCGGCACGCCCAGCTGATCGAGGATGCCCGCGCCGCGGGTGCCCGCATCCGGCTGATCACCGACGGCGACGTCGCCGGGGCGATCTCGGCCTGCCGCCCCAACTCGGGCACCGACATCCTGGCCGGCATCGGCGGCACGCCCGAGGGCATCATCGCCGCTGCGGCGATCCGATGCATGGGCGGCGCGATCCAGGCCCAGCTGGCCCCGACCGACGACGCCGAGCGGCAGAAGGCCATCGACGCCGGCTACGACCTGGACCAGGTGCTGTCCACCGAGGACCTCGTGTCGGGAGAGAACGTCTTCTTCTGCGCGACCGGCGTCACCGACGGTGACCTCCTCAAGGGTGTGCAGTACTACCCCGGCGGCTGCACCACGCAGTCCATCGTGATGCGGTCCAAGTCCGGCACCGTCCGGATGATCGAGGCCTACCACCGCCTGGCCAAACTCAACGAGTACTCCGCGATCGACTTCACCGGCGACAAGACCGCCGCCTACCCGCTCCCCTAACTGGTTAGAAAGGCATTCATGAGCACCGACAACGCTGTCGAGTACCGCATCGAGCACGACACCATGGGCGAGGTCCGGGTGCCGGTCAACGCCCTGTGGCGGGCACAGACCCAGCGCGCTGTGGAAAACTTCCCGATCTCCTTCCGCGGGCTGGAGCGCACCCAGATCCGCGCGCTCGGTCTGCTGAAGGCCGCCTGCGCGCAGGTCAACAAGGACCTGGGCCTGCTGGCCGCCGAGAAGGCCGACGCCATCATCGCCGCGGCCGGCGAGATCGCCGACGGTCTGCACGACGACCAGTTCCCGATCGACGTGTTCCAGACCGGCTCGGGCACCAGCTCCAACATGAACGCCAACGAGGTCATCGCCTCGATCGCTGCCCGCAATGGCGTCACCGTTCACCCCAACGACGACGTGAACATGTCGCAGAGCTCCAACGACACGTTCCCGACTGCCACCCACATCGCGGCCACCGAAGCCGCTGTGCGCCACCTGATCCCGGCGCTCGAGGTGCTGCACGCGTCGCTGGCCGCCAAGGCCAAGCAGTGGAAGACCGTGGTGAAGTCCGGGCGTACCCACCTGATGGACGCGGTGCCGGTGACGCTGGGCCAGGAGTTCGGCGGCTACGCCCGCCAGATCGAGGCCGGCATCGAGCGGGTCAAGGCCACGCTGCCCCGTCTGGGTGAGCTCGCCATCGGCGGCACCGCCGTCGGCACCGGGCTCAACGCCCCCGACGGCTTCGGTGCCAAGGTGGTCGAGGTGCTGGTCAACCAGACCGGCCTGGCCGAACTGCGCACCGCCGCAGACTCGTTCGAGGCCCAGGCAGCCCGCGACGGGCTGGTCGAGGCCTCGGGCGCACTGAAGACCATCGCCGCCTCGCTCACCAAGATCGCCAACGACGTGCGCTGGATGGGCTCGGGCCCGCTGACCGGCCTGGGCGAGATCCAGCTGCCGGACCTGCAGCCGGGCAGCTCGATCATGCCGGGCAAGGTCAATCCGGTTCTGCCCGAGGCGGTTACCCAGGTAGCCGCGCAGGTGATCGGTAACGACGCCGCCGTCACCGTCGGCGGTCTGTCCGGTGCCTTCGAGCTCAACGTGTACATCCCGATGATGGCGCGCAACCTGCTCGAGTCGTTCACCCTACTGAGCAATGTGTCGAAGCTGTTCGCCGAGAAGTGCATCGACGGCCTGGTGGCCAACGAGGAGCACCTGCGCACCCTGGCCGAGTCGTCGCCGTCGATCGTGACGCCGCTGAACTCGGCGATCGGCTACGAGGAGGCCGCCAAGGTCGCCAAGCAGGCCCTCAAGGAGAAGAAGACCATCCGCCAGACGGTCATCGACCGCGGCCTGATCGGCGACAAGCTGAGCGAGGCCGAGCTGGACAAGCGCCTCGATGTGTTGGCCATGGCCAAGGTGAAGGACGGCGAGTAGCCGCTCCCCTTCTCTGCGCGAGCAGACGTAAAACTGCCCATTTTCTTCGGAAGATGGGCAGTTTTCTGTCTGCTCGCGGGTAGGCGCGCTACTCGGGAAGCGGTGCGGCCCAATGCAACACGGTCCCGCCACCGGGCCGGTCGGTGATGGTGAACCGGCCCCCCGCGCTCACCGCACGGGCCCGCAGGTTGCCGAGGCCGCTCTCGGTGACTTCGGCGGCAATGCCGCAGCCGTTGTCGGACACCTCGATCGACAGGTCGTCGGCGACGTCGACCACAACGCTGAGTTCGGTTGCCCCCGAATGACGTACCGCGTTGCTGATTGCCTCCCGCAGCACCGCCTCGGCATGATCCGCCAGTGTCGCGTCGACCACCGAAAGCGGGCCGACGAACCGCGTGCTGATGTGAATCGGCGCGTCGGCGAACTGGGCGATCACCTCATCGAGCCGTTGCCGCAGGCGCGTCGTGCCGGCTTGCGCCCCGTGCAGATCGAAGATCGCGGTCCGGATCTCCTGGATGACCGCCTGCAGGTCATCGACCGTACCGGTGAGGCGTTGCCGGACCTCCTGGGACTGCGTGCGCGGGATCGTGCCCTGCAGTGACAGGCCCACCGCGAACAGTCGCTGGATCACGTGGTCGTGCAGGTCTCGGGCGATGCGATCGCGATCAGCGAGGATCTCCAACTCACGCACGCTGCGCTGGGAGCTGGCCAGCTGCCAGGCCACTGCGGCCTGGTCGGCGAATGCCGCGGCCATGTCGAGCTGTTCGGCGGTGAAACTGCGGGCGCCGTCGGCGCGTATCGCCACCAATACCCCGGCGACGGTGTCGACGGTGCGCAGCGGCAACACCAGCGCCGGGCCACCGGAGCCGTCCAGCTCGAGGCGGTCCAGCCGGTGCGGGGTGCCGTCGCGGTACGCCGCGCCCACCGCGTCCTCCGCGGCGTCCCTGCCCACCGGAATCGAATCGACCGTGGTCGGGCTGCCCGCCGCGGCGGCCACCACGAGGGTGTCGGCCTCTCCGGCGGGTTCGTCGCTGCCGGGCACCGCGACCACGATGCGGTCGGCACCGGTCAGTTTGAGCGCCTCGTCCGCGACCATCCGGAACACGGTGGCCGGGTCGGTGCCGCCGAGCAGTTCGGTGCCGATGTCGCGGGTGGCCGCGATCCAGGCCTGACGGTCGCGGGACAACTGGTAGAGCCGGGCGTTCTCCACGGCCACGCCCGCGGCCGCGGCCAACGCCTCCACCAGCACCTCGTCGTCCTCGCTGAACGGCTGACCGTTGGTCTTGTCGGTGAGGTAGAGGTTGCCGAACACCTCGTCGCGGATTCGCACCGGGACACCGAGAAAAGTCCGCATCGGCGGGTGATTGGGCGGGAACCCGACCGACGCCGGGTGCTGGTGGATGTCGTCGAGCCGGATGGGTTTCGGATCGTCGATCAGGACGCCGAGCACGCCCCGCCCTTCGGGCAGATGCCCGATCAGAGCCCGAGTCTCGTCGTCGATGCCCTGATAGACGAACTCGGTCAGCTCATGGTCGTCACCACGAACACCCAGGGCGCCGTAGCGGGCGTCGACCAGCTCGATCGCGGTCCGCACGATGGTGCTCAGTGTGACCTCGAGATCCAGGCCCGAGGTCACCGCGAGCATGGCCTCGACCAGGCCGTCGATCCGGTCGCGGCCCGTAATGATCTCCTCGACCCGGTCCTGGACCTCGGTGAGCAGTTCACGCAACCGCAGCTGCGAGAGCGTGTCCCGCAACGGCGGAGTCCGCTGTTCATCGTCGGGCCGCGCACCGTGACCAGTCACGTCCACCATGCTGGCACTACCGACTGCGGCCGACCAAGCTCGCCGTCATCTCGCATCAGGTTCAGGTCCGAACTGGAACCGGCGGCCGGTGACCCGGACCGGCGATACCCGTACGTAGTGCGTCTTCGACGTCGCCGTCCACGGCAGCAACTGCGCCCGCTCCGCGTCTTCCAGCTCATCCTCGGAACGCAGGGTGCGTGCGATGCCGCGCACGATCACGCTCCAGCCCTCCGCCGTGGTGTGATCGTCGGCTTCGAACAACACCTGGTTGTTGATGGCCGCGCTGATCAGCTTGGTCCCCGCCGCCGTCCGGAACAGGATGGTGCGGTTCTGCACCACGAAGTTGACCGGGAAGATATGGGCCTCGTCATCCACCGCGGTGACGAGGCGGCCCAGCGACACGCCGCCCAGCAGCTCCCAGCTCTCCCGCTCCGAGAGAATCTCGACCGGCTCACTGCGCGTTGACATTCCGATTCCCATAGCGAAGACACTATGGCCACGCCGATCCGCGCACCATGGGCGAAAGACCTGTCAGTCAGGGACCAAAGACCCTGGTATCACTCATGATTGCGGATAATTGCGGCGGTCAAGGGTGGAGGCGAAGACCGCGGCCTGCGTGCGGCGCTCCATGCCCAACTTGGCCAGCAGCCGTGACACGTAGTTCTTCACGGTCTTCTCGGCGAGGAACATCCGGGCCGCGATCTGCCGGTTGGTCAGCCCCTCCCCCAGCAGATCGAGCAGTACCCGCTCCTGCTGGGTCAGCCCGGCCAAGGGATCGGAACGCTCGGCGTCGCCGCGCAGTTTGGCCATCAGCGCCGTGGCGGCGCGGTTGTCCAACAACGACTTCCCGGCCCCGACGTCCTTTATCGCCTGGGCCAGTTCCATGCCCTTGATGTCCTTGACGACGTAGCCGCTGGCGCCGGCCAGGATCGCGTCCAGCATGGCTTCGTCGGAGGTGAACGACGTCAGCATCAGGCAACGCAGATCAGGCATGCGCGACAACAACTCCCGGCACAACTCGATCCCGTTGCCGTCGGGCAACCGCACGTCGAGCACCGCCACGTCGGGCACCAGCACGGGCACCCGAGCGAGCGCCTGGGCCACCGAGTCGGCCTCGCCGATGACGTCCAGCTCCGGGTCGGCGCTGAGCAGGTCGACTAGCCCGCGCCGAACCACCTCATGGTCGTCGACCAGAAAAACTCTGATCATCCCCCGAGTCTCACAACCGGTGGCGCCGATCGCAAGTGAGCACCGCGCAACCCGAGCGCTCCAACGCCGTCTGCAACTCACCCGAATCCGGGTGGTCGGCACCGAGTACGAGCAGTTGAGCCGAGTCGGGATGTGCCGCCAGGTATTCCGCGGCACTGTCGTAGCCGTCGATGCTCTGCACGTCCAGCTCAGGGGAACGTTTCAGGGCACGGGCCAGGCGTCGCTGCAGCTGCGCCTCAGACAACCGGTCGCGCTCGGCGACGGCGCTCGCGTCGTACATCTCCCGATGCCGGGCACCCCAGGTGGTCAGCACCCGCAGCGGTGCCCCGCGCCGCAGCGCCTCCTCGATCGCGGTGTGCAGCGCGTCGTTGCTGGCGGTGCGGCCGTCGGCTTCGACCACGACGGCCGCACCAGCGGCGGTGGTCACGAAGGCGGGATCGAGCAGGGTGTCGGTCATGGTCATCTCCTTTTCGATGGTCAGGATTCGAAGGTCAGGAAGGCCTCGACGGCGCGACGCGGGGTCGGCGGCGGTGCATCGGTGATCGTGGGTGCGATGCCGATCCGGATCAGCAGCTGCGGGCAGGCGTCCCGGCCGATCAGGGTGCCGATGATGTCGCGGCTGGCGTGCAGTTCGGTCACGTGGCTCACCGGGCACGTGCTCAGGCCCGAGAGCGTGCATTCCAGCAGCAGCGCCGAAAGGGCCTCGCCCGCGTCGAGTGCGTCGGCGCGGCTGTACCCGTCGGTGGACAGCACGACCAGGGTCGCCGAATCGTCGCCGACGGTGGTACGCCGGTCGCTGTGCGCGGTCACCGGGAAGGTACGCGCCACCGCGACGCGCTCACTTTCGGCCGCCGAGACCAGGGAGCTCTGCGGGATACCGTCTTCGGTTGCGAACGGTGTTGTCCACCAAGCTAGTTCGGCGTGGTATCCGGAATCGTAGAGTCGCAGCGACTCGGTCAGCTCGGCAGCCTCGGCCACCCTCGAGCGCATGTCTTCGGCCAGCACGTCGAGATGCACCGGGCCCTCGGCCAGCCGCGTGCGCAGCAGGACCTCGAAGGCATCCCAGTCCGCGTACGCGGCCATCGGCAGCCGGTCGGTACGTCGAGCCAGGATCGCGTCGGCCCTTCGGCGGTGGGCCTCGGTGACGAAGTCCATCGGCGAGAACTGCAGCGTCGCCAGATGATCCAGGTCATTGGGATTGGGAAAGCGGTCGACGGCGGTAGCCCACCCGGCCGCGGCCATGGCGACCCGCAGGTGGTCCAGCAGCACACCACAGCTGATGACCGCTTCACGTGCGGACCGGTCCGTCGCGGTCACCACCCGGTATGGGTCGAGATGCAGGTGCAGGCAGTCACCTTCGGCCACCAACCGCCACGGCTGGGTGTTGTGCAGGGACGGCGCGCGCGATGCCAGCTGCACCGCACGGGTGAGGGTCGCTGTGTCGAACATCGTGTCGGGCATGCTTCAAGCCTCGTCATGCCCGGGCCCGCCGGTTAGGGTCTTTGGTCCTCAAACCGACGCGATGTACGTCTCACGCCCCGTTGTTGGGGCCTCCCGAATTCGCGCCCGGGATGTCGGTGATCGGGAAATTCGGCATCGGCGCGGGCGACGGTGTCGCGGGCAACGACGGGATCTCCTCGGGCGGGATGTCCTTGAGCGCCTCGGCCGGTGGCACGGGCGGGCCGTTCTCCCGGCTGCCGTAGCTGGTGCCGGGCTCGCGCTCACCGAGCATGTGGCTGACGGTCACCAGGTGGTAGCCGTTGGCCTTGAGCACCGGGATGAACTGGTACACCAGGTCCACGGTCGACGAGTAGGTGTCGTGGAACAGGACGACGCTGTTGGGCTTGATCTGCGTCATCAGCATGTAGCGCGTCGCGGCGGTGTTGGCGTCGTTGGCCCAGTCGAACGGGATGACGTCCCAGTTGATGTCGGCCAAACCCTGCTTGCGGGCCTCGGCCAGCACTTGGTCGTTGATCAGCCCGCCGGCGGTGCGCACCAGCTTCGGCCGCTGGCCCGTCGCGGCCTCGATGGCGTCACTGGCCTTGCTGAACTGCGCCGGGATCTCCCCGGGCGGGATGGTGGTCATGTTCGGGTGTTCCCAGGTGTGGCTGCCGAGTTCCATCCCGGCCTCGACCACCCGCTTGGCCCCCTCGGGATTGGCGGCGACCTTGTTGCCGATCTGGAAGAACGTGGCCTTGGCGTCGTTGTCCTTGAGGATCTGCAGCAGCCGGTCGGTGTACGGGCCGGGCCCGTCGTCGAAGGTCAGCGCGACGCAGCGCTCCTTGGAACAGTCCACGTCATCCGGGTCGTCCCGGCGGATATGGCCGGTCAGCACCCCCACCACCAGGACCACGACCGCGGCGGTCACGCCGACTACGGTCCACCGCCATGCCTGACTGTTGGGGAGCCTCGCCACCCCGGCAGCCTACCGGCTGGCGATTTGTGCACCTCCCGTAACTCCCACCGTTACAGGAGGTGCACAAATCGCTCATGTCAGGGCAGGGCGCCGGGGCTGAACTCCTCCAGCATCTCGGTGACCAGCGCGGCGATCGGCGAGCGCTCGCTGCGCTGCAGCGTGATGTGGGCGAACAGCGGGTGACCCTTGAGCTTCTCGATCACCGCCGCGACGCCATCGTGGCGGCCCACCCGCAAGTTGTCGCGCTGGGCCACATCGTGGGTGAGCACCACCCGCGAGCCTGCCCCCAGCCGCGACAGCACCGTCAGCAAGACGTTGCGCTCCAGCGATTGCGCCTCGTCGACGATCACGAACGAGTCGTGCAGGGACCGACCCCGAATATGGGTCAGCGGAAGCACTTCCAACATTCCTCGGGCGAGCACTTCCTCCAGCACCGCCGGGCTGGCCAACCCTTCGAGGGTGTCGAAGACGGCCTGGGCCCACGGCCCCATCTTCTCGCTCTCGCTGCCCGGCAGGTAGCCGAGATCCTGTCCACCGACCGCATACAGCGGACGGAACACCACGACCTTGCGCTGAGTTCGGCGTTCCAGCACCGCTTCCAGGCCGGCGCACAGGGCCAGCGCGGATTTGCCGGTGCCGGCCTTGCCGCCGAGCGACACGATGCCGACGGATTCATCGAGCAGCAGATCGAGGGCGACGCGCTGTTCGGCTGACCTTCCCCGGAGGCCGAACACTTCGCGATCGCCACGCACCAGCTGAACCCGCTTCTCGGCATTGACCCTACCGAGCGCCGACGAACTCCCACCCAGCAACCGAATTCCGGTGTGGCAGGGCAGATCCCGAGCCTCGGCGAGGTCGATCTCACCTTCGGCGAAGAGGGTGTCGATATCTTCTGCCGCCACATCGAATTCGGTCATTCCGGTCCAGCCGGAGACGACGACATCCTGCGCGTGGTACTCGTCGGCGGCAAGGCCTACCGCGCCGGCTTTGACGCGTAGCGGGATGTCCTTGCTCACCAGCGTGACGTGCTTCCCCTCCGCGGCGAGGTTCGCCGCGCATGCGAGGATCCGGGTGTCGTTGGTCTCGGTGCGGAACCCGGTGGGCAACACCGACGGGTCGATGTGATTCAATTCGACCTGCAACGTACCGCCTTCTGCGCCAACAGGAATCGGCTGATCCAGCCGACCGTGCTCAAGACGCAGATCATCGAACATCCGTAGCGCCTGCCGGGCGAACCAGCCCAGCTCGTGGTGGTGCCGTTTGGCCTCCAGCTCGCTGATCACGACCAGCGGGACCACCACTTCATGCTCGGCGAACCGGGTGCATGCCCATGGATCGGACAGCAGCACGGATGTGTCGAGCACATAGGTACGGACAGGAGTATCAGTCACGTGGCGCTCCTAGAACCCGCGCGGCCCCACACGAGTTTCTCGGTGGACACTGCGGCACCAGGACCGGAGCCGGTCCTTTCGTCGAAAACCCGATCGGTACCGTCCGGACAGCAGAGCATGTCGCTAGCCATCGGATTCGACGCTACTCCCGCGGTGGCGGGGTTGCTGGCTGGCGCGCCGCGGGAATGGCGCCCGGCGCGTTACGTGTTGATGAACTCCTGGAGCCGCGGCTCGTCAGCCAGTCCCCAGGCGGTGATCCGGTCGGAGATGACCTGCGCCAATGCGGCCCTGTCGAAGATGCCGGCCTCGGCCACCAGCGCGACCTTGTCCTGGTAGGCGTCGATGTCCGCGCCGATCACGTCAAGTTCGCGGGCCCTGGCCGCGATGGCCTCGACGGTCTCGTCACGATGGGTGCCCAGCAGGTGTGACACCAGATTGGCGAAGAACAGCTCGTGGCGCTCCTCGTCGACCACGATGCGGTCGATCATCGAACCCAGCACCGGCTCGGCGATCTGCGCCCGCAGATTGCGGGTGAACACCGCATGCGCGCGCTCGAAGAACGCCATGAACACCAGCGTCTCGATCTGGCTGTAGCTGTCGGCGCGGTAGCCCTTCATCACGTGCTCGACGCGGACGTCCTCGTTGGCCGTCGGGTCGATCTCGCGGGTGACGACGAGGTAGTTACGCAGCGCGACGGCGTGCAGGTGCTCCTCGGCGGTCCAGCGACCCAGGAAGCGGCCCCACTTGTCCTCGAGGATGAAGTGCTCGACGAGCTCGCGGTGGTAGCCGGACAGGTTGTCCTTGGTGATCAGCAGGATCTCCAAGGCGTCGGTGACGTTCTTGGGCAGCGTCACCTGCGACGGATCCCAGTCCTGGCCACCGAGGAAGGCGAAGTTCTCGCCCTGGTCGAACGGCACGTAATCGTGCGCGTACCAGAGCACTTCGGTATCCAGGTGACGACGCAGCTCGGCCTCGACGACGGGCTCGAGCTCCAAGGTCAGCGCATTAGCGACAGGTTTCTGTGCCATGAGGTAACTGTAACCCGGGTTTACATGTTTCTAAAAGTCGGGCCGCCGTGTGTCACACCGGCCCGACCCAGAAGACGATCAGAGGGTCAGGCCCGGGTACAGCGGGTTGGCGTCGAGCAGCTCGGCCGAGGCCGCGTGCACGCGCTCGGCGGTTCCGTCGGCCAGCTTGTACTTGGCTTTAGAGGTGCCCTCGGGCTGCGTGTTGGACAGGACGTCGACGATCAGTTCGGCCACCCGGTCGAAGTCGTCGGCGCCGAATCCGCGGCTGGTCAGCGCCGGGGTGCCCAGCCGGATGCCGCTGGTGTACCAGGCGCCATTGGGGTCGGCCGGGATGGCGTTGCGGTTGGTGACAACGCCCGCGTCCAGCAGGGCCGACTCGGCCTGACGGCCGGTCAGGCCGAACGACCGCACGTCGAGCAGCACCAGGTGGTTGTCGGTGCCCCCGGTGACCAGGCCTGCATCACGCTTGACGAAGCCGTCGGCCAGCGCCTGGGCGTTGTCGGCGACCTGCTGGGCATAGGCCTGGAACGCCGGCTGGCGCGCCTCGGCCAGCGCGACGGCCTTGGCCGCCATGACGTGGCTCAGCGGCCCGCCGAGCACCATCGGGCAGCCCTTGTCCACGGCCGGGGCGAACTCCTCGGTGGCCAGCACCATGCCGCCACGCGGGCCGCGCAGTGACTTGTGCGTGGTGGTCGTGGTGACGTGGGCGTGCGGCACCGGGTTCTCGTCACCGGTGAACACCTTGCCCGCGACCAGGCCGGCGAAGTGCGCCATGTCGACCATCAGGGTGGCGCCGACCTCGTCGGCGATCTCGCGCATCTTGGCGAAGTTGATCCGGCGCGGGTAAGCCGAGTAGCCGGCCACCAGGATCAACGGCTTGAACTCGCGGGCGGCGGCGGCCACCGCGTCGTAGTCCAGGAATCCCGTCTCGGGGTTGGTCCCGTAGCTGTGCTGGTGGAACATCTTGCCCGAGATGTTGGGCCGGAAGCCGTGGGTCAGGTGTCCGCCGGCGTCCAGGGACATGCCGAGCAGACGCTGGTTGCCCAGCTTGTTGCGCAGGGTCTCCCAGTCCGCCTCGGACAGATCGTTGACGTGCTTGGCGCCGAGCTCGGCCAGGCCGGGGGCCTCCACCTTGGTGGCCAGGATGGCCCAGTAGGCAACGAGATTGGCGTCGATTCCGGAGTGCGGCTGGACGTAGGCGTAAGGGGCGCCGAACAGTTCGCGGGCGTGCTCGGCGGCCAGCGCCTCGACGGTGTCCACGTTCTGGCAGCCCGCGTAGAAGCGGTGTCCGACGGTGCCCTCGGCGTACTTGTCGGAGAACCAGGTGCCCATGGTGAGCAGCACGGCCGGCGAGGCGTAGTTCTCGCTGGCGATCAGCTTGAGCGAATCACGTTGATCGGCAAGCTCTTTGCGGGTGGCTGCGGCGACCCGCGGCTCGACGGATTCGATGACCTGCAGTGCGGCCTGGTAGGCGGCGCTTGAGGTGTCGGCGTAATCAGCGCCGGAAGCCGCGGGCAAGGTGGATGACGAGTCTGCTGCCATGGCATTCAGCCTAGTCGGGGCGGGTCAGCTCGACGGTCCCGGGCCGGGTTGGCCCGGGCCGGGACGCGATGTCGACGGGATCAGCGGCAGATCACTCGTCGGTGTGGTTCCAAGCGCCACCAGCTTGGCCCCTGGAGAAGGCGCCGCCGGCTTTGCCATTGGCATAACCGCCACCGGGCCATCCCTTGCTCCAGTCGTGCCCAGCCCACGCGCCGCCGGGCCACGGAATCGTGACAGAAGTCGTGGGCGCGGCCATCGGCTCGCCATTCATAGATGACCCCGGATCGGTGCCCGCCAGCCCGGCGGTGCCGATGACCGCGGCCAGCCCCAATGAGCCTGCTGCCGCGATTGCACCTATCAGTTTGACTCGGTTCGAGTTCGTCCCTGTTGCAACCATTTCGACCCCCTGGCGCCGCCCGGCTTCGTCGTCGTAATGCTCAGCAAACACGTTACGCTTCGACCACCGAGGCGATCAAGCACCTGGGCAACGCGGTCTGTCGACTCGCGACGACCCAAATCAACGTCAATACTTGCGCTTTCAACCGCTATTTCGGGATACGGACCGGCTGCCTCGACATACCTTCAGCCGACGCGGGCGTCGATCGACAGAGCAATTCCCAGCAAAAGCAGTTGAGTCAGGCGGTCGACAAGGTCCGCCTGACTCATCAGAGTGTCAGGTCAATCGCTGTGGTTCCACGCACCGCCGGCTTTGCCGTGAATGGCCGCGCCGCCGCCCTTTCCGTTGGCGAAGCCGCCGCCGGGATATCCCTTGCTCCAGTCGTGGCCGGCCCAGGCACCGCCGGGCCACGGGCTGACCAGGGGCGGCACCTCAGCGCCACCGGGCAGCCCGGACGCGCCGGCGACGCCGGAGATGGCGGATGTCACTGGATCGCTACCGACTTTGGTGAAGGGGGCTTTGTTGCCGCCAGGTTTGGCCGGCGCCACGGGATCGCTGCCGACCTTCGTGACGGGACTGGCATTGGCCACTGCGGCCGGGCCGAAAATGCCGGCGAGGGCTATCGCACCCGCGGCCACGCTGACGCCGGCCACGCGCTTGATCTTGTCGATTCTTCCCGCTGTTGCTGCCATGGTCATTTCCTTTGCCCGACCCGGCTCGGACGCCGGGCCCACTAGCAACAATGTTACCGACGGGTAACCAGGCGATTCAAGCAGTTGAGACCCGGGTCATACCGGCGACGCAGTGCAACCTCCAACACTGGCGAGCAAAAGGTCACAGAGCCGGAGCGCGGCATCGAAATCGAGCTGTCGAGTTTGCTAAAAGGCTCCGAGAGGCCTCGCCCTAAGCCCGCAGCGTCGACGGGATCAGCGGCTCGTCGAGCAGCCGGCCGAAGCGCTGGGTCAGCGTCACGCCATCGGGCCGGGCGTCCAACCACCCGCGCAGCAGCCGGTAGCCCTCGATGTAGGTGCTGGTGTAGGCCCGCCACAACGGCGAGGACAGGAAGCGCAGTGTCTGCCTGGCCCGGTCGTCGCCGACGAGCAGCCAGCGTTTGAGGAACTCGACGACCTCGTCGACGTCGCGATGTTCGTCGTGCAGCATCAACGCCGCGTCCTGGCGCACGTCGGCAAGCCCGGCCATGGCCTCCGAGATGGCCTCGGCGCGTTCCCCGTCGAACCGCAGCCCGAGGTCGGCGTAGATGTCGGCGGCCCACGCGCCCCAGCCGGGCCCGACGATGGCATACAGGGCCAGATCGGCCAGCCCCTCGGCCATCAGGCATTGCGGGGTGTTGACGAGGAAGATCGTCTGCTCCAGTTGGTTGTCGCGGGCCACCAGGCCGGCTTCCTTCCGGCAGTGCTCGGTGTGGTGGCCGGGGTAGGACTCGTGGGCCACCAACCGGGGCAGGTTGGCCATCTGCTGTTTGAGGTCGGCGTTGACCGCGACGGTGGACTTGTAGTCGCCCAGGTAGTAGTTGAAGCCCGACCACGGCTTGTCGGTGACCACCTCATAGGTGATCGTCTCGGTCTCCGGCAGCGGGTACGCGGCGCGGACCTTGTCGCGCAGGGCCGACGAGAACGCGTGGATGCACTCCTCGAGCCGGGCCGGCGGGATCTCGTCTCCGCTGCGGTGCGCCTGGATCCGCTCGGCCAGTGGCCCGCTGCCACCCAGGGCGTCGTCCAGTTTGGCGTGCGCCTGGTGATACTTCTCCGGGTCGCCCTTGCTGATCCGCACGTCGAAGTAGGCCTGCACCTCGTCGACGAAACCGACCTGCTCACCGGCGAACTTGCGGCCCGCGCAGTTGAGCGCGCGCAGATGCGCGGCGATGTACTCGGCGCGGTCGCGGTCGAGGTCGTCGGGAATCTGGGTCAGCAGCCGGTCGGCCTGGCGGGCCAGATCGGCCGGGTCGGGCGGTGGCTCGTTCTCGACCGCGCGTCGCAGCTGCGGGTCGCCGGTGAAGGAGTCGACGTAGCCGTCCTCGACGCGGTCGAAGCGCAGTCCGAGAAGCAGATACTCGCGGATCAGTCCCGCCGTTTCTGCCGTTTTCCCCATCCCGTTAGCCATGCCCACAACCGTAAATGTAAGACTGACCGAATGCCGCGGCCGAGCGAGCCGAGCCCCTATGTGGAGTTCGACCGAAGTCAATGGCGTGCACTACGCATGTCGACACCGCTGAAACTCACCGAGGACGAACTGCTGCGCCTGCGGGGTATGGGCGAGAAACTCGACATTCTCGAAGTCGAAGAGGTCTACCTGCCGCTGGCCCGGTTGATCCACCTTCAGGTGGCCGCGCGGCAGCGGTTGTTCGCCGCGACGGCGGAGTTCCTCGGTGAGCCGCAGCAGAATCCGGACCGACCGGTGCCGTTCGTCATCGGGGTCGCGGGCAGCGTGGCGGTCGGGAAATCGACCACCGCACGTGTGCTGCAGGCCCTATTGGCCCGCTGGGGTCATCATCCCCGGGTCGACCTGGTCACCACCGACGGATTCCTCTATCCGAACAAGGAGCTCAACCGTCGGAACCTCATGCACCGCAAGGGTTTTCCGGAGAGCTACGATCGGCGCGCACTGATGCGGTTCGTCACCGCAGTGAAATCCGGCGCCGACGAGGTCTGCGCGCCGGTGTACTCACACCTGCTCTACGACATCGTGCCCGGCGAGAAGCAGGTGGTACGACACCCCGACATCCTGATCCTGGAGGGCCTCAACGTCCTTCAGACCGGGCCGGCGCTGATGGTCTCGGACCTGTTCGACTTCTCGGTCTACGTCGACGCGCGCATCGAGGACATCGAGCAGTGGTACATCTCGCGATTCCTGACCATGCGCTCCACGGCGTTCGCCGATCCGGCCTCGCACTTCCACCACTACTCGACGCTGACCGATGAGCAGGCCGTGTTCGCCGCACGCGACATCTGGCATTCGATCAACCGGCCCAACCTGATCGAGAACATCCTGCCGACCCGGCCGCGGGCCACCCTGGTGCTACGCAAGGATGCCGACCACTCGATCAACCGGCTGCGACTGCGCAAGCTCTGACTGAACCGCTCAGGCGCGCTCCCAGCCTCCCCACTCGTTGCCCACGAATCGTTCACCGTCGGCGATCACGAAGTGGTGCAGGAACACCTGAAGTGCGGGCTGCATGCGTTGGTGCAGTTCGGTCATCGCGGTGACCAGTTCGGGCGTCATCGGGTCCTCGCCCTCGGGTTTCTTCGGCGGGATCAACCCCAGGTGCAACGCCATCTCCAGTTGGTAGAAGGTGAAGTCGCCGTACGGCCGCTTGGGATCACAGCCCGGCACGTCCTCGTCGACATACGGATCGGACAGTTCCCAGCTCATGTGCGCCAGCAAGGTGCGGTGCTGATCGGTGAAGCCGAACGGTCCCGAGTCCGGATGTTTCTCGACGAAGAACGAGTACTCGTGGTCGGCAGGCGGGCGGTCGTAAGGGTATTCGCCTGCAGCACAGGCACCGAACCCGGTGGCGATGCGCAGCAGATCGAGGTCGGCCGGCTCGGTCTCCCAGTCCGGTGGGAAACACGGTGCCCCCACTTCGGTTCCATCCCAGCCGACACGTACCGTCCGCAGCCGTTCGGTGTGCTCTGGCGCCCAGTGCAATTCCACCCGACGATTATCGGCCACACACCACCGCGCCCAGAACCCTTCGGGCTCTGGGCGCTTTGCCGGTGACCGATCAGGCCGGGATCCGCTTGACCCCGACGTACTGCAGTTCGGCCATCGCCAGCGTGTAGATGCCGGTACCGATGACGGCCACCACGCCCGCGGTGGTCAGCGCCATGGTGAACACTGCCACCAGGGCGATCACCGTGCAGGCCGCGTTGGCGATCACCGTGCCGATCCCGGCGGGCCGCACCCGCTCAATCCCGGCCAACGCGAACACAGCGATGCCGTAGCCGACCGAGAAGATGCCGACGCCGTACTCGACGGACTTCGGCAGGCCGGTGAGATCGGCGAACCACCCGGCCGCGGCCAGCAGCGCGATCCCGCTGATACCGACGAGGACTGCGTCGAGCCGCATGGCCAGGCGCAGCAGCGAATCCGTTGACTTCCCGGTGCCGGTGTATCCGGCGGCGGTGATGGCGGACATGATTCTCCTTCTCTCTGGTGGTGATTTCTGGTGCTGCACTGAAGGTCTGGAGCACGGTGCGGGGATACTCGCCGTAACCTCTTCCGCCGGGCACCCCGCACCGGCTCGGGAAGGAGTCACGCCAGACGGCGCACTCCGCGGTATTGCAGCCAGGCCAGCACGACGGTGGCGCCGACGAATCCGAGTACCAGCTCGCTGCCGGTCCCGGTCAGTGCCAACCAGCCGGTGACGATGGCGACGACGGCGATGAGCGCGAAGGCCACATTGCCGGCGAGGACCGCGATGCCGACGCGGCGGACCCGTGTGGCCCCGGCCAGGGCGTACAGCAGGGCGCCGTAGCCGACCAGGGCGGCACCGACGAACCAGCCCGCGGTGGCCGAAAGGCCCGCGATGCGGGCCAGCTGATCGGCAGCCATGGCGACCAGCAGGCCGACGCCGGCACACACCGTGGCGTCAGCGCGCAGGGCGAACCGCAGCAGGAAATCGTCCGTGGCCGCTCCGGCAGTCGAGTCGGTCTGGGGTCGGTTCAGGATCGCGGTCATGTCGGGCTCCTCGGCGATGAGGGTGTCGATGGGTGGAACACCTCCGACACTGCTCATCAGGCGCTGCCAGATCGACGCCAAACACTGCCAAGCACTGCCAAGCCCAGGTCAGCGCGGTTTTGGGACGGGAAATCTAGCGGCCGGCCGAACCGGCCATCGGTGCGAGGTCGCCGCGCAGGTCCGCGGCGATGACACGCGCCGCGGCGTTCTGCCAGTTGTGCAGTGACCGTTGTGGCACCTCGGTGACGAACCACTGCCAGGCCTGCCGCGCGACCGGGTCGAGTCCGGCGGCGGTGGCGTTCTGCGCGTAGGCGCGGACGCCGACGACGTAGGGGAAATACAGCGAGTTGTAGTGGCGCCACTGCTCGGTGGTTCCGAAGTCGCCACCGTCGCGGGGTTTGAGCGCGGCGATGCGGTCGGCCAGCAGCGCCTTGAGTTCGTTGGCCCGTTCCAGCGGCTGGTCCGGCGCCCCGCGTTGCGCCAGCCGGGTGTCGATGGCGGGTAGCGCCGTCAGCGGGCTGGCGACCAACTTCGACAGGTCGCCGTAGTGGCCGAGGGCACGCCGGGTGAGCCGGACGAAGGCCTCGTCGTCGACGCCGCCCAGCGGATGATCCGAGCGCAGCGGCAGCGCGGCTTCGGTCTGGCGCAGCGCCTCGCGGTCAGCGCGAAGGTCCGGGGACCGCGAGAAGGCCAGCCGGTCGAACAACCCCGCCAGCGGATCGGCCAGCACCTCCACGCCGACTGCGACGGCCAGGCTGGTGAACAACAGGATGGTCATGACGGTGCGGCCGGCCCCGGCGTCGAGCACGGCCATCCCGATCAGTGCCTGGGCCGCGAACGGAACCGCGATCACCAGCGTGCCGATGATCGAGCGTCGCATGTCGGCACGCAACGCCTGGCCTTCGTCGAAGGCGTCCCAGATCGCGACCGCCACACCGAGCAGCGCCACGTCGAATCCGGTGGAGGCCAGGGCCAGCCAGCTGGGCACCAACCCGAGCGGGATCACCAGGATTGCGTTGCCCAGCGCGAAGAACAGCGTCGCGACGATGATGAAGCCGACGACCGACCCAGGTTTCGCGCCGCCGACCACGGCCTTGATCATGGCGCCCAGCGAGGACAGCGAGATCACCGCGAACATCACCCAGTGCCCGGTCCGCAATGGTCCGTCGACGCTGCCCGCGAGCCCCGCGCCGGCGAAGGCCAGTACCGCGACAGCGAAGATCGCAGCGATCTCGCCCGCCCGGGAACGGAACGTATCGGCCGGCCGGGCAAGTTCGACCATCACCGCGAACCAGGCGATACCCGGCAGCGCCACCAGATAGATCTCGATGCGGCTGAGCACCTCCGAGCCGGTGACCAGTCGGACCGCGTCGAGCGCGACGACGGCCGCGAAGCTGGTCAGCCCGATCGCCGCGAGGACGAGGACGGGTTTACGCGGGTCGCGGGCAAGCAGGTAGAGCCCCAGCCACCAGCTGAGCGTGAAGACCACTGCCGACAGCGCAGCCATGGGTCAAGTGTGGCACGGCGATGAGCGCTTGCGCGAAGAGCAGAAGGTACTGATGAGCGCTTGCGCGAAGAGCAGAAGGTACCGATGAGCGCTTGCGCGAAGAGCAGAAGGTACCGATGAGCGCTTGCGCGAAGAGCAGAAGGTACCGATGAGCGCTTGCGCGAAGAGCAGAAGGTACCGATGAGCGCTTGCGCGAAGAGCAGAAGGTACCGATGAGCGCTTGCGCGAAGAGCAGAAGGTACCGATGAGCGCTTGCGCGAAGAGCAGAAGGTACCGATGAGCGCTTGCGCGAAGAGCAGAAGGTACCGATGAGCGCTTGCGCGAAGAGCAGAAGGTACCGATGAGCGCTTGCGCGAAGAGCAGAAGGTACCGATGAGCGCTTGCGCGAAGAGCAGAAGGTACCGATGAGCGCTTGCGCGAAGAGCAGAATCTATCGTCCGAAGCGACGATGCCGAGCCGTGTAATCGCGTAGTGCGCGCAGGAAGTCGACGCGCCGGAAGGCGGGCCAGTACGCCTCGGTGAACCACATCTCCGAATATGCGCTCTGCCACAACAGGAATCCGGACAGCCGTTGCTCACCCGAGGTACGGATCACGAGATCCGGGTCGGGTTGGCCTGAGGTGTAAAGGTTCTCCGAGATCCCGTCGACGGTGACGGCTTCGACGAGTTGCTCGGCGGTGGCGCCGTTGGCCAGCTCCTTCGACAGCAGCGAGCGCACGGCGTCGACGATCTCCTGGCGGCCGCCGTAGGCGACGGCGACGTTCACGTGGAACTTTCCGCCCCTGCCGTTGGTCGATTCGACGGCCTCGCGCAGCCGCCGGGCCGGCTCCTCCCCCAACAGTTCGAGGTCGCCGACGGTGCGCACCGTCCAGGTGTTCGTCGGGGCGCAGATCTCCTCGACCACATCGGTGATGATCTCGAGCAGGGCGGAAAGCTCTTCGGGGTCGCGCTGCAGATTCTCGGTCGACAGCAGGTATACCGTCGTCATCTCGATGCCGGCGGCCTGGCACCAGCGCAGCATCTCGGCGATCTTGGCCGCGCCCATCCGGTAGCCGATGCTGACATCGTCGTAACCTGCGTCACGCGCCCAGCGGCGGTTGCCGTCGCACAGCACCGCGATGTGGCGGGGCAGTTCGGATCTGGACTGCGCCAGTTCCTGACGCAACCGCATCTCGTAGAGCCGATAGGCCGGTTCCTTGAGCCGCGGGGGAATGATGTCCACGAGAGTCCAGACTACTGTGAGCGTCGGGGTACACCATGGTTTCTCAATGGAGGTGACATGACCGCGCCGACGGGTAGCACCAAGCCCTACCGTTCAGCGGCCGCGCTGAGCCGGCCCGCCGAGGACTTGCCCGAGGCGGTCGCCGACGGCGTCGCGCAGTTCCTCGGCAAGCCGCGCGCCCGCGGCTGGATCCACGTGTATTCGGCGGTTGTGGCGTTCATCGCCGGCGCCGCCCTGGTGTCGGTTTCGTGGTCGGTGGAGTCCACCCGAGCCGGGCTGGCCACGCTGCTCTACACGTTCACGATTGTGGCGATGTTCACCGTGAGCGGCACCTATCACCGGGTGAATTGGAAATCTGCGAACGCGCGCAAATGGATGAAGCGCCTCGATCACTCGATGATCTTCATTTTCATCGCCGGCAGCTACACCCCGTTCGCGCTGTTGGCCCTGCCCGAATCCAAAGGCATGGTGCTGTTCTGGATCGTCTGGGGTGGGGCGATCGCGGGCGTGCTGCTCAAGATGTTCTGGCCGTCGGCGCCACGCTGGCTCGGCGTACCGCTCTACATCCTGCTCGGCTGGGTCGCGGCCTGGTTCATCGGGCCGATCATGCACGGCGCCGGGGTGGCCGCGGTGGTGCTGCTGATCGTCGGCGGCGCGCTCTACAGCATCGGCGGCGTGCTCTACGCGCTCAAGTGGCCCAACCCCTGGCCGACCACGTTCGGCCATCACGAGTTCTTCCACGCCTGCACGGCGGTCGCGGCGATCTGCCATTACATCGCGATGTGGTTCGCCGTCTTCTGACGCACGCTGCTGACACGCGAAAGCCCCGCATCACCGAAGCGATGCGGGGCCCTCGACAACGACTACAGCGTGACGGCGTCCGCCTGCGACCAGTAGGCCTTCATCGACGTGATCTTGCCCTCACTGTTGAACACCATCACGTCGATGGGTTCGATCCGCATGCTGCTGCTGCCGAAGTCCAGTGTCAGCCGGAAATGGAACGCGGCCTCGTGGCCGGCCACCCGCAGCGTCACCAGCTCGGCCTTGCCCTTGACGTTCTCGACGTTGGCGTAGAAGCCGCGGATGGCGGCGCGCCCGATGTGGACCTCACCGCCGCCCACCGGATCCTCGACGGTGGCGTCGTCCGCGTACAGCTCGGCGATCTCGTCAGCGGTTCCGCTGCCGACCAATTCGAGGTAGCGGTTGACGGTCTGGGTGATTTGCTCGGCGTTGGGCATGGCCGCGAGGCTACACGGCGCCAGTTCCGCCGTCTGCGGGATCACCACCCAGCGAGACAGCGAGGTCCCCGACGGTGGTGACGGGCAGGTCGCACACCGTGCCCCGACACACGTAGGCGGCGTCGGCGCCGTCCACCCGGTCACGCCCCTGAAGCAGCGGTGACGAGTCGACGCGGCCCCCGACGACCAGCGCCCCACCGGGCGCCAATCGGCGCGCGGCGGCCAACAGCGGCGACGCCGGATCGCCCGCCACCGCGATCTGGATCGGTCCGCGCACCTGGGCCTCCGCGACCGCCAGCCAGTGCCCGCCGGACCGGGCCGCACGCGCCAGGACCGGCGTGGCCGACGACAACGTCGCCTGTGCCGCATCCACATAACGCGCAGACCCGGTCAGATAGCCGGCCGCCTGCAGCGCCTCGGCGATCAGCGAAGCGCCCGACGGCGTGGCGCCGTCGATCGGGTCGGCGGGACGCACCATGAGTTTCTCGGCGTCGTCGGCCGTGTCGAACCAGCGGCCGGGCTGATCGGGATCGGCGAAATGGTCGAGAGCAACATCCAACAGGTCGACCGCCTCGGACAGCCCGAATCCAGTGAGCTGGTAGAGCGTCAGTAACGCGGTGGCCAGTGCCGCATGGTCTTCCAGGATGGCCGCACTCTCCCCCACCCGGCCACCGAGACTCGCACGACGCAGCCGACCGTTCACCACATGCAGGTCAAGTATCCGGCGCGCGCAATCTTGTGCCGCAGACAGGAATTCGGCTTGATCCAGGGCCACCGAAGCTTCGGCCAGCGCGGTGATGGCCAGTCCGTTCCAGGCAGTCACCACCTTGTCGTCGCGGGCCGGCTGAGGCCGAAGCGCGCGGGCCGCCGACAACGCCGCACGCACCGACTGAAACCGCGCCGCGTCGTCGGGATCGCGATGCAGTTGCAGCACCGAGGCACCGTGCTCGAACGTCCCGCCCGCGGTCACCCCGAAAAGTGAAGCGGCCCAGGCCCCGTCGTCATCTCCGAGGACTGAGCGCAGTTCGGCAGGCGTCCACACGTAGGTCAGGCCTTCGCGGCCACCCGCGTCGGCGTCCAGCGACGAGGTGAACATCCCGCCGGCACCCAGGTCCGACATGATGAACGCGGCCGTCTCGCCGGCCACCCTGCGCGCCAACGGGTCTCCGGTGCGACGCGCCAGGTGCCCGTAGGCCCGCAGCAGCAACGCGTTGTCGTAGAGCATCTTCTCGAAATGTGGCACCACCCAGTGCGGGTCGACGCTGTAGCGGGCGAAACCACCGGCCAGCTGGTCGTAGATGCCGCCGCGGGCCATCGCCGTGCACGTGCGCCGCACCGCAGCCAGGGCCGGCTCGGATCCGGTGCGTTCGTGGTGGCGCAGCAGCCCTTCCAACAACGCCGAGGGCGGGAACTTCGGGGCGCCGCCGAAGCCTCCGTACGTCTCGTCCTCGTCATGCAACACCGCGGCCACGGCGTGATCGCACAGTTCCGGTCCCACCGGCGCCCCGCCACCCGGCAGCCCGGCCGACATCGACCGCAGTTCGGTGGCAATCTGATCCGAGGCCCGCTCGACCTCGTCGCGCCGATCCCGCCAGGTTTCGGCGACCGCGTCCAGCAGTTGCAGGAACCCGAGCTTCGGGTAGTAGGTCCCGCAGAAGAACGGCCGCCCATCAGGGGTCAAGAAGCACGTCATGGGCCAGCCACCCTGCCCGGTCAGCGCGACGGTGGCGTTCATGTAGACCGCGTCGAGGTCGGGGCGCTCCTCGCGGTCGACCTTGATGCAGACGAAGCCGTCGTTGAGCACCGCCGCCACATCTGGGTCCTCGAACGATTCGTGCGCCATCACATGGCACCAGTGACACGCCGCGTAGCCGATGGACAGCAGGATGGGGACGTCGCGCGAGGCGGCTTCGGCAAGCGCCTCGGGCGTCCACTCTCGCCAATACACCGGATTGTCGGCGTGCTGGCGGAGGTACGGGCTGGTGGACCCGCCGAGAGTGTTACCCGCCACCCGGCTCACGTGACTGACCTTGCGGGTCGTCGGGAGCGCTGTTCACCGCGTCACCGTCGCCGTCGGCGGTGCCCTCGTCGGCCGCCTGATCGGGCTCGGGGTGCTCGCGGTCGAAGGACTCGGGCAGCTTGCGCAGATGCCGGTTCATCGACCAGACCAACGCGAAGGTTCCGACCAGCAGCGCCACCGTGACGAGCAAGCCGAGCGGCGTCGCCTTACCGAACTCGGGTCCGGTGTTGCGCGGCTCGTCGGCGAGCAGTGTGACCACTGCGGTCAATGTGTCGATCATCTCTCAATCCCGGTGAACAGGTCGTCTTCCGGCAGATTCACCGGCACGCGCGACCGCGCCAACTCGAACTCCTCAGTCGGCCACAGCCGCTGCTGCCACTCGATCGGCGCATGGAAGAAGTCGCCTTTCGGGTCGATCTGGGTCGCGTGCGCGCGCAGCGCGTCGTCGCGCTGACTGAAGTACTTCGAGCATTCAACACGGGTGGTGACCCGCTTGGCGAATATGTCGTGGTCCGGGTCCCAGTGCTCCAGCCATTTGCCGAAGGGCCCCTCCTGGCCGTGCTTGGCGAACTCGTCCTGCAGCAGCTGCATGCGCTGACGCAGGAACCCGTGGTTGTAATACAGCTTCGACACGCTCCACGGGGTCCCGGCCTCGGGGTACAGCCGATAGTCGGCCGCCGCCTCGTACGCCGCCATCGACACCTCGTGGCATCGGATGTGATCGGGGTGTGGATAGCCGCCGTTCTCGTCGTAGGTGGTCAGCACGTGCGGCTGGAACTCCCGGATGACCCGGACCAGGCGGCTGACCGGCTCGGCGAGCGGCACACACGCGAAACAGCCTTCGGGTAGCGGGGGCAGCGGATCGCCCTCGGGCAGGCCCGAGTCGACGAATCCCAGCCAGTGATGCTCGACGCCGAGGATCTCGGCCGCCTTGGCCATCTCGTCGCGGCGCACCTCACTGATCCGGCCGTGGACCTCGGGGAGATCCATCGCCGGATTGAGAATGTCGCCGCGCTCGCCCCCGGTGAGCGTCACGACCATGACGCGTACACCTTCAGCCGCATAGCGCGCGGTGGTAGCCGCACCCTTGCTGGACTCGTCGTCCGGGTGGGCATGCACCGCCATCAACCGCAGTTCACTCATTTCGCTTTCATCTAACTACGGCGTCCTCTTACCTAATCCCTATACCCAACCCAACAGCCCGGTCCCTGGGCTGCGGTCACATATCTGCCTGGCCCTATAGTTCCAGTTCTGATGATCGAACGCCCCGTCGCCCGCTACGGATCCCGCCAGATGTCCCGCCGGACCCGGCGCTGGATCACGTTCACGCTGGTCGGCCTGGTAGTGGCAGCCGGGGTGGCCCTCGCGGTCGTGGCCTTCCAGCGGTTGGGCACCGGAGAGGTGAAAGGCGAGCTCTCGGCCTACGAGCTGATCGACAACCAGACCGTGTCGGTGACCATCGGGGTGACCCGTCCCGACCCGTCGAAGCCGGTGGTGTGCATCGTCCGGGCCCGCTCGATCGACGGCAGCGAGACCGGCCGACGGGAAATCCTGGTCGCCCCGTCCGATCAAACGGTCGTGCAGGTGACCGCCGAGGTGAAATCCAGCCGACCCCCCGTGATCGGCGACGTCTACGGCTGCGGAACCGACGTCCCGTCTTACCTGGTAACGCCCTGATTCTGACGCTCGCAACCCACGTCGGACAGCGATTAAATGAAGATTCGTTGGCCGCTCGGTGGTACGATTGTGCGATACACGGTTCCTCGCTGGGGCCGTGTATTGCTGCATTAGCACTCAGTTAGGTACTGACGCCGGCGGCAATACACGCGCCGTCCCCGGCCGGACACACAGGACTTCGTACGCGAGGAAGGCGCAACCGAGCGCCGCAAGAAGACAGGAGCGCGAGAACATGACCGACACACAGGTCACCTGGCTCACTCAGGAAGCATTCGACCGGTTGAAGGCGGAGCTGGATCAGCTGATCGCCAACCGGCCGGTGATCGCCGCCGAGATCAACGACCGTCGCGAAGAGGGCGACCTGCGCGAGAACGGTGGCTACCACGCCGCCCGCGAAGAGCAGGGCCAGCAGGAAGCCCGGATCCGTCAGCTGCAGGAGCTGCTCAACAACGCCAAGGTCGGCGAGGCACCCAAGCAGTCCGGTGTCGCGCTGCCCGGCTCCGTCGTCAAGGTCTACTACGACGACGACAAGAAGGACACCGAGACGTTCCTGATCGCCACCCGCCAGGAGGGCATCAGCGACGGCAAGCTCGAGGTGTACTCCCCCAACTCACCGCTGGGCAGTGCCCTCATCGACGCCAAGGTCGGTGAGTCGCGCACCTACACGGTGCCGAACGGCAACACCGTCAAGGTCACCCTGGTCAGCGCCGAGCCCTACCACGCCTGACGCATCTGCCCGGTTCGAAGCACTACAGTCGGGGAAATGGCGCAAATCGCCGAAGACCTGTTCTTGCTTTTGCTGGACAACGCAGCCGCGCAGCCCGGGCTTGACCGTCATCGCCGGGAGAAAGTACTCAGCGCGGCGGTACTGCTGGATCTGGCCTACGCCTGCCGGATCCGGCCCGCGATGGCGGGCGAACCGATCGAGGCCGGTCGGCTGATCGCTCTGGCCGGCGATTGGCCCGCCGATCCGGTCGGCGACCCGGCGTTCGAACTACTGCAGCGGCGTCCGCTCCCGGCCGATACCGCAGTGGCCAAGCTGAGCAAGCATGTGCAGCCCGCCCTGGAGCAGCATCTCGAACGCCTCGGGCAGATCCGCCGAGTCCGTATGCCCGGTAAGGGCTTTCCGGGCAAGCCGGTCTATTGCTGGCCGCTGACCAACCGGGACCGGGTGAGCCAGGCGCGCGCGGCCCTGCTGGCTGCGTTGTTCGACGGCCACAATCCCGTGCCGGCGATCGCCGCGATCATCTGCCTGCTGCATGCGGTCGACGGCCTGGGCGCGGTGCTGAGCCTCAACGACCGGGGCTGGCGCTGGGTGCACGCCAGGTCGACCGAAATCGCCACGGGCATCTGGGTGGACGAGTCCGCGTCGGCACTGCCGGAGATGAATCTGGCAGTGACGACGTCGGCGCTACGTCCGGCCCTGATGGCCTAGCTTCCCCGCTCGGCGTTACTTGCCGAGGGCCTGCTCCAGATCGGCCAGCAGGTCGGCGGGATGCTCGATACCGACCGACAGGCGCACCAGGTTGTCGGGCACCTCCAGCTGCGAGCCCGCGGTCGACGCATGCGTCATGGCCCCCGGGTACTCGATCAGCGACTCCACCCCGCCGAGCGACTCGGCGAGAATGAAAAGTTCTGTACGCGAGCACAATTCACGGGCCGCACGAGGCCCGCCACGCAGCTGCAGGCTCACCATGCCGCCGAATCCGGACATCTGGCGCGCGGCGACGTCGTGGTTCGGGTGACTGACGAGACCGGGGTACAGCACGGTCTCGACCGCCGGGTGACCGTCGAGGAATTCGGCGATGAGCGCGGCGTTTTCGCTGTGCTGACGCATCCGCAGCACCAAGGTCTTGAGCCCGCGCATCGTCAGATATGCGTCGAACGGGCCCGGCACCGCGCCTGCGCCGTTCTGCAGGAAAGCGAATGCCGCGTCGAGTTCCTCGTCGTTGGTCAGCAGCGCACCGCCCACCACGTCCGAGTGCCCGCCGATGTACTTGGTGGTCGAATGCAGCACGATGTCGGCGCCCAGCAGCAGCGGCTGCTGCAGCGCAGGCGACGCAAACGTGTTGTCCACCAACACCTTGACGCCCGACGACGAAGCGATCTGCACGATCGCGGCGATGTCGGCCACGCTGAGCAGCGGGTTGGTCGGAGTCTCCACCCAGATCATCCGGGTGCGGGGAGTCAGCGCCGACCGCACCGCGTCCAGGTCGCTCAGCGGGACCGGGGTGTGGGTGATGTTCCACTGCGAGAACACCTTGTCGATCAGCCGGAAGGTGCCGCCGTAGGCGTCATCGGGGATCACCACGTGATCGCCCGGCCGCAACACAGCGCGCAGGGCACAGTCGGTCGCGGCCATACCCGAGGCGAAGGCCCGCCCGTAGGCGGCCTCCTCGACGGCGGCCAGCGACGCTTCCAGGGCCTGCCGGGTCGGGTTGCCGGTGCGGGCGTACTCGAATCCACCGCGCAGCCCGCCAACGCCGTCCTGGGCGAAGGTCGAACTGGCGTAGATCGGGGTGTTGACGGCTCCGGTGCCCGGGTCGGGCCGGTAACCGGCGTGGATGGCTTTTGTGGCCAGACCGTGCCACTTGCGCTGTTCGCTCATAACGCGTCGAGCCTATCGGGGCGGGCGCCGAAGCGCCCGGCCCACCACTTCTATTGGTTCAGTTACGCAGCTTCCGGCCGTACTTGTCGGGAATTGATCGGGTGAACATCATCACCGCATCCACCAGAGCCCAGATTCCGACGCCGGCAACCACGAAGAGGCCCACGAACAGTATGGACGTGAGGATGCCGAGGATGGTCAGGCCCAGCTGGATCGCACCGATGTTGGTGGATCCGATGTAGAACCGTCCGACGCCGAACGCACCGAAGAAGAACTGCAGCAGACCGGCAGTCATCGCCGACTTGTCCGACAGCGGCTCCCCGGTCAGCGGGTCGCGGCCGAATGGCGCCGACGGGTCCATCGGATAGGCACCGTAGGGCTGCGGCTGTCCTGGGTACCCGGGCGCAGGGTATCCCGGCGGCGGCGCCTGCGGCGGGTATCCGGGCGGCGGCCCCTGGGGCGGGTACCCGGGCGGCCCTTGGGGCGGAAACCCGCCGTACGCCGGGGCTCCTTGCGGAGGCACACCTTGCGGGGGCACACCCTGCGGAGGCATCCCGTACATGTCCCCCGGCTGATTTGGCATTGACATTGCGGCCCTGACTTTCTCGAATGGATGGAACGGACCACAACGCCCGCGGCACAGACATTTCTGTCGTACGCCGCGGGCGTTGAACTCGGGTCTGCTACGGGGTGTGCGGTGCCACCTGGCCGCCGCTGAGCCTGCGCCAGGCGTACACCTGGATGAGCAGGATCAGCGGGATACCCACGATCAGGCCGAGCCCGCACGGGATCGATCCGATGATGGCGATGGCCAGCATCGCGAGCACGGTGAGCAGCACCGTGCCGAAATTGGGCTTCACGAGACCGAAGCTCGTCTTGACCGCGTCGACGCCGCTGAGGTTGCGATCGACGGCGGCAACCGTCGTGAACAGGAACAGGACGCCGAGAAGCACCTCTGCGATCCATGCCAACGGGATGCTCACGAAGGCGAGCCCCGGCACCAGCATCGCGGGAAGGAACAGCACCAAGACGACGGCGAAGACGATCAGGCCGACGATCACGGTCGCCAGGATCACGTTGCCGACGTTGCGCGGTTTGAAGAACGAACCGATGGTCACCGGCTGTCCGTTGGCGATGTCGAGCAACCCCGCGGTGTAGGCCGCCGCGATCCACCCGCTCATGATCAGCAGGACGATCGCCCCGACGAACATCACGGCGCCACCGGCGAACCCGAGATTGCTCGACGCCGAGAAGTTGAAGCCGCCGTCGTAGGACTCGTAGCTGCTGGTGGAGTCCGGCGCCACAGCCGCCGCGATGAGCGTGAAGATGAAGTAGACGACACCGGTGGCGAGCCCGTACACGAGTCCCGGGACGATCAGCTCGACCGGGTGCTTGAGGAACTTGTTCCAGGCCCAGGAGAAGGCGTCACCGACGCTGTACGGC
>MSTD01000019.1:0-7382 GCA_001942045.1 Mycolicibacterium porcinum
GCGTCGCGGCCAACACCACCGACGTCTGCCAGAACTACCCGCCCAACGACATGTCCGTCTGGGACTGGCACTGACGCGTGGCAGGCTCGTTGAGTTTGAAACCGCGCACACCGCTACTCGCAAGAAAGCAGCGCCAGCTCAAAGTCAACGAAGAAGCAATGGCCACCAACGCTCCCTAGTCCGGCAGTGAGTTGCTCAGCCGCTCGGTGGCCGCGAGGTAATCCTCGATGAACTCGCGGACCACCTCGCGGGCGGGCTTGACCTTGTTCATCAAACCCACTCCCTGCCCGACGAAGTAGGTGGCCAGCGCCTGCGCACCCGGATGCCCCTGGGCGGCAAGCACATCGATACGCCGGATGACGGGCTCGGCGAGCATGTTCTGCAGCGGCAGCGGAAGGGTGTGGTGCCCAGCGGGATTCGGCTGCCAGGCATCCGTCCACTCCGAGCGGAGCTGACGGGCCGGCTTGCCCGTCCGCCCGGTCGAGCGCACGGTGTCCCGTGAGGTCGCCTGGAGCATCTTCTGCACGGTGTGCGGCGCGGTCTCGGCCTCCTCGGTGGTCAGCCACACCGACCCGGTCCATGCCCCGGCTGCGCCCATCGCCACGGCCGCGGCCATCTGCCGGCCCGTGACGATGCCGCCTGCGGCCAGCACCGGAATGTCACTGCCCGCCTGCTCCAGCGTCTCCAGCACTTCGGGCACGAGCACCAGTGTGCTGACCTCACCGCAGTGCCCGCCGGCCTCCGTCCCCTGCGCGACGATCAGATCCACCCCGGCCTGCACCTGCTTCAGCGCGTGCTCGCGGGCACCCACCAGGGCCGCGACCGGCACGCCGCGCTCCCGGCCTGCCTCGATCATGTAGTCCGGCGGCACCCCGAGCGCATTGGCGATCAGCTTGATCGGATGGCTCATCGCCACCTCCAGCAACTCGCGGCCGGTGTCGCCGGACAACGACGATCCGCCCAGCCGCTGCTTGGCCTCGGGCTCGATGCCGTGGTCGGCCAGCAGTTGTGCGACGAACTCGCGGTACTCGGCGGGGATGCGGTCGCTGAGCTGGCCGCGCGACAGGTTCTCGCCCTTACCCTCGAACTTCGCCGGCACGATGATGTCGGCGCCATAAGGCTTTCCGCCCACCTGCTCATCGATCCAGGTCAGCTCCTGGTCCAGCCGTTCAGGCGTGTAGGCCGTCGCGCCCAGCACGCCGAAACCGCCGGCGTTGGTCACCGCGGCCACCACGTCACGGCAGTGGCTGAAGGCGAAGAGCGGAAAGTCGATACCGAACTGCTCACAGATCGCGGGTTTCACCCCGTCAGTATTGGCACCCCGACTTGACGGGTGTCAAGAGGGGACCCGATGGGTGGCCGTCAGGGCAGCTCGAACGGCAACTTCACGCCGTCGTGGGCCAGGCAGTGCGTGCAGGCCCGCTCACTCTCGACCGCTTCCAAGGCCTCATGGACCAGCTTCTTGAACGGCACCAGGTTGCGCTCGAACTCGGCGAACACGTCCACCGTCGTCACCCCGGAGCCGGCCTCGATGCCGGCATCCAAGTCTGTCACCAAAGCGATTGCCGCGTAACATATCTCAAGCTCACGCGCCAACACCGCCTCCGGGTAGCCGGTCATGTTGACCAGGGTGAAGCCCTGATCGGCGAACCACCGGCTCTCGGCCCGGGTGGAGAACCGCGGCCCCTGGATCACCACCATGGTGCCGCCGTCGACCACCCCGGGCAGCCCGACCGCAGCCGACCGCAACACCGGGCAGTACGGATCGGCAAAACCGACATGGATGCCGCCGGAATCGAAGTACGTGTCGGCGCGGGCGCGGGTGCGGTCCACCAACTGATCCGGCACCACGATCGAACCCGGGCCCAGCTGTGCGGTCAGACTGCCGACCGCACAGGGACCGAAGATCCGCCGAACCCCCAAGGTGCGCAACGCCCACATGTTGGCCCGGTACGGGACCGTGTGGGGTGAGAACTCGTGGTTGACCCCGTGCCGGGGCAGAAAGGCCACCTCGTGCCCGCCCACCGTGCCCACCGTGATCGGTGCGCTCGGCGCACCGTAGGGGGTGTCCACGGTGACGGTGCGAGCCTCCGGCCCGAAGAACGAATAGAAGCCACTACCGCCGATGACGCCGAGCATGCAGTGCTATTCGGCCTCGTCGTGGGGCTTGACGGCGTCCGCCGGGGCCTCGGCGACGTCGGCGTCGAAGTCATCGAGGTCGTCGTCGAAGTCGTCGTAATCCTCGTTCGCCTTGCGGGCGCCATCGGCGATCTCGAAGACGTCGGTGGCCAGGCCACCGATCGCCGTCGCGACGTCCTTGACGGCCGTGGTGATGATCGAGGTGACCTGCCCGACCGTGGAGGCGACGGCCTCGACGGATTCCTGCAGCACGTCCTTGCCGATCTCGGTCTTGCTGAGCTGCTCCTTCATGAGGCTCAGTGTAAGGCGGCATGAAACGATGGCGCTCGTGGCCAGTTTCGCGCAATGGATCGAAGGCGCCCGTCCCCGCACCCTGCCCAACGCCGTCGCCCCGGTGCTCGCCGGTACCGGCGCCGCCGCCTGGGTGGGGTCGGCGGTGTGGTGGAAAGCGTTGCTGGCCTTGGCCGTATCGCTCGCGCTGATCATCGGGGTGAACTACGCCAACGACTACTCAGACGGCATCCGCGGCACCGACGACGTACGGTCCGGCCCGTTGCGCCTGGTGGGGTCCAAGCTGGCCTCACCACGGGCCGTGCTGACCGCGGCGGTGGTCAGCCTGGCGGTCGGCGCGGTGGCCGGGCTGGCGCTGGCGGCGGTGAGTGCGCCGTGGCTGATCGCCGTCGGCGCCGTGTGCATCGCCGGGGCCTGGCTGTACACCGGCGGCAAGAAGCCCTACGGCTACCTGGGGCTGGGCGAGGTGGCGGTGTTCATCTTCTTCGGCCTGGTCGCGGTGCTGGGCACGCAGTACACCCAGGCCCTGCGCATCGACTGGGTCGGGCTGGTGGCGGCCGTGGCCATGGGCTCGCTGTCGTCGGCCGTACTGGTGGCCAACAACCTGCGCGACATCCCCACCGACAGCCAGTCCGGCAAGATCACCCTGGCCGTGCGTCTCGGCGATGCGCGGACCCGGCTGCTGTACCAACTGCTGGTCGGCGTGGCCCTGGTGCTGCCCCTGGTGCTGATGGCGGCCACCCCGTGGTGTGCGGTGGGCCTGCTGGCCGCGGTGCCGGCGCTGCGGGCGCTGCGACCGGTGCGCGACGGCAGCACCGGCGCCCAACTGATCCCGGTGCTGCGCGACACCGGCCTGACCATGCTGGTGTGGGCGATCACGGTGTCGGTGGCGCTGTTCCTGGCTTAGCTTCGCCGGATCGCTGATTTCTACCTGCGGGTTGCGGTTCGTCAATGGCCACGGCCCAGCGGTAGAAACCGGCGACGCCTACGCCGCGTCGTCCAGGAGACCCACGATGCCGGTGCGCAACTCCCGGGCCCCGACACGCTCGGTGATCAGTCCGACCGCACGGGCGTCTCCCCCGCGCAGGATGCCGAGCAGGATGTGCTCGCTGCCGATGTAGCCGTCCTTGTGCGCCAACGATTCCCGCAGTGCCAACTCCAGCACCTTCTTGGCGGCCTTGGTGAAGGGCAGGTGCCCGCGGCGCCTGCGCCGACGGCCGGTGCTGCGCAGCGCATTGTCGAAGGCACCGTCACCGAAGGTGCGGTCGACGTTGGCCCGCACGGCCCGCAGGTCGATCCCGATCGACTGCAGTGCCTCGGCATCGTCGTCGAACGCTTCGTCAGCTGGCGCGTCGGCAGACACCAACTCGGCGCGGACCGCCTCTGCAGTCAGGCCGAATCCCGCCAGCAGAGCCGAGAATTCGCGTCCGGAACTCTGCAGCACGCCGACCAGGAGGTGTTCCGGACGGATCTCGTTGGCCTCCAGTTCGCGGGCCTCCTCCTGAGCCAGAACCACGGCGACGCGTGCATGACGACTGAACCGCTCGAACATGTCATCCCTTCCGATTGTGCTTCTGGTGCACGGCCTGACGGCTGACCTCAAGGGCATCGGCGATCGCCTGCCAGCTCCAGCCCTGCGCTCGAGCATTCGCCACCTGGATCGCCTCCAACCGCTCTTGCAACCGCTGCAGCGCGCGCACCGCCCGGAGCCCGACGGCGGGGTCTGAGCTGCTGACGCCATCGGTGATCAACTCGTCGACTTCACTCACTCTGTCAAGGTAACTTGACATGATCTAGGCGTCAAGGAAAGTTGACAACCTCGCCGAGGCGGTAGGACGCCGATTCCCCGCAGCGCATCAGCGGTTGCACTAACGTGGCCGTCGGCCTGCCACGCCGATCACCTGGGGGACCCGGATGACCACTTCGACCGAGGCGCATCAGCCCGCACCGTCGGGCCGCGCCGAAACCCGCCGCGCCATCTGGAACACCATCCGGGGTTCGTCGGGCAACCTCGTCGAGTGGTACGACGTCTACGTCTACACGGTGTTCGCCACGTACTTCGAAGCCCAGTTCTTCGACAAGGCCGACAAGAACGCGACCGTCTACGTGTACGCGATCTTCGCCGTCACCTTCCTCACCCGCCCGATCGGCTCATGGTTCTTCGGCCGCTTCGCCGACCGGCGCGGCCGCCGTGCCGCACTGACGTTCAGCGTCTCGCTGATGGCGTTGTGCTCACTGGTGATCGCGCTCGTCCCGTCACGCGAAACCATCGGTGTGGCAGCGCCGGTCATCCTCATCCTGTGCCGGCTGGTGCAGGGCTTCGCGACCGGCGGCGAGTACGGCACCTCGGCGACGTACATGTCCGAGGCCGCCACCCGGGAACGGCGCGGCTTCTTCTCGTCGTTCCAGTACGTGACGCTGGTCGGCGGACACGTGCTGGCCCAGTTCACCCTGCTGATCATCCTCACCGCGTTCAGCACCGAACAGGTTCACGAATTCGGTTGGCGCATCGGCTTTGCCATCGGCGGTGTGGCCGCGATCGTAGTGTTCTGGCTGCGCCGCACCATGGACGAATCGCTGTCCGAGGAACAACTCGAAGCGGTCCGCGAAGGCAAGGACAAGAGCTCTGGCTCCCTGGCCGAACTGCTCACCCGCTACTGGAAGCCGCTGCTGCTGTGCTTCCTGATCACCATGGGCGGCACCCTGGCCTTCTACGCCTACAGCGTCAACGCCCCGGCCATCGTCAAGACCACCTACAAGGACCAGGCCATGACGGCCACCTGGATCAACCTGATCGGGCTGATCTTCCTGATGGCGATCCAACCCGTCGGCGGAATGATCAGTGACAAGGTGGGCCGCAAACCGCTGTTGGTGTTCTTCGGCATCGGCGGAGTGCTCTACACCTACGTCCTGTTCACCTATCTGCCCGAGACACATTCACCGATCGTGTCGTTCCTGCTGGTTGCTATCGCCTACGTGATCCTGACCGGCTACACCTCGATCAACGCCCTGGTGAAATCCGAACTGTTCCCGTCACACATCCGCGCCCTCGGCGTGGGAATCGGCTACGCCCTGGCGAATTCGATGTTCGGCGGGACCGCGCCGGTGATCTACCAGGCGCTCAAGGAACGCGACCTCGTGCCGTGGTTCATCGCCTACGTCACGGTGTGCATCGCCCTGTCGCTGTGGGTGTACCTGGCTTTCCTCAAGAACAAGTCCGAGACCTACCTAGACCGGGAGAAAGGCGCGGCCTTCATCCGGTAGCGCGCGAAAGCCGCTGCACCGGAACCGATATCGAACCGGCGCCGACGCTCAGTTCGCCGCCGGTGGCTCGTCGCCACGCAACCGGGCCTGCAATTGCTCACGGTCCTTGCGGCGCCGCTCGTCGACCACGGCAATGGAAGCCGTCGCCCGCTCACGCAGCGGACGGAACAGCCAGATCCCCAACGGCAGCGCGATCACGATGGCGAACAACAGCGCCACCACGACCGGGAAATCCGCCACGACCAAACTCCCCACGCCGTAGATCGCCGCGGTGAGCACAGCAACCAGCACCAGCCGGGCTACGAGGTAAACCGCGACGTCGGTGACCATGCGGGAGGTCGAACCACTTCCTGACACACTCCGAGCCTACCGACGACGCGTATATTCGGATCAAGGAGGTTTCGAGTGGCGTATCTACTCCTGCTCATTGCCGCAGCAAGCTTGGTCTACATCGGCTGGCGGCTGGCGCGGGTCAATGGCAGTCGACCCAAGACCCGGGTGATCGGCCCCGATGACGATCCGGAATTCCTGCGTCGACTCGGGCACGGCGACAAACCCGGCAACTAGCCTGCGTCAGGCCCGCGCGTCCGTCGACCGGCGTGCCCCGGCGAAGTCGGATGCCACCACCGCGGCCAGCTCAATCAGCGCCTCGCGGGTACCGGGCTTGAGCCGGTCCAGGCTGATCTCCGCGCCCTCCTCCAGGTGCGGGTCGAACGGCACCAGCCGCACCGCGCGGCAGCGCCGCGAGAAATGGTCCACCACCTTGGACAGATCGACCTTGCCCGACCGTGGCCGTACCGCGTTGATCACCGCGATGGAGTTGCGCACCAGATCCTGATGGCCGTGCGCGTCGAGCCAATCCAGCGTCGCCGACGCACTGCGCGCCCCGTCCACCGAACCCGAGCTGATCACGACCAGCACGTCCGCCTTCGACAGCACCGCCGACATCGCCGAATGCATCAACCCGGTGCCGCAGTCGGTGAGCACCAGGCTGTAGAACCGCTCCAGCACCTCCAGCGCCCGCAGGTAGTCGTCGGAACTGAACGCCTCCGACACCGCCGGATCGCTCTCCGAAGCCAGCACCTCCAGCCGGCTCGGCCCCTGTGAGGTGTAAGCCCGGACATCGCTGTAGCGCTCGATGCCCTCGGCGTCGCGCAGCAGGTGACGCACCGTCGCCGCCGTCTCCAGTGGCACCTTCTGGCTCAACGTGCCCCGGTCCGGGTTGGCATCCACCGCGACCACCCGGTCACCGCGGATCGAGGCGAACGTGGCACCCAACGTCGCCGTGATCGTGGTCTTACCCACGCCGCCCTTGAGGGACATCACCGCGATCCGGTAGCAGCCCTGCAGAGGCTGGCTGACCTCGGAGATCAGGTTGTTGCGGTGCGTGGTCTTGGGGCTCTCGCCGACGTTGACCTGCTTGAACGACGCGACGTACAGCGCCTTGCGCCAGCCCGAGGTGGGCGGGTTCTTGCGCTGTCCCAGCAGCGCGGCGGTGGACAGGTCCCGGTAGGCCGTGGCGTGCACCCCAGCACCGGGCCGATCCGCACCTCCAGCGGCGGGCGGCGGGAAACTCCCCGCTGCGGGTGGCGGGAAGTTCGCGGCGACGGGCCCGGGAAAGCTCGCCGGCACGGGCGGGGCGGTGATCACCGGGACGCCGTGCGGCGGGGCCGGAGCGGTCCACTCCG
>MSTD01000019.1:7392-92568 GCA_001942045.1 Mycolicibacterium porcinum
GCCGGGACCGACGCGGGCGTTGGGTCAGCGACGGGCGGGGCCTGGTGGATCACGGTCGATTCGTCGACCGGGGCCTCGGCGGCCGATTCACTGTTGTCCGGTGCGGCAGGCTCCGGCGTTTCGGACGGCGCAGCCACTGGCTCAGACTCAGACTCCTGCACCGGTTCTGACACTGGCTCGGACACGAAATCCCCTCTTCTCCACACGATCCGACCGGACGTTCACCAATCTGGCGGTGGCTAGCCAACCCCGGCGTACGAATGCAGGCCAACGGTCACCAGGTTGATGAAGAACAGGTTGAACACCATCGCGACGAAACCCACGACGTTGATCCAGGCGGCCTTGCGATCCCGCCAGCCGGCGGTCGAGCGAGCGTGCAGATACGCCGCGTACACCACCCAGGCGATGAACGACACCGTCTCCTTGGGGTCCCAGCCCCAGTAGCGGCCCCAGGCCTCCTCGGCCCAGATGGCGCCGAAGATCACGCCGAAGCCGAAGATCGGGAACGCGAAGATCGTGGTGCGGTAAGCGATGCGGTCGAGGGTCTGCGCATCGGGCAGCCGCTGGAGGATCCGGCCGAACGCATTGTCGCGGTCGGCCAGCGGCGACATCTTCAGCAGGAACAGGATGCTGGCCACGCCGGCCACCAGGAACACCCCGGAACCGAGGCTCACCACCGACACGTGGATGGGCAGCCAGTAGGACTGCAGGGCCGGCATCACCGGGGCGGCGTTGGAGTACAGCCAGCGCCCGGACACCGTCAACAGGATCAACACCGGAACCAGCACGAACACCCACAGTGCGCGGTACTGCGGCTTGCGCAGCACCACCGCGGCCGCGATCAGGCCGCAGAAGCTGGTCAGGTTGATGAACTCGTACATGTTGCCCCACGGCACCCGCGAGGTGGCCAGGCCGCGCAACACGATGCAGATGAACAGCATGCCGATGCCGACATAGGTGAGCGCCAGACCGGTCTTGCCGACCCGCTCGTCGAACGGGCGCCGCGGTACCTCGGCGACGACGCCGGGGGTGGCACTGTCGGCGCCGACGGTTGCGCCCACGAGCTCCCGGGTCTCGACCCGACGACCGCGGCTGTAGGCAAGTTCGACGGCGAGCAGGATCAAGGCCCCGACCAGGACCACGACCGACGACGTGAACGCCCAGTCGGAGTACCGGGCCAGCCCGATGTCGATGTGCTCGGTATTCACTGCTCCGCCTTCTCTTCTACCGCCGGCTGCTCGTAGCCCTCCAACAACCGCTCCGTCAGCTTCTCGAACTCGTCGCCCCAGCCGGAGTTGTCGGTACGGGCCAGCCCGCCCAGCTCGACGTTCACCGTACCTGCATTCGCGGGTTGGATCCGAACCCAGACGCGGCGCCGGCGCACCACCAACGACACCAGCAACCCGGCCATCATCGACATCGCGAACACCAGCACCCAGACCTGCGCCGGGTCGTGCGACACCTGCAGGTTGACGAACGGCACCGCACCGTCGAACCGCACCTTGGTGCCGTCATCGAGCCGGGTGTCCTGGCCCTGCACCAGGTTGACGCGGGCGGCCTTGGTCAACTGCTTGCGTTCGATCAACCGGGGATCGAGCGAGAACAACGACTGCGGCCTGCCGGTGTCCAGGCCGGTGTCACCGCGGTAGATGTCGATGGCCACGGCCGGGTCGTTGAGCGCCGGGAAGCTCGACGACAGCAGCGTGCCCTCTAGTTGCTTCGTCGGCGCGAACAGGCCCTGGATCGCGACCTGGTGCTTGCGCCGCTCGTCGGCGTCGGGGTACGTGCCGGCTGGCGGGTCGATGCGCACCACCCCGGAGGACAGCAGCGTCATCTGTTCCTCGGGGCGCCACTGGATGGTCTGGGTGCGCTGCTGGCCGTCGGGGAACGTCACCGTGAACGTCGGCGCGTAACCGTGGCCCTGCAGGTAGACGCGATCGCCACCGATGCGCAGCGGGTGGTTGACCTCGAGGCGGTAGGAACGCCAGGTGTCGGCGGACAGATCCGCACCGGACTGGTAGTCGATGTTGGCAGCGAACGACAATGCCTGCCCGGTGGGGAGATAGTGCGCGTCGAAGTCATTGACCCGCAGGCAGATCGGGCTCAGCGAGGTGCCGTCGACGGTGTTGCCGGCCCGGAAGGAGTCGAACGCCGCCGGTGAGGCGGTGCAGAACCCGGGGCCGCCGTCGGCGATGACGATGACGTTGCCCTCGTAGCCGAACAGCTTGCCCGCCGCCACCGCGGCCAGCAGGCCCAGCAGCGAGAAGTGGAAGACGATGTTGCCGAATTCCCGCAGATAGCCCTTCTCCGCCGACACCTCGGTGCCGCCGTCGGTCGGCCGAACGACCTTGCGCCAGCCCCTCAACCGCCGCGTCACGGTCTCGGCGACCTCGTCGGCGTCGGCGCTCACCTGCTCAGCATGGTGCTTGGGCAGCCGACCCAGATTGCGCGGCGCCGGCACGGGTACTGCCCGCAGGCTGCGGAAATGCTCGATCATCCGGGGGGTCAGGCAGCCCACCAGAGAGATGAACAGCAACACGTAGATCGCGGTGAACCAGAAGCTGGAGAACACGTCGAACGCCTGCACCCGGTCCAGCCATGGCCCCAGCGTGGGATGGGCGGCCAGGTATTCGTCGACCTTGGACTCGTTGAGGCTGCGTTGCGGCAACAACGCACCCGGGATCGCGCCGAGCGCCAGCAGGAACAGCAGCACCAGCGCGGTGCCCATCGAGGTCAAGGTGCGCCAGGTGTTCCGAACCAGCGCGAGCAGACGTGAAACTGCCCCAAAACGCGGATTTTTGGGCAGTTTTGTGTCTGCTCGCGAGTCAGAAGTAACCATCAGATCGGCAGCCTCACGTCACTGACGAAGGCGTCCCGCACCCACGACACGAACTCATTCCACAAACCCGTCACGAGCGCGGTCCCCACCAGGATCAGCAGCACCCCGCCGAAGATCTGGATGGTCCGGGTATGCCGGCGCAACCAGCCCAGGCCCTGCACCGCCCGCGCCGACCCGAGCGCCAGCAGCACGAACGGGATGCCCAACCCCAGGCAATAGGCCAGCACCAGCACCACGCCGCGGGCCACGCTCGCGCCATCGGTGGCCGAGGCCACCGCGATCACGCCGGTCAGTGTCGGGCCCAGGCACGGCGTCCACCCCAGGGCGAACACCGCACCCAGCAGCGGGGCGCCGGCCATCGTGGACCACTGCCGCGGCGCGAACCGGGCCTGGCGTTGCAGGGCCGGGATGAAACCGACGAACACCAGACCCATCACGATCGTGACGACGCCGCCGATGCGTTGCAGCAGAACCTGATTGGCGATCAGCGTGGTGGTCATGCCCAGCACCGCCACCGCGCCGAGCAGGAACACCACGGTGAAACCCGCGACGAACAGGGCGGCGGCGCCGGCCACCCGCAGCCGCGCGGTCTTCACCCCGACCGCACCCGATGCGGCGTCGGACTCGTCGACCCCGACCACCGCGGCCAGATAGGACAGATAGCCGGGCACCAGCGGCACCACGCACGGCGAGGCGAACGACACCAGCCCGGCCAGCACGCTGATGCCCAGCGCCAGCAGCACCGGCCCGGCCGCGGCGATCTCGGCGAATCCCGTCATGGCTGGGGCCCTTCGGCCGCCAACCGCTCGACCACCGGTTGCAGATCCTCGGCCAGCAGCTCACGCAGGAACACCGCGGCCACCCGGTGCTGACGGTCCAGCACCACGGTCGACGGGATCACCGTGGTCGGGTACTTGCCGCCGAACGCGATCATGGTGCGCATCGGCGGGTCGTAGATGGACGGGAAGGTGACCTTGCGGTCGGTGACGAAATCGACTGCGGCATCGCGGTTGTTGTCCCGCACATCGATGCCGAGGAACGCCACGCCCTTGTCGCGGGTCGCGTCGTACACCTTTTGGAGCTGACCGATCTCGGCGCGGCACGGCCCACACCACTGGCCCCACACGTTGATCACCACGACCTTGCCGGCGAAATCCTCCAGCGAGATGGTCTTGTTCGGGTCGGTGAGCTCAGGACCGCTCAGTTTGCCTGGCGTGCTGCGCTTTTCGGGCGGGTCGTAGAAGATGTCGGTCTTGCCGCCGGGTGCGACGAACTCGAACGTGCCACCCTGGGCGACCGCGTCGTCACCCGTCGAGCATGCGGTGAGCAGCACCAGCCCTGCCAGCACCGCCGCACTCACCCGGGCGAGAGACGACCTCATTCAGATTCCCCAGGGCTCCGTGTAGCCCCATCGGATCAGTTTGTCGTCGTCGAAGGTGAACGACGTGATCGAGGACAGATTGCACAGCCGGCTGTGCGGCAACGGCAGGTGAGCGAGCTTGCGGCCCGTCATCGCGCGGCGCAGCGTCTCCACCGGAAGCTGGTGGCTGACGCAGACCGCCTCGTGCCCGGCGGCCTTCTCCCGGGCCCGGTGCATGGCCGCCATCATCCGCGGCGCGATCTCGTCGTAGGGCTCACCCCAGGAGGGCTTCATGGGGTTGCGCAGCCGCGGCCAGTTCCGCGGATCGCGCAGCGCACCGTCGCCCGGTGCCACCCGCTCACCCTCGAACATGTTCCACGACTCGATGAGCCCGTCGTCGGTGGCGATCGGCAGCCCATGGCTCTCGGCGATCGGCGTGGCCGTTTCCTGCGCCCGCTCCAACGGCGAGGCCACCACATAGACGATGTCCCGGCCGGCCAGCCAATCCGCGGCGGCCCGCGCCTGAGCCTGGCCGCGCTCGGACAGGTGATAGCCGGGCAGCCGACCGTAGAGCACCTTCTCCGGGTTGAACACTTCGCCATGCCGCATCACGTGCACGGTCGTTCTGGCCGTCACGGTTTGGCCTCCGCGGCGGCACGGGCCGCACCGGGCAACGCGTCGGCGATACGCTCGAATGCCGCATCATCCAAAACACTTGAGACGAACCAGGTTTCGAAGGCACTGCACGGCGGGTACACCCCAGCCTCAAGCAGCGCGTGGAAGAACGGTGGGAAGCGCCAGGTTTCGGTGGCCTTGGCCGCGGCGAAGTCGTCGACCTGCTCGTCGGTGAAGAACACGCTGAGCATGCTGCCCGCACGCTGCACCCGGTGGGCCACCCCGGCATCGGTCAGGGCACCGGTGAGCAGGCCGGCCAGCCGGTCGGCGTTGGCGTCCACCCGTGCGTATGCGGCGTCGTCGGCGTTGCGCAGCGTGGCCAGCCCGGCCGCCATCGCCACCGGGTTACCGGACAACGTTCCGGCCTGGTAGACCGGGCCCAGCGGAGCCAACCGGCCCATCACCTCGGCACTGCCGCCGAACGCCGCGGCGGGCAGACCGCCGCTCATCACCTTCCCGAAGGTGAACAGATCGGCGTCGACGGGATCGAGTCCGTACCAGCCGGCCCGGCTCACCCGGAAGCCCGTCATCACCTCGTCGAGGATCAGCAGCGCACCGTGGACCGCGGTGATCCGGCGCAGCGCGGCGTTGAATCCGGGCAACGGTGGCACCGTGCCCATGTTGCCGGGGCTGGCTTCGGTGATGACACAAGCAATCTCGTCACCGAACCGGCCGAAGATCTCTTCGACGGCCTCGACGTTGTTGTACGGCAGCACGATGGTGTCGGCCGCGGCCGCTCCGGTGACGCCAGGCGAAGACGGCAGGCCCAGCGTGGCCACACCCGAGCCAGCGTCGGCCAGCAGCGCGTCGCTGTGGCCGTGATAGCAGCCCGAGAACTTGATGATCTTGGCTCGACCGGTGTAGCCGCGGGCCAACCGGATGGCGCTCATGGTGGCCTCGGTACCCGAGTTCACCAGACGCAGCCGCTCGACCGGAGCGACCCGGTCGATGATCTCAGCCGCCAACTCGGTCTCCGACGGCGTCGGGGCGCCGAAACTCAGCCCATCCGCCGCCACCTTCTGCACGGCCTCGACGACCGCCGGGTGGGCGTGGCCGAGCAGCGCCGGGCCCCACGAACAGACCAGGTCGACGTAGCGGTTCCCGTCGGCATCGGTCAGCCAGTAGCCCTTGGCGCTCGTGATGAACCGGGGGGTGCCGCCGACCGAGTTGAAGGCCCGCACCGGGGAGTTCACTCCGCCGGGGATAACTGCGCAGGCGTCGGCGAACAGTTCGGCCGATCGCTGAGTCTGCGGTTGATCAACACGCATGACCACCAGTGTCCCAGCCGGTGCAAATCGGTCAACTACAGGGTGTAGTGGACGCGGCCACCCGGCCTGTCAGGCGGGGGTCAGCGCGAACACCGGATGGTCGGCGTCGTCGGGCAGGTCGCGGAAATAGCCCTCCACCACCTTGCCGGCCAGCGGACGGTAAGCGGCGATGATCGGTGCCCGCTGCTCCACCGGAACCTCGGCCGCGAGGTAACTGGACTTGCCCAACGTCACCTGCGGATTGGTCCGGATATTGCGCACCCACTCCGATTCACCGCGCGTGGAGACCAGGTACTTGACGCCGTCAACCTCCGGAACCACGACCGGGATCTGCTGCGGCTTTTTGCTGACCCGGGTGGTCACCGTCAGGGTCTCGCTGTGGCCGACACCCGTGGCCATCGCGATCTTGTTGAACACTGCGCGAACAAACCACGGGGGCTTGAGGTAGGCCATAACTGACGAGTTTGATGTCAGCATGCAGTTACCGCAATCGCTGGCCCGGTTCAACCGTCATGTGACCAACCCCATCCAGCGCCTGTGGGCAGGCTGGGCACCGACGTTCGGCATCTTGGAGCACGTCGGCCGGAAATCCGGGAAGACCTACCGGACTCCGTTGAGTGTGTTCAGCACCGACGACGGCGTGGCCATCATGCTGACCTACGGCCCCGACCGGGACTGGCTGAAGAACATCACCTCGGCGGGTCACGCCCGGATCCGCCGCCACGGCAAGACCATCGAGGTCCGTGACCCGCGGGTGGTGTCCAAGGCCGAGGCCGCCGAGCACGTCAAGGGCCGGGTGCAAAAGGTCTTCGCGCGCCTGCCGTTCGAACAGGCTGTTCTGCTCAAGAAGGCCTAGTGGTCACCAACGGGACCGCGCAGGCTTGCGCATCGAGCCGACGGTTCTGACAGATCACGACGCGGCGCAGACCGAGCAGTATCGCGACGGGCACCGCCATCAGCGCGATGATCTGGAACATCTCGCTCATCGCGGTTTCCGCCGTGAGCGCCCGGGCGGAATCCATGCAGCCATCGGTGTTTCGTCTCGCATACCTGCCGGTCTACCGGGACAACGGGCACTCGGCGTCGATCTCAACGGTTTCTTGACGGCGGACGATCGAATCCTTACAGGACCCCCGAACACGCACGTCAGAAGACTGTGCAGAATCCCGTTGCACCCGTAAAGAAGTCGTGAACGATCCGGCCCGCGGGCACATGTGCCGCTGGGATGGAATTCGTGGCATATGACGACGCGGCAGCCCCCTGGCACTGGCAACTGCACGCGAGGTGCCGGGGCATGGATGCCTCGGTGTTCTTCTCCCCCGAGGGGGAACGGGGGCGCGCTCGATTGAAACGCGAACACCGCGCCAAGGCGCTGTGTCGGGAATGCCCGGTCCTCACGCAATGCCGGACACATGCCCTTGAGATCGCCGAGCCGTTCGGAGTGTGGGGCGGACTGTCCGAGGCGGACCGGCACGACCTGTTGGACCCGAAACGCTCCGGAACCGGTTGATAGCAAACTCGCGCCGACGGGCGATCGCCATTTCCGGCGAGCTGCCGGTTGCGATAACAACTTCGACAGCTAAGGTGTTCGGAGTCCCGCCACCAATTGGGGGAGCCAGTACTGAACGGGTGGGACAGCGCGTCGACGTCGAAGCCACACCCGATGCGGGCGCATTTCACGCGTCGCTGGTATCGACCGAGAACGACGCTCGGCCACACCGCCTGCCCGAATTGCGCTGCCAGTTCGTACTCACGCGGAGGTCGGGCCACACCTGAGGGGACCTGTGCAAAGACACTTGACCGACGACGAAATTCTCAAGGAACTTGAGCCGGTTGCCGAAGAAGGCCTCAATCATCATTTGAAGGTCGCCAAGGAGTGGCATCCACACGACTACGTTCCGTGGGACCTCGGCCGTAACTTTGCCGCTCTGGGCGGCGAAGACTGGGCGCCGGAGCAGTCGGGCCTGTCCGAAGTCGCCAAGGTCGCGATGATCACCAACCTGCTCACCGAGGACAACCTGCCGTCCTATCACCGCGGGGCGGCCAATCACTTCTCCCTCGACCGGGCCTGGGGGCACTGGGTCAACCAGTGGACCGCCGAGGAGAACCGCCACGGCATCGTCATCCGCGACTACCTCGTCGTCACCCGCGGAGTGGACCCCGTCGCGTTGGAGCGCATGCGCATGGAGCACATGCGCAACGGCTACGACCCCGACGAGGAAGAGCGCGAGATCCACGAGCCGGGCCCGCTGATGATCGCGGCGTACGCCACCCTGCAGGAACTCGCCACCCGCGTCAGCCACCGCAACACCGGCAAGATCTGCGACGACCCCCTTGCGGAGTCGATGCTGCAGCGCGTCGCGACCGACGAGAACCTGCACATGGTGTTCTACCGCAACGTGTTCTCCGCCGGTTTCGACCTCGCACCAGACCAGGCGATGGAGGCGGTGTGCGCGATCATCGAGGGTTTCCGGATGCCCGGCCGGGGAATGCCCAACTGGCGCCGCAACAGCGTGATCATGGCCAAGCACGGCATCTATGACCTGCGCCAGCACCTCGAAGAGGTCGTGATGCCCAACGTCAAGAAATGGCGGATCTTCGAGCGCAACGATGTGAGCGCGGTCGGCGAGAAGCGCCGCGAGCAACTCGCCACCTATCTGGAGGATCTGAACAAGCAGGTGCTCAGGTTCGAGGAGCAACGCGACCGCATGCTCGCCCGCGAGGCCGCCAAAGCGGAGCGCACCGCATAGGAAGACCGATCCCGCAGGCGCGGACGCCGCCGGTAAACCCCTGTTCACCTGGGGATACAAGGTCTACCGTAAATAAGCCACTACTGCGGTCGGCAGCAGGGCGCGGCATCTGTCCCATCGGTGGCAGGAGGTCACCATGAAGCGCCTACTCTTTATCGGCTACGGCATCGCGAGCTATCTCCTGTTCGTGGTGGCGTTCCTCTATGCGATCGGATTCGTCGGCAATTTCGTGGTGCCGCGCACGGTCGATTCCGGCATCGCCGCACCCATCGCCGAGGCGGTGCTCGTCAACCTGCTGCTGCTGTCGGTCTTCGCCGTCCAGCACAGCGTGATGGCCCGGACCTGGTTCAAGGACCGGTGGACGCGGATCGTGCCTCAGGTCATCGAGCGCAGCACGTACGTGCTGTTGTCCAGCCTGGCGCTGTTGCTGCTGTACTGGCAGTGGCGCACCATGCCCGCGGTCGTGTGGAACGTGGAATCCACTGCGGGACGGGCGATTCTGTGGGCATTGTTCTGGGCCGGGTGGGCGATCGTGTTCGCCTCGACGTTCATGATCAACCACTTCGACCTGTTCGGTCTGCGGCAGGTGTGGCTGAACTGGCGCGGCCGCCCCTATGAAGAACTGGGTTTCCGCACGGTGATGCTCTACCGGGTGATCCGGCATCCGATCATGGCCGGGTTCATCGTGGCGTTCTGGGCCATCCCGACCATGACGGCCGGGCATCTGCTGTTCGCGGGCGTCAGCACCGCCTACATCCTGGTCGCGATCCAGCTCGAAGAACGCGACCTGGTGGACACGATCGGCGAGCAGTACCGCGACTACCGGCACCGCGTCGGGATGCTGGCCCCGGGTCTACACCTCGGGCACGACAGCGCCACGCCCAAGGTGCGGCACCGGCCCGCGTAGCGGACGAAAAAGCCAGGTCGGCCGTCGAAAAACGGCCGGCTGGCTTTTATTTTTTTCTGATGTATGGTCGGGCTCAGTGATTGTTTGCGAGAAAAGGAGCAACGATGGCTGATAAATCCCAGGGACGTTCTCCCAAAAAACCGGCGATGACCATCAAGGAGCGGCGGGCGGCAAAACGCACCAAGGCTGCCGAGGCCGGCGAGACCATCCCCAGGCGGAAGCGGCCGGACCGCGCCTAGCGGTCTGGGCTGCCGATATTCAGCCCATCACCATTTCACCCAGCCACGCTGAATTCACGCCGTTAATCGCACATGAAATGCGGGAAATGGCGCCTTGATTTCGTAGAATTCCGTGGGTCTATTTGCGCATTACGCATGCGAGTGCGGTGAGAAAAATTGTACGCAATAACCCCAACTGGCGGGCTTCACGCCCGCCAGTTTAATATTGCTCCGGAACCCGCCGTCATAACGGTGCCCGGCATCACCCGTAGCCGGTAAGGGGTCAACCGCAGGGCCGCGAACTGGTCCGAGGTCGGCCCGTCGCTCCACTGCGGGATGATGTGCGGGTCGTACCCCACCGGCGCCGGGCCGTTGGCGAAGCGGTCCCAGACCTGGCTGCAGGTCTCGTCGTCGGTGTACCACTCCACCAGGCAGTCCGCGGCGCAGGTGTCGTGGTTGGTGGTCCAGTAACTGACCGAGACGTGCGGGTGCACCGCCAGATGTGCCCGCTTGACCGGGCTGGGCACCGTCGCGATCCAACCGAACAGATCGGTTCCGTCCCACTCCCAGATCGGGTGCAGGATGCGGCTGCGAGGTTGACCGTCGGCGTCGACGGTGGCCACCGACGCCCAAACGATCTCGTGGGCCATCTTCACGAAGGCAGGGGCAATCCGGTCCAGAGCGGTAGCAGTCACATCAGCCACAGTAGGCATGGTGTGATCCGCGACGACGGAGGTTCGCGGTTACTGCTCCTGATCGGTGCGGCCGTAGATGGGGTTGCCGTCGTCATCGACCCAGTCGTTGACGGCGGTGCCGGATACCGTGCCGTGGCTGCCCGGCAGGGTGACGGTGGGCCGGGAGTCGTCATAGGACTTCATGACGCGCTCGGCTTCCTTGCGGTTCTCTTCGCTCACATGCGGTTCTTCGGTAGTCATACTGTCGGCTGCCCGAAAGGGCCTGCCGCCAAACACTCCGGCGCCGCCGATAGGCCGGCCGATCAAGCCGAGACCGTGCGAAGCGAGGCCGGCAGGCTGGGCAGGAAATGCCGGGTGGCGAACGCCCGGAGATCCCCGGGGGTGTCGAGGGGTTCGACGCTGGGCAGCAGCAGCACCATTCCGGCATAACGCAGGATGGTGTCGGCCAGGTCGTTGACGGCCTGTTCGCCGATTCGCTCGGCGAATCCGGCCGGGAAGATCACCTTGAGCGCCGCGGCCATGCGCTCGATCGCGGCGCCGTAGTGGGTGTGCAGCATCTCCATCACGAGCGCCGGTTCATCGGCGATCAGCTGGTTGAGCACATGGTGGCGACGGAACCGCAGGATCGACAGCGTGAACGCTTCGACGTAGTAGTTTGATTGTGGCCCGGCGCTTTTCAACTCGTTGGCGATGTCGGCGAACAACGCGACGTTCTCTCGCTCGATCACCGCCGCGACCAGTTCGTCACGGTTGGCGAACCGGCGGTAGATCGTGGTGCGGCTGACCCCGGCCCGGCGCGCGACGTCGTCGAGCGCGACGCGGCGCAGGCCGTGCCGCTCGAATTCGACGAGGGCCGCGTCCAGGATCCCCGACACGGAATCAGGCGCGGGCATAGCCCTTTTGCGCAAACTTGTTGTAGCGCACGCTCATCGGTAGATGGTCCCACACCCAGTTCACCGGGGCCGACCGCCAGAACGCCGCGAACCGCTGATAGTTGCGTTCCTGACGCTCACTCCACGGCAGGTCGAGCAGGTCGCGGGCGCGCGGCGGCAGACCACCCGCGGTCAGGAAGGCCGCCGCGGGGTTGAACACCGTGGCGACCACGCGCCACACCGCCGGGTGCACCGCCTTGGGGCAGGGGAAGCCCTTGGTGACGTAGCCGACGCCGTAGCGGGCGGACTTGTGCGGGACCGCCACCTCGTTCATCATCCGGTCCCAGTACTGCTCGAACTCGGCATAGGTGGCCGGCATCGGCCGGTCGCTCACGCCGTAGCGCCGGTACCAGGTCTTGGACTCCAGGTAGATCTGTTCCTTCTCCGCGTCACTGAGCCGCTTGACGAAGGTGTCGGCGAAGTAGAGGACCTGCTCGACGAACGTCGCGTGCGCCCAGAAGTACGTGTCGGGATCCAGTGCGTGGTAGCGGGACCCGTCCGGCATATCGCCCTTGACGTGGTGGTGGAAGTCGCGCACCTGGGTGCCGGCGTTCTCGTCGTCGGTGCCGTACACGGTGCGGAAGATCGGCGGGATGGTGCGCTTGAGCCGCTCGGCGGTGTCGGAGAAGAACGTCGAATGGTCCAGCACACCCTGGCCGAGCTCGGCCAGCATGTTCTGGAGGACCGCGGGCCGCGGGCCGATCAGGTACATCCGGTTGTCGCCGAAGTACTTCCAGACCAGCGATTGCGGCCCCAGTGGCAGGGCATCGGTCTGCTGCGGCTGTTCGGCCAGTTCGGTCATGGAGACAGTGTTACAGATTTTGCACTTTGTACCAAGCGTTCTGTGACGGCGCTCACGGCCAGGGTCGGGCGGCGTTATCGCGCTGTTGCCGGACCGTGTCCCGTGCCGAGACCCACCGTTGGAATGATGCGCAGGTGACCTCGCTGACCCGTCGTGACGCGCTGCGGCTAGGTGTCACCGGTGCGGGTGCCGCGGGACTCATGACGTTGGGCAGCCTGCTCGGTTCGCCTACGCCCCGCGCCTCTCCGAGCCCCAATCAGACCGCCCCCGCGGGCAGCCCGTTACCGACCCGCGAATCGGGGTCTTTCACCTCCGCGGCTCGCGGCGGAGTCGAAACCAACTGGATCATCGCCCGCCCGCCGGGCCAGCACGGCCCATTGCGTCCGGTGATCGCCCTGCACGGGATGGACAACGACGCCGCCGGCGTGATGGACCTGGGCATTCCGGAGGCGCTGGCCCGGCTGACCGCGGCCGGCCGACCGCCGTTCGCGGTCGTCAGTGTCGATGGCGGCAACTCGTTCTGGCGGCGCCGAGCCTCTGGTGGGGACTCCGGGGCGATGGTGCTCAACGAACTGATCCCGATGTTGGCCACCAAGGGCATCGACACCTCGCGAGTGGCCTTCATGGGCTGGTCGATGGGCGGCTACGGCGCCATGTTGTTGGGTGCCAGGCTGGGCGCCGCGCGCACCGCGGCGGTCTGTGCGATCAGCCCGGCGCTGTACCTGACGTACTGGGGTGCGCCGCCCGACGCCTTCGACAGCCTCGAAGACTGGCAGCAGAACTCGGCGCTGAGACTGCCACCGGCGCTGGGGTCGATCCCGCTCCGCATCGACTGCGGCACCGGCGACGGCTTCTACGCGGCGACCCGAATGTTCGTCAACCAACTACCCAGGACCCCCGCCGTTGGCTTCTACCCCGGCGGCCACGATCAGGACTTCTGGCGCGCGCACTTGTCCGACGAGCTCGCCTGGCTCGATTCCTGAACCGCGCGTTGGGCTCTCAGCCCCAGGTGAGCGGATCCAGCGCGAGATAGAACCGCAGCCGCTCCGGATCCACTCGCGCCGGATACGCCGCGGCCAGGCCGGCCGCGGCATCGTCGGCGAAGCCGGGAAAGCTGTCGGCGGTATTGGCCAGCAGCAGCGCCAGATCGGCGTGCCGGTCCGCGACACCGAGCCGGCCCAGGTCGACGAATCCCTCGACGCTCAGCCGGTCCGGGTCGATCAGGATGTTGGGCAGACACAGGTCGCCGTGACACACCACCAGATCGGCGACCTCCTGGCGACGACGTAGGTCGGCCTCGCGCTCGACCCGCGCCAACAGTTCGGCGGGCGGGACATCCCGGTCCTCGTCGCGCAGAAACTCGGGGTTGACCGCACCCGCGGCGACGACGGAGCTGGCCCGCGACAGCATCTCGTGGAGATCGCGCCGAAACGGGCAGTCGCCGACCGCGATGCCGTGCAGGGCACGGACCGACGCGACCACCGCCGGCCAGGCTGACCGCAGGGCCGTCTCGCTGAGCCGATCGGCTCCGACGCCACCCACCGCGCTGGTGACCAGGACCGCTGCACCGTCCTCGGTGGTGTCCCAGTCGATCACCGACGGCACCGAAAGACCTATGGCGTGCGCCCAGGACACCCGGTCCCGCTCGGCGGCCAGATCTGCGACCGCCGCCGGGCCGACCACCTTGGCGTACCGCGTACCGTCCGCGCTGCGGAACACCCCGGCACCGGATTCACCGTGCAAGACAGGATGCCAATCGGTCACGGCGTCAGCGGCGCAACCGGGCGATGCCGAGCACGGTCAACACCCCGGCCAGACCTGCCAGCACCAACGCCAACACCAACAGCGGCGCCGAATAACTGATTGCAGTAGTCGGGGGCTCGCCGTCGAGCACGGGCGCCACCTCGATCGTCGTCGACGCAGCGATCCAACTCAGCACACAACCCACGGCCGCTAGGACGGCCACCACGAACTCCAACACGGCCCGGCGTTTCACGGAGTGCGCTCCTCGACCAGCGGCGTGAGCGCTTCCCGTAGCTTCCGGTGCTTGCGCGCCCAAGCCTGGGCGGTCCGGCCGCCGGACAGTTTCAGCCCGATGCCGGTGCGGCCCTTCGGCACGCCCGACAGCTCACCGAGCGCACGGGCGGACTGCCACTTGGGCGCCTCCGAGCCCGACGCCTCGGGATAGATCGACACGATCTCGTCGACCCGCAGCGTCTCGGCACCCTGCCGCAGGGTCTCGGCGGTCAACTCGACCGAGGTGTGGATCCGCGCAGCCTTGATCTGGATGGCCACGAACACCGAAACCAGCACCAGGAACACGACCGGGATCCACAGGTCACGACCGTATCCACCGGTCATCTGCAGCACCGCCATGCCGACCCCGGCGAACGGGCCCAACAACAGCCAGGCCCAGCTGGCGCCCTGCTCGTAGAACAGCACCTCCGAGGCAACCCCGTTCACCGGCTCACTTTCCATCGTCACCCCTTCGCAGCGACACCGTGCTCACGCCGGTTCCCACGATCAGCAGGAGCAGCGCGAGCAACGTCAGGATGTGCACCGGAGCCAGACTGAACGCCGCGATCAACGCGACCACCACCACTATCGCCATGGACAACGCAATCGCGGCCCGCAGATACCGCGCGTCCCCCGAGCGGCTGCGGCCGGCCAGGTATGCCAGGCCCACGCCGGCGAGCGCGGTGAGCACACCGACGCAGCGGAACAGCGTGCTCTGGGCACTGGGCCAGGACGCCGAGGCGGCGATCATGCCGCCGACGATCAACAACACGGCGCCGGCCAGCCAGAAACCGAACGAGATGGTCGCGCGCCGCGACGCTGATGATGCAGGCATTGTCCGGAAGCGTAGCGAATCAGCGGAGGAAGAAACCGTCGGCGTCCTTGCGGTGCAGCAGGTACAGGCCGCCGGCGATCAGCACCGATCCGACTATCGCGGTGACGGCGTAGCCCACCGCGGCCGCGTCCTGGCGTTCGCCGGTCAGCAGGCTGCTGATCGCATGGAGCACGGTGACGATCCCACCGCTGGTCAGCAGGGTGCGGGCCCAGCGATAGCCCTGACGCATCAACCACAGGAACGCACCCACGATCGAGGACAGCACCACTAGGAACATGATCGAGAAGACGACGGTCATCGACCGCTGCACACCCGTGCCGGATCCGGTGAGCACGTCGATCAGGTATCCCACCGCCATCAGCACCAGCGCGGCGGTCCACAACCAGAACCCGGTGTCGACGTCCTCGGGCCGGCCGTTCGGGGTCTGCTGGGTTTCGGTCACCTGCTCGGTCACGCGAGCCAACCGGCCACATCGGCCGCCCAATACGTCAGCACGATGTCGGCGCCGGCCCGCCGGATTCCGGTCAGCGACTCCAGGGCTGCGGCCTGCAGGTCGATCCAGCCGTTGGCCGCGGCCGCACAGATCATCGAGTACTCGCCCGAGATCTGGTAGGCCGCAACGGGTACCGGCGAGATGTCGGCAGCGGCGCGCACCACGTCCAGGTAGCTCATCGCGGGCTTGACCATCACCATGTCGGCGCCCTCGTCGATGTCGAGTTCGACCTCGTGCACGGCTTCGCGGATGTTGCCCGGATCCTGTTGGTAGGTACGGCGATCCCCGACCAGGCTGGATGACACCGCCTCGCGGAACGGACCGTAGAACGCCGAGGCGAACTTGGCCGCATAGGCCAGGATGGCCACGTCGGTGTGCCCGGCCGCGTCCAGCCCGTCCCGGATGGCCGCCACCTGGCCGTCCATCATGCCGCTAGGGCCGACCACATGCGCGCCTGATTCCGCTTGCGCCACAGCAAGTTCCACGTAGCGTAGGTTCGTCGCATCGTTATCGACGCGACCCGCGTCATCCAGCACGCCGCAGTGCCCGTGATCGGTGAACTCGTCGAGGCACGTGTCGGCCATCAACACCGTGGCATCACCGAGGTCTTTGGCCAGATCGCGCAACGCGACGTTGAGGATGCCGTCCGGATCGACACCGACCGAGCCGGTCGGATCCTTGTCCTCGTCGCGGGGCACCCCGAACAACATCAGTCCGCCCACCCCCGCGGCCACCGCGTCGTCGGCCGCCTGGCGTAACGAATCCCTGGTGTGTTGGACCACGCCGGGCATAGAGGAGATCGGCCGCGGTTCATCGATGCCGTCCGCAACGAACATGGGCAGCACCAGATGGCGTGGCTCCAATGAGGTTTGGGCCACCAGGCGACGCATCGCCGGCGTGGACCGCAGGCGACGAGGCCGGTGTCTGGGAAACGCCACGGCTCATGCCTCCTTCTCCGCGAAACTGTATTCCGGCAGAAGAACTTCGAGTACGCGCCTGCTGGAATACCGTTTCGGCGGGTGTTTACCTGCGGCGGCTCTTCTTGCGCGGCGGGGGCAGCGCCCCCTCGGCGCGGAGCCGGGCAGCGTGTTCGGCCAGCGCATCGACCAGCGGTCCGACCGCGGCCGACTCGGGCTGCACGTCCACCCGCAGACCGAATTCCGCTGCGGTTTCAGCGGTCTTGGGCCCGATGCAGGCCACGATGGTCCGGGCGTGCGGCTTACCCGCGATACCGACCAGGTTGCGCACCGTCGAGCTCGAGGTGAAGCAGACCGCGTCGAACCCGCCGGTCTTGATCATCTCGCGGGTCTGCGCCGGCGGCGGAGCCGCACGCACAGTGCGGTAGGCCGTGACATCCTCGATCTCCCAACCGCGTTCGCGCAGGCCCTCGGCCAGCGTCTCGGTGGCGATGTCGGCACGCGGCAGCAGCACCCGGTTCACCGGATCGAAAACCTCGTCGAACGGCGGGAACTCGTCGAGCAGGCCGAGCGAGGACTGCTCACCCGACGGCACCAGCTCGGGGTTGATGCCGAACGCCCGCACCTTGTCGGCGGTGGCCTGTCCGACACACGCGATCTTCACGCCCGAGAACGCCCGCGCGTCCAGGCCGAACTCGTTGAACTTCTCCCACACCGCACGCACGGCGTTGGTCGAGGTGAACACCACCCACTGGAACCGGCCGTCGACCAGACCCTTGACCGCACGCTCCATCTGCGCGGGGCTGCGCGGCGGCTCGACCGCGATGGTCGGCACCTCGATCGGCAGGGCACCGTGGCCCACGAGCTTCTCGCTCATCTCGCCGGCCTGATCCTTGGTGCGCGGCACCAGCACGGTCCAGCCGTACAGGGCACGGCTCTCCCACCAGTTCAGCTTGGCCCGGTTGGCCACGGTCTTGCCGATCGTGACGACCAGCGGCCCGGTCAACGGGCCCGCGAGCTCGCTTCCGGCCGGCTTCTCCAGGACGGCCTTGTCGAGCAGGCCACCGAGCGTGGTCTCCACCGAACGCTGCTGGCAGGTGGTGCCGCTCGCGGTCACCACCGCGGGCGTGCTCTCGACCAGTCCCTGTTCGATCAGGGTGCGGGCGGCATCCGGCAGGTGCGACGCGGTCGCGTGCAGGATCAGCGGCCCGGGCGCGGCGGCCAGCGCCGCCCAGTCCACGTCACCGCGGACATCGGCCACGGTGTGCGACGAACCCAGCGGCAGGCCCGCGTAGGTGGGCACCGCGCTGGTGGCGGGCAGCCCGGGGACGATCTCGAAGTTCACGTGAGACTTGGCCAGCGCGCCGATCTCGGTGATGACGGCGTCGACCGACAGCGGGTCTCCGGCGACCAGGCGCACCACGTCGTAGCCGTGACGGGCCTCGGCGACCAGCGTCTTGGCCACCTCGGCGGGATCGCCGAGCGCGGGGCGGACCTCGGGCCCACCGGTGATGACGGCGGCCTGGGCAGCGTCGGAATTCGCGTCGGCGTCGGCCGCGGCATCGGCAGCCGCGTCGGCCTTGGCCGGGGCGGCCGGGGCCGGGCCGGAAGCCGGCGGCAGGTCGGTGCCGATCAGGGCCAGCACGGCTTCGGGGACGTCAGGATCGGTGAACACCAACTCGGCGTGCGCCAGTACGGCTTGCGCCCGTGCCGTCAGCAGCCCCGGGTCTCCCGGGCCTGAGCCCACAAATGTGATGCGGCCGGGCTTCGCCTTGCGACCTCGCATGGTCATTCTTCACTCCCGCGCTCTACCAACAGCTCGCGTGCACCCAGCTCGAAAAGCTCCGCGGCCACCGAGACACCCAAGTCGGCGGCCCGATCGGGAGTTCCGATGCCGGACGCACGGATCACGTCGGATCCGTCCAGCGTCGCTACGCAGCCGCGCAACGACAGCTCCTCGAAGACATTGCCGTCCTCATCGATCGACTCGACCACCTCTGCGATCGCGCCTACCGGTGCGGAACAGCCCGCCTCCAGTTCGGCGAGCAGGATCCGTTCGGCGGTGACCGCGGCGCGCGTATCGGCGTCATCCAACTCCGACAGCACCGAAATCAGCTCGGTGTCGCCGGAGCGGCATTCCACCGCGAGCGCACCCTGAGCCGGAGCTGGCAACATCTGCACCGGCTCGAGCGACTCGGTGACCCGATCGAGTCGTCCGATACGGGCGAGACCCGCGCGGGCGACCACGATGGCGTCGAGATCACCGCTCGTAACCCTGTTCAACCTGGTATCTAGGTTGCCTCGTAGGGGGCGGATTTCCAAACCGAGACCCAGTGCTCTAAGCTGTGCGGCCCGCCGCGCACTCGATGTGCCGATCACGGACCCCGCCGGCAACTCGCCGAGCACCAGTCCGTCCCGCGCCACCAGCGCGTCACGGGGGTCCTCACGGGGCGGGACGGCGGCGATCACGAACCGCTCGTCGCGCGCGGTGGGCAAATCTTTGTACGAGTGCACGGCCATGTCGACACGGCCGTCGTCGATCGCCTCCCGCAGGGCCGCGGTGAAGACCCCGACGCCGATCTCGGCGATCGGGCCCTGGTTGCGGTCGCCTTCGGTCGAGATGATCACCAGCTCGCAGGGGTGACCCGCGGCCAACAAAGCGTCCCTGATGGTGCCGGCCTGCGTGGTCGCCAGCAGGCTACCCCGGGTGCCGATCCGGATTACCGTATCGCGCGTTTCTACCAAGCTCTACTCAGACTTATCGAGATCTGTTGTCATGAAAGGCAATTCGCTGGCCGCCACAGCTTCGACGGCTTGCGGATCGAGTTCGAACAGCTCACGCAGGGCCTCTGCGTAGCTGTCCCCGCCAGGTGCGCTGGCGAGTTGTTTCACCCGCACCGTGGGTGCGTGCAAAAGCTTGTCGACGACGCGGCGGACGGTCTTGGCCACCTCGTCGCGGTGCGTCGCGTCCAGCCCGGGCAGCCGGTTGTCCAGGCGCAGCAGCTCGGCCTCGACCACGTCGGCGGCGCGCTGCCGCAACGCGGTGACGGTCGGGGTGACCTCGGCCATCCGCTGGCCGGCCAGGTAGTTGGCAACCTCGGTGGCGACGATCGTGCGGGCGGCATCGGCGTCGGTGGCCGCGGCCCGCGCCGACGGCTCGCGCTGGATCCGGTCCATGTCGACGACCCAGACCCCGGGCAGCCCCGCCACCGCCGGATCCACGTCGCGCGGCATGCCGAGGTCGCAGATCACCAGCTGCCGATCGCCACCCGCGGCGGCGTTGCGCTGGGCCAAGGCATGGTGCACGTCGGCCAGCGAGACCACCGGGCGCACCGCGCCCGTGCTGCTGACCACGACGTCGGCGTCGACCAGAGCCTCTTCCAGGTGGTCCAGGGAGAAGGCCTGCGCCTGCACGCCCTGCTCGGTGAGGTTCTCGGCGAGGCGCTCGGCCCGCGGCAGGGAGCGGTTCACCACATGAACCCGCTCGATTCCGGCCCGTACCAGATGCGCGCCGGCCAGGGCGCCCATCGAGCCCGCGCCGATCACGGCTGCGGTACGGCCGGCGATCCCGCCGGTGAGCTTGGTCTCGGCCATGCCGAGGGCGACCGAGACGACGGATGCGCCCGCGGCGTCGATCCCGGTCTCGGAATGCACCCGCTTGCCGACGTTGAGGGCCCGCTGGGCCAGCTCGTGCAGGGTGCGCCCGACCGTCTGGTGCTCCTCGGCCGACGCGTAGGCGCGACGCACCTGGCCCAACACCTGGGCTTCGCCGATGACGGCCGAATCCAGGCCACTGGTCACCGCGAACAGGTGCTCGACGGCGGCTTCGGCATACCGGACGTAGGCGTATTTGGTGAGGTCGTTGAGCGACATGCCGGAGTGCTCGGAGAGCACCTGCCCGATGATCGACAGACCGCCGTGGAAGGCCTCCACCACGGCGTAGATCTCGACGCGGTTGCAGGTGGACAGGACCATGGCCTCGGTGACCAACGAGGATCTGAGCACCTCGTCGATGATCTTGGCCTGGTCCGACTCGTCAGTGCTCAACTGCTCGAGAACAGACACCGGCGCGCTGCGGTGCGAAACCCCGAATAGCAGCACACTCACGGCTTCATCACCACGTCACCAAGGTAATCGTTTCCCGCCCGCCCACCAAATTTCACCTGGCGGTGAGGTCCGCCCGAAGCTGCTGCTCGTCGACATCCCAATAGCTGTGTTCGACCCCGTTCAGCAAAATCACCGGCAACAGGTCACCCCAACGGGCCCGCAGCGTCGTGTCCCCCGCGGCGGCCGCGACATCGACGTCGGTGTTCACCAGCTCGAAGCCCAGCTCCTCGCGCAGCTCGGCCAGCTGCCGGGCCGCCCGCTCGCACATGCTGCAACCCGCCCTGGTCAGCAACGTCACAGTGTTCCCCCCGCCGGCCCGGCCGTCGCCACCCGTCTGCTCGCGCTCCACACCGCCAGTATCCCGGCCGCGTGACTTAGGGTGAATTCGTGTCCGATACCGGTAGTGCCGATGCGCTCGAACAGGAGCTTGGCGGTGAGGCCAGCGCCGAACTCGCTGTCACCGAACTCGAGTCCGACACCGACCCCGTCGGGACACCGGCGCCGCCACCCGACCTGACCGCCGCGGCGTTCTTCGACGTCGACAACACCCTGGTGCACGGATCCTCGCTGGTGCACTTCGCCCGCGGTCTGGCCGCGCGCAAGTACTTCACCTACCGCGACATCCTGGGCATCGTGTACGCCCAGGCCAAGTTCCAGTTCACCGGCAAGGAGAACAGCGACGACGTCGCCGAGGGCAAGCAGAAGGCCCTGGCCTTCATCGAGGGCCGCTCCACCGCCGAGCTGGTCGAGCTGGGCGAGGAGATCTACGACGAGATCATCGCCGACAAGATCTGGCCGGGCACCCGGGCGCTGGCCCAGATGCACCTCGACGCCGGTCAGCAGGTGTGGCTCGTCACGGCGACCCCGTACGAGCTGGCCGCCACGATCGCCCGGCGCCTGGGCCTGACGGGCGCGCTGGGCACCGTCGCCGAGTCCGTCGACGGGGTGTTCACCGGCCGGCTGGTCGGCGACATCCTGCACGGCACCGGGAAAGCCCACGCGGTGCGCTCACTGGCCATCCGGGAGGGCCTCAACCTGCGCCGCTGCACCGCGTACTCGGACAGCTTCAACGACGTGCCGATGCTGTCGCTGGTCGGTACCGCGGTGGCGATCAACCCCGATGCCGCGCTGCGCGACGTGGCCAGGGAGCGGGGCTGGGAGATCCGCGATTTCCGCACCGCCCGCAAGGCCGCGCGCATCGGTGTTCCTTCGGCCCTGGCGCTCGGCGCACTGGGCGGCGCACTGGCCGCTGCCGCCTCCCGCCGCCACGACATTCGCTGAACCGGCGAGGTGCGCTGATAAGCTGCCGCGGCGGGCCGCGCCAACGGGCACCGCAGCCATGCACGCTTGTGCGCACGACGCACCGCATACCGAACAGCGCAGGGAATATGAGTATCGCCGCAAACATCATCGGAACTCACTACCGGTACCCCGACTACTTCGAGGTGGGCCGGGAGAAGGTCCGCGAGTTCGCCCGCGCGGTCAAGGACGAGCACCCAGCGCTCTACGACGCCGAGGCCGCCAAGGAGTACGGCCACGACGCGGTGGTGGCTCCGGTGACCTTCCTGGCCGTGGCCGGCCGACGGGTTCAGCTCGAGCTGTTCGACAAGTTCGACATTCCGATCAACCTGGAGCGCGTGCTGCACCGCGACCAGAAGCTGATCTTCCACCGCCCGATCCTGGTCGGCGACAAGCTGTGGTTCGACTCGTACCTCGACTCGGTCATCGAGTCGCACGGCACCGTGATCGCCGAGGTCCGCGCCGAGGTCACCGATGACGACGGCAACCCGGTTGCCACCAGCATCGTCACCATGCTGGGCGAGGCGGCCATCGACGAGGCCGACGAGATCAGTTCACAGATCGCGGCCGCGCGCGACGCCGCGATCGCCAAGATGGTTGCTGGGCAAAAGTCCGGCGCCTGATTTTTCTTCCGCGAGCAGACGCAAAACTGCCCACTTCCGCGTGGAAGTGGGCAGTTTTGTGTCTGGTCGCGGTGCCGACGTGACGCGAAAGGCTCAGCCGAAGAACATGTTTCGGCGCCCCGCCAGCAGCTGGTAGAGCGTGTGCTGGATGGTCTCGCGGACCTGATCGGTGAGTTCGAACGTGACCATCGGATCGTCGGCGGCGCTTTCGTCGTAATCGGCCGTCTCGATCGGCTCGCCGAATTGGATGTGCCACTTCGACGGCAACGGCACCAGCCCGAGCGGGCCTGCCAACGGGAACAACGGGGTCACCGGGAAGTACGGCAGACCGAGCAACCGGGCCAGCAGCTTGACGTCGGCCATCATCGGGTAGATCTCCTCCGACCCGACGATCGAGCACGGCACGATGGGCGCCTGTGCGCGCAGAGCTGCGGAAACGAACCCGCCGCGGCCGAACCGCTGCAGCTTGTAGCGGTCTTTGAAGTTCTTGCCCAGCCCCTTGAAACCCTCGGGGAAGACGGCCGTGAGCTCGCCGTTGGCGAGCAGCCGGTGCGCGTCGGTGGTGCAGGCCAAGGTGTGCCCGGCCTTGCGCGCGGCCTGCCCGACCATGGGCAGATCGAACACCAGGTCCGCGGCCAGCAGCCGCAGGTCCCGATGCCCGGGATGGTGATCGTGGACGGCCACCTGAGTCATCAACCCGTCGAAGGGCAGCACCCCGGCATGGTTGGCCACCACGAGCGCCGCGCCTTCGGCGGGCAGGTTCTCGATGCCGGACACCTCGACCCGGAACCAGGACCGGAAAAACGTTCGCAGCAAAGGCAAGAAGATTGCGTTGGTGATGTGCGGGTCGAACCCGAACTCGTCCACCGGGTACGCGCCCGTCATGCGGGTGCGGATGAATTCCGAGACCGCCGCGATGCCCTTGACGAGTTCGCTGGGGCCGGTGTCGGCCGCCGACTGACCCGAGGCACTACTGCGCCGCTGATCGATCTCCCGGACTACCGCGGCGATCTGCTCGGCAGAAGCCCGGCTCCCCGGATCGGCCAGAACAGACGGATGCCTGCGGGCGCTGTCGGACCGGGCGGCCGCCCGGCGCGCAGCAGAGGAACGGCTCGAGTTCCCATGTAGCGGAATAACTTTCGCTTTGGATTCAGCCGCCACGTCGATACCTTCTCCCACCCCGGATAGAGCCAGTCCTAATATCCCAAACGCTGCGCCACCCCCATGGCGCGACTCTCCATTGAGCGTACCCATCGTGGATCGAGTATCGGAGTCAATCCACGACCGCGGACGTAATCGTCGAATGCTTCGGCGGTCGTCCACTTTGGACTGTAGCCCAGATCCCTGTGCATTCGCGTGGTGTCCATGACCCTGCCATAGCTCAGGTAGTTCATCTGGTCTCGGTCGAGTTCGGTGTAACTCGTTGCGCGACTTAGGGAATTGATCGCCGACAGCGCCCCGCGCGGGACCGGGAGCCGGACACGCCCGGACCGCCGGATTGCTTGACTCATCATGATGATGCCCGAAGCGCCGACGTTGAACGTGCCCGCCTTGCCGGCCATGGTGGCGCGCTCGAGGACGCCGAGGGCGTCCTGCTCGTGCAACAACTGCAGCCGGGCGTCGTGACCGATCACCGACGGGACCACGGGCCCGGCCAGATACCGCGACAGCGCCGTGTCCATCGCCGGCCCGATCATGTTGGCCAGTCGAAGGATGGTCAGGTGGATATCGGGACGGCGCCGGGCCAGGCCGCGGGCATAGCCCTCGATGTCGATGGAGTCGCGGGCGAACCCGTCGCCCGGCGGACGCCTGGCGCTGCTCTCCTCGCTGAACATCACCGGATCGCGGGAGCTCGAGCCGTACACCTCTGAGGTCGACTTGAGCACCACCCGACGGACCGACGGTGCCTTCTGGCAGGCGGCGAACAGTTGGATCGCGCCCATCACGTTGAGTTCCTTCAACGTGGCCCGGCCCCCGGACCGCGGCGCGTACGAGGCCGCCGCGGCATGCACGACGGTGTCCACGTTCCCGTTTCGGATCACCTTCGCGATGAACGGGTTGCGGATGTCGGCCCGGACGAACTCGGCCCGCCCCATCCGGCGCATGAGGTCCTTGCTCGGCACTACCGCATCCACGGCGATGACATGCTCGATCGACGGGTTTTGTGCCAGCCTGGCGGTCAGATAACCACCGAGGAACCGGCACGCACCCGTGACCAGAACCACTTTCGGAGCGGGCGCCGCTTCTCCCGACGATCCTGTCTGCGTTCCCGCTGAAGAATCCGCACCAGACCCGGGGACTCCCGTCGGGCGTCCCCCCGAACGACCATCAGAATCCATCGGCTCAGCCTAGTGGCTGCAGCTGTTGGCTACTTGCCAAGTTTTCTGCGCTGCACCCGGGTACGGCGAAGCAGCTTGCGGTGCTTCTTCTTCGACATACGCTTACGCCGCTTCTTGATGACTGAGCCCATAAACCCTGGTGTCTCCGCTACTTAGCTGATGGTTGACCCGGTTACTTTACCCGGGCCGACCACCGAAACGGAAAACGGCAGCCTGCTCCGGCTGCTCAGCTCACCGCGGCGTGTGGCTAGCCGGCGTCGAAGTACGAAGACTCCAACAGATCGTGGACTGCCTTGGCGTGGACCCGGAACGATCGGCCCACTCGTACCGCAGGCAGTTCACCGTTGTGCACCAACCGGTACACCGTCATCTTCGAGACCCTCATCAGGCTCGCCACCTCGGCGACCGTCAGAAATTGAGCTCGAGGCTGACCGTCGCCAGCATCCCGCGCCGATGGCCCGTTCATAGACGTCATCGCAACCCAATCAATCAGGCACAGGCAGTTCCAGCGGCTTCCCCACCGCTGGCACCGACCCGCGCATACAAAGGGAGAATAGCGTGGCGGGTGGGGTTACTGCGACGGGTGTGGGCTAATCAGTTGGAATTAATCTAATTACTCAGATGTAATTCCGAGCTGCTCAGAGCGCGTTTTCGCGGCCTGAACGGCGTTGGAGACCGCGGCCCGCAGTCCCCCACGCTCAAGTTCCCGCAGCCCAGCGGCGGTGGTCCCGGCCGGCGAGGTCACCATCGCCCGCAATTGGGCCGGCGTGGTGTCCAGCGCAGCGCCTCCGGCCGCGTTCACCTCGTCGAGACGTTCCAGCAGCATCGCGGCCGAGCCGGCCATGGTCTGCACCGCCAGATCGGTCGCCACCGCACGCGACAGGCCCGATTCCACGGCCGCATCGACCAGCGCCTCGACCATCAGGAAGAAGTACGCCGGGCCCGAGCCGGAAACGGCGGTCACCGCGTCCAGCTGTGACTCGGCGACGGTGATCACGCCGCCGACTGCGTCGAAGATCGACGAGACCTCTTTGAGCTGCTCGGCAGTCGCGAACCGGCCCGGGGCCAATGCGCTCACCCCGCCGCCGACCACGATCGGCGAGTTGGGCATCACCCGGATCACCGGCGACCCGGCCGGAAGCTTGTTCTCGAAGTACGACGTGGCCACACCCGCCGCGATGGAGACGAACACCTGCTCGGCGGTGTCGCTGTCGGCACGCACCGCCGCCTCGGCGATCTCGTCGATCACTTTCTCGACATCGGCCGGTTTCACCGCGATGACCACATAGGTGGCGCTCTCGGCGGCAGCCGCGACCGAGGTCACCTGCACCGAGTACTTCTCCGACAGGAACTTGGCCCGGTCCGGAAACTTCTCCGCGACCACCATGTCCTTGACTTGTCTGCCAGCCCGTAACAGCCCCGACAGCAGCGCCTCGCCCATGCTTCCGCCGCCGATTATCGCGATTCTCGACATGGGCGACAGCATTCCATGTCCGCCCGTCAGGGCCGCATTCACGCCTCCGGCTCAGGACCGGATGATTAGCCGGGGCTCAGGCCTGCGCGGGAACCATCGCCAACTGGCGCGTCTGCACGATGATCCGGCCCTCGCAGTCGACCACGATGTGGTCCTCGTCGAACCAGTCCTGGCCGATCTGAACCGACGTGCACATCACCCGCAGCCAGCCGTCGGCCGGCAATGCCCGCAAATAGGCCGTCAGCTGGACCGTGGGCGCCCAACCGGTGCGGTCGACGGCAAAGGTGACCGGAGCGGACACATCGCCGCACAGGAGCGCGAACAGCACGTCGGGAGCGACGCCCTTCGGCCGCACCCAGTACTCGAAAACCGGTGGGCCGCCGTCGGTGCGCGGCCCCATGGTGTGCAGCGCGGGCCGGATGTCGCAGCCGTGCGCCAGATGCACGACGTGCTCCATGGGATGCCCAGGACCGATCGGCTCCAGCCCCGGCGGCGGTTCCGGCGTCATCAACGGCACCACCGGGTTGAACGACAACAGCGGCGGCACATGATGTTCGGGCTCCCCGAGCGTCACCGACACCGTCACCGCAATTCTGTCTCCTTGCCGGAGCTCGACATCGACCAGCCCGATCCGACGGCCCCGCTTGCGCACCGTGGTGACCACCTGCATCGGACCGGGATCCGGTGCCCACAGGAAGTTCCCGGACACCGCGAGCGGTTGCGCCGACGTGCCCAACTCGGTGCGCGCGGCGTTGGCACACAACGCCAGCATCGCGCCGCCGTGCACCTTGGGCCCGATCGTCCAGTGCTCGTTGAGCTCACCGAGATAGACGCCGTCGCCGGCCGGCGTCAGCGCCATGGCATCGGTGAACAGGGTGGAGCCAGTCATGTGCGGTCCTTCTGCCGAGGGGAGGGGCGGGTCAGCGCAACAGATGTTTGCGGGCGAACTGCAGCGACTCGGTGAGCAACGCCTCACGCTCGGCGGCGGTCTTGGCCGCCGAGGTGGTGACTTCCAGGACCACGTGCCCGGAGAAATCACTCGCCGCGAGCATCTGGCACACCTCGGCGGCGGGCTGGGTGCCGCGGCCGGGAACCAGATGCTCGTCGGTGGAGGCGCCCTTGCCGTCGCACAGGTGCAGGTGCACCAGGCCGTCGCCCATGCGCCGGGCCATGTCCAAGGCGTCGGTGCCCGCCGTCGCGGTGTGGCTCAGATCGAGCGTGTAATGCGCGTGATTACCGTCCAGCGGGTCGTAGGACGGGGCGAACGCCGAAATTCCGGGCCCGGGCCTCCCGCCGCGCTTGCGCATCCGCTCGATGGACGTGCCGCCCGCCCCGAAGAACCGATCGGCCCGGAACGGGAACATGTTCTCCACCGCGACCAGGACCTCGCTGTCGGCCTCCAGCCGAGCGACCTGCTCGGTGAATCCCTCGGCGTAGCGACGCTGCCACCGGAACGGCGGATGCACGACGACGGTCTGCGCGCCCAGTTGTTCGGCCGCGCGCACGCTGCGTTCCAGCTTCGGGATCGGGTTGGCGCCCCACACCCGCTGCGAGATCAGCAGACACGGCGCGTGTACCGACAACACCGGCACGCCATAACGGGCGGACAAGGCGGCTACGGCTTCCACGTCCTGGCTGACCGACTCCGCCCACACCATCAACTCGACGCCGTCGTAGCCGAGGCGGGCGGCGTACTCGAACGCCGCCTCGGTCCTCAGCGGATAGACCGAAGCGGTGGACAGGCCGATCTTGATGGCTGGGCGCACGACACTAATTGTGTACCGCCGTACTAACTGCGGCGCAGGGCCGCGGCACTAACCCGCGTGCAGCAACGCCAACGGCCCGAAGGTAACCAGCGCTCCGACCGCCACGGCTGTCAGCGTGCTGCCGATGTCCTCGGTCTTGCGAACCACCCGCACGCCACCGGCCAGGCCGAGGATCACCAGCACGCCGAGCACGAGCGCGACGATGGTGTTCCACTTCCACAGCTGGTCGAAGGCGATGAACAGGCCGGCACCGAAGCCCACCGCGATCACGCACTGACCGACGATCCACAACGCACGCACCAGCGGCGAGCTGGGCTCGGAGTCCACGTCGTAGTCGTCGTGCTCGTCGAAGGTGTCGGCGTCGCGGACGTCCTCGGACAACTCGTCGTCGTGCTCGAGGTCGAGGTCGTCGACGCCACCGCGGCCACGGGGACGACGAGGCCGGTCGTCGACGTCGGACTCACCGCCGAACAGCGACGCGTAGGAGCTGTCCCCGAACTCGCCGTCGTACTCGTCGAAGGCGCCGTCGGTGTCCACGTCGCGGGCGTCGGCCTCGACCAGTTCGTCGGCCGGCTCTGCCGCGTCGTCCTCGTCGAGGTCGTACAGGGGATCAGGGCTCATGCGCTCGGCGCCGGTGCCCGATGGCCGGTAGTCGCGCGTCGCGGCCTTGTAGGGCGCGCGGCGGGGGCGCGGCCGAAATTCGACCGGTTCCGGATCGGCGTCGCGCGCGGCCAGGTGCGCCTCGTAGTCGTCTTCGGCCTCGGTACGCACGTCGTCGGGTTCGGCGGGCCGGCCCGGCGGCTTGACCCGAGCGGGCCGGGCGCCGCCGTTGCGGCTCCCGCCGCGGCCCCGGGGCTCATCGCGCGGTTCACGGGCTTCGCGGCTTTCGCGGGGTTGCTCACGCGGCGCGCGGGGTTCGTCCGCACGCGGTTCATCCAGGATCGGTGCCACGACGGCGGTGTCGACCAGTGGATCTGGGGCCGGCACCGACGCATCGCTCGGTTCGAACTCGATGTCGTCGGTGATGATCGGGATCTCGCCGGTGAGTTCGGCGACGGTCACCGCGTCGCTGTTGCCGCGACGGCGCCGACGGCGACCGCCGACCGGCGGCGCACCGATCGTCCCGTTCTTCGCCAGCAACTCCGCTACCGAGATCGGTCGGGTGCCGGATGGGTTGTTGTCTGGTCCTGTCATACCTATGTTGCCTTTGGGGCTAGCTTTTCCTTAACGTCCGGCATCCCTCGCCGACGTCTCTACCAAGGCTGTGCCGTCGGCCTCGCTGTCGAGTTTCCGCAGAATCAACCCCTCCCGCAACGCCCAGGGGCAAATGTCGACGGAATCGATCTCCAGTGCTCGCATACTAGCTTCAGCTACCAAAGCACCGGCCACGATCTGTGGGGCCCGCTCGGCACTCACCCCTTCCAGTTCGGCACGGTCAGCCGCTGTCATCCTAGAGATGAAAGCTATGAGCTGTCTTAATCCAGCTGCGGTGAGCGTCCGCTTGACCCGTGGGCCTGCACCCGAGGGGGCCGCTCCGGTGAGTCGAGCCAGCGACCGGAAGGTCTTCGACGTCGCGACCGCCAGGTCCGGGTTCCCGGTGCGACGCATCGTGGCACCGGCATCCGCGAGCTCGGTGGCCAGCCAGTCCCGCAGCATCGCGACACGGCGCCGCCCAGGTGGGTCTTCAGCCAACCACTCCCTGGTCAGACGGCCTGCACCGAGCGGCAGGGACATCGCCACCTCGGGCTCTTCGTCGACCCCGCTCGACAGCTCCAGCGAGCCGCCGCCGATGTCGATGTTGATGATCCGGCCTGCGCTCCAGCCATACCAGCGGCGCACCGCCAGGAACGTCAGCCGGGATTCGTCGACGCCGCTGAGCACGCCGAGGGACACCCCGGTCTCGGCCCGCACCCTTGCCAGCACTTCCTCAGAGTTCGTGGCGTCGCGCACAGCCGAGGTGGCAAACGCCATCAATTCGGCGCATCCCGAGCTGGTGGCGATTTTGGCGAACTCGTCAACGGTGGCCACCAGGCTGTCGGCTCCCTTGCGGGTCAGCTTGCCCGAGTTGTCGATCGCCTCCGCGAGCCGCAGCGCCGCCTTCGTTGAGCTCATCGGGGTCGGGTGCCCGCCACGGCGCGCATCCACCACGAGGAGATGAACCGTGTTACTACCGACATCGAGCACGCCTAACCGCACTGCACCAACCTAACCGCAGGCGACCAGCACTTCGTGGCCGGACCTCCCGCAACCCTCCAGATGAGCGGGCCCGGGTTGTGGCGGGGGCCACCGCGCGTCGTACCGCGGTTGGGAAATGCGTTCCGCCATATGCGAGTACCGTTTGCGCCGTGACAGATGTGCATCCCGGCGAAGTCGAGCTCGACTTTGCCCGCGAATGGGTGGAGTTCTACGACCCGGAGGACGCGACCCATCTGATCGCGGCCGATATGACGTGGTTGCTGTCCCGCTGGACGTGTGTGTTCGGCACACCCGCCTGCAAGGGCACCGTCGAGGGGCGCCCCGACGACGGCTGCTGCTCCCATGGAGCGTTCCTTTCTGACGACGACGATCGCGCCCGGCTGGACGACGCGGTCAAACAACTGACCGATGAGGACTGGCAGTTCCGCGAGAAAGGCCTGGGCCGCAAGGGCTATCTCGAAGACGACGAGTACGACGGCAAGCCCAACCTGCGCACCCGCAAGTACAAGGGAGCGTGCATCTTCCTGAACCGGCCGGATTTCCCGGGCGGAATCGGATGTGCGCTGCACAGCAAGGCCCTCAAGCTGGGCGTCGAGCCCCTCACCATGAAGCCGGACGTCTGCTGGCAGCTGCCGATCCGGCGCAGCCAGGAGTGGGTCACCCGGCCCGACGATACCCAGATCCTGCGGACCGTCATCACCGAATACGACCGGCGGGGCTGGGGCGAGGGCGGTGCCGACCTGCACTGGTACTGCACCGGTGATCCCGCCGCCCATGTCGGTGCCCGGCCGGTGTTCGAGTCGTATGCGCCCGAGCTGACCGCGGTGCTCGGCGAGAAGGCCTATGCCGAGTTGGCCGCGATGTGCCGGCGCCGCAGTGCCCTCGGGCTCGTCGCTGTCCACCCGGCGACCCGCGCCGCCGAGCACACCGATTGAGAACTCAGCCCTCCAGCTTGTAACCGAGACCTCGAACCGTGACGAGATGCACGGGGTTGGCCGGGTCGGCCTCGATCTTGGACCGCAGCCGTTTCACATGCACGTCAAGGGTTTTGGTGTCGCCCACGTAGTCGGCGCCCCACACCCGGTCGATGAGCTGGCCACGGGTGAGCACCCGTCCACTGTTGCGCATCAGGTACTCCAGGAGGTCGAACTCCTTGAGCGGCAACGTGATCTGCTCCCCGTTGACGCTCACGACGTGCCGTTCGACGTCCATCCGGACCGGGCCGGCCTCGAGCACACCGTCGCCGACCGCGCCGTCGTCGGTGTCCGCGCCACGGCGCAGCACCGCCCGGATCCGCGCGATCAGTTCGCGGGCCGAATACGGCTTGGTGACATAGTCATCGGCGCCCAGTTCGAGGCCGACGACCTTGTCGATCTCGCTGTCGCGTGCGGTGACCATGATCACCGGCACGCTGGAACGGGCACGCAGTTGCTTACAGACGTCGGTACCGCTCATCCCCGGCAGCATCAGGTCCAGCAGGACGATGTCGGCGCCGGAGCGCTCGAACTCGGCCAGTGCGGAGGGACCGTCGGCCACCACGGTGGCCTCGAAGCCTTCCTTGCGGAGCAGGAATGCCAGGGGATCGGCCAGCGACTCCTCGTCCTCAACGATCAACACGCTGGTCATCGGTCTCGCTAATCCTCTCGGTCGTCTGAGTCACTCGTCGACTCATCGGTTTCGGGATAGGCCGGGATCGACAACGTGAATGTCGACCCGGTGCCCGGCTGACTCCACAGCCGGATGGTTCCGTTGTGGTTCGCGGCCACGTGTTTGACGATCGCCAGGCCCAGCCCGGTGCCGCCGGTGGCGCGCGACCGGGCCTTGTCGACCCGGAAGAACCGCTCGAAGACCCGCTCCTGATCGGCCTTCGCGATTCCGATACCGCGGTCGGTGACCGCGATCTCGACGCTTCCGCCCCGCCGGCGCCGGCTGACGGATATGCCGGATCCGTTGGGCGAGTAGGCAATTGCGTTGGACACCAGATTGGCGACGGCAGTCACGAGCAGGGTCTGGTCACCCAGTACCCGGAAACCGGTCGGCGCATCGGTGGTGATGGAGATGTCGGCCTTGTCGGCGGCCACCTTGTGCCGCGACAGCGCTTCGGACACCACGGTGTCGACGTCGACGGCACCGAGGTCGGGTAGCCGCTCGGCGCCTTGGAGCCGGGACAGTTCGATCAGCTCGCCGACCATGTCGGCCAGCCGGAGCGATTCGGCGACCATCTTGTCGGAGAATCGGCGCACCATGTCCGGATCGTCGGAGGAGGCCTGCAGCGCCTCGGCCAGCACGCGCATGGCACCCACCGGGGTCTTGAGCTCGTGGCTGACGTTGGCGACGAAATCCCGCCGGGTCGCTTCCATTCTGGCGTGCTCGGACTGGTCGTCGGCGTAGACGACGGCGAATCGGCGGTCCTCCTCGGACAGCAGCCGGACCCAGCCGCGGACCGAGATGCCCGAGCGTCCGGGATGTGGCAGCTTGCGCGGCGACAGGTCGACGTCGATGGGCTGGCCGGTGGCGAACACCTGCTCGGCGGCCCGCCAGGCCCGGTCGTCGAGAAGCCGGTCGCGCACGACGCCGAGCTCGGTGGCCCGGTCGTTGGCGTAGACCACGTCGTTGAAGGTGTCGACGACGATGATGCCGTTGGGCGACGCGGAGACGATGTGCTGCAGCATCTGCGACACCGTCAGGCCGGCCTGCTCAGCCTCGAGACGCCGCCGCTTGGCCACGAGGCGAGGGACGACTGCGGCGGCCACACCCGCACCGACGATCAGCGCGAGCAACGACACGACCGCCGTCAGCAGTAACGCCGACACCAAGCTCACGCGAAAATCGTACGCACCCGGTGAACGTCATCCCAGCAGCGTGCGGCCAAAACGGGACATGTCACACCGTCAAATACAGGAGTTCGGCTCGCGTTAACCCTCGGTAACCTGCTGTTTGCCCGCAAGTCCGAGTGTCCAGCGAACTATTTCTTGGCGCCCTGCGCGGCGACCGCGGCGGCCCCGGCGGCGGCAGCCTCGGGGTCGAGGTACTCACCCCCGGCGACCAGGGGTTTGAGGTTCTCGTCGAGTTCGTAGCGCAGCGGGATGCCGGTCGGGATGTTCAAGCCGACCACCTCCTCGTCGGACATTCCGTCGAGGTATTTGACCAGCGCCCGCAGCGAGTTGCCGTGGGCGGCGATCAGAACGGTCTTGCCGGCCTTGAGGTCGGGCACGATCGTGTCCTCGTAATACGGCACGAACCGCGTCACCACGTCCTTGAGGCATTCGGTCAGCGGGCCGCCGCCGATGTCGGCGTAGCGCGGGTCGGCGTCCTGGCTGAACTCGCTGCCCTTCTCGATGGGCGGCGGCGGGGTGTCGTAGCTGCGCCGCCACGCCATGAACTGCTCGTCGCCGTACTTCTCCTTGGTGGCGGCCTTGTCCAGGCCCTGCAGCGCGCCGTAGTGACGCTCGTTCAGCCGCCAGTCGCGGTGCACCGGGATCCAGTGCCGGTCGGCGGCGTCCAGGGCGAGGTTCGCCGTGGTGATCGCGCGGCGCAGCAGCGAGGTGTAGACCACGTCGGGCAGCACGTCGTTCTCGACCAGCAGCTTGCCGCCGCGAACCGCCTCGGTGCGGCCCTTGTCGGTGAGGTCGACGTCGACCCATCCGGTGAACAGGTTCTTCTGGTTCCAGTCGCTCTCACCGTGGCGGAGCAGGATCAGCGTCGGCATTGGTTAGTCTTCCTCCTCGCGTGCGGGCCGTGTGATCTTCTCACGACCGCTCAATCGTCGATGAGGTGCTCGAACGCTTCCAGGTTCTTCAGCGACTCACCGCGCGAAACCCGCCACTCCCACTCTTTCTGGATCGATGAGCGGAACCCCAGCTCCAGCAAGGTGTTGAAGTCGGAGTCGACGGCTTCGAGCACCTGACCGAGGACCCGGTCGATCTCGTCGGCGGTGACCGAGTGCAGGGCCATCCGGCCGACGAGATAGATGTCGCCGACGTTGTCCAGGGTGTAGGCGACGCCGTAGAGCCTGCGATTGCGCTTGAGCAGGAACCGGTAGACGCCTTCGAAATTCTCGTCGGGCTTGCGGCACACGAACGCCTCGACCCGGACCGAGTGCTCGCCGATGCTCAGGATGGTGTTGGTCTTGAGCTTCCGTTCCCCGGGCAGCTCGACGACGATGCCGGGCAGCCCACCGTGGGCGCCCTCGTGCCGTTGGTAGACCAGCTCGTGCTCGTCGAGGGTGTCGGTGATGACCTGCGCGACGTCGCTCATGTCCGTACCCCCCGGCGCAGCGCGAACCGTCGCCCGGGCCGGCGACCCGAGGGCCTGCGGTGCCGGGAGCGGTAATCGCTCATCGCATGGGTGTAGCTGTTCAGCAGGGCATCGACGGTGTGCCCCCAGGAGAACTGTGCGGCGTGCGCCCCGGCGGCCAGGCTCAGCGGGCCTGGATCGCGCTGCAGGACGTCGTCGATCGCGGCAGCCCAGTCGTCGACGTCGTGGCCTTCGACCAGGGCCCCGCTGACGCCGTCGGCCACGGCGACCGGCAGGCCACCGACGGCGGCCGCCACCACCGGCGTGCCGCAGGCCTGGGCCTCGATGGCGACCAGGCCGAAGGATTCGGAGTAGCTGGGCACGGCGACCAGATCGGCCGCGCGGTACACGTTGACCAGTTGTTCGCGGGATTGCGGCGGGAGGAATGTCACCCGGTCGGTGATACCCAGTTCGTCGGCCAGGCGAATCAGGGTGTCCGGTTCGGCCAGGCCGCTTCCGGAGGGTCCGCCGGCGATCAGCACCCGGACCCCGGGCAGCTTGGCGGCGGCGCGCAACAGCACGTCGGGCGCCTTGAGCGGCTGGATCCGGCCCACGAACGCGACCACCTGTTCGCGGGGGGCGATCCCGAGCACCGCCCGCGCCGCGTCGCGGTCCCCGGGCGTGAAGGCGTCCAGATCGACCCCGGGATGCACTACGTCGATCCGTGTCGGGTCGGCATGATGCAGTGAAACCAGTTGTTGGGCTTCATGTTCGGTGTTGACGATGAGGCGGTCGGCCTCGTCGACCACCTGCTGCTCCCCCACCGCGCGCAACGGCGGCTCGGGCGAGTCACCGGCGGCCAGGGCGGCGTTCTTCACCGCGGCCAGGGTGTGCGCGGTGTGCACCAGTGGCACCGCCCAGCGGTCCCGGGCCAGCCAGCCGACCTGACCCGACAGCCAGTAGTGCGAGTGCACGACGTCGTAATAGCCGGGCTCGTGGGTGGCCTCGGCACGCAGCACCCCAGCGGTGAACGCGCACAGCTGGGTGGGCAGATCGTATTTGTCCAGGCCCTCGAACGGCCCGGCCACCACGTTGCGGACCAGCACGCCCGGCGCCACCGGGACCACCGGTGCGTCCGACGACGAGGTGGCCCTGGTGAACACCTCCACCTCGACACCCCGTTTGGCCAGCTGCAATGCGGTCTGCAGCACGTACACATTCATCCCGCCGGCGTCACCGGTACCCGGTTGCGCCAGGGGCGAAGTATGTACGGATAGCACCGCAACGCGGCGCGGAATCTCGAGGTCCGTGGCTAGACGCACACAGACATGTCTACACCGCTGCGGATCGGCGGGTTTGAGCGCGCCGCATGGCACCGATCGGATCGGCGTACAGGCCGCCCAGCGAAACGATGCCGGCACTGGCCTCCTGGACCCGGTTGCCGAACGCCGTCAGCCGGATATCACGGGGCCCCAGCACAGAACGCCGCGCGACCGCGTCCTCCACGACCGGCATGCCCTCGGGGTATTCGGTGAAGGCCTGGCCACCGAGCACCAGATCGTCGGGGTTGAGCAGATCCCGAAGGAGCGCGACGGCTTCACCGAGGACGCGGGCCCGGTCGGCCAGCAGCTCGACCGCTTTCTCGTTGCCCTGCCGGGCCGCGCGCAGCACGGTCGCGAGCGTCGAGGACGGCCCCTCGGCGGGGATGATCCGCAGCTTACGGGCGGCGTTCAGCACCGCCTCGTCGCTCACGGTGGATTCCAATTGCCCTGAGCCACCGAGCAATTCAGACTGCGCGGGCAGACCGGCGATGGTTCCGGGTCCGCTGGCCGGGGAGTGCACGCGGCCGTCGATGGACAGCGCGTACCCGACGGTCTCGCGGGCGTACACGTACAGGCTGGTCCGGGCCGGGGCGCCGACGGCCTCCGGCGTGGACCGCCGGCCGCCCAGCAGCAGCTCGGCACCGGCCATCGCGTCGACGTGCGAGGCCACCGACACCGGCAACCCGAGGGCTTCGGCCAGCACCGGCCCCACCGGGGCGTCGGCCCAGCCGAGCCGGGGGTGGTCGAGGTACCCGGTGGCACTGTCGACGACGCCACCGGCGGCGATACCGACCCACAGCGGACGACGGCGGTGCCAGCGACTCAGGTAGCGCCGGGCGCTGGAGGCCAGCGTGGCCAGCGCCGCGGACTGAGGTCCCGACGGGGTCGGCGTCTCGACCACGTCCAGCGTGCGGCCGAGCAGGTCGGTGGCCACGATGCTGGTGGTCCGCGCGCCGATGTGGATGCCCAGCGTCAGGTACGGCTCGTGGTTGACCTCGACGGGCACGCGGGGCCGGCCGATGGCCCCCGACACCGCGAGATCGGCGCGCTCACGCAGGATTCCGGCCTCGAGCAGCGCGGTGACCTGACGGTTGACGGTCGCGATGCTGAGCTGGGTGAGCTGTGCGATGGCGTCCCGGGCGATGGGCCCGCGGGTGCGGACCGCGCTGAACACCGACGCCGCAGCGGCGTCGGGCACCTTCAGCGACGGGGCGACGATGTGCAGGAGCCGCGACTGCGGATAACGCGAGGCGGCGGCCAGCGTCCGAGGCGAACGGGCACCGGCGGACGCGGTACGGGGGCTGCGACGGGGAGCGGCGATGGCGGTGGTCACGTGAATGGTCCTTACTGGTTGTCGGCTGGTGGGGAGAGACCACACCTGGCGACTCAGCAGGACGAAAGAACGGTGTCCGGGTTCAGTCAGGCGCGGCGGGGTGCGCAACAACAACACGCACGCCGCACGAAGCGGGACTGGAGGTTTCCGGACACACGAAGAACTTAGCACGCCATCTAATGTTGGTCAGGTGACGACATCTCAGTCAGACAAAAGGGTGGCAGTGGTTACCGGCGCCAGCGCCGGAATCGGTGCCGCAACCGCCAAATCCCTTGCTGCCCTGGGCTTTCACGTGGTCTGCGTGGCCCGTCGGGCAGACCTGATCCAGGCCGTGGCCGACGAGATCGGCGGCACCGCGATTGTGGCGGACGTCACTGATCAGGCCGCCGTCGACGCCTTGGCGGCCCAGTTGGACCGGGTGGACGTGCTGGTGAACAACGCCGGCGGGGCCAGGGGGCTGGAGCCGGTGGCCGAGGCCGACATCGACCACTGGCGCTGGATGTGGGAGTCCAACGTGCTGGGCACCCTGCGGGTCACCCGCGCGCTGCTGCCCAAACTCATCGACTCCGGAGACGGGCTGATCATCACCGTCACCTCGATCGCCGCCCTCGAAACCTATGACAACGGCGCCGGCTACACCTCGGCCAAGCACGCCCAGGGCATCCTGCACCGCACCCTGCGCAGCGAATTGCTCGGAAAACCGGTGCGGCTCACCGAGGTTGCGCCCGGCATGGTGCAGACCGACTTCTCACTGAACCGGTTCGACGGAGACGAGCAGCGGGCCGAGAAGGTCTACCAGGGGGTGACGCCGTTGGTGGCCGAGGACATCGCCGAGGTGATCGGTTTCGTCGCTTCACGTCCGTCACACGTCGACCTCGACCTGATCGTGATCAGGCCGCGTGATCAGGTCAGCGGGGCCATCGGGTCGCGCTTCAACCGTCAGGCGTGATGCGCCCGCCGGTTTCGACGTCACGGCTGCACTTCCTCAATTGTCACGACCCTGGTGTCGAAAGCGGCGACCGATGGCCGCAAGGGTGGCCGTAAAAGCTCAGCCGCCCGGCGCGGGCTTCGGCGGTGTGGTGGTCGTGGGGGTGCCGGACAACGTGGGTGCGTCCGTCGGCGTGGCCGGAGCGCTGGCGGGCAGGTTCGTCGGCGAATCCTCCGAGGAGAGCGCCGACATCGACTTCCACTCGTTCCAGTCCACCGCCCAGTCCCAGATGTCGCCGTCGGCGTAGGACAGGTCGATGCGGGTACCGGTGACCTCGACGGGGTCGCCGTACATCGCGCTGTTGAAGTACTGCTGCGAGTTCTCCAAGTTGAGGTTGATGCAGCCGTTGGTGACGTTCGTGTTGCCCTGCGAACCGATGCTGTTCGGGTTGCAGTGGATGAACTCACCGTTGTTGGAGATCCGCACCGCGAAGCGCTCGTGCACGTTGCTGTAGCCCGCGGCGGGGTTGGTCATCCAGAAGTCCTCGTACTTCTCGGTGACCACGTGGATGCCGCTGCGGGTGACGTTGCGGTCCAGGTCGCCCTCGCCGTAGCTGCAGGGGAAGTCCATGATCACGGCGCCGGATCCGTCGAGCACCTGGATGCGGTGGCTGGAGGCCTCGGCCTTGACCACCTGCCGGCGCCCGATCTCGATGTCGAGCGTGGAGTCGGCCGCACCGTAGGCGCCTTCACCGAAGCTGACCCCGTACAGCGGAGCCTTGACGCTGACCTTGGTTCCGGCCGGGTAGTACTCGCGGGTGCGGTAGTGCACGCGGGAGCCCCCGGCCTCGTCGGGCAGCCAGGCCCAGCTGCCCTCGACCGGCGGCGTGGTGGTGACCTGGAGGGCCTTCTCGATGGTCGCGCGGTACTTGTCGTCGATCGCGGCGTCGAACTGCAGGATGATCGGCGCGGCGACGCCGACGACCTGGCCGTCGGCGAGCTGAAACTGACCGTTGACCTGCTTCTGCGGGGCGACGGTGGTGAACTTGCCCTCCACGGGCTGGGCCTTACCGTCCTGACCGACCACCGAACCGGCCCACTTGTACGTGGAGTCGTAGCCGAGGGGCTCGGTGACAGTGAAGGCGGTGCGGTCACTGTTGAATTTGCCCGCGACCACCTTGCCGTTGGCGTTGGTCAGGCTCACCCGCTGGAACGAGCCGTTCTCGACCTTCACGCCGACGGGCGCGGTCGGCAGCACATCCGTGGAGTCGGCGGCAGGCTCGTAGGTCACCGTCGGCGCTGCCGGCTCTTCCGCCTGGGGCGCGGAGATGGGTGATTCTCCCGAGCAGGCAGCCAGCAGTCCGGCTCCCATTCCGACGGTCAACACCGTCAGGGCACGCCGCCGATTGAACAACGGCGCATCGGCCTCTATATCACCGGCAGGGCTCACGTGGATCTAGGGTACTGATAGATCGCACCCAATCAGAATCGGCTCGGGGTGCAAAGTGATGCCGAAGCGGTCCCGGACGCCCGCCTGCACCGCTCTGGCCAGGGCAATCACGTCGGCACTGTTCGCCTCGCCACGATTGGTCAACGCCAGCGCATGCTTGGTGGAAAGCCGCGCCCGCGCCCCGTCACCGGGATAGCCCTTGGAGAACCCGGCGTGCTCGACGAGCCAGCCCGCGGCCAACTTGACCCCGTCCGGTGCGGGGTAGTGCGGCACCGGTGCGGACTCCGCCGATCCGGCGGCGGCCCGGAAGGTGGCCTGCACCCGCTCGAACTCGGCCTGCGACACCACCGGGTTGGTGAAGAAGGACCCGACGCTCCAGGTGTCGTGGTCGTGTTCGTCGAGCACCATGCCTTTGCCCGCGCGCAACTGCAGCACGGTCTGGCGAACCCGCTGCGGGTCGGCGCGCTCGCCCGGCTCGACGCCGAGGGCGTTGGCCAGCTCGCGGTATCGCAACGGTGCGCTGCGGCCCGTGTCGTCGAGGGCGAACTCGACCTCGAGCACGATCACGGCGTCGGAGTGCTTGAGGATGCTGGTGCGGTACCCGAACTTGAGTTCTTCCGGTGCGGCCCAACGGACTTCACCCGTGCGGCGGTCCAGCAGCCGCACCCGGCTGATGACGTCGGCGACCTCGACCCCATAGGCACCGACGTTCTGCACCGGGGTGGCTCCGGCCGATCCGGGTATCCCGGACAGGCATTCGAGCCCGCCGAGCCCGTGCTCCAGCGAGGCGACGACGACGTCGTCGAACACCGCGCCGGCCTCGGCCCGCAGCAGTCTGCCCTCGACCGTGATGGCGGTGTTGGCCACACGCACCACGGTGAGGTCGGGCATGGTGTCGGCCAGGTCGTCGGCGAGCACCACGTTCGACCCGCCGGCCAGGACGAGTAACGGCTCGTCTCCTGCGCTCAGGGCGCGCAGCACGTCGATGAGCTGATCGGTGCTGGTGCAGGTGAGCACCCGGGGCGCCACCGGACCGACCCGCAGCGTGGTCAACGGGGCCAGCGCGACCGCCTCGGCAACCGCGACACCGGCAACATACGAACTGACCACGGGCCGTAACGGTAGCCTGACCAGCTATGCCGCGATCATTCGACATGGCCAGCGACTACGAAGGCAGCGTCGAACAGGTCCATCGCGCATTCGCCGACGAGCGGTATTGGCGGGCCCGGCTTGCCGATTCCGGGGCCGACGAAACCAGCCTGGACGCCCTGAACGTGGCCGGCGACGGCGGTATCGGGGCGGTCACCACACAGATCCTGCGCGCGGACCGGCTGCCCGGGCTGGTGTCGCAGTTCCACCGCGGCGATCTGAGAATCCGGCGCGAGGAGCAGTGGCAGCCAATCCGGGACGGCTCGGCCCGCGGCACGGTCCATGGCTCGATCTCCGGGGCACCGGTGTCGCTGTCCGGGTCCGCGACGCTTGCCGGCACCGATACCGGGTCCCGCTTGTCGGTGCACATCACGGTCGAGGTGAGGGTGCCGCTGGTCGGCGGCAAGATCGAGAGTTTCATCGGGTCGCAGCTGGTCGATCTGCTGAAAGCCGAGCAGCGCTTCACCTCGGTGTGGATCGCCGATCACCCCTGAGGGCAGCGGTACCGTCGTTATCCGTGAGCAGGCGCCTGGAGTACACGCTGACCTTCGACGCCCCGGCCGAGGCGGTCTATGCGGTGTACGCGAGCGACGAGTACTGGCAGGCCCTCATGGACCGGTACGACGAGATCACACCAGGGAAGTCCGACATCACCGAGTTCACATCCGACGAGCACGGCATCGAGGTCGAGTTCCGGCAGGTGCTGCCACGCGCGGAGCTGCCCGCGATCCTGCGGCCGGTGATCCCGCTCGACATGGCCATCACCCGCAGGCAGTGTTTCGGCCCGTTCGAGGGGCACGGCGCGAGCGGGCACTACGCGGCGTCGGTGGCCCACGTCCCCGGCCGGCTGGACGGCCGATATGAGCTCAGCAGCGTCCCTTCGGGGAGCCGGCTGCGGGTCGACAGCACGTGCAAGGTCTCGATGCCGCTGATCGGAGGCAAGCTCGAAGATTTGGTCCTACACACCGTGAACGACGTTTTCACCGTCGAGGAGGCGTTCACCGCTGACTGGATCACCGAGCACGTCTAGACCCGTCGGCGCGGTCACCCGGGGCACCACCGGGTACAACCGGCTGCGCCGCAGTGACCGCTGGCTGGTGCACTCGCAGCGGGTGCGCAGCGTGCTGCGGGCCGCGGTCGATCCGCTGGTGGTCGACCTCGGGTACGGGGCGCTACCCGTCACCACCCTGGAATTGGCGACGCGGCTGCAGACGGTACGGACCGATGTGCGCGTTGTCGGCCTGGAGATCCATCCGGAGCGGGTGGCCACCGCGCGGGCGGTGGCCGGCGTCACCGACGTGCGGTTCGAGCTCGGTGGGTTCGAGTTGGCCGGGCTGCGCCCGGTGCTGGTGCGGGCGTTCAACGTGTTGCGTCAGTACCCGGTCGAGGCGGTGCCGGAGGCCTGGGCGACGATGACGCGCCGGCTCGCGCCCGGCGGGCTGATCATCGACGGAACCTGCGACGAGCTGGGTCGCCGGTGCTGCTGGGTGCTGCTGGACGAGACCGGGCCGGTGAGCCTGACCCTGGCCTGCGACCCGTTCAGCATCGAGCGTCCGTCCGACCTGGCCGAACGGCTGCCGAAGGTGTTGATCCATCACAACGTCGAGGGCCAGCCGATCCACACGCTGCTGCGCGCCGCCGACCGGGCCTGGGCCAGTACGGCCGGGCACGGCGTGTTCGGGCCGCGGGTGCGCTGGCGGGCCATGGTGGAGCTGCTGCGCGCCGAGGGTTTTCCGGTCGCCGCACCGCGCCGCCGGCTACGTGACGGCGTGCTGACGGTGCCCTGGGCGACCATCTCGCCACTAAGCTGAGGCGCATGCGAATTGCCCTGGCGCAGATCGCCACCGGCACGGACCCGTCGTCGAACCTGAGGCTGGTCGATGAGTTCACCCGGCGCGCCGCCGATGACGGCGCCCGGTTGGTGTTGTTCCCCGAGGCCACGATGTGCCGGTTCGGCGTTCCGCTGGCCCCGGTCGCCGAGGGTCTGGACGGGCCGTGGGCGACGGCGGTGCGGGACATCGCCGCCCGCGCCGGCGTCGTGGTGGTGGCCGGGATGTTCGTCCCCGCCGCGGACGGACGGGTCAGCAACACCCTGATCGCGACGGGCCCCGGCGTCGACGCGCACTACTATAAGATCCACCTGTACGACGCCTTCGGATTCACCGAATCACGCACTGTGGCACCGGGTTTCGAGCCCGTGACGATCACCGTCGACGATGTCACCGTCGGCCTGACCACCTGCTACGACATCCGGTTCCCTGAGCTGTATGTGGAACTGGCGCGTCGCGGCGCCCAGCTGATCACCGTGCACGCCTCATGGGGTTCGGGGCCCGGCAAGCTCGAGCAATGGACCCTGCTGGCCCGGGCCCGCGCGCTGGACACCACCGGCTTCATCGCCGCGGTGGACCAGGCCTACCCGGGTGACGAGATCGCCAAGGCCGGGCCCACCGGCGTCGGCGGCAGCCTGGTCGCCTCCCCCACCGGCGAGGTGCTCGCCTCGGCCGGCGCCGAGCCGCAGTTGCTGGCCTTCGACGTCGACCTCGATGCCGCCAACCAGGTCCGGGACACCATCGCGGTGCTGCAGAACCGCTCACAGTTCGCTCAGTTGGGTAAGGCACAATCGCTGAGGTGACCGATCCCTGGGCTCGCCCAACCGACCAGTCCCCGCCATCGCCTACCCAGGAGCTGCCTCCGCAGCCCCCGGCGCCCGATCAGCCGGTCCCGCCTGGTCAGGTCGAACAACCCGCGCCGCAACCGCAGGACTCCTCGGCCCTGGCGAAGGTCAAGAAGCTGTTCTCGGACCCGCTGTCGGTGGTGCTCGTCGTCGTGATCGTGCTGGCCCTGGTCGCCGCCGGCATCCTCGGCGGTGAGCTGTACGCCCGCAGCCGCGCCGACAAGATCGTCGCCTCGATCGTGGAATGCGTCGTGCAGGACGGCGCCAAGGCCTCGTTCGATCCGCTACCGCCGTTCCTGATGCAGCACGTGAGCGGGCACTACACCAACATCAACATCGAGACCGCCGGTAACCAGATTCGCGATGCCAAGGGCATGAAGGTCAAGCTGGGCATCGAAGACGTCCGGATCCAGGAAACCGCCGATGCGAGCGGCACCGTGGGCTCACTGGTCGCCGACATCTCCTGGAGCACCGACGGCATCCGTCAGACCGTGGCCGACATGGTCACGCTGCCGTTCATCGGTTCGGCCATCTCCGATGTGAAGACCAATCCGTCGAACGGGACGATCGAACTCAAGGGCCTGCTCGGCACCATCACCGCCAAGCCCACGGTGGTCAACAAGGGCATCTCGCTGCAGATCATCGATCTGAGCGCGATCGGACTGTCCTGGCCGCGCGAGACCCTGCAGCCGATCCTGGACAAGTTCACCGCGCAGCTCACCGAGAACTACCCGATGGGGATCCACGCGGACAGCGTGCAGGTCACCGACAGCGGCGTGGTGGCGAAGTTCTCCACCCAGAACGCCTCGATGCCCAAGGCCCAAGAGGACCCCTGCTTCGACAAGCTCTGAACCGCCCGGCCGCGTTCAGGCACTGAAGCCGTCGAGCACCGCGCGGGTGCCCGACAGGCCGAGCCGGGTCGCGCCGGCGTCCAGCATGGCCGTGGCCGCCTCGGCGGTGCGGATACCACCGCTGGCCTTGACCCCGACGGCGTCGCCGGCGGTCTGCGCCATCAGTTCGACGGCGCGGACTGAAGCGCCGCCGCTGGGGTGAAACCCGGTGGAGGTCTTCACGAAGTCGGCCCCGGCGCCGACGGCGGCGCGGCACACGTCCCGCAGCAGCGCCTCGCCCGCGAATTCCAGCAGTGCCGCGGACTCGACGATGACCTTGAGGGTGGCGCCGGGGATCGCGGCGCGCACCGCGGCCACCTCGGCCGCCGTCGCCGCCAGATCGCCGCTCAGTGCGATCCCGACGTCGATCACCATGTCGATCTCGGTGGCGCCTGCGGCCACCGCCAGCTGCGACTCGCGGGCCTTGATCTCGGGCAGGTGTTTGCCCGACGGGAAGCCCGACACCGCGGCCACCGCCAGGTTCGACGGGGCGACCGCGGCCGCGGCGGCCACCAGCGACGGCGACACGCACACCGAGAACACCCGGAGGTCGACCGCTTCGGCCACCAGTTTTTCGACGTCGGCCACGGTGGCCTCGGGCTTGAGCAGGGTGTGATCGACCAGGGCCGCCACCTGGGCGCGCGTGTAGTGGCCCATCAGAACGGCTCCTCGCTGCCGCCGGGATTACAGCCGCTGGCCAGCATCGCCTCGGGCGTGACCTCGGGCCGCCACGGCTCCAGATTCCAGCTGGTCTTGCCGGGTTCGGCGAGTTCGGCGAACGTCCAGTGGCACAGGAACTGCTCACGCATGCCGGGCAGATCGGCGTCCGGGGACAGGGCCAGAACCTCGGCCCAGGCCTGATCAGCCTGGACCGTGCTGCCGGGCTGGCGGGTCAGGGCGCGGGCCGCGTCGGTGGGATACACGCGCAGGCTCGACAGGTCGCCCCATTTGGCCCATTCGACGTGGTCGACGTAAACGTGGTCGTCGGCGGCGGCGGTCGGGCCCGTGGTCAGTGCCGCGCCCAGCGTGAGGCAGGCCGCACCGAACGCGGCCAGTGGTGAACGCATCGGGTCAGTGCGACTTTCCCTGGATTTCCAGCAGCTTGGGCCGCACATCGACGAGGTAGACGCCGACGGCACAGGCCGCGATGACGGGGATGAACACACCACCCACGAGCAGCGTCAGCACCGCGCTCACGCCGAGGATGGCCAGCCATACCGGCTTGGTCAGCTTGCCGGTGGCCGTATAGGCGTCCGGACGCTGCAGAGCCGCGTGCACGAAGGCGTAGATGCCCACGAGAACGACCAGGTAACCGAGTACCGAAATAATGACGCCCGCAAGGTTGGCAAGTTGCACCTCACCAGCCTATGCGGGCGTCATCGTCAGCGTCGACCGACGGGGCTCAGCCTCGCCGGTGAACACCGGAATTACTTCTGGGTGACCTTCTTGGCCGGGGCGGCCGTGGTCTTCTTGGCGGCCGGAGCAGCCTTCTTGGCGGCAGGCGCCGGCGCAGCCTTCTTGGCCGGGGCCTTCTTGGCGGGAGCGGCGGCGGCCGGCTCGGCAGCCTTCTCGGCCTTCTTGGGCAGCTCGACGCCGACCAGCTTGGCGGCGCGCTCGCCGACCGCACGGGTCTGCGAGGCGACGGTGCCCAGCGCATCCTGGGTCAGCTCGGTGACCTGGTCGGTGTAGCCCTCGACCCGGCTGGCGGCTTCCTCGATGGCCGGCTGGTTGCGCAGGCGCTCCAGCGCAGCCTCGCCGCGCTCGACCAGCTTGTTGTAGGTCGCGGTGGCCTGATCGGCGTAGCCTTCGGCAGCCTTGCGCAGCTCTTCGGAGGTGAACTTGTCGCGCAGCTCGTCGAACTGGGCCGGCAGGTCTTCCTGCAGCTTGGTCAGGCGGGCACGGCCTTCTTCGACGCGGGCCTCGGCGTCGGTGCGCGCACCCTCGGCCCGCTCGCGCAGGCTGGCGACGATTTCGTTGACCGTGGCCAGGGCCAGGTCGGCGGCGCCGACAGCGGCCAGCAGCGGGGCCTTGAGGTCTTCGATGGTGGGCTGAGTCTTCTCGGTCATGCGAATTCCTTTCTCAGAAGGGCTTTTTCGTGCGAGTGGTTATCGGGTAGCGGGTGAGGTGTCAATCAGTTGTCGGCTCCTCACCTGCTTCGGCTTCGTTCTGCTGCCGAAACGATGTGTAGATGTCGAGCAGCACCTGCTTCTGCCGCTCGGTGATCCCCACGTCGTTGACGATGGCGTCGCGGACCTCGCTGGGCTCGCTGGGTTCCAGGATCCCGGCGCGCACATAGAGGACTTCCGCGGACACCCGCAGTGCCTTCGCGATCTGGTTGAGCACGTCGGCAGAGGGTTTCCGCAATCCCCGTTCGATCTGGCTCAAGTAGGGATTGCTGACGCCGGCCTTCTCGGCCAGCTGCCGTACCGATACCTGCGCCGCCTCACGCTGGGCCCGGATGAAGCTTCCGATGTCCTGCGCAGCGTTGGAGACGACAGCCGCGAGATTTTCGTCTTGCGCCATGTCCTTCCCCCTCGTAGGCCGTGTATCCGTTAACGACAAAAATCACGCTACGACGGGGTGCTAACTTTTGCAAGCACTAGTTAGCGCAGGTCAGAAGAGTAGTTGGGCTATCGAATAGATGATCAGGCCCGCCAACGAACCCACCACCGTGCCGTTGATCCGGATGAACTGCAGGTCACGACCCACATGGAGCTCGATCCGGCGGCTCGCCTCGTCCGCATCCCAGCGTTCGATGGTCTCGGTGATGATGGCTGTGATCTCCGTCCCATACTCGGAGACCAGGTGTTTTGCCCCTCGAATGATCCAGCTGTCCACTTTGTCGCGTAGCTCGGCGTCGTCGCGCAGCGACTCACCGATCCGCATCACCGAGTCGGCAATCCGGGTCCGCAACGCCGAGGACGGATCGTCGACCGACTCCAGAATGATCCGCTTGGCGGCCGCCCACGCCGTCTCCGCCGCCCGGGCCACCTCGTCGCGACCCATGATCTGGTCTTTGACGTTCTCGGCGCGCTGAATCGTCGCCTCGTCGTGCTGCAGGTCGTCGGCGAACTCGAACAGGAACCGGGTGGCCGAACGCCGCAGCTCGTGGTCGGGGTTACGGCGCACCTTGTCCGTGAAATCCATCAACTCCCGATGGATCCGGTCCCCGACCAGGTGGTCCACCCAGCGGGGCGACCACGTCGGCGAATCCCGCTCGATGACGCGCTCGATCACCTCACCGGAGTTCAGCGACCACTGGAACGCCCGGTCGCACAGCAGCTGGATCAGCGCCTCCTGCCGGCCCTCCTGCAGCAGGGTCGACAGCACCCGGCCGATCGGCGGGCCCCACTTGGGTTCGGCGATGCGCTTGACGATCATCCGGTCCAGCACGTGCTGGACGTCCTCGTCGCGCAGCATCTCCACCCCGACCCGGAGCACCGTCGACGCCTCGGCGGCCACCCGCTCGGCGTGGGAACGGTCGCACAGCCATTTCCCGAACCGGCCGGCCACCTGGGCGTCCTGCAGCTTGGTCGCGATCACCTCGGGAGACATGAAGTTCTCCCGGACGAACGTGCCCAGGCCCTCCCCCAACTGGTCCTTCTTGCGTTTGATGATGGCCGTGTGCGGGATGGGCAGCCCGAGGGGATGCTTGAACAGCGCGGTCACGGCAAACCAGTCGGCCAGCGCGCCGACCATGCCCGCCTCGGCCGCGGCCCGCACATACCCGACCCAGCCTGCGGCCCCCTTCGACTGTGCCCAGGTGCACAACAGGAAGATCACCGTGGCGCCGACCAGGAAGCTCAGCGCCACCAGCTTCATCCTCCGCAAACCCCGGAGGCGTTCGGCATCCGCGGCGCTGTCCGCCCCGGCCAGTGTCTCGGCAAAACTCGGCCGCGGACCCGCCACTGCGCGGACTCGCTCGTCGGATCGATGTGCCACCTTTCCATCTTGCGCTATCGCAGCAACTGACGGTCTGACCCACAGACCGGTATCCGCAGATTCGCCGTACTATCGAGTGGAACTAGGGAATGGGACTACTGCGACTGTGGCACAGCAGACTCCGCCGGTGGCGGTGAAGACCGATGGACGTAAGCGGCGCTGGCACCAGCACAAGGTGGAGCGGCGCAATGAGCTGGTAGACGGCACCCTGGAAGCGATTCGGCGCCAGGGCAGCAACGTCAGCATGGATGAGATCGCCGCCGAGATCGGCGTGTCCAAGACCGTGCTGTACCGCTATTTCGTCGACAAGAACGATCTCACCACCGCGGTGATGATGCGGTTCGCCCAGACCACCCTGATCCCGAACATGGCCGCCGCCTTGTCTTCCAACCTCGACGGTTTCGCCCTGACCCGCGAGATCATCAAGGTGTACGTGGAAACTGTCGCGGCCGAGCCCGAGATCTATCCGTTCGTGATGGCCAACAACTCGGCCAGCAAGAGCAAAGCCGTCGCCGACTCCGAGCAGATCATCGCCCGCATGCTCGCGGTCATGCTGCGCCGCCGGATGGCCGCCGTCGGCATGGACACCCGGGGTGCCGAAGCGTGGGCGTTTCACACCGTCGGCGGCGTCCAGCTGGCCACCCACTCGTGGATGTCGAACCCGCGGATGACGGCCGACGACCTGATCGACTATCTGACCATGCTGTCCTGGAACGCACTGTGCGGCATCGTCGAGGTCGGCGGCTCACTGGAAAAGTTCAACTCACTGCCGCACCCGTCACCGGTTTTGCCCCCTCAGCTGCTTGACTGAGCGGGTGAGCGACAGAGATCTGCCTGCCCTGTGGACCCACGAACCACACGACCAGTTGGTTTTCCGCCCGGGCGACGAAGTGGCGCGAATCGACACCAACGGCACGCCTGGGTTCCGCGGCAACAAGAGCGACGCACCGACCCTGCAAACCGAGCGGAATCTGCGGCTCGCCTCACTGCAGGAAATGCTCTACGCCCGCAGCAAGAGCGGTGACGACAACCGGTCGGTGCTGCTGATTCTGCAGGGCATGGACACCGCCGGCAAGGGTGGCATCGTCAAACATGTTGTCGGAGCGGCTAATCCGCAGGGCATCCGATACACCAGCTTCGGCAAGCCGACCGAGGAGGAGCGCGCCCACCACTATCTGTGGCGGATCCGCAACGCGCTGCCGCCGGCCGGACACATCGGGGTGTTCGACCGTTCCCACTACGAGGACGTGTTGATCGTCCGCGTGCACAACCTGGTGCCGCCGGACGTCTGGGGCGCCCGCTACGACGAGATCAACACCTTCGAACGGGAATTGGTCGACGCCGGCACCACCCTGGTGAAGGTGGCCATGTTCGTCTCACTCGCCGAACAGAAGGAGCGTCTGGCCGAACGGCTGGAGCGGCCCGACAAGTATTGGAAGTACAACCCGGCCGACATCGACGAGCGCCTGCTGTGGCCCAAATACCAGGAGGCCTACCAGGCCATGCTGGAGAAGACGTCGACCGACTACGCGCCCTGGCACATCGTGCCGAGTGACAAGAAGTGGTACAGCCGACTGGCCATCACCGAGCTGCTCATCGAGGCGCTCAAAGGTCTCAACATGTCCTGGCCGCCGCCGGACTTCGACGTCGAGGCCGAGAAGAAGCGGCTGGCTGACGCCTGACCTTTTGCACCGAGACTACGGTTTATGACGGATTTCGCCGAAGTTCCGTCATAAACCGTCGCCTGGGCGCGGGTGGGAACCGACCACATACCCCGTGCGTCGAATATCGGTGTGGGGGACATCATCGTGGGCAGCGAGGCGATGGCGGCCGGCGCCGTCACGCGTCAAATGCTGCGGTCCAAGTATGTGATGCTGCATAAGAATGTTTATGCGCCAATGGATTTGAAGCTCACAGCGCGGCATCGCGCAACAGCCGCGTGGCTGTGGTCCCGACGTTGCGCGACATTGTCCGGGTACTCCGCGGCAGCCGTCCTTGGCAGCAAGTGGCTCCCCGACCAGGCTCCGGCAGAACTGGCGCGCATCCGCCATCCCTCTCCGCCCGGAATCCTGATCCACACCGGCGCGATAGCCGATGACGAACTCGATGTCGTGGGCGACATGACCTGCACCAGCGTCGCCCGCACCTGTTACGACATGGGCCGACGACAACCCCTCGATACCGCGATCATCCGGATCGATGCGCTGCTCAACATCACCCATGTGGCCGCGGACCGGGTGGCGGGCATCGCGGAGCGCTATCCGGGCGCCCGCGGCATCCGTCGACTACGCAGAGCCCTCGATCTCGCCGACGCGGGAGCCGAATCCCCTCAGGAGACGCGACTGCGACTGCTGCTCGTCCGGGGCGGGCTCCCCCGCCCGGTCACGCAGATACCGGTTCTCGATGACGCGGGGCGGGAACGCCGACGGATCGACATGGGATGGCCTGACCGGATGGTGGGTGTTGAGTACGACGGAGATCAGCACTGGAGCACCCCGGAGGACCATGAGAACGACATCGTCCGGCTGGAATTCCTGGCGTCCCGAGGGTGGACGATCGTGCGGGTCAGTGCCCGTCAACTGCGATGTAAGCAGGCTGAGATTTTGGCTCGGGTGCACAACGCTTTAAAACACTCACGCCGAAACTACGGGTTGTGACGAATTTCGAGCGAAATACGTCAGAAACCGTAGTTTCGGCGCGAGAGGAAAAGAACCTACTTGACCAGGGTGAACTGGCCGATGTTGGTGATGCCGCGACGGAAGAAGTCGGCGCAACCGGTCAGGTACTTCATGAACCGGTCGTAGACCTCCTGGCCCTGCAGAGCGATGGCCTCGTCCTTCTTGGCCTCCAGGTTGGCCGCCCACATGTCCAGCGTGCGCGCGTAGTGCGGACGCAGCAGGTGGATGCGCTCCAGCTTGAAGCCCGAGCCGTCGGCCAGCTTCTCGATGTCCTCGACCGCAGGCAGCTGCCCACCGGGGAAGATCTCCTCACCGATGAACTTCATGAACTTCAGGTCGCTGATCGTCAGCTTGATGTTGTTCTCACGGAAGAACTGCTGGGTGTGCGCCAGGATCGTGTGCAGCAGCATCCGACCGCCGTTGTCGGGGAGGATGTTGTAGGCCCGCTCGAAGAAGATCGGGTAGCGCTCCTGCTTGAAGGCCTCGAACGCGCCGATCGAGACGATGCGGTCGACGGGCTCGTTGAATTCTTCCCAGCCCTGCAGCCGGATGTCGATATTGCGGTTGGTGTCGATCTTGGCCAGCCGCTTGCGGGCGTAGTCCGACTGCTCCTTGCTCAGCGTGATCCCGATGACGTTGACGTCGTGGTTGATCAACGCACGCTCCAGGCAGCCGCCCCAGCCGCAGCCGATGTCGAGCAGGGTCATGCCCGGCTTGAGATCCAGCTTGCCCAGCGCGAGGTCGAACTTGGCGTTCTGCGACTCCTCGAGGTTCATGTCCTCGCGCTCGTAGTAGCCGCAGGTGTAACCCATGGTCGGCCCGAGAAAGAGTGCGTAGAACTCATTCGAGATGTCGTAGATCGACTGCGACTCCTCGTAGTACGGAGCAAGATCGGACTCGACGTTAGACATGCGAAAAATTACCTCTTTGCGTTTTCTGCTGCTGACGACCGACGGTTGGGGCCGACGCGTGATTTTTCACGCAGACTCTATAGAGCGAGCCAGCAGGCCCTACTGTGGGTAGACTAGCTAAGCCTCGGCCATAGTGCCAGCGCGGGTCGATTCAGTACTTGTAGAAGCCCTGGCCCGTTTTCTTGCCCAGTTGTCCCGCCTCCACCATGCGCAACAACAGCGGCGGCGCCGCGTACAACGGCTCCTTGAACTCGTCAAACATCTTGTCGGCGATGAGCTTTAGGGTGTCCAGACCAACCAGATCGGATAGCCGCAGCGGCCCCATCGGGTGGGACAACCCGGCCACCACGGCCTTGTCGACATCGTCAATTGTGGCAAAGCCACCTTCGACCATTCGGATCGCCGCCAAGAGGTACGGAACCAGCAACGCGTTGACCACAAAACCGGACCGGTCAGAACAACGGACAACCTGTTTTCCGAGAACCGTGCCGGCGAACTCCTCGACGCGCGCGGCGGCGGCCTCGTCGGTGGTCAGGGCGCTGATCAATTCGACCAGCGGCAACACCGGAACCGGGTTGAAGAAGTGCAGGCCGAGCACCCTGGCAGGATTCTGTGTAGCTGCTGCGAGTTTCATGATCGGGATGCTGGAGGTGTTCGACGCCAGCACCGCATCGGGGTCGGTGACGATGCGATCCAGGTCGGCGAAGATCTTGGTCTTGACGGCCTCGTCCTCGATCACGGCCTCGATGACCAGCTGCCGGTCAGCCAGATCGGCGAGCGTGGTGGTGAACTTCAGCTTGCCCAGCGCGGCGTCCTTCTCCCCCTCGGTGATCTTGCCCGCACTGACTCCGCGCTCGAGGGACTTGGTGATCCGGTTGCGTCCGGCGGTCACGAAGGCGTCGGCGGTGTCGTACACCAGTACGTCCACGCCCGCGCGCGCGGACACCTCGGCGATCCCGCCACCCATCTGGCCGGCACCGATCACACCTACACGTTCAATTTGATTGCTCACGACTTCACTTTCTCAAGATCCAGACACGCGACAGGCCCCGCCCAGGATTCTGAGCGGGGCCTGCGCTGTCAACCTTTGTAGGTCTCAGTGGAAGTTCTTAGTGGAACTGTCCCTCTTCGGTGGAACCGGCCAGCGCGGTGGTCGAGCTGTTCGGGTCAACCGTGGTGGCGATCCGGTCGAAGTAACCGGCGCCGACCTCGCGCTGGTGCTTGGTGGCGGTGTAACCGCGCTCCTCGGCGGCGAACTCGCGCTCCTGCAGGTCGACGTAGGCCTTCATCTGCTCGCGGGCGTAGCCGTAGGCCAGGTCGAACATCGAGTAGTTGAGGGCGTGGAAGCCGGCCAGCGTGATGAACTGGAACTTGAAGCCCATCGCGCCCAGCTCGCGCTGGAACTTGGCGATGGTGTCGTCGTCCAGGTGCTGCTTCCAGTTGAAGGACGGCGAGCAGTTGTAGGCCAGCATCTGGTCCGGGAACTCGGCCTTGACGCCCTCGGCGAACTTCTTGGCCAGCTCCAGGTCCGGGGTGCCGGTCTCCATCCAGATCAGGTCGGAGTAGGGCGCGTAGGCCTTGGCGCGGGCGATGCAGGGCTCGAGGCCGTTCTGGATGCGGTAGAAGCCCTCGGAGGTGCGCTCACCGGTGATGAACGGGCGGTCACGCTCGTCGACATCGGAGGTGATCAGGGTGGCGGCCTCGGCATCGGTGCGGGCGATGACGACGGTCGGGACGTCGGCGACGTCCGCGGCCAGGCGGGCCGAGGTCAGGGTGCGGATGTGCTGCTGGGTCGGGATCAGCACCTTGCCACCGAGGTGGCCGCACTTCTTCTCCGAGGCGAGCTGGTCTTCCCAGTGGGAACCGGCGACACCGGCGGCGATCATGGCCTTCTGCAGCTCGTAGACGTTGAGCGCACCACCGAAGCCGGCCTCACCGTCGGCGACGATCGGGGCGAGCCAGTTCTCGACGGAGGTGTCGCCCTCGACCTTGGCGATCTCGTCGGCGCGCAGCAGCGCGTTGTTGATGCGGCGGACGACCTGCGGCACCGAGTTGGCCGGGTAGAGGCTCTGGTCGGGGTAGGTGTGGCCGGACAGGTTGGCGTCACCGGCGACCTGCCAACCCGACAGGTAGATGGCCTTCAGGCCGGCGCGGACCTGCTGGACGGCCATGTTGCCGGTCAGCGCGCCGAGCGCGTTGACGAAGTCCATGTCGTGCAGCTGCTCCCACAGCACCTCGGCGCCACGGCGGGCCAGGGTGGCCTCTTCGACGACGGAGCCCTGCAGGGCAACCACGTCAGCCGGGGTGTAGGTGCGGGTGACGCCCTTCCAGCGGGGGTTGTGATCCCAGTCGTGCTGGATCTGCTCCGGTGACTTGGGGGTGCCCACGGTCGACATAGGACTGCTCCTTCGGTTTGTTTCGACCGCTGCGCCGAGCCTGGTTACTTGCTAACGCCGCAGCAGCTTCACTGGTGTGCTAATCCGAAGATGGCATAACACATATCCGCAGGTCCACCCGTTTCAGTTGCCAAGTTTCGCCAAAGCGCTTAGTTAACTTGCAAAGGTTGCGAAGAAATATGATGGCTGTACCGGTTCAGAAGCTACCGACGAGTAGCCCAAAGGCGCAGGTCAGTACGCTCGTACTGTTAAACCGGCAGGGGTCAGAGCGAGAACAGTGAAGCGATCGCTTTTGTCTCGTCGCCGACGGCATATGTGAGCGTTCTAACAGTGCGGTCGGAGAGCTCTTCGCCGAATTTGTCGGTCGATCCGGCCGGGTGAACGTGCGACAGGATCTCGAGTTTCTCGCCGAGCGCCACCGCGGCGTCGTGCTCGATGGTCACCCGCAGCGGCTTCTCCAGCAGCTCGGGATGGGAGTACAGGTAATCCTCGATCACCGTCCAGTAGACCGAGTTGTTCATGTGGTCGAACAGGTCGATGTCGGACACCCGCACCGGGTACTCACGGATCTCGGCGGCGTCGTCACGGCTGCCGGCCTTGAGGTAGGACTTCCAGCGCAGCCGGGCCTCGTCGGTGGTGCGGCGCAGACCGGACAGGAAGTCGTCGGAGATCCGCGCCGGCCCTTGGGTCTCGCGATTGATGTTGATCCAGAACGCCTCGGACTCCATCAGGCCGCCCTTTCGGCCGTCGATCCGCACCCGCATCTCGCACCACCGGTTCGACGTTCCCGAACACCACCGCCGCATCCGCAGCATGTCCTGGAACTCGATCGGCTTGATCAGATCGATCATCGTGCGCCGCACGATCCACAACGGATGGGTCTCCTCGAAGCCGAGTTCGCGGAGGTGGTCGGAGCCGATGTCCTGGATATGGCGCGCGGCGGCGTCGAACCGCAGCCGGCCCACCCGGTCGATGTCGCCGACTCGCAGCGGCCATTCCCGGTCGAACACATCGGGATGGGGATCAGGCACCGGCATCAACACCTTGTTCAGCCCGGTGGTCGAATTCTGCGCGGTTCCCGTCATGATTCATCTCCAGTCGCTGTCGCCTGAGCCGATCATGCCAGGCAGCCCGATCCTGCCAGTAAGGACTGAACTGCCAAGAATGCAAAGACCGTCTTCACAGCCTTGTTAGGCTATTTGACGTGGCAAAAACGTTCGTCGGATCGCGGGTGCGACAACTCCGGAGCGAGCGTGGATTGAGCCAGGCGGCGCTGGCACAGATGCTGGAGATCTCCCCCAGTTACCTCAACCAGATCGAGCACGACGTGCGCCCGCTGACGGTGGCGGTGCTGCTGCGCATCACCGAGGTCTTCGGGGTGGACGCGACGTTCTTCGCCTCGCACGACGACACCCGGCTGGTCGCCGAGATGCGCGAAGTGGCGATGGACCGCGACCTCGGCGCGGATATGGACGTCGCCGAGGTCGCCGACATGGTCGCGGCCTATCCGAATTTCGCCAGGGCGATGGTCAACCTGCACCGCCGCTACCGGCTGACCACCACCCAGTTGGCGGCCGCCACCGAGGACCGCTATTCCGACGGCAGCGGCAGCGGGTCGATCACCATGCCCCACGAGGAAGTGCGCGACTACTTCTACCAACGGCAGAACTACCTGCACGAACTCGACACCGCCGCCGAGGATCTGACCGCCAAGATCCGGATGCACCGCGGCGATCTGGCCGGCGAGCTGGCCAACCGGCTGACATCCGAGCACGGGGTGCGGATCGTGCGGCGCATCGATCTGGGTGACACCGTGCTGCACCGCTACGACCCGGCCACCAAGACCCTGGAGATGGGCAATCACCTCTCCCGCGGCCAGCAGGTTTTCAAGATGGCAGCCGAGCTCGCCTTCCTGGAGTTCGGCGACCTCATCGACAAGATGGTCGACGAGGGCATGTTCACCAGCGACGAATCCCGCACCCTGGCCCGGCTCGGGCTGGCCAACTACTTCGCCGCGGCCACCGTGCTCCCCTACCGCCAGTTCCACGATGTCACCGAGAACTTCCGCTACGACGTGGAGCGGCTGTCGGCGTTCTACTCGGTGAGCTACGAGACCATCGCGCACCGGCTGTCCACCCTGCAGCGGCCGTCGATGCGCGGTGTGCCGTTCTCGTTCGTCCGGGTCGATCGGGCCGGCAACATGTCAAAGCGCCAGTCCGCCACCGGCTTTCACTTCTCGTCGTCGGGCGGCACCTGCCCGCTGTGGAACGTCTACGAGACCTTCAGCAATCCGGGCAAGATCGGCGTCCAGATCGCCCAGATGCCCGACGGCCGCAACTACATGTGGGTGGCCCGGACCGTGGAGCGGCGGGCATCGCGCTACGGACAGCCCGGCAAGACCTTCGCGATCGGGCTGGGATGCGAACTGCGCCATGCGCATCGGCTCGTGTACTCCGAGGGGCTCGACCTCTCCGGCGAGGTGGCCACCCCCATCGGGTCGGGCTGCCGGGTGTGCGAGCGCGACAACTGCCCGCAGCGTGCGTTCCCGGCGCTCGGCAAGGCCCTGGACCTCAACGAGCACCGCTCGACGGTGTCGCCCTATCTGGTGCGGGAGCCGTAGATTTTGGCGCCTCTCGCGCCGGTTTCTGCCTGCGGGCTGTGGAAATCGCCGACGGGCAGCCGTGCGGTAGAAACCGACGCGCGCGACCTGTGCCAGACTCGGCTGGGTGAGTGCACTCGAGCCGGCCCGCATCGCGCCGGGCGGATTCCGTGAGCTGGGCCCGGTCAACTGGGCCATCGCCAAGCTGGGCGCCAGGGCCATCCGGGCCCCCCGCTTCACGTTGATGAACGTTTTGGGCCAGCACAAGCTGCTGTTCCTGGCCTGGCTGCCGTATTCGGGTCTGCTGCTCGGCCCGCTGGGCAAGTTGCCGCGTCAGGACGCCGAGCTGGTCATCCTGCGGGTGGGCCATCTGCGCGATTGCGAATACGAACTGCAGCAGCACCGCCGGCTGGCGCGCAGCCGCGGGGTGACCGCCGAGACCCAGGCCCGCATCTTCGAGGGTCCCGACGCCGAGGGGCTGACCGAGCGGCAGCGGGTGCTGATCACCGCGACCGACGAGTTCGTCGTCACCCGATCGATCTCGGCCGAGACCTGGGCCGCGCTCTCGGTGATCTTCACCAAGCAGCAGCTCATCGAATTCTGCATGCTGGCAAGCCAATACGATGGACTGGCCGCGACGATGACCACGCTGCGGATCCCGCTGGACTTCCCCGACTAGGCCGAACCCACCGGCTCCCGGTCCTGGGTGGCCCCGGCGTCGCAGGCCTCGCTCAACGAGCGGCCGGCCGTCTCCACACCCCACGCCAGCGTGACGGCCAATCCGACGAACGAGATGGCGGCCCCGGCCAGCAGCACCCAGTTGACGCCCTTGTCGAGGGCGAACGGCATCAGATAGACGGCCACGGCGGCACCGATCCGGCTGGCCGCCGTGCCGATGCCCACGGCCGTCGCACGCACCTCCGTCGGGAACAGCTCGTTGGGATAGACGATCTCGAGGAAGTTGGATGCCCCGGACAGCAGCGCGAAGGCACACACCGCGGTGAAGACGATCATCACCGGCAGCCCGGGCACGAGTCCCGCTATGCCCCAGATGATTCCGATGCCGGCGAAGGTGTAGATCAGCAGGGCCTTGCGGCCGATCCGGTCGACCAGGAACAGGCCGGGGATGCCCCCGACCACGAACAGGGCGGCGAGGAACACCTCGGCGCCGTTGCCGGTGATGCCGACCTCGCCGAGGATGTCGAACGAGAACGAGTAGATCGACAGCAGCGGGATCACCTGACACATCCAGAACAGGCTGACAAACAGCGTCCGCTTCAGGTAGGGCGGCTTGAACACCGACCGCAACGTCGCGCGTTCCGCCGGCTCCGGCTCGCCGAGGTCCTCCACTCCGTAGCCGGGCCCGAATACCTGCTTGATGGATCGGTCGGCCTCCTCGACGCGGCCCTTGCTGATCAGCCAGCGCGGGGATTCCGGTGTGCCCAACCGCAGGAACAACGTGACGAGCGCGAAGACGGCAGGGCTGGCCAGCATCCAGCGCCAGGCGTTGTCGCCGGCGAGGTGAGTGCACACCATCGCCACCGCGGGCGCGGCGGTGGCGCCGACCGCCCACACGACGAACGTCGCGCCGAGCATGCGGCCGCGGTATTTGGCGGGCAGGTATTCGGCGAGCAGTGAGGTGGCGATCGGATAGTCGGCGCCGATCGCCATGCCGATGAGGAATCTCAGCAGGATCAGCTGCCAGACCTCGGTGGCGAACATGCAGGCCACCGAAAAGACCGCCAGGGCAAGCAGATCCAGGATGTACATCATATGCCGGCCGACCTTGTCGGTGACCCAGCCGAACAGGCCACCGCCGACGAAGATGCCGACGAGCACCGCGGCGGCGATCAGCCCTTTGTCGGCGGTGGTGACGGTGAACGACGTGCTCATGGTCGCCCAGGTGAACCCGATGATCGCGATGGCGTAGCCGTCGATGAACGGTCCGCCGGACGAGTACAGCGTCAGCTTCTTATGAAATGCCGTCAGCGGCGCGTCATCGATCAGTCCACTGCTAGATGCCATGGGGTTCCCTGTGCTGCCGATGTGGACGGGCCACGGCCCGAGCTGTCCTCATCGACATTCGTCCAGGGTGTTCCGGTCGAGAAGCGCAGAATCGCTCGAAACCCGCGCCCCGTCGTTGTGCGATCACACAAATCAGAGGTAGGTGACTCCGAGCAGCACGAGCGAGAACAGCACCGGTGACACCGGCAGCGCCCACAGGAACGCCGCCCAGGTGTGGGATTTCTGCTGGTACTTACGCCAGCCGAAGTAGCCGCCCGCGGCACCGCCGATCAACGACAGCGCGGCCACCAAGAGCACCCAGATGTTCACCCGGGAGCCCTCGGTGGCCAACGTGATGGCGGCCAGCCACAGGATGTGGCCGAGCACCAATCCGCCGATGCCGGCGACGATTTCGTTTCTCAAAAGTTGATCATGTGGCCGGCCAGACCGTGGAAGCACTCCTGCAGCGCCTCCGACAGGGTCGGGTGGGTGTGCACGTTGCGCGCCAGCTCGTTGGCGGTCAGGTCCCACTTCTGGGCCAGGGTCAGCTCCGGCAGCAGCTCGGACACGTCGGGTCCGATCAGGTGCCCGCCGATCAGTTCGAGGTGCTTCTTGTCGGCGATCAGCTTCACGAAGCCGGTCGGGTCGGCCAGACCGTGGGCCTTGCCGTTGGCGGTGAACGGGAACTTGGCGACGACGACGTCGTAGCCCTCGGCCTTGGCCTGCTCCTCGGTGAGGCCGAAGCTGGCCACCTGCGGCTGGCAGAACGTGGCGCGCGGCATCATGCGGTAGTCGCCGAGGGCGAGAGTCTCGGCGCCGCCGATGGTTTCGGCGGCCACCACGGCCTGGGCCTCGGCGACATGCGCCAGTTGCAGCTTGCTGGTGACGTCGCCGATGGCATAGATACCCGGGACGTTGGTGCGCATGTAGTCGTCGATCGCGATGGCGCCGCGGTCGGTGAGCGCCACGCCCGCGGCCTCAAGGCCGTAGCCCTCGATGTTGGGCGCGAAGCCGATGGCCTGCAGCACCTTGTCGGCCTTGAGCTCCTCGGTCTTGCCGTCCTTGCTCACGGTGACCTTGACCGTCGATCCGTCGTCCAAGATCCCCTCGACCTTGGTTCCGGTGAGGATCTTGACGCCCAGCTTCTTGTACTGCTTCTCGATCTCCTTGGAGACCTCGGCATCCTCATTGGGCAGCGCGCGCGGCAGGAACTCGACGATGGTGACGTCGACGCCGTAGTTCTTCAGCACGTAGGCGAACTCCATGCCGATCGCGCCGGCGCCGGCGATGATGATCGAGCCTGGCAGGTCGCGCGAGAGGATCTGGGTTTCGTAGGTGACCACGTTGTCGGACAGCGCGGTGCCCGGCACCAGGCGGGTCGACGATCCGGTGGCGATGATCGCGTTGTCGAAGGTGAGCTCCTCGGTGCCACCCTCATTCAATTTCACCGACATCGACTTGGGCCCGGTGAAGGTGCCGTACCCGTGAACCTCGGTGATCTTGTTCTTCTTCATCAGGAAGTGCACGCCGGCGACGCGGCCGTCGGCGACCTTGCGGCTGCGGTCGAAGGCGGCACCGTAATCGAAGGTCGCCTCACCGGTGATGCCGAAGGTCTTGGCTTCCTTGTTGAAGATGTGCGCGAGTTCCGCGTTGCGCAGAAGCGCCTTGGACGGGATACACCCGACATTGAGGCACACGCCGCCCCAGTATTTGGGTTCGACAATTGCGGTGTTCAGCCCCAGTTGGGCGGCACGAATGGCCGCGACGTATCCACCGGGACCAGCTCCGAGAACGACGACGTCAAAGTGGGTCACGACCCCACCCTAGTGGGCGACGCAATCGTCCTACCGGGCGATCCAGCCGAACACGTAAGCGCCGTAGAAAACCGCCGCCGCGGCCATCGCGGCCAGCGGCGCCGACATCAGGGCGATGGCCAGGGCCGATACCACCGGTTTGCGCTGGGCTGTCGACGCCACCAGGGCCCCGACCGTGGTGACGACGACGTAGGCGAGCGCGGCGAACACCGGCCACGTCTTGTCCGCGGACTGATACCAGTAGTAGTAGAGACCGGCCCCTGCCGCGGCGGAGACGAACCACACTCCGGCCAGCACGCCCACGAACGTCCACCACTTCACCGACAGGTAGGACCCCTCCACCACGATGGGCGGGGCCGGTGTAGGCAACGGTGCCGAGGGGGCGTCGTCGGAGGCCGTACCGTCCGGGGTCATGTCCTCCGCGGAGGGTGTTTCGCTCGACAACCCCTCGGCCAACAGTTCCTCGTCGAGGGCCTCGTTCTCCCCGGTGTCGAACAGCGGGGTGAAGTCCGCGGTGGAGGTGTCGACGTTCTCAGCCATGGGATGCCACCTGGATGATCGCCAGGGCGCCGAACCACCCGGGCGCGATGGCCAGGACAGCCGCGCCGAGCGTGGTGACCCACCGTCGCCCAGAAACCAGGACCATCACGATCCCGAGGACGCCGGGCACCCCGAGGACGAGCGCGATCACCACATCGGGCCGGACGGTCGCCGTGACCAGCAGGGTCGTGGCGATACCGGCCAGCAGCCCGACTGCTACGCCGACCAACATCGCGCTGGTCAGCAGCCACGCCCGTGGCAGCGGAATCACTCTTCGACGATAACGCCGCGACGCGCGGGGGCCCGCTACATCCGCGCGGCGCGTCCGCCTGGGATCGGGCAGGCGTCGGCGGCTTCGTCGACGATGTGGCTGCCGGTGTCGGCCGGTCGGGCGCCTGCGCTGTACTGCGCTCCGGTCACCGGGGGTTGATCGGCCAGCTGTTCGTTCTCGGAGTCGGTGAAGGCGCGGCCGCGGGACAGAAACCGCATGCCTTCGGGGGCTTCCAGGCTGAAACCGCCGCCGCGGCCGGGAACGACGTCGATCACGAGTTGGGTGTGCTTCCACGCCTCGAACTGCGGGCCGGAGATCCACACCGGCACGCCGTCCCCGACGTCGAGAACCGCCAGCAGGATGTCGCGGTCACCGACGATGAACTCCCCGTCCGGGTAACACATCGGCGACGAACCGTCGCAGCAGCCGCCGGACTGGTGGAACATCAGCGGCCCGTGACGCTGCTGGAGCCGCGCCAGCAGTTCGGCGGCGGCTGCGGTGATCAGGGCCCGCGCCGGTGCCTGCCCCATCGGGTCCTCGCTTCCGTCGGCAATGTTGTCCAGCTCACATTACGCGCGCGGTCACAATGGACGGGTGGCAGCGGACCCTTACCTGTGGCTTGAGGACATCACCGGCGACGACGCGTTGGCGTGGGTGCGGGCGCACAACGAGCCGACGATCGCCGAGTTGAGCGGTGACCGTTTCGAGGCGATGCAATCCGAGGTGCTGGAGATCCTCGACACCGATGCGCGGATCCCGTACCCGGGCCGGCGCGGTGAGTATCTGTACAACTTCTGGCGCGACGAGGCGAACCCGCGCGGCCTGTGGCGGCGCACCACGCTGGAGAGCTATCGCACCGACGATCCGGACTGGGACGTGATCCTGGATCTGGACGAGCTGGCCCGCGCCGAGGACGAGAACTGGGTGTGGTCCGGTCCCGAGGTGATCGAGCCGGATCACACGCTGGCCATGATCAGCCTGTCCCGGGGCGGCGCGGACGCCACCGTGGTGCGCGAGTTCGACATGCGGACACGGCAATTCGTGTCCGGCGGATTCGAGCTTGCCGAGGCCAAGTCCTCGGTGTCGTGGGAGGACGAGGACACCTTGCTGGTGTGCACCGACTTCGGCGAGGGTTCGATGACCGAGTCCGGCTACCCACGGATCGCCAAGCGCTGGCGCCGCGGCCAGCCGCTGGCCGAGGCTGAGACTGTCTACGAGGCTGAACCGACGGACGTCCGGGTGATCGCCTCGGTCGACCGGACCCCGGGCTTCGAGCACACCCGGTTGGGCCGCTACACCGACTTCTACCACCGCATCCGGTACGAGCTGCGCGACGGCGAGCTGATCGAACTCAAGGTCCCGACCGACTCGTCGTTGTCGCTGCACCGCGAGTGGCTGCTGATCTCATTGCGCTCCGATTGGCAGGTGGGTGACGTCACCTACCCGGCCGGGGCATTGCTGGGCACCAAGTTCGACGATTTTCTCTCCGGCACAGCCGATCTCGCGATGATCTACGAGCCCGACGAGCACAGCAGCCTGTCGAGTGTGCAGTGGACCAGAGACAAGCTGGTCCTGATCACGTTGCGCGATGTCGCCAGCCACGTCGAGATCGTCACTCCGGGGACATGGGAGCACCGCGATGCTCCGGACATTCCGCCGGCGACGGACACCATCGTCGTCGACATCGATCACGAAGGTGACGAGGTCTTCTACAACTCAAGCGGATTCACCACCCCGTCGCGCCTGCTGTACGGCACCGCGGGCGGCCCGCTGGTCGAGGTGAAGTCGGCACCGGCGTTCTACGATGCCGACGGCATCCGCGTTGAGCAGTTCTTCGCCACGTCCAAGGACGGCACCAAGATTCCGTACTTCGTGGTCGGGCGCCGCGACGAGCCGAGCCCGACGCACCTCTACGGGTATGGCGGATTCCAGAATTCGTTGACGCCCGGCTACATCGGCGGGGCCGGCCGCGCCTGGCTGGCCCGCGGCGGCACCTACGTGCAGGCCAACATCCGCGGCGGCGGCGAGTACGGCCCGGGCTGGCACAAGCAGGCCATGCGGGAGAACCGCCATCTGGTGTACGAGGATTTCGCCGCGGTCGCCGCCGATCTGGTGCGCCGTGGCATCACCACCGTCGAGCAGCTCGGTGCGTCCGGCGGCAGCAACGGCGGGCTGCTGATGGGCGTCATGCTGACCCACTACCCGGAGCTGTTCGGCGCGCTGGTCTGCAGCGTGCCGCTGCTGGACATGAAGCGCTTCCACCTGCTGCTGGCAGGCGCGTCGTGGGTGGCCGAGTACGGCAATCCCGACGACCCGGCGGACTGGGCGTTCATGTCGAAATATTCTCCGTACCAGAATATTTCGGCGACGGCGAAGTACCCGCCGATCCTGATCACCACCTCGACGCGCGATGACCGGGTGCATCCCGGGCACGCCAGGAAGATGACGGCGGCCCTGGAGGCGGCCGGGCACCGGGTGCTGTACTACGAGAACATCGAGGGCGGCCATGGCGGGGCGGCCGACAACAAGCAGGCGGCGTTCAAGGCGGCGCTGACCTACGAGTTCCTCTGGCAGACGCTGGGCGGTTAGCCCAGCGTCTGTGCCGGCTCGGTGTCGGCCGCCGTTTTCCACTTCAGGGCTGTTGATCGGCTGTCAGAACCGCCCGGATGTAGGAAACGACGCAGGGCCTCACCGCGCCTGTGGGAACGCGTCCGGAATTGAGCCGTCAGACCGCCACCTCGACCGGCTCTTCGATGTCCTCGCGCACCGGTTGCCTCCCCCGCGCAAGCAACGAATGCGACCGTCCGTAGGCGAGATACACGACGGCACCGATCGCCATCCAGATCACGAAGCGCAGCCAGGTTTCGACTTCGAGGTTGAGCATCAGCCACAGGCAGGAGCCGGCGGCCAGGATCGGAATCAGTGGCACGAACGGGACGCGGAAACCGCGTTTCAAATCGGGCCGGGTCAGTCGCAGGATGGGGACGCCGACGGCAACCAGCACGAATGCCACCAGGGTGCCGATGTTGACCATCCCCGCGAGCGTGCCGAAGTCGACGAACGCCGCGAGTCCCGCGCAGACCGTGCCGACGAGGACCGTGAGCCGCACGGGCGTGCCCCGCTTGCCGGTGCGCGCGAGGCCGCGGGGAATCAGGCCGTCGCGGGCCATCGCGAACAGCACGCGAGTCTGTCCGAGGAACATCACCATCACCACGGTGGACAGCCCGGCGAGCGCCCCGATGGCGATGATGTTCTTCACCCAGGTGGCGCCGTGTAGAGCGAATGCCGTTGCCAGGGTGACGTTTTCGCCCTGGAGCTGGGTGTAGTGCACCATGCCGGTGAGCACGATCGAGACCGCGACGTAGCACACGGTGACGATGGCCAGCGAGGCGAAGATGCCGCGCGGCACGTCGCGCTGCGGATTGCGGGTCTCTTCGGCCGCGGTGGCGACCACGTCGAAGCCGACGAACGCGAAGAACGCGATGCTTGCCGCCGACAGCAGGCCGAGCCACCCGAAGCTCGTGCCGCCGGATCCCGTGAGCCAGGCCAGCATTGACTGGTGGACACCATCGGCCTTTGCCGACGGCTCCGACGGCGGGATGAACGGCGTCAGGTTGGATGCCTTGAAGTAGGTGGCCCCGACGATCAGGATCAGCAGGATCACGCCGAGTTTGATCGCCACCGCGATGGCCGATACCCGCGACGACAGCTTGGTCCCGGTCGCGAGCAGGAACCCGACGACCGCGATGATCGCCACCGCACCCCAGTCGAACGTGACCGACCCGAGGTGTACTACCGGTGTCAGCCCACCCAGCACTTCGCCGAGGTACTGCGACCACCCTTTGGCGACAACGGAAACCGCGAGCGCGAACTCGAGAATCAGGTCCCAACCGATGATCCAGGCGATCGCCTCACCGAAGGTGGCGTATGCGAACGTGTAGGCGCTGCCCGCGACGGGGACCGTCGAGGCGAACTCGGCGTAGCAGAGCGCGGTCAGCCCGCACGCGATCGCCGCGATGACGAAGGCCAGCGACACCGACGGCCCCGCCATGGTGCCTGCGGTCCGCGCGGTCAGGGTGAAGATGCCGGCGCCGATGACGACCGCGACACCGAACACGGTGAGATCCCGTGCGGTCAGGTCCCTGCGCAGCTTCGAGTCGGGCTCGTCGGTGTCCCGGATCGACTGCTCGACCGATTTGGTGCGGAACATCCCGCCGCCGGCCGACATCAGATAGCCCCGTCGAGTCGGCGCTCGGCGAACAGGTTTGCCGCCGCGCCGGTGCCGATGCCCGCGTCGCGGGCCGCGGCGATGATGTCGCGGCACCGGTCGAAGATGCGGGTCACGTCGGCTTCCACGGCTGCTCGGTCCGCACCCTGCAGTTCGCCACCGACCTGGATGAGGCCGCCGGCGTTGGCGACGAAGTCAGGCACCCAGGTGATGCCGCGCCGGCCGAGCGCCTGCTCGACATCGGGGGTCGCGAGCTGGTTGTTGGCGGCACCGCAGATCAGCTTGGCCTCGATGGTTTCGGCGCTCGCCGGGGTCAGGGTCGCACCGAGGGCACACGGGGCGTAGACGTCGACCGGGGCGGTGGCGACCGAACTCAACAGCCGGACCGCCGGCTGGTCGATCGAGACGCGTTGCAGCGCCGCGTCATTCACATCGGTGGCGCAGACCTCCGCGCCGTCGGCGAGCAACAGGGCGATGAGTTCGCGGCCGACTTTGCCGACGCCCTCGACGCCGACCGTCCGGCCCGCCAACGATGCTGTTCCCCAGACGGATTCGGCACCCGCACGCATGGCATTGAACACGCCGAGTGCGGTCAGCCGCGCGCTGTCGCCGGAGCCACCCGCGGCGACGCTGCGGCCAGTCACGTGCGGGGTGTACGTGCCGATAACGTCCAGGTCGTCGGTGTTGGTGCCAACGTCGCCCGCGGTGACATACCGGCCGCCGAGGCCGTTGACGAACCGCGCGTAAGCGGCGAACAACGCCTCGCTCTTGTCGGTCGCGGGGTCACCGATGATCACGGCCTTGCCGCCGCCGAGGTTCACTCCCGCCGCCGCGGCCTTGTACGACATGCCCCATGACAGCCGGAGCACGTCTTCGAGCGCCTCGAATTCGTCGGCGTACGGGTACATCCGGGTGCCGCCGAGGGCCGGGCCCAGTGCGGTCGAGTGGATCGCGATGATCGCCTTCAGGCCGGACTTGGCTTCCTCGCAGAACACGACCTGCTCATGGGCTCGTGAACTCAACTCCTGCGAACGGCCGAAGACTCCGACGGCGGTGTGCATAGCGGTCACAAACGGATTCCTTTCAGGTAGCCGCATGTTCGGCGGCATGGGTTGGGCTGCCGCATGTTCGGCGGCAGGGACTCAGCGGTGGCCGGTCAGGCCGTGATGCCGAGATCGCGTAAGCGGGACCAGTAGAGCTCGACGTTGCCGAGCTTGACGTCCTCGTAGCCTCGAACGACGTCGGGCAAGCCGGCCGCCTCGACGGCGGTGGCGTAGTTGTCGGGGTTCAGCTCGGCCGCGAGCCGGCGCACCATGCCGGTGTAGTGGGCCAGCAGTTCCCGCTCCACTTTTCGGACGTGGGCGTAGCCGAACGGGTCGAGCTTGGTGCCGCGCAGCATCTTGCCCTTGGCCAGCAGCTTCAGTGCCACATGCGATTTCGGGCCGAAACCGACCTTCTTGGTGCGGCCCATGGCCCGCAGCACGGGCGGATGCAGCCGGTAGGTGAGGTTTTCCCCGCCGGGCACCTGCGCCTGCACGTCGGCGAGGAAGGCCGGGTCGACCAGCAGGCGTGCGACTTCGTACTCGTCCTTGTAGGCGGTGAACTTGTGCAGGCCGCGGGCCACGGCCTCGCTGAAGGCGGTGTTCTCGGTGACCGCACGCTCCGCCTGCCACACGGATTGGACCGTCTCGACATAGCGCCGGGCCGCTTTGGCGTTCTGGTAGCGGACCAACTCGCCGGCGCGTAGCTCGACCAACCGTCGGACTTCGTCGCTGAACGTGGTGCCCGCCAAGAGCTCTGGGTCCACGGCGGCCGCCGCGGGCTGCGGGCCCGCCGCCGACACCGCCGCGGCGAACGCCGCCGGATCGGCGACCGCGACGCGGCCCCAACGGAAGGCCGCGACGTTGGCCGCGACCGCGACCCCGTTGATGCCGATGGCCTCTTCGATGCTGGCTTCGGGCAGGCGCAGGCCGCCGTTCTGGAATGCGGCGCCGACGACGAGGAAGTTGGCCGCCGCGGTATTGCCGAACAGCGCCTGGGCGGCGGCGAGCGCATCGAAGTGGGTCAGCGTCCGGGTGCTCGCCGCCAGGCGGTCCAGCAATGACTGGGTGTCCGGGTAGGCAACGGACTTGTCGTACACCATGTCCCCGGTCGGGGTCTGGCTGGTGGAGGCGACGGCGACGGTGCGTTCCGGGCTGCCGTAGGCCAGGTTCTTGGTGTCGGTCGCGGTCAGCAGGTCGATCGCGATGACGCAGTCGGCGCTGCCCGGCGTCAACCTGTTGGACGGCTCCAGCGAGGTGGTGGAGAACCGCAGATGGGACACCACCGGCCCGGCCTTCTGGCTCAACCCGATCTGGTCGAGGCTCTCCACCGCGTAGCCGGCCCGCAGCGCGGCGGTGGCCAGAACCTGGTTGACGGTCACGATGCCGGTCCCGCCGATGCCGGCCAGCAGGACGTTCTGGGTGCCTTGGGGCGCGGCGAAGCCCGGGTCGGCAACGCGCGGCGGCTCTGCGGTCTTGTTCCGTCGAGAGGCTTTGCGTCCCTTGGTTTCCGGTGTCAGCTCGACGGTCACGAATGAGGGGCAGTCCCCGTCCAGGCAGCTGTAGTCGGTGTTGCAGGAGGTCTGGTCGATGCGGGTCTTCCGCCCGAACTCGGTGTCGACCGGCTGCACGGACAGGCAGTTCGACTTGGTGCCGCAGTCACCGCAGCCCTCGCAGACGGCCTCGTTGATGACGACGCGGGTGGTGCGGGTGGGCAGGGTGCCGCGCTTGCGCTGGCGGCGTGCGTCGGCGGCGCAGTGCTGGTCGTAGATGAGCACGGTGACGCCGGGGATCTCGCGTAGCACCTTCTGCGCTTCGTCGAGCCGGTCGCGGTGCCACAGCAGCGTGCCCTTCGCGAGCGCTTTCCTGTTGTGCCGCTTGGGTTCGTCGGCGCAGATGATGATCTGCTTGACGCCTTCGGTGGTGAGCTTGTGGGTGAGTTTCGCGACGCCCAGTCCGCCCTCGACGTCCTGCGCGCCGGTCATCGCGACGACCTCGTTGTAGAGCAGCTTGTACGTGATGTTCACCCCCGCCGCGATGCAGGCCTGCACCGCGAGCTGCCCGGAGTGGAAGAAGGTGCCGTCACCGACGTTCTGGAACAGGTGTGGCACATCAGTGAACGGCGCTTGCCCGATCCACTGGCTGCCCTCACCGCCCATCTGCGTCAGGCCGACAACCGCGCTGTCGCTGCGGCCGGACATGGTGACCAGGGTGTGGCAGCCGATGCCGCCGCCACCGATCGAACCCTCGGGAATCGCCGTGGAGCGGTTGTGCGGGCAGCCGCTGCAGAAGTACGCGGTTCGGCTGGCGGACAGGACTTCCAGTGACAGCGGGGGCGGCGGCGTCCGCTTGAGTTCGACGCGGTCGCGCAACACGCGACGCAGCGGCGCGAGCAGCCGGCCGGCGGTCAGCTCGCCGCCGACCGGGAACAGCGGGGCGCCGGTAGCGTCGTGCTTGCCCAGGATCTTCGGGGCATCGGCTGAGCCGTAAAGGATTTCACGGATCTGGGTTTCGATGAACGCGGTCTTGTCCTCGACCACGATCACCTGCTCCAGACCGCGGGCGAACTCGGTGACCGACCGCCGGCCGATGGGGTACGGCATCCCGATGCGCAGCAGGCGGATTCCCGCCCGGTGCAATGCCGCGTCGTCGACACCCAGGTCGAGCAGTGCCTGACGGACCGCGTCGAACGTCGTGCCGGTCGCGGCGATACCGACCTTTGCCCGGACCGGGGCCACCTCGAGCACGTCAAGGGAGTTCACGTCGCCGAAGGTGCGCACGGTCTCCCAACGGGGCCCGTAGAGGTCGGCTTCGGCGAGCAGGCTGTCTGCCGGCGCGGCCATCGGGCGTTGACGGTACGTGAACGGCTTTCCATCCCAGGTGATTTCGGGAACGGTGATCGCGAGATCGGCCACCTCGGCGTCGACCGTCCAGGCACCGTCGGCGACGTCGGCCACGATCTTCATCGCCACCACGCAACCCGACGCGCGTGACAGCGCGACTCCCTGCATGCCCATCGTGACGATCTCTTCAGCGTTGCGCGGGAACAGCACCGGGATGCCCAGCGCGGCGAGCGACCGTTCGCTGACGGCGGGCACGGTCGACGACTTCGACGCGGGGTCGTCGCCGACGAGCAGCAGCACGCCGCCGCGCGGGTTGACGCCGTACATGTTGGCGTGCCGCAGCGCGTCGGTGGCGCGGTCGACGCCGGGCCCCTTGCCGTACCAGATGCCGACCACGCCGTCGTGGGTCGGCTTTCCGGCCGGGAGGTCGGTCTGGCTGCCCCAGACCGCGGTCGCGGCGAGTTCCTCATTGAAGCCGGGGGTGAAGACGATGTCGTGTTCGGTCAGCACGTCGGGCATGCCGAGCAGCATCTTGTCGACTCCGCCCAGCGGGCTGCCCTGGTAACCGGTAACGAAGGTCGCGACGCGGCGCCCGGCGCGGATGTCACGCACGTGTTGTTCGACCATCATCCGGGCGATGGCCTGCACGCCGGTGAGCAGAACCGGGCCGGCGCCGGAGCGATACCGGTCAGCGAGGTCGTACGGCGCGGCGGGTTCTACCGCCGCGAGTTCGGAAGCGCTCAGAACGCTTGTCACGTCTAACCACCACACCTTCCACAACCCAGATCGTGAGCTGCAAAGCGAGGAACATCGAGCAATCGGTGCAGTGAAATCTGCTCTTGCGTGTGATCTACGTCAACAGTGGGCAGAAATATTGATCAGATTGCTCAATTGTGACGTGGCCCACTGTGACCTACGCATCATTTTGTTGAGTGCTGCGTCAGCTGCCGCACGAGAGGCAGTGACCGGTATTCGACCGGCGTCGCCATCGCCAGCATCGTCTCGGAATGCTTCACCCCGTCGATCCGGTGCACCTGCTGGATGATGTCGAGCAGTTCCTGCTGGGTCTGCGCGGCGATGCGGACCAGCAGATCGGCGCGCCCAGTGGTCGCATGCACCTCCAGTACGTGGGGGTACGCCCGCAGCGCCTCGATGATGGCGTCCATCTTGTTCTGGTCCGTCTCGATGCCGACGAAGGCGTGCACCGTGAACCCGAGCTCGGTCAGGTTGATGTTCGGCGGGTAGCCACGGACCACTCCGGATTCCTCCAGCCGCTTCATCCGCGCTTGCACGGTGTTGCGGGCGACCTTCAGCCGGGACGCCAGCTCAAGGATCGGTAGGCGCGGTTCGGACGCCAGCATGGACAGCAGCGCGGAGTCGAGGGCGTCGAGCTTGATGGCCATGGGGCATTGTCCCACCGGCCCACGAATCAGCCCGATTTGCCGCGCAAGCCGCCCAGCATCGCCACGACGACCCCGAAGACCACCAGCACGCCGCCGGCGGCCAGCGTCAGGTTGAGCCACTGGTGCAGTCCGTCTATCGCGTGGCCGGCCATCGCGTCGGCGATCTGCCGGATGTCGCCGCTGGTGTGGTTGAGCGCGTCGTTGAGGTAGCGCCGCCCCACCTCCAGCCCAGCCCAACCGGCCGCCCCCACCAGTAGGGCCGAAATTCCCAGTGCGGCAAGGGTTTTACCGCGGGCACGGGCGACGGCCAAGGTCAGCAGGGCGAACACACCGGCCAGCACCGTCACCCCGACGCTGACCCACGGGCCCCACACCGCCAGTGGGCGCAAGATCCCGGGCCGGAGGCTGTCCGGCGCTGACGACGCGATGGGAACCGTAAGTGTTTGCGGCACTTCGACACCGAAGCCGGAAAGGGTTTCGCGGAACGAGGAATCCCTGAGCATCGGGGCCACGTCGATCACCCAGCTGCCGTCCTCGTTCCGGGACAACCGGTCGGTGAACATCCAGGTGTGGGCGACCTGGTTGGCCAACGCGAACTGGCCGGGGAAATCCGGGCCCGCAGTGTAGGCACCTGCCACGGCGCGGATCCGGCGCGAATCCACGTCGGCCCCGTTCTGCGCGGCCAGGGACTGCACCTGGGTGGTGAGCTCACCGGCGACGGCCTGCTGCAACTGCGGGTCGGTGGCCGCCCCGGCGGCGAACGCCGAGTAGCCCTCCTGGTCGATGATGTTCTTCTGCACCCAGGCCGACGGCACCGCGGCCGCCAGCAGGATCGTCGTCAGCCCCCACAGGAACAGCGTCATGACGAATCGCACGCCGTCCTCCTAGTTCTCGGGCGGCGGCCAGACTGCTCAGTCCGACAGGGCACGCCCCACGATCAGCGGATCGGCGTGGCCGACCACTTCAAAGTCCTTGTTGTCGTAGTCGAACTTACCGAGCACGTAGCGCATGGCGTTGATCCGGGCGCGCTTCTTGTCATTGCTCTTCACCACGGTCCACGGCGCGATCTCGGTGTCGGTCCAGGCGAACATGTCTTCCTTGGCCGCGGTGTAGTCGTCCCATTTGTCCAGCGACGCGAGGTCGGTGGGCGAGAGTTTCCACTGCCGCACCGGGTCGACCTGGCGGATGGTGAACCGGGTGCGCTGCTCGGACTGCGTCACCGAGAACCACAGCTTGGTCAGGCTGATGCCGTCGTTGACCAGCATCTGCTCGAACAGCGGAGCCTGACGGATAAATTCGGCGTGCTGCTTCGGTGAGCAATAGCCCATCACGCGTTCCACCCCGGCGCGGTTGTACCAGGACCGGTCGAACAGCACGATCTCACCGGCGGCCGGCAGGTGCTGCACGTAGCGCTGGAAGTACCACTGGGTGCGTTCCTTCTCGGTGGGCTTCTCCAGCGCGACGACGCGGGCGCCGCGGGGGTTGAGGTGCTCCATGAACCGCTTGATGGTGCCGCCCTTGCCCGCCGCGTCCCGGCCCTCGAAGACGATGACGTGCCGTAGCCCGTTGCCCTGGCTCCACTTCTGCAGTTTCAGCAGCTCGATCTGCAGCAGCCGCTTCTGCTCCTCGTACTCCTGCCGCGACATGCGGTCTTCGTACGGGTAGTTCTCCCGCCAGGTGTCGACGACCTCGCCGCTGGGTTCCAGCAGGAGAACGGGGTCGTCATCGTCGTCGTCACGGACCGTGTACCCGGTGATGTCGAGAGTCACCGGCGCACCGTAGCGGGTCGGGCGGTCGAGACGGTGATGGTGCGGTGAACGTCAGGTTGCCGGCGCTGCGGACTCCCCAAAGTGCAGTAGGGCATTACTCAGTAAGCCTGAGGCGGTGGGCGTGATCATCAGTGGCGTCAATAGTCACGCTCGGCATCCTCCAGAAGGGCACCCCATGTTCATGACGCTTGTTGTTCGCAGGTTCGTGGTCGGCTCGGCGCTGGCCGTCGGAGTCGGTGCGGTGGGGATGACCGCAGCGGGCACCGCAGGCGCCGCGCCCGGCATCTCCTACGACGGCGGCCCCGGGGACCCGGTGGGGATCGGCGACAACTCGGCCACCGGCGCCCAGGCCAATGCATCCAACGACAACCGGGCGCTGGCGATCAGCGTGTTCCGGCCGGCCACCGCGACCGCGGTCGGCCAGAACCGCACCGGCAACAACGTATTCGCCCTCGACGGCACGGCCGGGTTCCAGAAGGACTACATCGACCCGTACACCGACGACCATGACAACACCGTGGTCGCCATCAACGGCACCGCGATGATTCACGGTAACTGGACCAACGCACTCGCGATCGGCGGCAAGGTCTCGAACCGGCCGATCGTCACCTATCCGGACGGTTCCCAGGCGTTTGTGCCCAGTGGCCCGGCCGCGACCTTCCCCGTGATCGTGCCCAGCTCCGTGGTCGTGGTCTGCGGACAGCGGATCACGGGAAGCGACGACATCTTCGAGACGTCGGGGAAGATCACCTGCCAGCCGTAGCCCGGGTTACTTGGCCTTGCGCCGCGGACGTGCCAGCGCCAGCTTGGTCAGCAGCTTGTTCATGCGGGCGATGGCCTTCTCCGAGTTGTTGTAGTAGCTGCCGCCGGCACCCACGTTGGTGCGCGGCACCACCACGGTCTCCTGCTTGCAGAACTTGCGCACCCCGTCGAGGCCGCCGAACCGCGCGCCGATGCCCGAGGTCTTCCAGCCACCCATCGGGGCGGTGGTGCACATCAGGTTGGAGATGACGTCGTTGACGTTGACTGCGCCGCAATCGAGCTGCAGCGCAATCGCTTTCGCCCGCTCGACGTCCTTGGAGAACACGGAGGCACTCAGCCCGTAGGGGCTGTCGTTGGCCAGCCGGACGGCTTCCTCCACCGACGAGACCTTCATGATCGGTAGCGTCGGCCCGAAGGTCTCCTCGGTCATGCAGGCCATCGAGTGGTCGACGTCGACGAGCACGGTCGGCTCGAAGAAGCTGCCCCCGCCTTCGGGCCGCTTACCGCCGGTCAGCGCCTTGGCGCCGGCGGCGACGGCCTCGTTGACGTGGCGTTCGGTGATCGCCACCTGGCTGTCGTCGATCTGGGAGCCGAAGTGGTAGCCCTCGCCGGTGCCCATCTTGAGGTTCTCGACGGCCTTCACGGTGGCCGCGACGAACTGGTCGTACACCGGCTCGAGCGCGTACACCCGCTCGACGGACACGCAGGTCTGGCCGGCGTTGAACATCGCGCCCCACACCGCGGCGTTGGCGGCCAGCTCGACGTCGGCGTCCTCGAGCACGATCATCGGGTCCTTGCCGCCCAGCTCCAGGCTCACCGGGGTCAGTCGGCGCGCGGCACGCTCCATGACCTTGGCTCCGGTGGCGCTGGAACCGGTGAACTGGATGTAGTCGGAGTTGTCGATGACGGCCTCGGACACCGCACGCGCGCCCTGCGCCAGGGCGAACACCTCGGGGGCACCGGAATCCAGCCAACCGCGCAGCAGCACCTCGGCGGTCAGCGGCGTGCGCTCAGACGGCTTGAGCAGCACCGCGCACCCGGCGGCCAGGGCGCCGATGGCGTCCATCATGGCGTTGGCCACGGGGTAGTTCCACGGCGCGATGATGCCGACGACGGGACGCGGCCGGTAGTGCACCTCGATCTTCTTGATCGACATGATCGGCAGCGCGGCCGGACGCGGATCCGGCGCCATCGCCTTCTCGACGACCTTGATGTAGTACGACAGGATCATGATCAGCAGCGGGACCTCTTGCGCGGCATCCATGGCCGACTTGCCGGTCTCGGCGATCAGAAGTTTCTCGATCTCGTCGCGGTGGTCCCCCAACCACACCGCATAGCGCGAGAGCACCTTGGCGCGACCTTTCGCGCCGCGGGCCTCCCACTCCTTCTGTGCTTCCCGCAGCCCGGCCGCGATTCGCGGCACATCGGCGGCGTCGGTCCAGGTCACCTGGCCGGCGACGGCGCCGGTCGCGGGGTTGTGAATAGTGCCGGTGCCCGTGAACTCTGCGGTCCGAGCTACATCTGGCGTCGCTGTCATGCGGCCTATGTTAATCACCGTTTGTGACCCACGTCGCACCGGGGTTGACACCTGTCAAGTGGTGGCCCGGGGCGGGCTTTGCGCCCAGACCGACGAAATGGTCGCCCCGCGCGTGCGGAAGCGACCATTTCGTCGATTTCGAGGAACTACGCAGCAGGCGGCGACCCCCCACCGTCGCCCACTGCGGAGCCCACGCCTCAGTCGTCCGAGTCCGACTTCTCCGACTTCTTCAGGCCCAGCTTCTTCGCGGTGTTGTCGGCTGCGGTCTGAACCTTCTTCACAACCTTGTCGACGTTCGCCTTGGCCTTGTTCGTCCGCTTCTCAGCCTTGTCCTTGGCGTTGTCGAGGGCGGTGTTGAGGCTCGTGACGTGAGGCTTGAGGTTGTTCACCTTCGAGCCCGCGTTGTCGTCATCCGTGGCGGACAGCAACTGGGTGCGGTTGAGGTTGTTGATGACGTTGCCCGTGCTGTCCACTTCGTCGCGCACGCCGAGTACGTCCGCCGCAGCCAGTCGCACCTGATCTCGCGCGCCGATCAGCTGCTTGTTGCGGAACTGCATGATGGCGCCGTCGCCGTCTGGAGTGGTCGGGTCTCCGCCGCTGCCGCCGCCGAGCGATTCAGGCAGCGCTTGCGCGACACCCTCGATTGCCGGATCGATCGCCCACATCGGAGCGTCGATGTATTCCTTAACCGCCTTGTAGATCTCGAGGTTGTTGCCGCTCGCCACCGCCTGCGCGAGCGGAATCAGGCCGGCGGCCGAGAGGACCGGCAGCTTGGCGGTGTTGATGGCCGACTGCTGCAGACCCGCGGCCAGTTCCGCGGTGTAGTTCTCGTTAGGCCACGGCTTGTCGACTCCGAGCGCGTCAGCGAACTGCGCGTTGATGGAGTCGCGGAGGCCGAGCAGTTCGTTGTTGCGGAACTGCATAATGGCGCCATCGCCCTCGACACCATTCGCGTTGTTGGGCAGGTCGTTCGACCCCCCGCCCAGCGCCGTGGGCACGGTGTCGGCAATCGCTTCGATCAGGGGATCGGCGACATACACAGGGGAGTCGACGATCTGCCGAATCTGCGAGAACAGCCTCTTGTTCTCATCGCCGGCGGCGAGCTGCGCCGCCAGGACCAGCGGCAGCAGCGGCGCCTGCGCGAACTGCTCTGCCAGCCGCTTCCCGAACTCCACCGTCAAGTCCACCTGGTTCATACCCTCGAAGCCGGCCATCAGCGCGGCTTGCGCATCGATGACGCGCGTCGGAGTCGGCGTGACGACCGGAGTAATGGCGATGACGCCAGCGGTGGCTGCTGCAACGCATGCGGTCAAACCGCTCGCGACACGACTGTTCATACCTGGAAATCCCCTCGTTGACTTGCTGTTTGGGCTGGCCGTCTGTTGGCTCGCGGAGCAAAATTACGCGCCCGAAAGGGATTTCTCAGCTTTTTCTCAGGCGGTTTCGAGCAGGTATTTGCAAACGCAAACAATCACTCGACACACACCGTTGCCGCAAAGCCCTCAAAGTAGCCATCGGGCCAGTTGACCGCAGATCATGAAGTTAGCTGTGGCGCCCTCAGGACTGCAAAAGTCTTGCGACGCGCAACGGCGTGGTTCGACCTGCGGCCTGAATGATCAAGTGATACTTGACAGTTAGACGCGTCCCGACGACTGGGATCGCTCGTGGCGAAGGCCGGCTGGTCATGACTCCTGAGGCACGGGTTGCCATCGGCGGAAGAGTCGGCGTCGGACAGGTGATCGCTCAGCGAAGCTCAGGAGACGTGTCGCCGACCTGCTCGTATTGCCCATGACGGGTGCAGATCGCCGCGACGCACACCATCGAGGTGCCCAGCAATATGCCGCCCACGGTGTCGGTGAAGTAGTGGAAGGTCATCGACAGGCCGAATATGCCGAGCAGGACGACACACACCGCGACCGCCAGCGCCCACAGCCGCATGCCCGCCACCAACAAGAGCAACCCCGTCACCGTCACAAGGAACGTGGTGTGCCCGCTGGGGTAGGCCAGCGCCCCCTCTTTCTCCCGGCCGAACAAGGGCTTGATCAGTCGCACGATCGTGATGGCCAGCAGCGGGCTGACCACCATGGCGACCGCCAGTCGCTTGCGCTGCTGCCGCACCGCCACGACGATGCCGATCAGCAACGCGGCGGTCACCAGGGGCGGCTTGGTGAACAGCAGGAACACGTCGCGGCGCGCGCCCATGTCGCGGCCGAGCTCCTGGAACCAGTCGTCGATCGGAATCGGCGCGCCGTGCACCGCCCACCCGAGCAGCACCATCGCGGTGAGTCCGATCGGCGGCCACCACCGCGCGATCAAGGGATGATGCCGCGCAGATAGGCCGCCTGGCCCAGGTGCTGAGCGCAATCGTCGATGATGCTGACCAACCGTGCGCTCGCCGTCACCGGTGGATCCCACCGCGTATCGACGATGCGGCGGAGTTCCTCGGAGGTCACGCCGGCGATGTAGGCCAGCGTGTCCTTGTGCACCGCGAGGTAGTAACCCGCCAGCAATTCGGCCGGCGCGTGCACCTTCGCGACGTCCTCCGGGGTGTGCCCGTATCCGATGTCGTTGGCCGGCAGGTCGAGCCCGAAGCGGTCCTTCCAGCCGTCGCGTGTCCACACCTGCTCGGTTCCGGCGATGTCGCACAACTGCAGGTCCTGGCAGCGGGCGCTGTGCCAGATCAGCCACGCGATGCTGTTGGCCTGCGGGGTGGGCCGGTAACTCGAGACCTCCTCGGTCAAGCCGTCGGTGAGATCGTCGACGTGCTCGATGAGCCTGGTGAACGCGTCGCGCAGCAGTTCTCGGACGGCGTCGGAATCAGCGTCAGCCATGCCCTCGACGCTACTCGCGAACCGGCTCGTCGCCGTCCCGACTACGATCTCGGCATGCCGTTGAATGCCGGCGACGTGTTCGCCGGGTACACGATTCAACGTCTCCTCGGCTCCGGCGGCATGGGCGAGGTCTATCTGGCGCGGCATCCGCGTCTACCCCGCCAGGACGCGCTCAAGATCATGCCCGCCGCACTGACGGGCGACGCCCAGTACCGCGGCCGGTTCAACCGCGAAGCCGACATCGCCGCCTCGCTCTGGCACCCCCACATCGTCGGCCTGCACGATCGCGGCGAGTACGAGGGACAGCTGTGGATCGCGATGGATTACGTCGACGGCACCGACGCCGCTCGGTACGTCCGCGAGCGGCACCCCGGCGGCATGCCGCTGCCGGAAGCGGTGGAGATCATCACCGCCATCGCCGAGGCCCTCGATTACGCCCACGAGCGCAACCTGTTGCACCGCGACGTGAAGCCTGCCAACATCCTGCTGACCGGACCCGAAGTGGCCCGTCGTCGAATCCTGTTGGCCGACTTCGGCGTTGCCCGCCGTATCGACGACATCAGCGGGATCACCGCAACGAACATGGCGGTGGGCTCGATGGCCTACTCGGCACCCGAGCAGCTCCTGGGGCAGCCGACGGATCGACGGGCGGACCAATATTCGTTGGCGGCCAGTGCATTTCAGCTCCTGACCGGTCACTCGCCGTTCCATCACTCCAACCCTGCGGTGGTCATCAGCAAGCAGCTCCACGAGCTCCCGCCGAGCCTGCGCAGCGTCCGTCCGGAACTGGCCGACCTCGACGAGGTGATCCGCAAGGGTATGGCCAAGGACCCCGGGGCCCGGTTCCGCCGGTGTGCCGATTTCGCGAAGGCATTGGCGGGCGACCAGGAGACCACCCCGGTCAAGAAGCGCCGGCTCACCGCGCCTCCCGTCGCGCCGCGACGGGTCTTGCCGGAGCCACCACCGCGGATCATCGCCGCTCCCGCCTTCACTGCGCCGGCTCCCCCGGTGGTCAGTGCGCCGCCTCCGGTGCCCACCTGGTCGGGGCCCAGCCCGATCCCGCAACCCCGCGGTGTCCAGAAGCGCAGCCCGGCACGGGTTGTGACGCTCGCCGTGTTGGCGGTACTTCTGGTGTGCGCCATCGCTTTCGCCGTCAGCCAGTTCGTCCGCGAGACCCCGGCCGCGCGAACCGAGCCGTCGTGGCAGCCGTACGTGGACGCGGCCCGGACGTTCGCGCTGCATACCGTCACCGTCAGCGCCGACACCGCGGACAGTGATCTCGCGGCGATGATGGAGGGGGCCACCGACGAGTTCCGCGCCGACCTGCAGAGCCAGGCAGCCGAGATCAAACGCAAGGCCCAGGCTTTGGGCGTCAAGACCGACGGCACTGTCACGGGTGCCGGCGTCGAATCGTTGTTCTCCGACGAAGCGGTCGTGCTCGTCACCGTCGACACCAAGGTCACCGTCACAACCAATCGGGTCGGCGTGGTGTCACTGCAGCGGGTCAGGGTCACCGTCGAACATGTCGACGACGCCTACAAGGCCTCGAAGCTGGAGTTCGTGAACTGATGGGCACGCGCACGCGAGGCTGGGCGCTGCTGGTCGGCGCCCTCATCGTCGGCATCATCGTGGCCATCGGCCTGGGCTCCTGGCAGCTGGCGGTCAAGAGCCGGCCGGGGCCCGCGCCAGTCGCGGAGGACGACGGGGCGCTCGAGCGAGTCACCGAGTTCGTGGCCACCAACGTGGTCAAGGTGCTGAGCTACACGCCCACGACCAGCCGGGCCGATATCGACGCGGTCACCGCGGTGCTCACCGGCGCGGCGGTCGACGAGTACCGGAAGACCATCCGTACCAAGCTGGACAACGTCACCCAGACCGCGACCGTCCGCAACACGGGCGTGGAGTCACTGACGGTCGACGAGGCGAGCGTGGTGGCGTTCGTCGACCAGAAGACCGAGAACGCGGGGGCCGACGGCCAGTCGACCAAGGATGCGTTGGCCTATCGGGTCAGGCTCACCCGCCTCCACGGCGACTGGCTGATCTCGGAATTGGAACAGCTGTAGGGCTACTGCGGCGCAGCCCCGTGGAACACCGCCTCGACATTGTTGCCGTCGGGATCGCGGACGAAGGCACCGAAGTATCCCGGGTGGTACTCGGGCCACAGCCGCGGCGCGTGCAGAGACTCGGCTCCCAGCTTCAGCGCGGCGTCGTAGAACGCCTGCACGGCATCGGTGTCGGTGGCCTGGAACGCCACGTGGATTTCCCGGTTGGGCCCGCTGGCATCACCGGCACTGGCGTCGGCAATCCAGAAGTCGGGCTTGCCCTCCGTGCCGTAGCCGATCGCAACCTGATAGTCCATCTGTCGGCTGTACCCGAGGACGCCCAGCACAGAGTCGTAGAACTCTTTCGACTTGGCCCAGTCGCTGCAGTTGATTCCAAAGTGATCGATCACCGGTCGATCCTTGCACTCGATACCGACATGTCGGCGCGTGTTTCCCGATCGGCCGCGGCGTCGTAGGTTAGTTAGATGAGCTACGACCTGTGCATCCGTGGCGGCACCATCATCGACGGCCTGGGCGGCGCCCCCTACGTGGGCGACGTCGCCGTGCGCGACGGCGTCATCGCCCAGATCGGTTCTGTGACCGGGCCGGCCGAACGCGAGATCGACGCCACCGGGCTCTTGGTGACGCCAGGCTTCGTCGATCTGCACACGCACTACGACGGTCAGGCGATCTGGTCGGACCGGCTCAACCCGTCCTCGGCGCACGGCGTCACCACCGCCGTGATGGGCAACTGCGGCGTCGGGTTCGCGCCGTGCCGCCCCGACGATCACGACGTGCTCGTCGATGTGATGGCCGGCGTGGAGGACATCCCCGGCGTCGTCATGGTCGACGGCCTGCCGTGGACGTGGGAGACGTTCCCCGAGTTCCTCGACGCTTTGTCCGCGCGACAGCTGGACATCGACGTGGCGGCGTTCCTGCCGCACTCCCCGCTGCGGGTGTACGTGATGGGCCAACGCGGTGTCGACCGCGAGCCCGCTACTGCCGAGGATCTGGCGCTGATGCGCAAGCTTGCCGCCGAGGCCGTGCACTGCGGCGCGCTGGGATTCGCGTCGTCGCGGCTGACGATCCACAAGACCGAGAGCGGCAAGCCGATTCCCAGTTACGACGCCGGCTATGCCGAGATCGAGGCGATCGCCCGCGGCGTGGACGACGCCGGCGGCGGCCTGATCCAGTTCGTGCCCGATCTCGTCGCGGGCGACTACGAACCGGCGTTGCAGACGGTGTTCGACGTCGCCGCCGACGTGGGCCTGCCCGTCACGTTCACCCTGGCGATCGGCAATGCGGGGCCGGCGTTCTTCGAGGACGCGCTGCGGATGGTGGAGAAGGCCAACTCCAACGGCGGCAGCATCTCGGCGCAGATCTTCCCGCGACCGATCGGGCTGGTGCTGGGCCTCGAACTGTCCGGCAACCCGTTCGTGCTCTACCCGAGCTACCGTGAGATCGCCCACCTGCCGCTTGCGGAGCGGGTCGCGGAGATGCGTAAACCCGAAGTCCGCCAACGCATTCTGAGTGATTCGGCGGCCAGCGACGGACATCCGCTCATGTTCGCCGTGCAGGCCTGGGATTACATGTATCCGCTGGGCGAGCGGCCCGACTACGAGCCCGACCCGTCGAACTCCATCGGGGCGCGGGCGCGGGCCCGCGGCGTCGACCCGCTCGAAGAGGCCTACGACCGCCTGCTCGACGATGACGGCCACGCCATGCTGCTGGTCACGCTGGCCAACTTCCGCGACAACTCGCTGGACACCGTCGCCGAGTTGATCCGCCGCGACGACGTGATCCTCGGCCTCGGCGACGGCGGCGCCCATTACGGCATGATCTGCGACGCCAGCTTCCCCACCTACCTGCTGACGCACTGGGTGCGCGACCGGGGCAAGGGAATGCTGAGTGTCGCCGACGCCGTGCGGGAGCTGACCTCGGTACCCGCCCGCATCGCCGGGCTGGCTGATCGCGGTCGAATTGCCTTGGGCTACAAGGCCGATCTCAACGTCATCGACCATGCCGCGCTGCGGCTGCACCGGCCCGTCGTCGCCTACGATCTGCCCGGCGGCGGGCGTCGGCTCGACCAGACCGCAGACGGATACGTCGCGACCGTCGTCTCCGGCGAGGTCATCGCCGAGCACGGTGTGCCCACCGAGGCACGCCCCGGCCGGCTGGTTCGCGGCAAACAACCCGCACCCATGTGACAGGTCGGCGACAGGGCGTCCACGAAACAGACGCATCCGCCGAAATTGGATCGCCCAATTTTTGGATTCAAGACAAACCCCTTGTCCGGCACCGCCGATCGGAACGCTTCAAATTACTTATGAAAACGTGCGATTCATGAGGTTTCATTTCGATGCATAGGACACGTCTCGCGAGAACCGGACAGGCGTTTGCGAAGACCAAGGCCTCCGGTGCTGAGACGGGTGGTCAAGCTCGCCCCGACGTTCCCAACGGGAGGTATACAAGACCGCGTCAGCGGCGAGATGTCAGGAAACTTCCAGCAATCTCACATTTTTGCAGGTAGCCGGGGTTCGACGCCGCTCTCCAGTGCCTCACACCGCTAGGTGAACGTGTTTCAGTTCCGGAAAAAGCGTATGCGTTGGCAACAATTTGCGCCACCGTCAACCGTTTGCTCCAAATCCGCCTCATCGCTGGCGAACTGCACGTACGCCTGGCGAAGTTGGTAGCGGCAGGTTCGCGGCGCTAGACGGATCCGCGCTCTGCCAGCAGAAATCGTGGTGCCTCAGGCCGGCCTCAGGTACGTTCTGCCGTGTCCAAGATCACACGCAGACATTTGCCGAAGGGGAAGCCTGCAATGGAAGTATCCGTTCGTCCATATCTTGCTGCCGGGACCGCGATAACGGGGGCATGCGCGATCGCACTGGCGCCGATCAATCCGGTGTGTCCGGACGGCCCCACGGTGTCAATTCCTGCCGCTACGACTTCGTCGGTTGCTGTGGAGTTGACGGCGGCCGTCAATCCGTTTGACACGTGGGTAAATGCCTTCACGGCTGCGGCTGCAAATTTGGAGGCGCTGGCGACAAACCAGTTGAACATGCCTGCACCTCTGGCACGTCAGGTGATGGCCAATGCGATCCATTACGCCTCGATGTACGTCGGGGCGTATCAGGACGCAGCGGCGGCCGCAGTCACCTTTTTTACCCCGGGCAGCCCAGGCTCATTTCCGTTCAGGATGCAAAATTTCGTCGCCGCGCTTAATGCGGGCAATATCAGCGGCGCGACCACCATATTGTTCGGCACCCTGGGGCTGACTACCGCGTTTTTTCAGCAAGTGTTGTTGAAGATGCAGACGTCACTGGACATCCCGAAACTGATCTTCGCAGACATCTCCAAAACGGTGGACTTCCTTCTGTCCTACCGGCAGCCGCCTCCTACGGGCACGATCGCCTATCTCGGTGCGTGGCTCATCGCCGGCACGATGGGTCCGATGTCTCTGCAGGTTGGTGCGGACCTCCAAGGGGCGTATAACTCGGCGGTCGCCGGAAACTTGTTGAATACACTGACTTATCTGGCCAATGTGCCGGCGTCGATGACCAACGCCTTCCTCAATGGTGCCGGCGTCAGCGGCTTGACCGGTACGAGCTCGGGGCTTTTCCAGCCCGGCCTGTTGGCGGGCCTCGCTTCCCTGGAGAGGCAGCTGGCCACCTCGCTTGTCGACCCGGGCGCCGAGAACATTGTTGCCGGCGGCAGTGTGGGTGGCGCAGCGCAGGATTTCCTGGATCAGCTGACCGGAGGGTGGCCGACGGCGGATGAGCTGGCCTCGATCGCGGAGGGGATCAGCACCGGGCTCGACGGGTTGCCACAAGCTCTGGCGGGCGTGATCGAGCGGGCTGTTCAGGGCTTGATTGCGGGGACCGGTCCCGACGCCGACGCCCTGTCGGCGAATGCGCTGGCAGGCGATGAGGCTCGCACCTCCCAGTCGTTGACGACCGGTCTCCCCAATACGGCGGCCGCATTGAATCTGCCGAGTTTGGGCGGTGTCGATCTGGGTCGCGGCTTGATCGGAACCTTTGTCAGCAATGGCACCGCCGAGAATCCCAACGGTGGGTTGTTGATCGGCAACGGCTACACCTACACCGCCGCGGATTGCACCAGTACCTGCGACGGAGGCAAGGGCGGGTTCTTGTTCGGCAACGGTGGCAGCGGCTTCGGCGGTGGCAACGGCGGCAGTGTCGGTTTGATCGGCATCGGTGGAGCCGGTAGCGCGGCGAGGGTGACCAACACCGATGGCGGCAACGGTGCAGACGGCGGCATGTTGTTCGGCAACGGCGGCGCCGGGGGCGCAGGGCTGGGAACCGGTAACGGTGGTCAGGCCGGCGATGCCGGACTGCTGGGCATGGGCGGGACCGGCGGCAACGGCGGTACCAACGGCATCGGTGCTGACGGCGGAGCCGGCGGGTTCCTCGGAGGCAGTGGCGGCGACGGCGGCAACGGCGGCGGCAACGGCGGCGACGCACGCGGTCTGTACGGCGACGGCGGCGCCGGGAAGAACGGCACTGCCGCCAATATCAATGGCGGTGACGGCGGACGCGGCGGACTGGTATTCGGCAACGGCGGTGACGGGGCCAACGGCGCTGCGGGTACCGCCGCGTCTGGCGGAAAGGGCGGCGAGGCCGGCACCGGCGGCTCGGCGGGGCTGATCGGTAACGGAGGCAAGGGCGGCGCGGGCGGCGCCGGACAAGCCGGCACCGGTGCTGATGGCGCGTCCGGCGGCGGCGGTGGCAAAGGTGGGCTGGTCGCCGGCACCGGTGGTGCGGGCGGTACCGGCGGCGCCGGTGGTACCGGCGCGGCCGGCCAGGTCGGTGGCAAGGGCGGTGACGGCGGCGCCGGCGGGACCGGCGGTGTGCTGGGAAGCGGCGGTAACGGCGCTGCCGGTGGCCGAGGCGGCAACGGCGGGACAGGCGCCAACGGTGGAGCCGGCGGCGCAGGTGGCAAGGGCGGCGACGCAGGCATCAACGGCGGCACCGGCGGCACCGGTGGTGCGGGCGGCAGCGGCACCGGTGTCGGCAAGGGCGGAATCGGTGGCCCCGGCGGCAACGGCGGCAAC
>MSTD01000019.1:92578-100746 GCA_001942045.1 Mycolicibacterium porcinum
GCGGCAACGGGATCCGCAAGGGCAGTGCCGGCAAGCCGGGCAGCACCAGCTCTACCTCCGCCGGCGGTGCCGGCGGAGCGGGTGGCGAGGGTGGTGGACTGTGAGCCGACGGGCCACTTTGGTTGTGGCCAAACATCATTCGTGGCACGCAGGACCAGCCCAGGCATGACGGTCCGCCACTAGTCACCCCAGCGGCAGCAATCCGCCCCCATCGCGACTTCACGGTGGGGGCGGATTGTGCTACACCCATGTGACAGGTCCGCCACGACGGCGCGCCAACAGAACTATTCTCACGTCATGAGCGTGAAAGTGGATCTCAACCAGCTGGCCGACAAGCTGGCGGACTACACGTTCGCCTACCTCGTCACGGTCGACGACAACTACCACGCACACACCGTCGCGGTGGAGCCGCACCTGGTCAACGGCATCATTCACGTCGGTCCGGTCGGCGGGCACACCCGTAGAAACCTCGCCTCCCACGAGCACGCGACACTGGTCTGTCCCCCGCGCCAGCCCGGTGGGTATTCGCTGATCGTCGACGGGCGGGGCCAAGCCGGCACCGGCGACGAGATGCATGAGATCGTGCCCAGCCGCGCGGTGCTGCATCGCAAAGCGGCGAAACCCGGGCCGCCCGGCCAGTGCGACAGCGATTGCATCGTGTTGTCGGAGAACTGAACTCGGGACCCTGTGTCGAGTGGCCAGTTATGTCACGCGTCTGGTCGCAACACGTGCGATAACTGGCCACTCGACATGAAAAAGCCCCGGCACGCCAGGCGCGCCGGGGCTTTCCCGTAAAGAGCAGGACTTAGAAGTCCATGCCGCCCATGCCACCGGTCGGGTCAGCCGCGGGGGCTGCCTTCTCCGGCTTGTCGGCGACGACGGCCTCGGTGGTGAGGAACAGCGCCGCGATGGACGCCGCGTTCTGCAGCGCCGAGCGGGTGACCTTGACCGGGTCGGCAACGCCGGCGGCCAGCAGGTCCTCGTACTCACCGGTCGCGGCGTTCAGGCCGTGACCCGCGGGCAGGTTCGACACCTTCTCGGCGACGACGCCCGGCTCCAGACCACCGTTGAGGGCGATCTGCTTCAGCGGGGCCGACAGCGAGACGCGCACGATGTTGGCGCCAGTGGCCTCATCACCGGTGAGCGACAGCTCCTCCAGCGACGGAGCCGACTGCAGCAGGGCCACGCCACCACCGGCGACGATGCCCTCTTCGACGGCAGCCTTGGCGTTACGCACGGCGTCCTCGATGCGGTGCTTGCGCTCCTTGAGCTCCACCTCGGTGGCAGCGCCGGCCTTGATGACTGCAACACCGCCGGCCAGCTTGGCCAGGCGCTCCTGCAGCTTCTCGCGGTCGTAGTCGGAGTCGCTGTTCTCGATCTCGGCGCGGATCTGGGCGACACGGCCCTGGATCGCGTCGGCATCGCCGGCACCCTCGATGACGGTGGTCTCGTCCTTGGTGACGACGACCTTGCGGGCCTGGCCCAGCAGCGCGACATCGGCGGTCTCCAGCGAGAGGCCGACCTCTTCGCTGATGACCTGGCCACCGGTGAGGATGGCGATGTCCTGCAGCATGGCCTTGCGGCGGTCACCGAAGCCCGGAGCCTTGACGGCCACAGACTTGAAGGTGCCACGGATCTTGTTGACCACCAGGGTCGACAGGGCTTCGCCCTCGACGTCCTCGGCGATGATCAGCAGCGGCTTGCCGGACTGGATGACCTTCTCCAGCAGCGGCAGCAGGTCCTTGACGGTCGAGACCTTGGAGCTGACCAGGAGGATGTAGGGATCCTCGAGGACGGCTTCCTGGCGCTCGGCGTCGGTCACGAAGTAACCCGAGATGTAGCCCTTGTCGAAGCGCATGCCCTCGGTGAGCTCCAGCTGGAGGCCGAAGGTGTTGCTCTCCTCGACGGTGATGACACCCTCGTTGCCGACCTTGTCCATGGCCTCGGCGATCAGGTCACCGATGGACTGGTCACCGGCGGAGATACCGGCGGTGGCAGCGATCTGCTCCTTGGTCTCCACCTCCTTGGCGCTCTTCAGCAGCGTCTCGGTGACCTTCTCGACGGCCTTCTCGATGCCGCGCTTCAGGCCGAGCGGGTTGGCGCCGGCAGCGACGTTGCGCAGACCTTCGCGAACCAGGGCCTGGGCCAGAACGGTGGCGGTGGTGGTGCCGTCGCCCGCGACGTCGTCGGTCTTCTTGGCGACTTCCTTGACCAGCTCAGCGCCGATCTTCTCGTACGGGTCCTCCAGCTCGATCTCCTTGGCGATGGACACACCATCGTTGGTGATCGTGGGGGCGCCCCACTTCTTCTCCAGGACGACGTTGCGACCCTTGGGGCCCAGCGTGACCTTTACCGCGTCGGCGAGGCTGTTCAGGCCCCGCTCGAGGCCGCGACGGGCCTCTTCGTCATACGCAATTGTCTTAGCCATTGCGAAGTGATTCCTCCGGATAGGGGATCGCACGTTCGTTGGTCGGGTTCAGTGCCCGCGACGGACGACTAGGGTGTGCTCCCGCAGGTGCGGCCCCGGTCTCACCGTCCCGACCTAGCACTCACTGATCGAGAGTGCCAACTGCATTCTTAGCACTCGACCATGGCGAGTGCAAGGTCGAGAGGCGTCTGCTTCAGCCCCCGGCCTACGCCCGTGGCGAAAGTCGCCGATTCCTACCTCTGGGCTGTTCCCGGCCTCTGCTGGCGACCCCTGCGTGGAAAACGGTGACGGCCTGGTCAGCGAGGTAGTACGAATTGCCAGCCCGCGGCCTGCATGGCGGGGATCGCATCGGCGAAGCCGGCATGCGTGCCCGATTGCGGGTGGTTCATGTGGGCGATGACGATCGAGCCCGGGGCCGCGTTCATCACGTTGGACCGCACGGCCGCCGCGGATGCCGTCGCACCGTTGTCCGCGTTGACGGTGAACCCCAGCGGTTGCTCGCCGAGTTCGTGCACGATCTCGACGGCCACGTCGTCGTAATGGGCGGTGCCGGGCCGGAACCAGGTCGGGGCCCGGCCGGTCAAGGCGGTCAGCCGCTGATCGTTGCCCCACACCTCGCTGACCACTTCATCGGCCGAGCGGGTCCCCGCGATGCCGTACGCCGGGCGTCCCGTCACCGACAGCGGCACGTGTCGGGTGCCGTGGTTGCCGATCTCGAACAACGGGTTGGCCGCCAACTGCCGGGCCCGGTCCGGATTCCGGTCGATCCACCTCGAGTTCAGCATGAGCACCGCCGGCACGCTATTGCGCTGCAGCGTGTCGAGCAGCGCGTCGTCGCAGGCGCCATCGCAGGCGTCGAACGTCAAGGCGATCTGGCGGCCCGCGGCGGCGAACGACGTGGTGATCCCGGGCAGCGCCATCCCCCACTGGGTTGGCGTGCGCCGCTTGTTGGTCACCGCGACCGACGGCGGAGCGATTGCGTTCGGGTCGGCGTGGGCGGCCGGCAACCCGGCCCGCAGGGTATGGCCGGCGGCGATCGAAGCGACGGCGGTCGCCGTCAGAAATGCCCGCCTGGTGATCACACTCCGGACGGTAGGTCCGGATCTTGTTGACTGGCCGTCGATCGGCTGTGGGTTAGCTGCAGACCGTGGGTGTCACGGCCTACGACTGGTACTGGCGTACCTGCTCTGCGAATTCATCGAGCAGACGTAGCGACTCGTCCTTGCCGACCGACGGCAGGAACAGCCCCAGCTGACCGAAGCCGAGATCCTCTGCGGCACGCCAATAGTCGGTCTTGATGGGTGCGCCGAACATCATCAACGGGACGTCGGCGGCACCGCCGTCGTGCATCTGCCCGATCCGTTTGGCCAACACATCCCTCGGCAGCGGGTTCGAAATCCAGCCTGCGCCATGGCGAATCACTCGTTTGACGGTGGCGTCGGAGTTTCCACCGAGATAGATGGGCGGGTGTGGTTGCCGGACCGGCTTGGGGCGGCAGTAGGACGAATCGAAGTTGACGTATTTGCCGTGATACTCGGCTGGCTCGTCGGTCCAAAGCGCCTTGACGGCCTCGATGCTCTCGTCCAGAAGTGCGCCACGGGTTTTCGGGTCGGTGCCGTGGTCGCGCATCTCCTCCAGGTTCCAACCGGCTCCGACACCGAGCACGAACCTGCCGTCGGAGATCAGGTCGATGCTCGCGGACTCCTTGGCGGTGTGGATGGGATCGCGTTGGATAAGTAGCGCGACGCCGGTGACGAGGTCGATCGTGGAGGTCACCGCGGCCGCCGCGGCGAGCGTGACGAACGGGTCCAGCGTGTTGTAGTACCACGGCGGCAAGTCACCGCCGTTGGGATACGCGGACTCGCGGCTCACGGGGATGTGGCTGTGCTCGGCAACGATGAGCGAGGCGAACCCGCGCTCCTCGATCGCCCGAGCCAGTGACACCGGATCTATGCTGTCGTCGTCGACGAAGGTGGCGATGCCGAACTTCATCTGGCCGACGCTACTCCCGGTGCGCGACAGAGCGGTCGACCTTGTGCACAGCGGTCGTTCGGAGCTTCGCTAAGGGTTCCGACAGACGGCGATCATGGGTACGCGGTCGCACATCTGGCCAACTCGGGGCTGTACAAATTCGGCTCAGCGTTCAGCGTGCAGCGATCGTCCGCTTGCGCAGACGACACCGTGTTTCCGCCCAACTCCCAGCCGGCCTCACTCAGGATTTTGATTCGGACAATAAATGTCTGGCAAACCTGCCGATGTTGATCCAGCTGCAGATTTCGTCGATGCAAGACCTTTGCGGCAATCAAATCTGTCGACCGATTGTTTGCGTGTGCAAGTACCCAGAAATCCGCCTGAGAAAATGCTGAGTTTTCAGACGGGTAGTGCGTAAGTTTCTCCGCGAAACCGGGGGAATCGTCCATCGGGATCGAGGGGTCTCACTACTAGAGCAACGTCGTCAGTGGGTGCTGCTCGCCTGCCGAAAATATTGACGGCAGCGTCAACACGGACTGTCGGAGAAGGGCGTAATCGTGGGGAAGCACAGCAAGGCATCCGGGTGGAACCGGAAGAACGCCACAGGTCCGATTGCGACGGCAGGCCTGGCGAGCATCGCGTTGGCGGGAGCCGGCGTCATGCTCCTGTTAGGGCCTGACTCGCCGACGATGCGATCGGTGACCGCCGATGTGCTCCTCGTCAATACCGAGGGACCGTCCAGTGACGGCAACAACTCGGACACAGGCAACACTCCCGGCAGCACGGACAACGCCGGTACCCCCGGCACCAAGCCCAAAGCCGACAAGCCACGTCTCCCCGGCCTCAAGCAGGTGCAAGACCGCTTGAGTGAGCGCGCCACCGAAGCCACCAAAACCCTGAACGACTTCGCCCGCAACGGTGTTCAACGCGCCATCGACAACGCAAAAGCAAACGACGACAAGGAGACCCGCAGCCCGCTGCGGCGCCACAAGTCACCGGCGACGCCGAAGAGCGACACGGCCGACAAGACCGAGCCGTCGAGCACCGGCACACCAGAGCCGCAACCGACCGTGACCCCACGGCATCGGTTTAGCGATCTCACTGAACGCGTGGCGACCGCGCTGCCGCATCCCACCGTCGACAAGCAGCATGACCCTGCTCCGACCGCGGGCGTGCTCGATCGTCAACCGGAAGACTCCACACCACGCGCGACGACGTTCGCCGCCCCGGCGCCGGCACCGGCCCCCGCCGCACCGGTCAGCCCGATCACCGGGCTGCTCTCGGCGATCACCCTCGGCACGTATGTGTCTCCAAACGCGCCGCAGGCACCGGCAGACTTGCCCGCGACGTGGGCCGTGTTGGCGTGGGTGCGCCGCCAGTCGGCCTACCTGCCCGACCAGACCATCGCACCCACTGACCGGACTCGGGCCCTCACCACGACGTCCCAGACCTTGGCCGCCCCGGCCAACCTTGACCCCGGGTCTCTCACCACGGCCTCGATCGTCAACTGGCTGGTGTACAACCCGGTGCACGACATCGGGCAGCAGATCTTTGTCGTCAGCCCGATCGGCTCCTCGATCGGCGGTGCGATCAACACCATTTCCGGGAAGTACCTGATCGGCAACGGTGCCGACGGTACCGCGGACAATCCCGACGGCGGCGACGCCGGGGAGTGGTTCGGTGACGGTGGTGACGGTTACGACGGTGCGGCCGACGGTGTCGCCGGTGGTGACGGCGGTGACGCCGGCTGGTTCGGCAACGGCGGCGAAGGCGGCGACGGCTGGGCTGGCCTCGATGGCGGCGACGGCGGCGACGGCGGTTCCTTCATGGGTCTCGGTGGCATCGGCGGTGGCGGCGGTGCCGCCACCGATGGCGCCGTGGCAGGCAACGGCGGCCGGGGCGGCGACGCCAATGGCTGGTTCTTCGGTGTCGCCGGTGACGGCGGCCAAGGCGGCAAGGGTCTGACCGGTAGCACCGGTAAGGACGGCGACTGGGACGAAGACTGGGGCAACGGCATCGGCAACGGTGAAGATGGCGGTGCCGGCGGGTCCGGCGGTAACGGCGGCGACGGCGGTGACGCCACCGGATTCTTGTTCGCGGTTGGCGGCAATGGCGGGGCCGGCGGCCAGACCGGCGACGGAGGGCTCGGTGGCGCCGGTGCACTCGGTGACATCAACGACGTCGACAGCAACGGGGACGGCGGTGATGGCGGCAAGGGCGGCGCTTCCGGCACAGGCGTCAGCACCGGCGGTGCGGCCGGAACGGGCAATACCGGGTTCTTCGGTCTGCTGGGTGGCAACGGAGTCGCGGGAGCTCCAGGCAGTGCCAGCGGCATCGCCGGCGACGGCGGCCGTGGTGGTGACGGTGTAGGCGGAGGCAACTCCGCGGTCGCAGGCAAGGGCGGCCGCGGCGGCGACGGCGGCGACGGCCCGACTGCAGGCAAGGGCGGCGCCGGTGGTGACGGCGGCGACGGCGACGGCATCTACGCACCGACCAACTCCCCGCAGGCCGGTGGCACCGGTGGCACTGGCGGCACGGGTGGCACTCGCACCGTGTCTACCGGCACGTGGGGCGATGGCGGAGCCGGTGGAGCGGGCGGTACCGGGGCAGCAATCGGCGACGGAGCAACCGGTGGCGTAGGCGGCGCAGGCGGCAGCGGCGGGACCTCCTCTAACAGCGCACCCGGCCAGGGCGGCGGCGGTGGCGGCGGCGGTGGCGGCGCCCTCGTCTCCGGATCCAACGGAGGCTCGGCAACAGGAGCCGCTACCGGCGGTCACGGTGGCAAGGGCGGGAACGGCACCACTGCTGCGGCCGGCGGTGAAGGCGGAACCGGCGGCGTCGGCAAGATCGAAGCCGACGGCGCGAACACCAACGCCAGCGGGAACGCCACGGGTGGCGCCGGTGGCGACTCGATCGGCACGGGCATGGGTGGCGACGGTGGTGAGGGTCTGATCCAAGCCACCGGTGCCACGAGCACCGCGAGCGGCGATGCGACGGGTGGTGCCGGTGGCAATGGCATCGACGGAGGCCAGGGCGGCAACGGTGGCCGCGGCGTGATCTCCGGCGGCTACGGAACCGACGATCACCCCGGTGCTGCCGAAGGCACCGCACAGGGTGGCGCGGGTGGATCCGGCACGGGTGCCGGCAGCACCGGCGGCAATGGCGGTAACGCCTTCGTGGTCGCAGCCAACGGATACGGACACGACGCCTCCGCCAGTGGCACCGCGACGGGCGGAGCTGGCGGCAACGGCTACGCCGGCGGCCATGGCGGCGCGGGTGGCACCGGCCTGGTCGACGCCGGTATCGGCGGCGATTACAGCGGCGGCACTGTCGTCAACGGCACTGGCACGGGCGGCGCTGGCGGCAACGGTTACAACGGCGCCACCGGCGGCAACGGTGGAAAGGGCGGCGTCTTCGGCGAGTACGGCGCAGTCGTCACCGGCAGCACCGCCACCGGTGGCAAGGGTGGCAACAGCGGCACCGGAACCGGCGCAGGCAACGGCGGCGCTGGTGGCTACGGCTACGCACTGTCCTCAGTCGATCTGGTCGGCGGCAGCGTCACCGGCGGCGACGGAGGCAACGGCGGCAACGGCGGCTCCGCTGGTGCGCTCGGCGGGGCCGGCGGCGCCGGCGGCAACGCCCACCTGTGGATCGGCACCGGTAACACCGTCGCCGGCGGAGCAGGCGGAGCTGGCGGCAACGGCGGTGCCGGCGTCGGCCACGACGGTGGCGCGGGCGGCAACGGCGGCTACGCCACCATCACCGGCTC
>MSTD01000020.1:0-75276 GCA_001942045.1 Mycolicibacterium porcinum
GGTGAGCAGATCGTGGTCGGCATCGAGGCGCCACCCGGCAACCCGCGACCATGGGCAGTTCGGTCGCCGGTGATGCCCCGGCCTCGCCGTCAACTGGCGCCCCGCAGCCCGGCTCCACGAAAACCAAGCCCGGCGCGCCATGTTCAACCCGATCAGATCGGCACCGTCGAGCGGCCCGCCGGCGGCTTCCAGCGCGTCGGCGATCCGTGCCCCGGACTGCAGGGTTACCAACCCGGGTTTGTGCACCAGACCGACGACGCTGACCACGACCGGCCCGCCCGGCGGGTCCGCGGCCGGGGTCGATGCGGCCGACGAAACCATCTGTACCGGTGGAAGATTCGCCGATACGACCGGTGGTGGCTGCTGCCGGATCAGGGCGAAGACGGTGACCAGGATCGCGAGTGCGCCGACACCGGCCAGTGCCAACGCCCCGGCCCGGCCGGGATCGGCACGCGCGGCGGCCAGCCATCCGCGCCCATCTCCCGCAGCCGTATCGGGCAGCCACCGCGACAGAGCGCTCTCGGACGCCGTGTTCTGATCGGGAGCGCTTCCTCCCTCTGTTTCGGGGTCGTCCCCGAGGCGGCCGCCGCCCAATCGACGGAGCCGCTCCACCGACATTTCGGTACCCATGCCCGCGACGGTAGGTGCGGGGCACGACGATTCCGGGCCGCAGAACCGTCGGCGCGGACGGGCTGTGGATGAAACGCGCGCTGTGGACTACTACCCCACGACCTGCGTCGAGGACTGCGGCGTGGCGCGTTCCAGGTAGCGCAGCAGCTCCACCGGGAACGGCAGCACCAGGGTGGAGTTCTTCTCCGCGGCCACTTCGACGACGGTCTCCAGCAGTCGCAACTGCAGGGCGGCCGGATCGGCGGCCATCACATCGGCGGCCGCGGCGAGCTTTTCGGACGCCTGCAGTTCGCCGTCGGCGGTGATGACCCGGGCCCGTCGTTCCCGCTCGGCCTCGGCCTGACGCGCGATGGACCGCTTCATCGAATCCGGCAGCACGACGTCTTTGATCTCGACGCGGTCGATGTGGATCCCCCAGCCCACGGCGGGGTTGTCGATGAGCAGTTCGAGGCCCTGATTGAGGTGCTCCCGGTTGGACAACAAATCGTCCAGATTGCTCTTGCCGATGATCGACCGCAGCGAGGTCTGCGCCACCTGACCGATCGCCGACATGTAGTCCTGGACGTCGACCACGGCCCGGACCGGATCGAGCACCCGGAAGTAGATCACCGCGTCGACCCGGACGGTGACATTGTCGCGGGTGATGCCGTCCTGCGCCGGTACCGGCATCGTGATGATCTGCATGTTGACCTTCTGCAGCCGATCCGCGACGGGGATCAGCATCGTCAGACCTGGTTGCCTGACGTTGTCGCGGACCCGGCCGAACCGGAACACCACGCCACGTTCGTACTGTCTGACCACGCGGACGTTGCTCATGCCGAGCCAGATCAGGGCGACGCCGCCGGCACCGAGCGACGCGAGCAGGTAGAGCATGTCCATGATCCGACCTCGATTCATGGCTTCGCCGGGGCGAACATGCCCCGTAATTCGATTGTGCGACGCCGGTGGGCCTGCCGCCACGAGGACCGGTGCCGGTGGTGAACAACTCACCGATAGTGTCTAGAGTCCAGCGCAGGGCTCAGCGAGGAGGCGACATGACCGCAGCGGACAAGCCGATCCGGGTCATCCAATGGACCACCGGAAACATCGGACGACGCTCGCTGCACGCGATCATCGCCCGTGACGACATGGAGCTCGTGGGCGTCTATGCGTACGGCGCCGAGAAGGTCGGCGTCGATGCGGCCGAGCTGGCCGGCTGGCCCGAACCCACGGGCATCAAGGCCACAAACGACATCGACGAGCTGATCGCGCTCAAACCCGATGCCTGCTGTTACAACCCGATCTGGCCCAGCGTCGACGAACTGGTTCGCCTGCTGGAATCCGGCGTCAACGTGTGTTCCACCGCCGCCTGGATCACCGGCGGCAAGCAGACCCCGGAGGATCTCGCCCGCATCCAGAAAGCTTGCGAGGCAGGCAATTCCACGATCTTCGGCAGCGGAGCGCACCCCGGCCTGACCAACATGATGGGCATGGTGTTGTCGAGCGCCTGCGAGAGTGTCGACGAGATCCGGATCACCGAGTCGGTCGACTGCGGCGTGTACGAATCGGCGGGAACCATGGCAGCGATGGGCTTCGGCAAGGACCCGGAGACGCCCGGGCTGGCCGAGAGCGTCCGTCTCGAGAGTGAGGTGTTCGCCGAGTCGGCGGCGATGATGGCCGACGCCATCGGCGCCAAGCTCGACAAGATCACTTTCGACGTCACGTTCACCCCCGCCACCGATGACTCCGATCTGGGTTTCATGCAGATCCCCAAGGGCACCGTGGCCAGTGTGTACGGCTACCACCGCGGCTGGGTGGGCGACAAGAACGTCGTCAGCGTCGGATTCAACTGGATCATGGGCAATCACGTCACCCCACCGAAGCCGGTGGCGCACGGTCACGTGATCCAGGTGTTCGGCGTTCCCAACATGCGCACCGTCGTGTACTGCCTGCCGTCGAAGGACTGGAGCGAGGTCAGCCTCAACGGGCTTGGCATGATCTACACCGCGCTGCCGGTGACGAACGCGGTACCCGCCGTGGTGGCCGCCGCGCCCGGAATCCTCACCCTCAAGGATCTGCCGCCGGTCACCGGCCGGTTCGCGGGCTAGTTCTGCACTGCCGTTGCGCCGCTTTCTACCTGGAGGCTGTGCTCGCCGCCGAGGCACCGCCATGGGGCAGAAAGCGGCGTCGGCAATCGAGGCTCGCTAGGCGTCTTCGACGCTGAGGCACGCACCGACCGCGCCGCCGCCGACGTGCACCGCGAGCACCGCACCCATGTCGGTCACCGACAGGGACCGCAGGTTCGGAAGCCGGTCGGTAAGGGCCGCGGCGATCTCCTCGGCCCCGTCCGGGTTGTCGACGTGGTGCACGACCACGCTCACGGCCCGGTCCCCGGCCGCGGCGGCAATCTGATCGACAAGTGCCGCATGCGCTTTCGAGATCGTCCGGATGCGTTGCGAGAGCACGAGCCTGCCGTCGACATCGAGGCGTAGCAGCGGTTTGAGCGACAGCGCGGTGCCCAGCCACGATGCCGCCGCACCGATGCGCCCGCTGCGCCGCAGATTGTCGAGCCGGTGTACGACGATGAACGCCTGCCCGCGCGGTATCGCGGCGCGGGCAGCGGCCTCGACCGCATCGAGTGAATCACCCCGACGGGCCGCCTCCGCCGCGGCGAGGGCGACGAAGCCGACCCCCATCGCTGCCGCACGGGAGTTCACCACCCGCACGGCCTGCCCGATCTCGCGCGCCACCGACGCGGCCGTGCTGTAGGTGCTCGAGAGGGCGGCCGAAATATGCACTGCGACAACGCCGTCGCCGCCGCTGTCGGCCAGCGCCTGCCGGTAGGTCTCGGCGAGATCGGCCGGCGAGGCACCCGACGTGGTCACCCGGGGCCGGTCGTGAATGGCCGAAGGAATCGGATCGACACCATCGCGCCAGTCATCACCGTCGTCGAGGATGTGCAACGGCACCTGCCGAATTCCCCACTGCTCGCACAACTCAGGCCGCAACTGCGACGTCGAGTCGGTCACCACCATGACCGCCATCGTCAGTCGGTGGAATCCAGTTGTGGCACACCGGCATCGGCCAGGCCCTTGAGCATGAGCTCGGCCACCGCGCGATGAGCTTCGAAGTTCCAGTGGATGCCGTCGGGGTTGCCGCGCCCACTCAGCACCTCGTCGGCCACTGCCGCCCTGAGGTCCACCAGCGGCACATCATGTTCCTGGGCCCAGGCCGTGATCGCGGCGACCGTGGGCTCACGCCCGTGGTGCGCCTTGCCGTAGGTGTCGGCGATGTGCACCGACGGCAATGAGGCCACCACCGGAATGCCCGGCCGGTTGAAATCGATGGCGTTGCGCGTCATCTCCAGGTATTCGACCGTCAGATGCGGGGGCAGGGCCGATCGGGCAATCGGCGACAACCGCGGCTGGATCCAGCCGTAGCCGTCCCGTGCCCACCGGCGCAACCAGGCGGGCCGCACATACCGGATCAACTCGCGCAGCGCCGTCGGCAGCGGCGAGGGCAACGAATCCATGCCGCTGGTGGCGAAGATGACCGCACCGGCCCGCGGTAACGCCGCCCAGGACCGCGGATCCTGAGTGGCGGCCCACCAGACGTCGCGGGTGGTCCAACCGATGCGGCCGATGAGCTCGACGTCCCAACCCAGTTGCTGGGCCACGATATTGGGCCAGATCCGTGGATCGTCCGATGGCAGACCGCCGGTCGGACCGAAGTACGAGAGCGAGTCGCAGAACACCAGCAGCGTGCGACGTGGTTCGGCTGACGTGTGGTCAGAGGACATCGTTGGCCACCTGCGCCGAGGCGTTCCAGACATCGAGCCGCCAGCGGATGGAGTCGAAGTCGTCTTCCGCGGACTCCGGCGAGTGTCCGGACAGCTGAACCCAACTGGCGTTGCCCATGCCGCCGAGCACCGGCCAGTTGTCCACCGGCAGACCGAGCAGCCCCGCCGTCAGCGCCGCGATCAGCCCGCCGTGGGCCACCAGCACCACCGGGCGGTCCGAGCCGTCCAGGCCCCACTCGGGTTGTCCGGCAACAAGTTCGGCAACCACCGGGACGCTGCGGTCAGCCACGTCGACCCGGCTCTCCCCACCGTGCGGGGCCCACCGGGCGTCCTCGCGCCAGGCCGCGCGAGCACCCGGCGCCATCGAGTCCACCTCGAGATGGGTCAGGCCCTGCCAGTCCCCCAGATGCGTCTCGCGCAACCGCTTGTCCACCTGTACCGGGATACCGGCGCGGTCGCCGAGCGTCACCGCGGTGTCGAGCGCGCGCTTGAGGTCCGAGGACACGATCAGCAGCGGCTGACGCTTGCCCAGCACCTCGGCCGCCGCGGCGGCCTGGTCGCGTCCGAGGTCGGACAACTCGGTGTCCAGCTGCCCCTGCATCCGGCTGCCCGCGTTGTACTCGGTCTGGCCGTGCCGCAACAGCACCAGCCGACGGACCTTCATCGCGCGCTCATTCCGGCAACTCGGGGTCCGCTGGCTTGTCCAGCTCGACCGGAATCGTCGGGCAGTCCCGCCACAACCGCTCCAGCGCGTAGAACTCCCGCTCGTCCTGGTGCTGGATGTGCACCACGATGTCGACGTAGTCCAGCAGCGTCCAGCGTCCTTCGCGGGTGCCCTCACGGCGCGCGGGCTTGTACCCGGCCAGCCGCATCTTCTCCTCGACCTCGTCGACGATCGCGTTGACCTGTCGCTCGTTGGAGGCGGACGCGATCACGAAGCAGTCGGTGATCACCAACTGGCCCGACACGTCGATGACCACCACATCGTCGGCCAGCTTGGCCGCGGCGGCCTGGGCGGCCACGGTCGCCATCGCGACGGCCTCGTCGGTCGCGCTCATCGAAGCGGCTCCATGATGTGTTCACCCTTCCCGTCTGCGGAGTACAACCCGCGTTTGGCCACGTACTGCACCACACCGTCCGGCACCAGGTACCAGATCGGCCGGCCTTCGGCGGCCCGCTTACGGCAGTCACTGGACGAGATCGCCAGCGCAGGCACCTCGACCAACGTCAATGTGTCCGGCGGCAGCTCACGCAGCGCCGCCTCGATATGTTCGCCGTCCAATTCGTATCCCGGCCGGCTGACGCCGACGAACCGCGCCATGGAGAACAGATCCTCCCAGTTCTGCCACGACAGGATCGAGGCCAGGGCATCGGCGCCGGTGATGAAGTAGAGGTCGGTGTCGGCGTTGAGGTCACGCAGGTCACGCAAGGTGTCCTTGGTGTAGGTCGCGCCACCTCGGTCGATGTCGACCCGGCTGACCGAGAAGCGAGGGTTGGACGCGGTGGCGATCACCGTCATCAGATACCGGTCCTCGGCGGCGCTGACCCGGCGATCGTGCTTCTGCCACGGCTGCCCGGTCGGGACGAACACCACCTCGTCGAGCTCGAACAGGTCGGCGACCTCACTGGCCGCGACCAGGTGTCCGTTGTGGACGGGATCGAACGTCCCGCCCATCACACCCAGCCTGCGCCGTCTTGCCACAAAGAGGCAGCTTACGGGAGCGTTGACCAGGGCCCGGCACCCACGCGACGAGCGAGCTCAGACGGGCAGCAACCCGTCGATCACCGCGGCCAGCTGTTTGGCCGAGCGGCACTCGTGCATCGGGATGGTTTCGAGGTATTTCGGCGCCGCGGAATCCCCGCTGCCCCACAGGTGCTTGGGCTCCGGGTTGAGCCAGTGCGCGTGCCGGCTGGCCGACACCATGTGTGCGAGCAGGTCGGCCTGAGGGTTGCGGTAGTTGTTCCGGCCGTCACCCAGCACCAGCAGCGAGCTACGCGGCGACAGCACGTTGGGGTACTTGTCCAGGAACGACACGAAGGCATGCCCGTAATCGGAGTGCCCGTCGCGCGTGTAGACGCCGGCCTCGCGGGTGATGCGCTGCACGGCCACCGCCAGGTCGGCCTCCGGCCCGAACATGTCGGTGACCTCGTCGGTGGTGTCGATGAACGCGAAGACGCGCACCCTGCTGAACTGCTGGCGCAGCGCCGAGACGAGCATCAGGGTGAAGTGGCTGAACCCCGCCACCGACCCCGACACGTCGCAGAGGACCACAAGCTCGGGACGGGCCGGATGCGGCTTCTTGAGCACCACGTCGATCGGCACGCCGCCGGTCGACATGGACTTGCGCAGCGTCTTGCGCAGGTCGATCTCCCCGGACCGGGACCGCCGGCGCCGAGCGGCCAGCCGCGTCGCCAAGGTGCGGGCCAGGGGCTGCACGGTCTTGCGCATCTGGCGCAGCTGCTCACCGGAGGCGCGCAGGAACTCGACGTTCTCGGCCAGCTGCGGCACCCCGTACATCTGCACGTGGTCGCGGCCCAACTGCTCGGCGGTGCGCCGCTTGGTCTCGGACTCGACCATCTTGCGCAGCTGGGAGATGCGCTGAGCGGCCAGCGCCTTGGCGATCTCCTCCTGGGTCGGGGTGGGTTCGTCACCGTAAGGGGCGAGCAGGCCGGCCAGCAGCCTGCCCTCCAGATCGTCGAGGCTCATCGCCTTGAGCGCCTGGTACGACGAGTACGACGGGCCCCGGCTGGAGTTGTAGCGGCCGTAGGCCTCGACGATCCGGGCGATCATCGCCGCCAGCCGGTCGTCGAGGTTGGCCAGGTCCTCGTTGTCCGCCAGCATCTGCACCAGCGCGTCGCGCATCGCCTCGATGTCCTCGGGCGGCAGCTGGGGCTGATTCTCGTTGGCGGGGTCTCCCTCGTCGTCGTCCGAGAGCACCGTGCGCGCACCGAGCGCCGCTGGGAAGAACAGGTCGAACATCGCGTCGTAGGTCTCGCGGTGATCGGGGCGGCGCAGCACCGCACAGGCGATGCCCTCCCGCAACGCTTCCCGGTCACCCAACCCGAGCACGGTGATCACCCGGCCGGCGTCCACGGTTTCCGACGGACCAACCGAAATTCCCTGCCCGCGAAGGGCTTCGACGAACTCGACGAGATGCCCGGGCAGGCCGTGTGGGGCCAGGGGTTGGGGCGGTCGAACCCGGCGGGGCACCATCAGTTCAGCTTCAGTTCGCCGGCCGCTTTGACTTGGTCGGACTGATGTTTGAGCACCACGCCGAGCGTGGCCGCGATCATCTCGTCGTCGATGGTGTCCATCCCCAACGCCAGCACCGTGCGGCCCCAGTCGATGGTCTCGGCGACCGACGGCAGCTTCTTGAGTTGCATGCCGCGCAGCACGCCGATGATCCGGACCAGCTCTGCGGCGATGTGCTCGGGCAGCTCGGGCACCCGGGACAGCAGGATGCGGCGCTCCAGATCCGGGTCAGGGAAGTCGATGTGCAGGAACAGGCAACGACGCTTGAGCGCCTCGGAGAGCTCGCGGGTGGCGTTGGAGGTCAGCAGCACGAACGGCGGCCGCTCGGCGGTGATGGTGCCGAGCTCCGGGACGGTGACCGCGAAATCGGAGAGCACCTCCAGCAGCAGACCCTCGATCTCGATGTCGGCCTTGTCGGTCTCGTCGATGAGCAGCACGGTCGGGTCGGTGCGCCGGATCGCGGTCAGCAGAGGACGGCTCAGCAGGAACTCCTCGCTGAACACATCCATCTTGGTCTGATCCCAATCGCCGCTGCCCGCCTGGATCCGCAGGATCTGCTTGGCGTGGTTCCACTCGTACAGCGCCCGGGCCTCGTCGACACCCTCGTAGCACTGCAACCGGACCAGCCCCGAGCCGGTGGTCGCCGCCACCGCGCGCGCCAGCTCGGTCTTGCCGACACCCGCGGGCCCCTCCACGAGCAACGGCTTACCGAGCCGGTCGGCGAGGAAAACCGCCGTCGCGGTGGCGGTGTCGGGCAGGTATCCGGTCTCCGCGAGGCGCCGCGCGACATCGTCGATGTCGGCGAACAACGGAGCGGGGCGAGCGGGCACGCTCATGTGGTCTCCTGGTCTTCTGTCTGGTCGGCGGCTAGGCCGGGCGGGTCTGACCGTCTCCCCACACGATCCATTTGGTCGAGGTCAGTTCGGGCAGGCCCATGGGTCCGCGGGCATGCAGCTTCTGGGTGGAGATGCCGATCTCGGCGCCGAAACCGAACTGCTCTCCGTCGGTGAACGCGGTGGACGCGTTGACCATCACTGCCGCCGCGTCCACCTGTTCGGTGAAGCGCTGGGCCGCAGCAAGATTCGTCGTCACGATGGCCTCGGTGTGCCCCGTGCCGTAGGTGTTGATGTGGGCGATCGCGCCGTCGACCCCGTCGACCAGCGCCACCGCGATGTCCATCGAGAGGAACTCGGTGTGCAACTCCTCGTCGGTGGGATCGGCATGCACCGTGACACCCGCGTCCTGGAGCGCGGCGGTCAGCCGGGGCAGCGCGGTCGCCTCGAGCGCCTTGTCCACCAGCAGCGTCTCGGCGGCGTTGCAGACGCTCGGGCGCCGGGTCTTGGAGTTCAGCAGGATCTTCTCGGCCAGGTCGAGATCGGCCGACTCATCAACGTAGACATGGCAATTGCCGACACCGGTCTCGATGGTGGGCACCTGCGCATCGCGCACCACGGCCTCGATCAGGCCGGCTCCCCCGCGCGGGATCACCACGTCGACCAGGCCGCGGGCCTGGATCAGGTGGGTGACGCTGGCGCGGTCGTGGCTGGGCAGCAGTTGCACGGCGTCCAGCGGCAGATCGATCGAGGCGAGCGCCGAGCGCAGCGCCGCCACCAACGCCTCGTTGGACCGGGCCGCGGACGAACTGCCGCGCAGCAGAGCGGCATTGCCTGATTTCAGGGTGAGTCCGAAGGCGTCGACCGTGACGTTGGGCCGGCCCTCGTAGACCATGCCGACGACGCCGAGCGGTACCCGCTGCTGACGCAGCTGCAGCCCGTTGGGCAGGGTACGGCCACGCAACACCTCGCCGACCGGATCCGGCAGCCCAGCGACCTGGCGCAGACCGGCGGCAATGCCGTCGACCCGCTGCGGGTTGAGCGCCAGGCGGTCCAGGATCGACTCGGGAGTACCGGCCTCCCGCGCGGCCTCGACGTCGGCGGCGTTGGCGGCCAGGATCTCGTGAACATGGGCCAGCACGCTGTCGGCGGCGGCATGCAGCGCGCGGTTCTTGGTCTCGGCGCTCAGGGTGCCCAGGATGCGGGCGGCGACCCGGGCCCGACGCGCGGCCTCGTGCACCTGCCCGCGCAGGTCGACGTCGGGTACCGCAGCCGTCGGAGACTCTGTCTGAACGCTCATCTAGCCAGCGTATCGGAGGAGTTGACGTGCTTCGACAGGTGTCAGGTGCCAGTAGCAACTAGCCTTTTCAGTCATGGCCGCTGCGCGGGTTTGCGTCGTCGGGAGTATCAACGCCGATCTCACGTTCACCGTCGGTGCGCTGCCGCGCCCGGGACAGACGGTGCTCGCGTCATCGCTGTCTTCGGCGCCCGGCGGCAAGGGCGGGAACCAGGCCGTGGCGGCCGCGCGGGCCGGGGCCGAGGTGGAACTGGTGGCCGCGGTCGGTGACGATCCCGCCGCCACGATTCTGCGCCGTCATCTCCAGACCAACGGGGTCGGGGCCGACGCGGTGACGTGTGTGCCCGGCCCGAGCGGATCGGCGGCGATCCTGGTCGACACGGTCGGCGAGAACTGCATCGTGGTGGCACCGGGCGCCAACTCGCGGCTCGAGGTGGATTCCGCGGCGGCCCGGTCGGCGATCGTCTGGAGTGAGGTCACGCTGATCCAGTTGGAGATCCCGGTGCCGACGGCGATCGCCGCGGCCAAGCTGGCACGGGCGGCCGGTGCGGTGGTGATGCTCAACGCGTCACCCGGCGGCACGCCGGCCCACCATCTGCTGGCCCTGTCCGAACTGGTCGATGTCGTGGTGGTGAACGAGACCGAGGCGGCCGAGTGGCACTGGCCGGTGCGGCATCTGGTGATCACCCGGGGCGCCCGGGGAGCCAGTTACCTGGGCGCCGACGAACGGTTCGACGTGCCGGCCCCCACGGTGCGGGCGCTGGACACCGCCGGGGCCGGCGACGTGTTCGCCGGGGTGCTGGCCGCCGGGTGGACCGCGGGCCACGAGCAGGCGTTGCGCCGCGCCTGCGCGGCCGGAGCCCTGGCCACCCTGGTACGCGGGGCCGGCGACTGCGCGCCGTCGGCCGCCGACATCGATGCTGTCCTGACCCCCTGAGACGGCCAACTGAAGCCGATACCGTTGGCGTTATAGTCGCCACCATGACGCAGGCCCTCTCCCCTCGCCCGCCCGAGGGCGACTGGCTCGGCACCCCGTACCTCAAGTTCGAGCGCCAGGGGCCGTTCGGCGTCGTCACCCTGGATCGCCCCGAGGCCCGCAACGCGATGACGCCGGCCATGTACTTCGGCATCCGGTACGCAGTCGCCCACGTCGAGGCGGACCCGGAGCTGGCCGGCCTGCTGATCACCGGCACCGGGGACGTGTTCGCCCCGGGCGGTGACCTCGGTGGCGGCAACGGCGTCGACGACTGGATGAGTTTCGGTGCGGCGCTGTCCATGGACGTCACCCCGTTCGAAACCCTGCGCCAATCGGTCAAGCCGGTGGTGAGCGCGGTCAACGGGCTGTGCCAGGGCGGCGGGCTGCAGATTGCGATCTGCAGCGACATGGCCGTGGTCAGCGACCGCGCCACGTTCCGGGTGCCCGAGTTGTACCGCGGTATCGCCGACACCTACTACAGCCAGATGCTGGCCCGCCTGATCGGCGTGGTCCGCACCCGCGACCTGATGTTCACCGGCCGCACGCTCACCGCGCAGGAGGCGGTCGACTGGGGCATGGTGGCCCGGGTGGTCCCACACGACGAATTGCTTTCCGCCGCAACCGAAGTGCTCGCCCAGTGCTGCCGCACCGCGCCGCGGGCCCGCGGGGTGGTCAAGTCCAGCCTCGACAGCTACATGGGCCTCTACGATCGGATCGGCATGAAGGCCAGCTACAGCGGCGACGAGGCGATGGAGGGCTTCCGCGCCTTCAAGGCACGCCGCTCACCGGAGTGGGTCCATCCAGACCTGCGGCGCGAGGGCCGGCTCTAGACGCTGACCACCTCCTGCGCGGCGTCCGACGCCGGCTGCACGTTGGCCCCGGGCCCGGCCGTCGGCAATGCGACCTGCACATCGGAGATGTTGATGACGCCGAACTGGGTGAAGTTGAGGAACGGTGTCGCCGACGTGGTGATCTGCACCGTGGCGGTGTGCCCGGGCTCCAGCGTGTACGCAACGGCCTCCATCGGGATGGTGACCGTGTGCTCCTTGCCGTCGAGGGTGACCGGAATCGGCGTGACCACATTGCCGATCACCTGGCCAGTCTGGTCGTCGACGATCTGGGCGTAGACGTGACGGCTGGTGCCGATGCCGGAGTACGTCATCGTCAGCTCGGGTGCACCGACGATCTGCGTGGTGCCGTCCGACGGCGCGGTCACGGTGGTGTTCACCGCGTTGGTGGCCTTGGTGCCGTCACCGAGCCCGAACGGAATTCCCGCCGCTCCCGGTCCCGACCCGCCGAGGATCGGGACGATCCCGAGCAGGCCGCCGCTGCCCGACGCCATGACGGGAGTTCCGGCGAAATCGGGGTCGGTCGGCAGCAGATCCGACGTGTAGTGGTCGCCGTTCTGGTCGATCCACTGGAACTTCGGCAGCTCGTCGTCGAGGCCCTCGTCCTTGTGCTTGACGTAGGTGTCCAGCCAGCTCAGCGTGGCGGTCTCGACCATGTCGGCGCTGTCCCCCGGCGGGGTTTCGCAGTTGCCGTGGCCGCCGCAGAACCAGATCATCTTCACCGGCACCCCGTTGGCATCCAGGATGGCCGCGTTGTCCATGGCCTGCTGCAGCGGGAACAACACGTCGACGGTGCCCTGGATGATCAGCGTCGGCGCGGTGATCTTGTTGACCAGCGAGGTCGGACCGCTGCCGGCGAGCAGAGCCTGCTGCTCTGGAGTGAGCACGCCCAGCAGCCCTCCGGTGAAGATGCCGCTGTACAGCTGGTTGTTGATGTTCGCGCCGCTCGTCACCAGGGACAGCAGTAGCAACGCGGCGTACGACGTCTTGAACGCCTCGTTGGGGTACAGCGAACTGTTCAGCGAGTTCCACGAGATCGTCGGGACGATCGCGTCGACCCGGTTGTCGGTGCCCGCGGTCACCCACTGGATACCGCCGCCGTACGAGCCGCCGACCATGCCCATCCGCGGATCGTTCGCGCCGTCGAGCTGCGTGTTGGGCCGCGTGGCGACGTAGTCGATCAGCGCCGACATGTCGCGGCCCTCGAAGAACGGATTGTCCAGCTGCAGGATCCCGCCCGAAGCGTGCTCGCCGCGCGAGTCCCAGGTGACGACGTTGTAGCCGTCGCCCCGGAAGGTGCCGACACCGGTGGCCCCGCCCGAGTTCGGGTTGGTGTCACCGGCACTGGACAGGCCCGCGCCGACGAAGATCGTCGGCGCCTCTTCGTCCGCCTGCAGGCCGGATGCCGGGAACCAGTTCATGCTGATCGGCGTGCCGTCGAACGACGTCACCTTGACCGTGTAGGCCACCGGGGTGTCGCCGGGCGCCAGCTGCCCGACGTCGACGTTGACGTTGACCACTTCGGAGTCGCCGATCAGCGGGGCCAGCAGGTCGTTGACGATGGGTGTCTGGTGCACCATCACCAACACCTGCGGCACGAACGAGCCCACGATCGGGATCTGTTGCAGCGCAGCGTCGAACGCGGTGGTCTCGGCGACCAGCACGGTGAACTGCTCGGTGCCGTGGCTGTCGACCACGGTCGCATACGGCAGGAACGTGAAGGTGCCGTTGGCCGAGTTGAGCCGGACCTTGCCGCCCGCGCTCGGGTCGCCGATCACGGTGTAGGTGAGCGGTAGTCCGCTCGAGCTCGTCGCGCCCGTGGTTCCCGTGATGATGCCGTCGTCGATGCCGACCGACGGGTTCGCGGTGATGCCACCCGTGCCGGCCAGTGAGGGTGCCACGGCGGCCGTGGAGAACTCCCGGCGCGCGGCGGCCAGCAGAACCCACTCGGCGGGCGAATCGGTCCGCGGCGCATTCGGCGAGTTGCCGGCCAGGGTGGTGGCGATGTTGTTGACCACGGTCTCGATCAGGCTGCGCACGGGAGCCGGGGCGACGGCCGGCGCCGTCTCGGTCTTCGCGGTCGCGGTCACTTCCGGTGTCGCTTCGGGCGCGTCCGCCACGCCGCTCTCGACGGCAGCAATCGCGACGTCTTCCGCCCCTACCGGATCGGGAGTGTGGGCACGATCACGCAGGGGGCGCGGCAGTTTCGGCGTCAGCGACAACAGGCCCCGCGGGGTCTCGACTGAGGTGGCCGTGGCGGGTTTCGACGCAGCGGTGTCGGAATCCTCGATCGCGTCGGGTTTGAGGTCACTGCCACGACGGGTCAGACGAGCCCTGTCCTGGGCATCCGAGAGCCGGTCGGTGATCGATTGCACGACGTCGGACTTCGGTGTCGTCGAGCTGACGCGGTGGCGGCCGGGTTCACCGAGCTTGGCGGCCCGGTCCTTGATCGCCGCGCGGACCGCGGCCTGCCGCAGCGAGCGGGCGCTCTGCCGATCCTTGGCCGGGCCCTTGTTCGTGGCCGGCGCGGACGCGGATTCGGACGATGTATCGCCCGAACCGGGCGATGCCGAGGCCACCGGGGTGCCCGTCGCCTGACCACCCAGAACGACAGCCGACCCGACCCCGAGCGCGACCGCCAATCCCCCTACCCGACCGACGTACTTCGCAGCACCCAACGCAACCTCCTCGACCGACGTCCGGCACCGCCGAACTGTGACCCGCCGCACATTAGCGCGACAACGTGAGCCAGAAGGTTAGCTTGTCAATTTTTTGCGTCGTCAATTGGGTGAGCCGGCCATTTGGCCAGGTCACCGAATTACTGCTCGGGAATGTTCCGCTCGATTTCGTCGAGCCAGATCCGCGCCGACATGTCCGAGGGTGCCCGCCAGTCCCCCCGTGGCGACAGGGCGCCACCATGCGACACCTTGGGGCCGTTCGGCAGCGCCGACCGCTTGAACTGGGAGAACGAGTAGAACCGCTGGGCGAACACCTGCAGCCAGTGCCGGATCTCCTTGAGTGAGTACGCCGGACGCTTGTCCTCCGGGAAGCCCGCGGGCCAGTCACCGAGGGCCGCGTCATGCCAGGCATGCCAGGCCAGGAACGCCACCCGTGACGGGCGGAACCCGTGACGCAGCACCTGGAACAACGAAAAATCCTGCAGCGCATAAGGACCGACCTTGGCCTCGCTGCTCTGGATCTCCTCGTCCTCGCCGGTGGGCACCAACTCCGGGGTGATCTCGGTGTCCAGCACCGATTGCAGGACCTCGTTCACCTCACCACCGAACTGGTCCGATGAGATCACCCACCGGATCAGGTGCTGGATCAGGGTTTTCGGCACCCCGCCGTTGACGTTGTAGTGCGACATCTGGTCACCGACCCCGTATGTGGACCAGCCGAGCGCCAGCTCGGACAGGTCACCGGTGCCGAGCACGATGCCGCCGCGCTGGTTGGCCAGCCGGAACAGGTAGTCGGTGCGCAGGCCGGCCTGGACGTTCTCGAACGTGACGTCGTAGACCTTCTCGCCACGGCCGAACGGATGGTCCATCTCGGTGAGCATCAGCTCGGCGGTTTTCTTGATGTCGATCTCTTCGAACGTCACGCCCAGCGCACGGCTCAACCGGATGGCGTTGTTCTTGGTCCGGTCGCCGGTGGCGAAACCCGGCAGAGTGAACGCGAGAATGTCACTGCGCGGCCGGTTTTCCCGGTCCATCGCCCGGGCCGCGACGATCAAGGCATGGGTGGAATCCAGACCACCGGACACCCCGATGACCACCTTCGGGTAATTCAGGGCGCGTAACCGCTGCTCCAGACCGGAGACCTGAATGTTGTAGGCCTCGTAGCAATCCTGCTGCAGCCGTGCGGGATCCGCCGGCACGAACGGGAAACGCTCGACCTCACGCAGCAGACCGATGTCCCCCGTCGGCGGATCGAGCTGGAACTCGACGCGACGGAACGAATCCACTTGAGCGCCATAGTGTCTGGCATTGTCGTCGAATGTGCCCATCCGCAGCCGCTCAGCCCGCAGCAATTCCAGGTCCACGTCGGCCACCGAGCGTCGCTCACCGCGTGGAAAGCGCTCACTCTCGGCGAGCAGCAACCCGTTCTCCCAGATCATGGTCTGGCCGTCCCAGGCCAGATCGGTAGTCGACTCCCCTTCGCCGGCAGCCGCATACACATAGGCGGCCAGACACCGCGACGAGGCCGAACGGGCCAGCAGCGCACGGTCTTCGGCCCGACCGACCGTGATCGGGCTGCCCGAGAGGTTGGCCAGCACCGTCGCCCCGGCCAGCGCGGCCTGTGCACTGGGCGGCACCGGCACGAACATGTCCTCACAGATCTCGACGTGCAGGACGAGCCCCGGAACGTCGGAGGCCTCGAACAACAGGTCCGGCCCGAACGGAACTTCCGCGCCGGCCACCCGGATGGTGCCGCGGACGTCGGCACCGGCGGCCATCTGCCTGCGCTCGTAGAATTCCCGGTAGGTCGGCAGGTAGGACTTGGGCGCCACACCGAGCACCGCGCCGCGGTGAATGACCACCGCGGTGTTGTAGATCCGGTGCCGGTGCCGCAGCGGCGCACCGACCACCAGCACCGGCGTCAACACCACGGAGGCCGCGACGATTTCGATGAGCGCCTGCTCCACCGACTCCAGCAGCGCATCCTGCATCAAGATGTCGTCGATCGAGTAGCCCGACAAGGTGAGCTCCGGGAACACGGCGACGGCCACGCCGTCGTCGTGGCAGGCCTGCGCCAAGCGGAGCACCGATTCGGCGTTCGCCGGCGGGTCCGCCAGCGCCGTGTGGTGAGTGCAGGCGGCAACCCGCGCGAAACCGTGGTGGTAGGCGCTGTAGAAGTCCATCGGGCCCATTGTCACCCGAAAAGTGTCAAGATCGGGCCACTGGGTACCAATTGAGGCATGAGCGATACCGCGCTGGTGGTTGTGGACATGCTCAACACCTACCGACATGAGGACGCCGAACTACTGGCACCCAACGTGGCACACGTCATCGATCCGCTGGTCGGACTGATCGACGGCGCGCGTCGGGACGAACGCGTCGACCTGATCTACGTCAACGACAACTACGGGGATTTCACCGCGCAGTTCAGCGACATCGTCGGCGCCGCACTGGCCGGCGCGCACCCGGAACTGGTGCGCCCGATCGTGCCCGCGGACGACTGCCTGGTGCTGACCAAAGTGCGCCACAGCGTGTTCTACGCGACCGCACTCGATTACCTGTTGGGCCGGTTGGGCACCCGGCGGTTGATTCTGGCCGGCCAGGTCACCGAACAGTGCATCCTCTACAGCGCGCTGGACGCCTATGTGCGGCATTTCGACGTGGTGATCCCGTCCGACGCGGTGGCGCACATCGACGCCGGGCTCGGCGAGGCGGCGCTGCAGATGATGTGCCGCAACATGAGCGCCGAGATCGTGCCCGCGGCGAAATGCCTGGATTGACTCGCGGCCTATCCTGGCGAGGGTGGACGCCCCCGAACTCGTCTCCCTACTGCAGGGACGCCGCATCGCGGTGCTGACCGGGGCAGGCATGTCGACCGATTCCGGTATCCCCGATTACCGCGGCCCCGACTCCCCGCCGAGCAATCCGATGACGATCCGGCAGTTCACCTCCGATCCGGAGTTCCGGCAGCGGTACTGGGCCCGCAACCACGTCGGGTGGCGCCACATGGACGCGACCATGCCGAACGCCGGGCACCGCGCCCTCGCGGCGCTGGAATCCGCCGGCGTCGTGACCGGACTGATCACCCAGAACGTGGACCTGCTGCACAGCAAGGCCGGCAGCCGGTCGGTCGTCAACCTGCACGGGACCTACGCGCAGGTGATCTGTTTGGATTGCGGCGCGACCATGGCCCGTACCGAATTGGCCACTCTGCTGGAGGCGGCCAATCCCGGATTCCTCGAACGCGCCGAGGCGGTCGGCGGTATTGCGGTGGCTCCCGATGCCGATGCCGTCGTCCGCGAAACCGATTCATTTGTCATCACGGCCTGCCCGGTCTGCGGAGGCATGCTCAAGCCCGACATCGTCTATTTCGGTGAGAGCGTTCCCAAAGACCGTGTCGAACAGGCGTATTCGATGGTGGAGGGCGCCGAAGCATTACTTGTCGCCGGGTCCTCGCTGACCGTGTATTCCGGTTATCGATTCGTCCGGCATGCCGTTGCGCACGACATCCCGGTGGGCATCATCAACCGCGGACCCACCCGCGGCGACGACCTGGCCACGGTCAAGGTCGAAGCGGGCTGTTCGGAAATGCTGACCCTGTTGGCCGGTGAGCTCAGAACGTGCACCGCATCGACCGGATAGCGTGCACGAAATTGCCTGCCAGATAGGCCGGCTCGCCCGCTTCGATACCGGGCAGCTGGTGCAGCAGCTCACCGAAGATCGCCCGTAACTGCGTCCCGGCGACGTGCGCACCGAGGCAGAAATGACGACCGTCGCCGACGGATCGATCCGGCCGCAACTGCCTGCCGCCACCATCGCGAGCACCCTGACCTGGATGGTGGAACGCACCTCATCTGGGGTGCCCTGTATCTGGAGGTCCCACCCGAGTGATTTCGGTGCATCTGGCGGCGGTGGGCGCCGGTTGATGCACCCAAATCGCTAGGTGGCGACCAGATCGTCGGCGTGCACCGCGGGCCGACGCAGCTCGGCCGGCAGATCCGGCGTGGAGCGGCCGATGATCGCGGCCAGCTCCGAGGCCTCGTAGGCCACCACGCCACGCGCGACGGTCTGCCCGTCGAGTGCCCGCAGATCCACCACGTCACCACCGTGGAATCGCCCGCTGACTTCGGTGATGCCGGCAGGTAGCAGCGAACGCCGCTGTTTGACGACCGCACGCACCGCGCCGTCGTCGAGGGTCAGTGCGCCGTGCGACTCCGCGGCATGGCGAACCCAGAACCGCCGCGCCGACATTCGCTCAGGCCGCGGCGCGAACACAGTGCCGACCGAGGCATCGCTCAGCGCCGTACGGGCATCCGCCGCGGCGGCCAACAGCACCGGCACCCCGGCGTCGGCGGCCAGCAGAGCCGAGGACAGCTTCGAGGCCATACCGCCGGTGCCCAGGTGGCTGCCGCCGCCGGCCACCACGCCGTCGAGATCGCCCTGCGCGGCCACCTCGGGAATGAAGCGCGCGTTTCCTTTTCGGGGATCGGAATCGTACAGACCGTCGATGTCGGACAGCAGGATCAACGCGTCGGCGCCGACCAGCTGGGCCACCAGCGCCGAGAGCCGGTCGTTGTCGCCGAACCGGATCTCGTTGGTGGCCACGGTGTCGTTCTCGTTGACGATCGCCACCGCGTGCAGCGCGCGCAGCCGGTCCAGCGTGCGCTGAGCGTTGTTGTGCTGCACTCGCATCGCGATGTCATGGGCGGTCAGCAGGACCTGCCCGACCGTGCGATTGAAGACGGCGAACGCCGAACTCCAGGCATTGACCAGCGCCACCTGGCCGACACTGGCGGCCGCCTGTTTGGTGGCCAGATCCGTTGGGCGCTTGGAGAGTCCGAGCGGCTCGATGCCGGCGGCGATGGCACCGGAGGACACGATCACCAGGTCGGAGCCGGCCCGCATGCGGCCCTCGATCGCCTCGACCAGCACCGCGAGCCGGCCCGCGTCGAAGACGCCGGACGGCGTGGTGAGCGCGGTCGTGCCGATCTTGACGACGACGCTGCGCGCGGTTCGGATCGCCTCGCGGTGGACCGAGGGCGACGAATCTGCGCTCGTCACTCGTCTTCACTCCCCGGCTGTCGCCGCTCGCGCCGGGCCGCCTTGCGTTCCGCTGCACCGATCCGGTCGGTCTGCTCGAGCCGTATGTCGGTGCCTCGGCCGGTCATCGGCATGTCGACGCCCGCCGGGGTCTGCGGCTCCCAGTCGAAGGTCATGTCGCCGATGGTCACGGCACAACCGGGCTTGGCACCCTTCTTCCACAACGCATCCTCGACGCCCAACCGGGCCAGCCGGTCACCGAGGTAACCGACGGCCTCGTCGTTGTCGAAGTTGGTCTGCGCGATCCAGCGCTCGGGGCGGGTGCCGCGCACGATGAACCCGCCGTACCCGTCGGTCTCGACGGTGAAGCCGCTCTCGTCCACGGCGATCGGCCGGATCACCGGCCGCCGCGGCGTCACCGGCGGCTGGGCGTCGCGGTAGGCCTTCACCATGTCCCACAGCGCAAAGATCAACGGGCGCAAGCCGTCACGGCTGACCGTCGAGATTTCGTACACCGGCCAGCCGAACCGTTCGGCCACTTCTTCGCGCACAAAGTCGGCCAACTCCCGGGCATCGGGAACGTCGATCTTGTTGAGCACCACCGCGCGTGGCCGCGACGCCAGGTCGCCCAGCGTGGAATCGCCCTGCAGGGTCGGCGTGTAGGCGGCGAGTTCGGCCTCCAGTGCCTCGATGTCGGAGATCGGGTCGCGCCCGGGTTCCATGGTGGCGCAGTCCACGACATGCACCAGTACCGCGCAGCGCTCAAGGTGCCGAAGGAATTCCAGGCCGAGGCCCCGCCCCTCGGACGCACCGGGAATCAGGCCGGGCACGTCGGCGACGGTGAAGGTGTTGTCACCGGCCGAGACCACGCCCAGGTTGGGCACCAGCGTGGTGAACGGATAGTCGGCGATCTTGGGTTTGGCGGCCGAGATGGTGGACACCAGAGACGATTTGCCCGCTGAGGGGAAGCCGATCAGGCCGACATCGGCGACGGTCTTGAGTTCGAGGGTGAGATCGCGGGTCTGGCCCTTCTCGCCCAACAGGGCGAAACCGGGAGCCTTGCGGGCCCGTGAGGCCAGTGCCGCGTTGCCGAGGCCGCCGCGTCCGCCTTGCGCGGCTTCGAAGCGGGTACCGGCGCCGACCATGTCGGCCAGCATCCGGCCATCCTCGTCGAGCACCACCGTGCCGTCCGGCACGCGCACGATCAGATCGTCGCCGGCAGCGCCGTCACGGTTGCTGCCCGCCCCCTGCTTACCCGAGGGTGCGACGACATGGGGATGAAAGTGGAAGTCCAACAGGGTGTGCACCTGCGGATCCACGACGAGCACGATGCTGCCGCCGCGACCACCGTTGCCGCCGTCAGGACCACCGAGTGGTTTGAATTTCTCGCGGTGCACCGACGCGCAGCCGTGGCCGCCGTTCCCTGCACTCGCATGGATGACGACGCGGTCGACAAACCGTGGCATCGGACATCCTCTCCGTCGAATGTGAAGCTATCGCGATAGTCCTATCGAGAACTCGCAGCTGCTTCACATTCGCGGAGAATCCTCGGAGTCTCAGGCCTCCGGGCGCGGCACGGGAACAATGTTCACGTGCTTGCGGCCGCGCTTGGAACCGAACTCCACCGAACCGGGAGCCAGCGCGAACAGGGTGTCGTCGCCGCCACGGCCGACGTTGACGCCGGGGTGGAAGTGGGTGCCGCGCTGACGGACGAGAATCTCGCCGGCCTTGACGACCTGACCACCGAACCGCTTCACGCCGAGCCGCTGTGCTGCGGACTCGCGACCGTTACGAGAGCTGGAAGCGCCCTTCTTGTGTGCCATTAGTTCGCTCCCTCGCTACTTGATGCCGGTGACCTTGAGCACGGTCAGCTGCTGACGGTGCCCCTGGCGCTTGTGGTAGCCGGTCTTGTTCTTGAACTTGTGGATGCGGATCTTGGGACCCTTGGTGTGCTCGAGCACCTCGCCGGTGACGGCGACCTTGGCCAGGTCGTCAGCCTTGCTGGTGACCTTGGCGCCGTCGACCACGAGGGCCACGGGCAGCGACACCGACGCGCCGGGCTCGGCGTCGAGCTTTTCAACCTTCACCACGTCACCTGCGGCAACCTTGTACTGCTTGCCGCCGGTCTTGACGATTGCGTATGTCGCCATCGTGTCCTCTGCTCTGCTGCTCTCTGCGGGCGCGCGCTACCGGTCGGTGCGTGCGCGGGTCTTGGGTGGCGGGATGCCCCGCCGTCACCGGCCTGCGACTGACGCAGGCTCTGGAGACAACTGGTCAAGGGTACTTGACCAGCGGGTAGAGGGTCAAACCGCCCTCTACTCGTGGCTGGGCGGCCCCGCGGGCCTGGCTGCGGCACGTCGACGAGTACGGCCGCGGCTGGGCGGCGCCTCGACGACGACGGGCTCCGGCGCCTGGTAGACGTCCTCTTCGGGCTCATCTGAGTCCTCGGCGTCGTCGAACTCGTCCTCATCGGAGTCATCGTCTGAGTCATCCTCATCGGAGTCATCGTCGATGTCGTCCAGATCATCGTCCTCGTCATCGAGGTCCTCGTCGTCGAGGTCGATCTCGTCCTCGACCGAGTCCTCATCGGCGTCGTCATCCGTGTCCTCGTCGGAATCCTCGTCAGATTCGTCGGAATCGTCGGTGTCCTGCGCCTCGAACTCACCGTCCGGGGATTGGCCGGTCAGATCCGCCTGCTCGGGCGTGACCTGCTCGTCGCTCTCGCCCTCGTGCGTCTCGTCGGTGGCTTCTTCGTCGAGCGACTCGTCGTCGTGGTGACGACCGTTGGCCGCGGCCATCGCCTTGAACATCGGGTGCTCACCGGCCGGATGGTCGGGCACCTTGACGACCGGCACCTCATCGGGCTCGGGACGGGCGGCGCCCTTCTTGCCCCGCTTGCTCCGGCGTCCGCCCCCACCACTGGGTTCGCTCTTGCGCCCGGCGTTGGACGACGCCGTGTCGACCGGATCGCCGTGCAGCACGATGCCGCGGCCCGCGCAGTGCGTGCAGGTGGTCGAGAACGCCTCGACCAGACCGGTGCCCAGCCGCTTGCGGGTCAGCTGCACCAGGCCCAGCGAGGTGACCTCGGACACCTGATGCCGGGTGCGGTCACGACCAAGCGCCTCGGTCAGCCGGCGCAGCACCAGATCCCGGTTGGATTCCAACACCATGTCGATGAAGTCGATCACGACGATGCCGCCGATGTCGCGCAACCGCAGTTGCCGCACGATCTCCTCGGCAGCCTCCAGGTTGTTGCGGGTGACGGTCTGCTCGAGGTTGCCGCCGGCGCCGGTGAACTTGCCGGTGTTGACGTCGACGACGGTCATCGCCTCGGTGCGGTCGATGACCAGGGTTCCGCCCGAGGGCAGCCACACCTTGCGGTCCATCGCCTTGGCCAGCTGCTCGTCGATGCGGTGCACTGCGAAGACGTCGGGGGCATCGGCGCCACCGGCGGGTTCGTACTTCGTCAGCCGGCCGACCAGGTCGGGGGCCACGGTGTTCACGTACTTGTTGATCGTGTCCCAGGCCTCGTCACCGGAGACGATCAGACCCGAGAAGTCCTCGTTGAACAGGTCGCGGATGACCTTGACCAGAACATCTGGCTCTTCGTAGAGCGCGACGGCCGCGCCGGCCTTCTTCGCGGTGACCTCGGCCGCCTTGGCCTCGATCTCGGTCCAGCGCTGCTGCAGCCGCTCGACGTCGGAGCGGATGTCCTCTTCCTTGACGCCTTCGGAGGCGGTGCGGATGATCACGCCCGCATCGGCGGGAACCACCTCTTTGAGGATCTCCTTGAGCCGCTGCCGTTCGGTGTCGGGCAGCTTGCGGCTGATCCCGGTCGACGAGGCGCCCGGGACGTAGACCAGGTAGCGGCCGGCCAGCGACACCTGCGTGGTCAGGCGGGCGCCCTTGTGCCCGACAGGGTCCTTGCTGACCTGGACCACCACGTAGTCGCCAGGCTTGAGTGCCTGCTCGATCTTGCGGTTGGAGCCGCCGAGCCCGGCGGCCTCCCAGTTCACCTCACCGGCATACAGCACGCCGTTGCGGCCGCGGCCGATGTCGACGAATGCGGCCTCCATCGAGGGCAACACGTTCTGCACGATGCCGAGGTAGATGTTGCCGACCAAGCTGGCGGACGCCGCCGAAGTGACGAAGTGCTCGACGACGACGCCGTCTTCCAGCACGGCGATCTGGGTGTAGCGGGCACCTTCGTGCGGAGGTTCGGTGCGGACCTTGTCGCGCACGATCATGGTGCGTTCGACGGCCTCGCGACGGGCCAGGAACTCGGCCTCGCTCAGAATCGGCGGGCGACGACGGCCGGCGTCGCGACCGTCGCGGCGGCGCTGACGCTTGGCCTCCAGACGGGTCGATCCGCTGATCCCCTGGATCTCCGAATCGTCGCTGCCCTTGCCCGACCGCTCGGCGCGCGGGGCGCGCTCGTGCACGACGGTGTTGGGCGGGTCATCGGGCGAACCTGCGTCATCGTTGTCGCCCGAGCCGGACTTGCGCCGGCGACGACGACGGCGACGCCGGTTGGTGCCGTCGCTGCTTGTGGTGTCCTCGTCGTTGCCGTCGTCCGAATCGTCGGAGTCGTCGTCGGAATCCTGATCGGAGTCGCTGCGGTCATCGGCGGTGTCGGTGTTGGAATCCGGGCCGGAGTCTTGACCGTTGTCGTCAGCCTGCTCACCGCGGCCCCGCCCACGGCCACGGCGGCCGCGACGGCGCCGGCGCGCGGCGGGGCGATCCGCCTGCTCGTCGTCGCTCTCGGAGTCGGCGTCGCTGCCGGTGTCAACGTCGTCGTCTTCGTCGTCGTCCTCATCGACGTGCACCTGTACGAAGCTGACGGGCTGCGGCGCGACGAACAGCGGCAGGTAATCGGCCCGCTCGGTGTGAGCCTCCCGTGCCGCCGGGATGTTCGCGGTCTCCAGGATCAGCCGGGACTCGGGTTCGTCGCCGACCAGGGCGACGTCGGCCTGTGACCGCTCCTCGGCGGCCGGCTCGGGCTCGCCGTGCGAAGCGTCCGCGGCGACGGGTTCGGCGTCAGCCGGAGCTGGCACCGCCTCGGTCACCGTGACAGTCACGGCCTCAACCTGGACCGGCTCTGCCTGCGCAGGTTCGGCCTGCGCAGCGGGCGCCTCGGATGAATCGACTGCCAGCGCGTCGCGGACCCGCTCGGCGTCGACCTTGTCGATCGTGGAATGCGCACTGCGCTGACGCCCGTCGAACTCCGCCAGAGCATCGAGCACGCGCCGACTGGTGGTGCCGAGTACCCGCGCCAGCGAGTGGACCCTCAGGCGCTCGGGCAGTCCCTCCTGTTGCGGAGTCTGGGTTGATAGGTCGTCATTCTGGGCATCTTCGGCCACGAATTCTCCTCAAGCCCCCGGGCGCGTCGTATCGACGCGGCCACGCGAGGGCTTCCGCTATTGGCCCGGGACACTTTCCCCGGACTTGTTGTGGTCTCGCTCCGGGCGGCTCGCTACCGAACCCACCCGGTGCCTGGCTGAATGATGGCTGGACGGCCCGCGCCGCACCGGATTGCGGTGGTCGCGCTCGTCGAAGTCTTCATTCGGGTGTTCAGCCTTGGTTAAGGCTGGCTACCCGCAACCAGTATCCCACATCACTGACGCGGTACTGACCAGACTGGGAGAAGGTTTATCGGGCGGAGGCTTCGCCAGGGAACCACAGGGCGATCTCGCGGGCCGCCGACTCCGGCGAATCCGAGCCGTGCACGAGGTTGTCCTGGGTCACGAGCGCCAGGTCACCACGGATGGTGCCGGGCACAGCCTTCTCGACCGGATCGGTGCCGCCGGCGATCTGACGGAACGCGGCGATGGCGCGCGGGCCCTCGACGATGGCCGCCACGACAGGTCCGGAGGTGATGAACTCCAGCAGCGAATCGAAGAACGGCTTGCCGTCGTGCTCGGCGTAATGCTGCTTGGCCAGCTCGATGCTGACGTTCTTGAGTTCGAGCGCCGCCAGGGTCAGACCCTTGCGCTCGATCCGGCCGAGGATCTCCCCGACCAGGTGGCGCTGCACGCCGTCGGGCTTGATCAGGACAAGGGTCTGCTCAGTCACGGCAGAGAGAGTACCGGTCGGTAACCGCGCCGCGCCATCTCGGGGCCCCGTCCGAGACCGCACTGTGGCGCAGCTATCACCTGGCTATTCGCTGGGCGGTTGCTGCCCCGGCAGCAGGCCCCGCGCCTGCCGGCGTTTGACCTCACCCCGCAGGTACACGATCAGCAGCCAGACCACGGCGAAGATGACACCGATGAAGCCGATCGCCCCATGGATGAGCGCACCGGCGATCACCACGAGCTGGATGCCCAGGTTGGCCCAGATGGCCCACGGCCGGCCCTGGATACCCGACATCAGGATCAACACGATGGCCAGCCCGACCACGAAGCCACCCGACGTCCAGGTCAGCCCGGTCCCGCTGACACCGACCACCGGCAGGGCCAGCAGTACGACGATGGCCTCGAGGATCAGCGTCCCCGCCATCACCCCGCGAAAGCTCTTCCACGGGTCCGGCGGTGCCGGCTTGTCGTTCGGCGTCTGATCGCCAGGGGTCTGATCGCTCACTGTGGGTCCCGTCCGAACAGGGTCCGGGCCTCACCGGCGGTCACCACCGAACCGGTGATCACCATGCCGGCCCCGGACAGGCCTTCGTCGGCCCCGGCCTCCTCGACCAGGGCGGTGGCGGTTTCGATGGCATCCGCCAACGTCGTAGCGGTGATCACCCGATCCGGCCCGAAACGCTCTTCGGCCAGCGACGCCAGCGACTCGACATCCATCGCCCGCGGCGAGCCGTTGTGGGTGACCACGATCTGATCGAACACCGGCTCCAACGCGTTCAGGATTCCGCCGGCATCCTTGTCCGCCATCACCGACACCACCCCGACCAGGAAACGGAAATCGAACTCCTCCTGCAGGGTCTGCGCCAGCGCGGCCGCGCCGGCCGGATTGTGCGCAGCATCGATGAAAACCGTTGGCGCACTTCTCATCCGCTCCAAGCGTCCGGGACTGTGGACCGCCGCGAAGCCAGCCCGGATCGCGTCGACGTCAAGTTGGCGGTCAGCGCCCGCGCCGAAGAACGCCTCGACCGCGGCCAGCGCGAGGACAGCGTTGTGGGCCTGATGCTCACCGTGCAGCGGCAGGAAGATGTCGGAGTACACCCCACCCAGGCCCTGCAGCTCCAGCAGCTGCCCGCCGATGGCGACCTGCCTGCTCAGCACCGCGAATTCGGAGTCCTCGCGGGCCACGGCGGCGTCGGCGCGCACCGCTTCGGCGAGCAGCACCTCCATGGCCTCGGGGACCTGCTTACCGATCACCGCCACGGTGTCGGTGGGCACCAGGTTGTCGGGCTGGCGGGTGATGATGCCCGCCTTCTCCCCCGCGATCTCGGCGATCGTCTCGCCCAGATAGTCGGTGTGGTCGATGCCGATCGGGGTGATCACCGCGACCGGGGCGTTGACGACGTTGGTGGCGTCCCAGCGTCCGCCCATCCCGACCTCGATCGCCGCGACGTCGATGGGCACGTCGGCGAACGCCGCGAACGCCATCGCCGTGAGAACCTCGAACTTGCTCATCTTCGGGCCACCGGCAGCCTGGGACTGCTGGTCGACGAGTTCGACGAAAGGCTCGATCTCTCGATAGGTATCCACGTATTGCGCTGGGGTGATGGGTTTTCCGTCGATCGAGATGCGCTCCACCGCAGACTGCAGGTGCGGGCTGGTGGTGCGTCCCGTGCGTCGGTGCAGCGCGGTCAGCAGCGCATCGATGATGCGCGCCACCGACGTCTTGCCGTTGGTGCCGGCGACGTGGATGGACGGGTAGGCCCGCTGCGGCGAGCCCAGCAGTTCCAGCAGGGCGGAGATCCGCGCCGTGCTGGGATCCAGCTTGGTCTCGGGCCACCGTTGATCGAGCAGGTGCTCGACCTGCAGCAGCGCCGCGATCTCGTCCGGTGAAGGGACCGGATCGGTCATTGGGGCAGCCCGGCCAGGCGTGCCGTGATCCGCTCGACCTCTTCGGAAGCCAACTGTTGCCGGCCGCGGATCTTGTCGACGACGTTCTCGGGCGCCTTGGCCAGGAAGGCCTCGTTGCCGAGCTTCGCTGTCGTGGTGGCGAGTTCCTTCTGCGCGGCGGCCAGGTCTTTCTCCAGCCGGCGGCGCTCGGCGGCGACGTCGACGGTGCCCGAGGTGTCCACCTCGACGAGCACCGTGGCCTGCGTCAGGCGCACCTCGACGGATGCCGACGGGGTGAACCCGTCGTCGGCGTCGGTCAGCCAGGCCAACGCGGTGATCGCGGGCAGGTGCTCGGTCAGGCCGGCCTCGGCGATGGCCGAGAGCCGGGCCGGGACGCGCTGCCGGTCGGCCAGGCCCTGGTCGCTGCGGAAGCGCCGCACCTCGGTGATCAGCTTCTGCATGTCGGCGATGTGTTGTGCCGCAACGGGATCCAGCGCGATGCCAGACGGCTGCGGCCACTGGGCGATGACGATCGACTCGCCGTCGGTGAGCGTCTTCCACAGCGTCTCGGTGACGAACGGCATGACCGGGTGCAGCAGCTTGAGCAGCGCGTCGAGCACGGCGGCCAGCACCGCTGTCGTGTGCGCCACACCTTGATCTCTCTCGGAGCCGAGCTGAACCTTGGCCAATTCCACGTACCAGTCACAGAACTCGTCCCACGCGAAGTGGTACAGCGATTCGCAGGCCCGGCTGAACTCGTAGCTGTCGAGCGCCGCATCCACCTCGGCGCGGACCTCTTCGAGGCGACCGAGGATCCAGCGGTCGGCGTCGGTCAGATCAGCAGCGGCGGGCAGTTCCGCGGGAGCGGCACCGTTCATCAACGCGAAGCGCGTCGCGTTGAACAGCTTGGTGGCGAAATTTCGGGAAGCCCTGGCGTGGTCCTCACCGATGGAAAGGTCACCGCCGGGGCTGGCGCCGCGCGCCAAGGTGAATCGCAAGGCGTCGGCACCGAACTTCTCCACCCAGTCCAGCGGGTCGATGCCGTTGCCGCGCGACTTGCTCATCTTGCGGCCGAACTCGTCGCGGATCAGCCCGTGCAGGAAGACGTTTTCAAACGGCACCTGCGGGCCGGACTTTTTCGCGGCACCGTCAGCCGTGATCGCCGGATCGTCGGCGACGAACGTGCCGAACATCATCATCCGGGCCACCCAGAAGAACAGGATGTCGTAACCGGTGACCAGCACTGAAGTCGGATAGAACTTGGCCAGCTCGGGGGTGTGCTCAGGCCACCCCATCGTGGAGAACGGCCACAGCGCCGACGAGAACCAGGTGTCGAGCACGTCGGGGTCCTGTTCCCAGCCGGCCGGCGGGGTCTCGTCGGGGCCGACGCACACGGTCTCACCGTTGGGGCCGTGCCAGATCGGGATCCGGTGGCCCCACCACAGCTGCCGGGAGATGCACCAGTCGTGCATGTTGTCCACCCAGGCGAACCAGCGCGGCTCCAGGCTCGGCGGGTGAATCACGGTGTCGCCGTTGCGCACCGCATCGCCTGCCGCCTTGGCCAGGCCGTCCACCTTGACCCACCACTGCAGGGACAGCCGCGGCTCGATGGGCTCGCCGCTGCGCTCGGAATGTCCGACGCTGTGCAGGTAGGGCCGCTTCTCTTCGACGATCCGGCCCTGCTCGGCCAGCGCCTCGCGCACCTTGACCCGGGCTTCGAACCGGTCCATGCCGTCGAATTGGGTTCCGGTGTCGGCGATCCGGCCCTTGGCGTCCATGATCGTCGGCATCGGCAGCTGATGGCGCAGGCCGATCTCGAAGTCGTTGGGGTCATGCGCAGGGGTGACTTTGACTGCGCCGGTACCGAATTCGGGGTCGACGTGGGTGTCGGCCACGATCACCATTCCGTGGTCGACGAACGGGTGCGGCAGCGTTGTGCCGACCAGGTGGCGGTACCGCTCGTCGTCGGGATGCACCGCGATCGCGGTGTCACCGAGCATGGTCTCGACACGGGTGGTGGCGACGATGATGTGGGGCTCGTCGTCGTTCATCGAACCGTAGCGGAACGAGACCAGCTCACCCTCGACGTCCTCGTACTTGACCTCGAGGTCACTGATCGCGGTCTCCAGCACCGGCGACCAGTTCACCAACCGCTCGGCCTGGTAGATCAGCCCGGCGTCGAAGAGTCGCTTGAAGATGGTGCGCACCGCCCGCGACAGGCCCTCGTCCATGGTGAAGCGGTCCCGGCTCCAGTCCACGCCGTCACCGAGGCGGCGCATCTGCCCGCCGATCGTGCCGCCGGATTCGCGCTTCCAGTCCCACACCTTCTCGACGAACAGCTCGCGGCCGAAGTCTTCTTTCGTCTTCCCGTCGACGGCGAGCTGCTTCTCCACCACCGTCTGGGTGGCGATGCCGGCATGGTCCATCCCGGGCAGCCACAGCACCTCATATCCCTGCATGCGCTTACGCCGGGTGAGGGCATCCATCAGGGTGTGGTCGAGCGCGTGGCCCATGTGCAGGCTGCCGGTCACGTTCGGCGGCGGCAGCACGATCGAGTACGGCGGCTTTTCGCTGGCCGGATCGGCGGTGAAGTATCCGGCGTCCACCCAGCCCTGGTACAGGTCGGCTTCTACCGCGGCCGGATCCCAGGATTTGGGGAGGACGTCGGCACGATTGTCAGGGGTGGGAGTCACCGAGCCATTCTAAGAAGGACGTGCACCGAAACGCGAAAGCCCCCGATGCCCGGTGCGTTCGCTGGGCGTCGGAGGCTTTCGAGCCGGTCTGTGCCGAAGTTACTTCTTGCCGCCGAGCAGGCCGCCGAGGATCTCGCCGATGGCGTTGCCCTGGCCGCCACCGCCGCCGAGGACGCTGCCGAGGATGCTGCCCAGCGGGTTGTTGTTGGCGGCGGCACCGCCGCCGACCGCTCCACCCAGGATGCTGCCGAGGATGTCCCCCAGCCCACCACCGGAGGCCTGAGGCTGCGGGGCCGACTCGGCGGGTGCGTTCTTCTGAGCGAACTGCTTGCCGATGTAGGCCAGCACGATCGGCGCCAGGATCGGCAGCAGTTGCTTGATCAGGCCGCTGCCGCCGGCACCGGTCCCGGCCAGCGCCGACGCGACCTGGCCGCTGTCGTTGCCGCCGAAGATCTTCGACACCATCTGATCGCCTTGCTGTGCGTCGACCTGGTCGACGCTGACGCCGCCGTCGAGCAAGCCGCTGACACCTTGCGCGGTGACCGCGGACTCGAGGTCACTCGAATCGATGTTGTCCGCTTGTACGTTTTCCGCCACACCACCGACCAGGGCCGGAACCAGGGTCTTGATGGCGGCGTTCACCTCGCCTTCGTCCGCGCCGAGCTTGTTTGCGATATCCGCCACGGGGATCTGAGCGAAAAGTTCGTCGAGACCGGCCATTGTTCATCCCATCTTCGTTGCTGGCGTACTGGAAGTCCTCGGCACCGACACTAGTCGAATCTGATCTTGTCCCACAGGTGTTCGACGCAGGCCGATCGATTCATGTCGCGGTGGCTCAGCCCAGCTTGGTGGTCTCAAGCGACACTCCGGCGGCCGGTAGCCGGGTGAGCAGGACATCCCCCATCGCGGCCACCGGCGTCAGCACGCCGCGCCGTTCCGACAGTGCGTCACGGTCGGTTGCCAGCGCGAGCCCGCACTCGCCGAGCAACACCGCGGTCGACTTGTATCCGGGATCGCCTTGCTGGGCCATGCTTGTCACGTACCTGGCGCCCGACGTCGTGGTGGTGTAGGTCTCGACGCGGTAGTGGCCCCGCTCGCGCACCCGTTCGCTGGGACCGGTTCCGGGCTTGGGGGCCACCTTCGCGACCAGGCCGCCGGGGAGCCGGTTGAAGTAGCGGCCGCCGACACCGAGGGTGAATGCGTTGGCCCCCGTTACCGCCGCCGCAGCCAGTGGCGCGGCGAACGACCGGCCCAGGCTCATCTGCTCGGCGTACTCGAAGCGGCGTCCGTAGGCATAGTTCAGTAATGCGTTGCTACGCCGCACGATTCGCGTGTTCGGCGCGGCCATCGCGAATGCGCCGGTCCAGTAGCCGGCGAGCTCGGGAGCGATCTCACCGCCGCGCCGCCACCGCACGTCCGGCTGAGCGCCGAGTTCGGGCTCGGCCCCGCGGTCGGGGCTCAGCGTGTACGGATCGTTCATCAGCGCCCGGGCTTCCGGATCCGACGACAGGGTGTCGAGCAGCTCCAGCATCGAGGCCACGGTGCCGCCCGACACGCCGCCGGCGAAACTGCGGACCACCAGGTTGGTGTCGCCGAGCTCACCTGCGCCGTCGGCGAGCGCACGCTGATAGAGCGCGTACACCGTGAGATCGGATGGCACCGAATCGAATCCGCACGAATGCACGATCCGTGCCCCCGTGTCGACCGCCTGCTTGTGGTGCAGGTCGATGCTGTCGCGGATGAACGTCGTCTCGCCGGTGAGATCGGCATAGTCGGTGCCGGCCGCGGCACAGGCAGCGACCAGCGGCATGCCGTATCGGGCGTAGGGACCCACCGTCGTCACCACCACCTGAGTGCGCGCGGCCATCGCATCGAGTGAGGCCTGCGAGGTGGCGTCGGCGGTGATCAGTGGCCACGACTGCGCGGCGGGTGCCAGACCGTCGCGGATCGCGCGCAAGCGCTCCTCGGACCGGCCGGCCAGCGCGATCCGGGCCGATCCCCCGGCTCTGGCCAGGTATTCGGCGGTCAGTTTCCCGGCGAAACCCGTGGCGCCGTACAGCACCAGATCAAACTCACGCTGCGTCACGGTCTCGACGCTACCCGAGCAGTTCCGGCAGCTGCACCGGTTCGCCCCGCAGGTGATCGGCCAGGAATGCGGTCACCACCTGGTACCAGATCTTTGCGTGCGGCGGCGACAGCACCCAGTGGTTCTCGGTCGGGTAATACAGGAAGCGGTGCGGGCTCTGTCCGTTCTCGTCGGCCGGCCGCCCCGAATACGTGAGCAACTCGTACCACAGCCGCAACCCCTCGCCGATCGGCACGCGATAGTCCTTGTCGCCGTGGATGACCAGCATCGGGGTGGTGATCTCACCGACGAACCGGTGCGGTGAATTGCGGTGGGCCATCTCGGGTGTCATCTCGCGAGCCCACCAGTACGCACCGTCGGTGGTGGGGCCGAACTGGTCCAGTGCCCACAGGCTGGCATGGGTGACGATCGCCTGGAATCGATCGGTGTGCCCGGCGATCCAGTTGGCCATGTAGCCGCCGAACGAGCCGCCCATCGCGGCGGTACGGGACGCGTCGACCCGTGGATGTGCGCACGCGGCATCCGTTGCCGCCATCAGGTCGGTGTAGGGCTCAGCACCCCAGGCGCCCCACCCCCGGGCGATGAAGTCCTGGCCGTAGCCGGTCGAGAGTCCCGGGTCCGGCATCAGCACGGCGTAGCCCTTGGCAGTGAGCAGCCACGGATTCCACCGCCAGTGCCAGGTGTTCCAGCTGCCCAGCGGTCCGCCGTGAATCCACAGCACCAATGGGGCCGGTTCGTCTCCGTCGGGCAGCGTGAGCCAGGACCGGACCGGTGTGCCGTCGGCGGCGGTCGTGGTCACCTCGGTCACGGTCCCAGGCAGTTCGGGCACATCGAGGCACGGCAGCTCGGTCACGGTGCCGTCCCGATCGATGCGGACCGGATGCGGCGGCACGGCATAGGAGCTGCGCAACGCGAAAATCACTCCGCCGGGTGCGGGTCGCACGTCGGTGTAGGTGAAGTCGTCGTGGGTGAGTCGGGTGACCGCGCCGGAGCCCGGGTCGACGGAGAAAATGGGACCACGGCCGCCGTCGTCGGCCGTCACGATCAGCGCCGACGAATCCGTCGTCCACGCCACCGAGGACGGCCAGCGGTCCCAGTCGGCGGTCAGCTCCACCGGATTCTCACCGAACCGCATGCAGCACAACGTGATCCGAGGTGGCGCGGTGGGAGTGGAATGGGTTTCCCTGGTGAACGCCACCGCGCTACCGTCCGGCGCGATCGCGGGGCGTTCCAGGTCGGCTCCGGGTTCCTCGGCGATGGTGGTGCGTTCGCCTGTGGCCCGGTCGATGCGCACCAGGATCACCCGCAGGGCTGTGCCGGGACCTGGCGCCTGCCAGGACGTCACCACGAATGTGCCGTCGGCGCTGAGATCGAAGGTCGTCTCCCGCAATGCCGCCCCCGGGTCGGCGGTCAGGTCCCGCCGCCCATCGGCGTCGAAGAGGTGTGGTTGGTCCGGCCCGAGGTCGTGATCCCAGTACCGAACCGGGTAACCGGTGTGCAGGATCGCCGACACCTTGGCGTCCTTGCGAGCGTCCCGCCGCGCCTTGTCGTCCTCCACGCCATCCGACGACGGCAACAGGGGCGCCGCCACGACCGTGACGTCGGCGGCCCGGGCGCTGAGCGCGCCGGTGACGCCGCCAGGCATGGTCACTGCCTCGAACGCCTCGCCACCGGTCGCGGGCAGACGCCACAGGGCCGCGGGCGGCTTGTCCTCGCCGTCGCCGCCACGCACCGCGACGAACAGCAGATCGCCGTCGGCGGTGAACACCGGTGCCGACTCCCCCTTGATCCCGTGGGTCAGCCGGCGCGCAGGTTTTATCCCGGCGGGATCCAATTCCCATATCGCACTCAGGAATTCGGTTCGCTTGTCATTGAGTGCGCTCACCGTGGTGACCAGCCGAGAGCCATCCGGTGACACTGCGAGACCCGATACCCGGGGCAACGCGAGGTAGTCGTCGAGATCGTCAAACGCCGTCATGGCTGTCCACCGTAACGGCGCGGCCCGCACCGGAGTCCGGTACGGGCCGCGTGGCAGAGCTGTTCCCCGGTGGGTCAGACCACTTCGGTGATCTTGCCGGTGACGTCGGCTCGCACCTGCTTGCTGCTGCGCTCGCCCTGGACGTTGATGAACATGATGATGTTCTCGTCGAACGGAATGTTGCGCTTGATGCTCACCGTCTGGACCTTGCCGTCAGGAATCTCGCTCGCCGCCACCGCGCCGTCGATCGCCGCTGCGATCGCACTGCTGGGCACATCGGAGGTGGCGAACAGATTCTGCTGCAGCGCCTCGGTGTCGTCGTCGTAGTCGATCGGCCGAGACGGTGCGACGGCCCCGGACGTGTAGCTCCATTCGTTCAGCTCGGTCGGGGCGTTCGGGTCGACGGCCTCCACCTTGATCACACCCGGGGTGATCACCACATCGACCACCTGCATCGGGTTGGCCCCGACCTTGTCCGCGATCGCCGCATACGCGTTGTCGATGCCTTCGGCGGTGAACAGGTTGCCCGAGACTGCTTCGGTGATCTTCTCCGTACCCGACGCCACGACCTTCTCGGCCGCACCGGCGGCGGCGTCCCTGAGCTCGGTGGCCTTCGAGCAACCGCTCAATACGGACGCGGCCAGGGCGGCTGCGCCAAGCGCAACACCGAAGCGGGTGAGTTTCATCGGGTCCTCTCCATCGTTGTATCCCGGCCACGGCGGCAGGGAACCTGTGCAAGCACTGTGCAGACGCTGGAAGGCTACCGATCCCAACTTCGGCCACGGTGGGTCACCTCGCCCGGCCCGGTTAGATTCGAGCGATGGCACAGTCCGTCCTCGTCGTCGGTGCGGGTATCACCGGCCTGGCGACCGCAGTCGCGTTGCAGCAGCACGGATATGAGGTCGCCGTCCTCGAAACCCGGACCGACACCACCACGGGCGCCGGGATCAGCATCTGGCCCAATGCCCTGGCGGCGCTCGACGAGATCGGGCTCGGTGACGCGGTCCGCGGGTCCGGCGGCCGGGTCACCGCCGGAGCGGTGCGCTGGCACGACGGCACCTGGCTGCGCCGGCCCGCGGCCGACCGGATGACCAGAGCGCTGGGCGAACCGCTGGTGGTGATTCATCGGACGACGCTGACCGAGATCCTCACCGCGGCGCTGCACCCGGGCACCGTCGAGTACGGGGTCGAGGTGCAGGCACTCGAGGTCCACGACGGCGCCGTGCGGCTGCGGCTGCGCGACGGCTCCGACAGAGTCGCCACCGCGGTCATCGGCGCCGACGGAGTGGATTCCGTAGTGGCCCGTCACCTCAACGGCCCTCTGGAACGTCGCTACGCCGGGTACACGGCCTGGCGCGGGGTGGCCGAATACACCATCGACCCCGAACTGTCGGGCGAGACGATGGCCCCCGGGATGGAAGCCGGCCATGTGCCGCTCGGCACCCGCCACACCTATTGGTTCGCCACCCAACGAACTCCGCAGGGACACTCCAATGACGGCGGGGAGCTGAGATACCTACAGCGAATCTTCGGCGGCTGGGCCGATCCCATCCCGGCGATACTCGCCGCAACCGATCCGCAACAGGTACTGCGCAACGACCTGTACGACCGCACCCCGGCGCGCCACTGGGCGCGGGGGCCGGTGGTGATCGCCGGGGACGCCGCACATCCGATGCGCCCCCATCTGGGCCAGGGCGGTTGCCAGGGACTGGAGGACGCGGCGACCCTGGCCGGCCTCGCGGTCCGGGAGCCGGATCTGCCGACCGCCTTCGCCCGCTTCGCGACCCTGCGGCGGAAGAGAGTCATGCGGATCGTGCGGGAGTCCCAATTGATCGGCCGGGTCGTGAACCTGCGCCCGCCCGCGCTCAGCGCCGCGGCCACCCGGGCGACCGTCGTCGTACCGGAATTCGTGTTGACCCGGCATCTGGCCTCGATCGCCGGACGCAGGGCCTTCACCCCCGTGCGCTGAACTCAGCGCGGTACGCCGAGCGCTCCCAGCGGGTCCAGGAACGTCGAGCAGATCCGGCGTAGGTCGAAGATTCCCAGCACCGAACCGGGGCGCACGGCTTGGCAGCCGCTCGGAGCGCTGGGGGTCGCCGCCCAGCCCGCCGGCATTCCGCCTCGTGCCCCGCACGTGGGCCAGGCCCCGATCCCCTGCGTGGCCAGGACGTTCTCGGCGACTCTTATCTGTTCCTCGCGCGACGCGGTGGCCGGCGATCCGACGCCGCCGTGGGCGGCCCAGGTGGCCGGTTTGAATTGAAGGCCGCCGTAAGCGCCGTTGCCGGTGTCGGTGGACCAGTTGCCGCCCGATTCGCAGTCCGCGATCGCATCCCAGTTCACCGTGTCCGCACCGGCGATTGCCGTCGTGGCGAACGTGGGGGCCAGCATGAGGCCCGCCGACGCCGCTGTGAGCCAGAAAACCCTGGTCAATGCCCTTCGTATGGTCATCTCACGGTCCTTCCCCGACCTTTGACACCAAGGACCACTGCAGATGCCGATCACGTTCGTGCAACTGTGCGGTCACTAATGGGTTCGTGTGACCAACGTCACCCGTTACAGAGGAGGCTGAAGTTTTTCAGGGGGTTGTCGAGGCTCGAGTAACCGGAGGGCCTTCTGATGAAACAGAAGCGGTGCCGGGCAAGCCCGGCACCGCTTCCTGTCAAGTTGTGGTTGCGCTGTAACTAGCCGCGCTTGCCGCACACCGGCCAGGCACCGATGCCCTGGGAGCGCAGCACGTTCTCGGCGACGCGGATCTGCTCGGCCTTCGAGGCCTGGTGGGGCGAACCCGAGCCACCGTTGGCGCGCCAGGTGCCCATGTTGAACTGGAGGCCGCCGTAGTAGCCGTTACCGGTGTTGATCGACCAGTTGCCACCCGACTCGCAGGCAGCGACGGCGTCCCAGTTGACGCTGTCCGCATTGGCGGTGCCGGCACCCAGTGCCACGGGAGCCACAGCGAGCGCTCCGGCGATGATGCCCAGCCCAAACGTCTTGCGGATGTTCTTCACTTCGTTCCTTTCGCCAAGCGCGCGCCATCGGCACCCGCGCAGGCGGGTGCGGCAGCCTGAATCAGGCCGGAGGGGTTGGTTCGCGCCGTCTCGGTCAGGCGCAAAAGGGAGGGCCACAGTGCCCGGCCCGGGATCAGACCCAGGCCCCCGCGTCGGGCGAAATCGCCACAGCGGCCCCACTCACACGCAGGTTCTTGGTGTTGAAATTATTTGCTCCCTGTGGAGTCGCTTTGGACCGTACAAAGGTCGCGAAGAGAAGTCATATCGATGTAGAAGCGATAGCGGAAAGATCACGGACAGATAACGAGAGGCTGAACGAATCGTTTGTGCAGGTCAGCGACGCAGCAGCGCCGTTACCGTTTCGTGATCGGCGCAAACAAATCGTGAGCGAGATCACCTGTTTTTTGTGAGCTGGCCCACTTGCGAGCGGCTCCCGACCGCGCACGAACAATGCCTGAGACAACAAAGACGCAGGTAGATGCCATCGGCGAGTGTCAAAGCAGGCCGCACCAACAGATTCAGTTCGCTACAGCCGGACAACCCTCCGAACCGCGTCCAGCGGCCGATCACCCTGGCGCACAAGGGATACCGTGTTCACCCGGCTCCGCCGTCCGGCCGGACCCGACCCCTTGCGATACCAGCACCACGGGCACGCGAACAGTTAAAACTACTGCACCACAATACCTTTCACCTGTACAGGCAGAATCGTCAGCCCGCCGGGCCAACTCTGCGACGTCGTCCAGATTCGCCCACGATCGGCAAACCGAGCGGTCAGGAGCAGTTTGGTACAAACTTAGACACGCTGAACACCCGCCACAGCGAATAGCGGGAAAGTTCTCCGCACCGTGTTTCACGGCGAATGATCTTGACCGCCAGTGGCTTTCGTGCAAGCCGGCTGTTCATCGGTCGGTGACGCTTCCCGAATTGATCCGACTGCCCGAGGCCCGAATACGGTGAAATATCCGGTCAATTATTTCGAAACGATAAATAGCGGCCAATCTGAGCTCAAATTCGCAATTTGCTGAGGGATTATCTGGCAGAGAGTTCACGCACCGGGAAGATCGGCCGCGGTGTTGACGTTGGTCAGGGCGCGCTGCGGGGCCATCACGATCCGTTGCGTATCGACGGCCTCGGCCAGCGCCCGCATGCTCCGCCGGCCCTCCCGCACCAGATCGGCGATCTGTTCGGTGAGCGCACTGCGGTAGATCCCCGCCAGGTAGTGGTCCCTGCCGTCCCACGGCAGCACGATATCGGCAGGTATCCGCTCAGCTTGGGCCGCCAATACGTCGATCAGGTCCGCCGACAGATACGGCATGTCCACCGCGCAGACGAAGGCCCGGTCCACACCGGCCTCGGCGACGGCGCGCAGTCCGCGCCCCGTCGCCACCAGCGGACCGACCCCACGCACCTCGTCGCGCAGGACCTCGGCACTCAGTGTTGGCAGTGGTTGACCAGGTGCGGCGATGACGAAAACCGGTGAACAGCGCGCACTCACCGCGCCGACGACATGCTCGACCATCGTCGAGCCGTCGAACGGCAGCGTCGCCTTGTCACGCCCCATGCGACGCGAAGCCCCGCCCGCCAGAACTACCGCGGCGAGCGGGGCTGTGCTCAATTCGTTTCGGTCGACCCGATCAGTCGACGGTCCAGGTGTCCTTGCCACGCAGCAAGGATTGCAGAGCCGCGGTGTCGTGGGGCTTGGATTCGATCGCCGTGTTGACCTGCTGGCGCGCGGCGTCGTCGTAGGTGGGCCGGCTGACCTTGCGGAAGACGCCCATCACCATGTGATCGAGGTTCTGCTCGCTCAGCCGCGACAGCGCGAAAGCGTAAGCGGGATCGTCGATCTCGGCGTTGTGCACCACGATGTCGGAGGCTGCGACGTCGGCGGTCTTGGCGACCTCAAGGCCGTAACCGGACTTGACGACGCAGTACTCACCGTCGGTACCGAATTTGATCGGCTCACCGTGGGTGACGTTGATCAGCCGCTCTTCGGCGCCTTCCTTGCGGAGCGCGTCGAACGACCCGTCGTTGAAGATCGGGCAGTCCTGCATGATCTCCACCAGCGCGGCGCCACGGTGCTCGGCCGCACCGCGCAGCACCTCGGACAGCCCCTTGCGGTCGGAATCCAACGCGCGGCCGACGAACGTGGCCTCGGCCCCCAGCGCCAGCGACACCGGGTTGAACGGGTAGTCCAGGGAGCCCATCGGCGTCGACTTGGTGACCTTGCCGACCTCGGAGGTCGGCGAGTACTGGCCCTTGGTCAGGCCGTAGATCCGGTTGTTGAACAGCAGGATCGTGATGTTGATGTTGCGGCGCAGCGCGTGGATCAGGTGGTTGCCACCGATCGACAGCGAGTCACCGTCACCGGTGACGACCCACACCGACAGATCGGGCCGGGCCAGCGCCAGACCGGTGGCGATGGTCGGGGCACGACCGTGGATCGAGTGGAAGCCGTAGGTCTCCAGGTAGTACGGGAACCGGCTGGAGCAGCCGATACCGCTGATGAACGCGATGTTCTCGCGTTTGAGCCCCAGCTCCGGCAGGAAGTTGCGGATGGTGTTGAGGATGACGTAGTCACCGCAACCCGGGCACCAGCGGACTTCCTGGTCACTGGTGAAGTCCTTGCCCTTCTGCGGCTGGTCGGTGGTGGGCACCAGGGCGTTCTTGGTCAACGACCCTTCGGTCAAACCCAGATCCGTACCGATCAAGTCAGTCATGCGCTCGCTCCCACACCGCTCGCCTCAACCTCAATGGTGGCTGCCGCCAACCGGGCGAACTTGGCCTTGTCGTTTTCCTTCTCCCCGAGTGTGCCGTCCAGGGCCGCATCGATGATGCCCTCGACCTCGTCGGCCAGGAAGGCCATGCCCTCCACCTTGGTCACCGACTGGACGTCGACCAGGTACTTGCCGCGCAGCAGCAGCGCGAGCTGACCCAGGTTCATCTCCGGCACCACGACCTTCGGGTAGCGGCGCAGCACCTCCCCGAGGTTGGCCGGGAAGGGGTTGAGGTGGCGCAGATGGGCCTGAGCCACCTTGATGCCCTTGCGGCGGGCCCGCCGGCATGCCTCGCCGATCGGTCCGTAGCTGCTCCCCCAGCCCAACATGAGCAGTTCGGCATCGCCGTTGGGGTCGTCGACCTCGAGATCGGGCACCGTGATGCCGGCGATCTTCTCCTGGCGCAGCCGCACCATCAGGTCGTGGTTCTTGGGCTCGTACGAGATGTTGCCGGAACCGTTGGCGGCCTCGAGGCCACCGATCCGGTGCTCCAGGCCCGGGGTGCCGGGCACCGCGAACTGGCGGGCCAGGGTCTCGGGATCACGCGCGTACGGCGCGAACGGCTCGCCGGACTTGGCGAACTTGTGCTCGATCGGCGGATAGGTGCTGATGTCCGGGATCTGCCACGGCTCAGAGCCGTTGGCGACCGCGCCGTCGGACAGGATGATGACCGGGGTGTGGTAGTCGACCGCGATGCGCGCGGCCTCCACAGCGACGTCGAAGCAGTCCGACGGCGACTTCGGGGCCAGGACCGCGACCGGCGACTCGCCGTTGCGGCCGAACAGTGCCTGCAACAAGTCGGCCTGCTCGGTCTTGGTGGGAAGACCCGTCGACGGGCCGCCACGCTGCACGTCGATGATGATCAGCGGCAGTTCGGTCATCACGGCCAGGCCGATGGCCTCGGACTTGAGCGAGACACCGGGACCCGAAGTGCTGGTGACGCCCAACGCGCCGCCGTACGACGCGCCGATGGCCGCGCCGATGCCGGCGATCTCGTCCTCGGCCTGGAAGGTCAGGACGTTGAAGTTCTTGTGCTTGGACAGCTCGTGCAGGATGTCCGACGCCGGGGTGATCGGGTAGGTGCCCAGCACGACCTGGATCTGGGCCAGATGCCCGGCGGTCACAATGCCGTAGGCCAGCGCGGTGTTGCCCGAGATCTGTCGGTATTCACCCGACTTCAGCTTGGCCGGCGACACCTCGTAGGTGGTGGCGAACGCCTCGGTGGTCTCGCCGTAGTTCCAGCCAGCCTTCAACGCGAGGACGTTGGCCTCGGCCACATCGGGCTTGCGGGAGAACTTCTCGCGGATGAACGCCTCGCTGTGTTCGAGCTCGCGGCCGTACATCCAGGACAGCAGGCCGAGCGCGAACATGTTCTTGGCGCGCTGGCCGTCCTTCTTGGTGGCGCCGATCGCCTCGACCGCGCCCAGGGTCAGTGTCGTCATCGCGACGGACGTCACCACATAGTCGGACAACGTGTCATCCTCTAGCGGATTGTTGTCGTATCCGACCTTGGCGAGGTTGCGCTTGGTGAACTCATCGGAGTTGGCGATGATCAGGCCACCGCGGGGCAGATCCGGCACGTTCGCCTTGAGGGCGGCCGGGTTCATCGCCACGAGCACGTCGGGGCGGTCACCGGCGGTCAGGATGTCGTAGTCGGCGATCTGGATCTGGAACGACGACACACCGGGCAGGGTGCCCTGTGGCGCGCGGATCTCGGCCGGGTAATTCGGCTGGGTCGCGAGGTCGTTGCCGAACAGCGCAGCTTCAGAGGTGAAGCGGTCACCGGTCAGCTGCATACCGTCGCCGGAGTCGCCGGCGAAGCGGATGACGACCTTCTCGAGCTTCTGCCGCGGCGCGGCGCCATTGCCGTTGCCGTTCTCACCCACGGCTACCGCCTTTCACACGTTCTTTGACCACGTCTTTCCGAGCCGCTGTCACGTGACGCGCCGCCGGATCAAACGTTCACAGAATTTTGATGTCACTACCAGTACCGATTATTGCACTGCTCTTAGGCTGCGCTTCACCGCGCCGCACCCCGACACGCGGGTGGGTTCGGAACGAAGGTGCTGATCGTGGGCGTGAAGGAGCCGGTTTTGAGACAAAACTGTGGTTTTCGTCACGTTTAGGAGAATGTCATTCTCTAAGGAAAAAGCTACCGGCCGGTAGCTGTCTGCTAGCACCGGCAAGCACATAGTTGACACCTGTCGAGTTTAGATCCCCGACCTGCGCCTACGCCAGATCGGGGGTCCCGGTGTGCACCCGCTTGTCCAGCTCCATGGCCACCAGCTCACTGGCCGCTTCCGCGGCACGATGCGGGTCATGACCAGCCGCGCGGTGCGCCACATAGCAAGCGGTGAACATATCCCCCGCCCCGGTGGTCTGGACATCCAGAACCCGCCAGGCGGCCGGGACGCGTTCCACCGCGCCCTCGATATAGATGTCACAGCCCTCGGAGCCGTAAGTCACCAGGATTTCCTCGACGCCGAGTCGCTGGGCCGTCGACTCGTCGAACGGGCCGTCGGCGACGATCACCGCCTCGTCCTCGGCCAGCTTCAGGATGTCGACATCGGCGAGCAGACCGGCGGGAAAGTGCCGATCCTCGACCAGCGGGCCCAACCGGTCGGCGCGCACCAGACCCTGGCCGTCATAGGCAACGCGATGACCGCGCGCCGCCAGCGCAGCAAGAGTGCCAGCCGGAAAATCGGTGCGCAGCAAGGGAGCCAGGTGCACCCATGTCGTACCCGGATCCGCCACCTCGATGTCCGCGGCCGTCCACACCGGGCCGATCGCCTGGACACCCATGTGCCGGTGATCGGTGTCGTCGTAGTCCAGGCTGAACGAACTCGTCAGTTCCGAGGGCAGAATCTCCACCAGCGACCCGAACCGCGCGCGCAGCCCGTCGAACAGGGCGTGATCACGTTCGGCGCCCATCGCGACGATCCGGCCGGTCCCGCCCGCGGCCTGCAGCGCCACTCCGGCGAACGATGCACATCCGCCGGGGCTCGGCGGCGCCCCGTTGATGATGTCGATCGCGAGGTTGCCGAGGACGGTGACCCCGGGGACTAGCTCTCGTGGCATGGAAGAAGTGTCCCGGTCAGGACGATCGCCGCGCCCTCCGACCCCACGCAAGCCCCGAGCCGACACTCAAATGTGACTCATGTCACACACCCGAGGATGGAATGTCACGCACCGGATCCGCCTTCAAATCACATAGGTAGCCAATGTTGTGACGAAGGGTTTTGCGAGATGCGCACGGGTTCGAGAACGAAACTGCTCCTCTGTACCACCGGCGTGGCCGCCGCAGCGGTCATGGCGGTACTGGGGATCCAGACCGCCCAGATCGATGACGCCACCGAAATGTCCGTACCCGCAGCCGAACCCACCATGCAGTTCGGCGAGACCGTGACGCAGTCCGTGCCGCCGTCGACGCCCGAAATCCCTGCGGCCACGCCGCCGGTCAAGGCCGAACCGGCCCCGACCGCAGAACCCGGCTGAGCCGGAACGGTCACGCCGGCAAGTTATACGGCGTGATCACCTGGATGGGCACCGGCCGCACCGCCTCACCCGGCAGTGCGCCGTGTTGCTGCAGGATCAACCGCATGGCCAGCCGCGCATCGGCGCGCAGGTCGTTGTGCAGCACCACCGAGATCCTGCCCTCGCGCAGCAGTCTGCGGTTGTCCACGTCGAGATCGTGGGCGACGAAGACCCGGCACTCCCTGCCGAGCTTCTCGAACGCCGCCACCGTGGCCGCGTTGCCGCCGCCCGGCGAGTAGACCGCCTCCACCGAAGGGTGACGCTCCAGCGCGTCGAGCACCAGCCGTTCGTTGGTCGCATCGATGCCGTCGCTGTCGGTGACCTCGACGACAGCGCGACCAGAGCCGCGCAGCCCGGACCGGAATCCCACCTCACGTTCACCCTCGCCGCGAAACACGGTGCGGCTCAGGGTGATCAGCACCTCCGACGAGGACGGCCCGAGCCATTGCTCGATCAGGTAGGCCGCCGTAGCGCCCGCTCCGTGGTTGTCGATGCCGACGTACGCACTGCGCGCGCTGGTGGGGATGTCGGTCGCGTACGTCACCACCGGGACGCCGGCGGCGACGAGTTGGTCGACGGCCTCGGCGACTTCTGGCTCGTCGGCCGCCTTCAGCACCACGCCGTGACTGCTGCGAATACCGGCCAGGGTGTCGACCATCTGCGCGGTCGAACCCGATTCCCACAGATGGAAGCGGGCCCGCAGCATGGCCGGGGCGAATGTGGGCAACTCGGCCTCGACCGCTGCCCGGAACGCGTCGGAAAACCGCTGCGGTGTCTGCATCACCACATCGATCAGGTAGCGGCGCCCGTTGAGCCGCAACTGCGCCCGCTGCTTGTCCAGATCCGCGATCGCCTGGCGTACCTCGGCCCGGGTGTTCTCCCGCACACCCGGGCGGTCGTTGAGCACCCGGTCCACCGTGGCCTCGCTCAATCCACACTGCTGCGCGATCTCACGGACTTTGTATCGGTGCGCCACCCTGACCTCCACGTGTTTCTGATGGTTTTTTGATGGCTTTTTGCCGTTGATTGTGCCACAGAACACAGCAAGACTGGCTGCCATGACCGCCACCATGCGCACCGGGCGCCGGGCCTGGATCGAGGACGCCGACTGCTCACTCGACGACTTCCGCGCCCAGGTGTCCCGCACCACCGACGCCGCCGAATACCCACTGGCCGCCGATATCCGGCACAACATCCCGGTGTATTCGGCCGCGACCATGGCCGGCACCGAGCGCCGCGAGCTGCAGACCGAGCTGATCCGCGTGCTGGCCGACGGACCCGGCGTCGTGGTGTTCGAGGGAGTCTTCGATGCGGATGTCGTCGACCGGGCCAGCGCGGCCTTCGTCACACTGATCGAAGCCCAACGCACCGGAGGCGCCGCCGCCGGTGATCATTTCGGCAAGGCAGGCGTCAACGACCGCATCTGGAATGCCGCGCAGAAGCTGGCCCTGCACTCCCCCGAGGTGTATGCCGCCTACTACGCCAACGACGCGCTGGCACTCGTGTCCGAGGCCTGGCTCGGCCCGCGCTATCAGGTCACCTCACAGGTCAACGTCGTCAATCCCGGTGGTGCCGCGCAGGTTCCGCACCGCGACTACCACCTCGGATTCGTGACACCGGACCAGCTGGCCGACTACCCCGCGCACCTGCACCGGCTCTCGCCGGCGATGACGCTGCAGGGCGCCGTCGCGCACTGTGACATGCCGCTGGCGAGCGGGCCGACCATGCTCCTGCCGTACTCCCAGACGTTCGAGGCCGGTTACATCGCGTTCTACCGGCCGGAGTTCATCGAGTTCTTCGCGGCCCACCAGGTTCAGGTGCCGTTGGGCAAAGGCGACGCGGTGTTCTTCAACCCGGCGCTATATCACGGCGCAGGCACCAACACCTCGACCGATATCCGGCGCATGGCGAACCTGCTGCAGATCTCCTCACCGTTCGGGCGCGCGATGGAGGTTCTCGACCGCACCGCCATGGTCCGCGCCGTCTACCCCGCCCTGCTGGAGATGAAGGCCGCAGGGTGCCCCGAGCGGGAGTTGGCCAACGCCGTCAACGCCACCGCCGAGGGCTACGCCTTCCCGACCAATCTCGACAAGGACCAACCCATCGGCAGCCTGGCCCCACCCAGCCAGGTCGACACCGTACTGGCCGCGCTGGCCGACCGCCTTACCCCAGAAGAACTCGACACCATCCTCGATCAGCAGCAAGAACGGAGAATCCCATGACCACGCTCGGCGTTATCGGACTGGGCCGCATCGGCGCCTTCCACACCGAAACCCTTTCCGCCCTGGACGGTTTGGATGGCCTGGTGATCACCGACGAGCGCACCGACGTGGCGGCCGCGGTGGCCGCCAAGCACGGTGCGAAAGCCGTCGACACCGTCGAAGAGCTGTTGTCATCGGGCGTGGACGGCGTGGTAGTGGCCGCTGCCACCCCGGCGCACGCCGAGCTGACGCTGGCCGCGGTCGAGCGTGGCATCCCGACCTTCTGCGAAAAGCCGATCGCCTCGACCGCCGCCGAAAGCGCGCGGGTGGCCGAGATCATCGCGCGGTCTGGGGTTCCCGTCCAGGTCGGGTACCAACGCCGCTTCGACGCGGCCTTCGCCGCGGCCAAGCGTGCGGTGGACGATGGCTCGCTGGGCATCCTGCACACGGTGCGCAGCACCACCATGGATCCGGCTCCCCCGCCGCTTGACTACATCAAGGGCTCGGGCGGAATCTTCCGGGACTGCGCGGTTCACGATTTCGACATCATCCGCTGGATCACCGGCCAGAACGCGGTCGAGGTGTACGCCACCGGAACCGTGCAGGGCGATCCGCTGTTCGCCGAGTACGGCGACGTGGACACCGCCGCGGTGATCGTGCGGTTCGACGGAGGCGCCCTGGGTGTCGTGTCGAATGCCCGCTACAACGCCCGCGGATACGACTGCCGCCTCGAGGTGCACGGGTTCGACGACAGCGTGGCCGCCGGCTGGGATCAGGGCGTACCGATGCGGAATGTGGATCCGGGCAACACATTCCCGGCCGGACCCGCACACAACTTCTTCATGGACCGCTTCACCGAGGCGTTCCGCACCGAACTGGCCGGCTTCGTCGAGGTGGCCAAGGGTGCGCCGGTCGCCGGTGCCACGGTGGCCGACGCCGTCGAGGTGGCCTGGTTGGCCGAGGCCGCCACCGAGTCTCTGCGCCGGGGCACTCCGGTGCGTATCGAGGAGGTTCGCAACGCATGAGCGTCAAAATCGCCGGAGCACCGATCTCGTGGGGCGTGTGTGAGGTTCCCGGCTGGGGCCACCAGCTCGAGCCTGACCGCGTGCTGACCGAGATGCACGGGGCGGGGCTGTCCGCGACCGAGCTGGGCCCGGACGGCTTTCTGCCCGCCGATACCGCTGAGCTCACTGAGGTTCTTGCCGCACATCAGCTTTCATGTGTCGGCGGGTTCGTTCCCGTGGTGCTCCACGATGCCGGCCACAACCCGGCCGAGGATCTGGCCGGACCACTCACCTCGCTTCGCGCAGCGGGCGCCGGTGTGGTGGTGCTGGCAGCGGCTACCGGCGCCGACGGCTACGACTCGCGGCCCGAACTCGACGACGACCAGTGGGCGACGCTGCTGGCCAACCTCGACCGGCTCTGCGGAATCGCGTCCGAGGCCGGTCTGTTGGCCGTGCTTCACCCACACGTCGGCACGATGGTCGAAACCCGCGACGATGTGGACCGGGTGCTGGCCGGCTCGACCATTCCGCTGTGCCTGGACACCGGCCACCTGCTGATCGGGGGCACCGACCCCCTGGAGCTGGCCAAGGCCGTGCCACACCGCATCAAGCACACCCATCTGAAGGACGTGGACGCCGCGTTGGCCGCCAAGGTGCAGTCCGGTGAGATGACCTATACCGATGCGGTGCGCGCCGGTATGTACACGCCGTTGGGCACCGGGGACATCGACATCGCGGGAATTGTCTCGGTGTTGCGGGACAACGGGTTCGACGGTTGGTTCGTGTTGGAGCAGGACACCATTCTGGACGGCGCACCGGCCGGTGACGGTCCGCTCGCCGATGTGCTCACCAGCGTGGCCTACCTCAAGTCTGTGACCTCGTGACCGGACTGCGCATCGGCATTCTCGGGGCGTCCCGCATCGCCGAGAAGGCGATCGTGGGGCCCGCGCAGGAGCTTGGTCACCGACTGGTGGCGGTCGCCGCGCGTGATCGGCAGCGCGCGGCGGCTTTTGCCGAGAAGTTCGGCGTGGAACGCGTGGTTGATTCGTACGCGGACGTAATCGACGACGCGGAAGTGGACGTCGTCTACAACCCATTGGCCAACGGATTGCATGCACCGTGGAACCTGGCTGCCGTCGCCGCCGGCAAGCCGGTTCTCAGCGAGAAGCCGTTCGCGCGCAACAGGTCTGAGGCCGCCACCGTCGCCCGGGCCGCTGAGGTAGCCGGGGTAACCGTGCCGGAGGGGTTCCATTACTTCTTCCACCCGGTGACACAGCGGGCCTTCACCTTGGCCGCCGGCGGTGAGATCGGTCGACTCACCCGGGTCGAGGTGCGGATGGCGATGCCCGCCCCCGACGCCGACGACCCGCGCTGGTCACTGGAGCTCGCGGGTGGTGCGCTCATGGACCTCGGCTGCTACGGCATGCACGTCCTGCGGTCGTTGGGCCGCTTGGACGTCGACGGGCTTCGCGGCGCCCCGTCCGTCACGTCCGCCCGGGCTCAGCAGCACTCGCCCGGTGTGGACGCGATGTGCGACGTGGAGCTCGAATTCCCGGGCGGCGCGACTGCGCTGAGCGCCAATTCGATGGTGGCACCAGAGTATTCGTTCACGGTGCGAATCACCGGCCAGGACGGTGAGCTACTGGTGCATGACTTCATCCGGCCCAATGACGACGATCGGCTCACCGTGCGGACCGCCGCCGGGGAACGCGTCGAACGGCTCGGCACCCGGGCCAGCTACACGTATCAGCTCGAGGCGTTTGCCGATCACGTCCAGAACGGTGCGGCTCTGCCGTTCGGGTCCGCGGACGCGGTGACCAACATGGCCTACGTCGACGCCGCATACCGGGCCGCCGGATTGCAACCCCGATAGCCCGGCTCAAGGAGAAGGACAATGACCCGGACATTCGAACTGGCCGTGTGTGCCGAGATGGTCTTCACCGACCTCGACATCATCGAGCGCGCCCGGCGGATCGCCGAACTCGGCTTCTCCGTGGAGATCTGGAGCTTCGACGACAAGGATCTCGACGCGCTGGCCGCAACCGGAGCCCGGTTCTCGTCGATGACCGGATATCTGCGCGGCGACCTCTACGACCCCGACGGCGCCCGAGAAGTGGTCCGGACCGCGGAGGCGGCGATCAAGGCCGCTGCGGTGCTTGGTGTTGCGCGCCTCGTCGTGCACCCTGGAGAACTGATCGAGGGGCGGGCCGCCCGCCCGCAGTACCGGGCCACGGGCGAGATGTGGCTGTCTGCATTGCGTGGGCTCGAAGCTCTCGGCGAACTCGGCGCCGATGCCGGTGTGACGTTCTGTCTGGAGAACCTCAACACGATCGTCGACCACCCCGGCGTTCCGCTGGCCCGCGCCAAGGACACCCTGGCGCTGATCGAGGCCGTCGACCATCCGAACGTCAAGATGATGCTCGACCTCTATCACGCCCAGATCGGCGAGGGCAACCTCGTTGATCTGGTGCGCCGGGCCGGTTCGGCGATCGGCGAGATCCAGGTCGCCGATGTGCCGGGTCGTTTTGAGCCGGGGACCGGCGAGATCCACTATCCGGCTGTGGCAAAGGCGTTGCGGGACAGCGGCTATACCGGGCCGGTCGGCATGGAGGCCTACGCGTCCGGCGACAGCGCCGCCGCGTTGGAGGCCTTCCGCGCCGCGTTTTCCTGAGCCGCCGAAACTACGCTTTGTGACGGAATTCGGCCCGAAACCCACCACAAACCGTAGTTTCGGAGCGGCCGGCCCGCGCACAATGGCGGGATGTCCGAGGCATCCTTCCCGCACGGCAAATGGGGGCGTGACGACATCTCGCCGTTGTTCGAGCCGGTGTTCGCGTTCGCCGCATCCCCGTTCGGTTCGAAGGTGATCCGCGCGATCGTTCCGTTCGACCGACGGGTGGTCGACCGCACCAAGGGCCGTTTCTCGTTGTTCGGCCCGTTGTCGATGCCCGAACTGCTCTTGACCACCACCGGAAGGAAATCCGGCCTGCCGCGCACCTCCGTGCTCAGCTATGTCCACGAAGGCGACCGCCTGCTGGTGATGGGTAGCAATTTCGGCCAGCAACATCATCCGTCGTGGTCGACCAATCTGGTCGCCGAACCGCAGGCCTCCATATCGATGGCCGGGCAAGACATCCCGGTTACAGCGACGTTGCTCACGGACGGCGAACGGGACGCGGCTCTACAGCGGTTTCTCGCCTACCCGATGTACCGGGCCTACCAGACCCGCACCGACCGGGATCTGCGGGTGTTCGCGCTGACCCGTAGATAGTGCAGCGCCCCGCCGGCGAGTGGCCGACGGGGCACTGGCCCGGTGATCAGCGGCGGAGTTCGTGGCTGAGCGCCTCGAGTTCGTTGCCGCCGGCCATCTCCTGGGTCAGGGTCTCCAGTGAGATCTCGTCGTAGGTGCAGTCCAGTTTCTGCCGTCCACGGTTCAGCAGCACGAAGTGGTCACCCACCATGTGCGCGTGGTGCGGGTTGTGGGTGATGAAGATGACCCCGAACCCCTGCTCCTTGGCAGCGGTGATGTAGCGCAGCACCATGCCGGACTGCTTGACACCGAGAGCCGCCGTCGGCTCGTCGAGGATCAGCACCCGGGCCCCGAAGAAGATCGCCCGCGCGATCGCCACACACTGACGCTGGCCACCTGAGAGCGAGCCGATCGGCGCGTCGACATCGGGCAGGTCGATACCCATCTTGTGCAGCTCGGAAATGGTGGTCGCGCGCATCGCGGAAATATCCAGCGACGGCAGGATGCCCTTCTTGCGCAACTCGTTTCCGAGAAAGAAGTTGCGCCACACGGGCATCAGCGAAACCACTGCGAGGTCCTGGTACACGGTCGCGATTCCGGCCTTGAGCGAGTCTTTGGGCGAGTCGAACACCGTGGGCGTGCCGTCGATCAGCAACTCCCCCTCGGTGGGTTTGTGCAGGCCCGCGATGATCTTGATCAACGTGGACTTGCCCGCGCCGTTGTCGCCGAGCACGCCCGTCACCTCACCGGCACCGACTCGCAGGTTGATGTCCTTGAGCGCGATGATGTTTCCGTAGCTCTTGCCGACGTGTTTGAGTTCGACCAGTGGCACCGCACCGCCCGACGGGGTCTCCGCGATCGGGGCTTCAGCAGTTGTGCTCATCTACTTACCTTTTCGCTGCGTAGTTACGGACGACATTGTTGGCGATCACCGCGAACAGCAGCATCCCGCCGAGGAAGAACTTGAACCAGTCCGGGTTCCACCCGGCGTAGACGATGCCCTGGTTGGTCATGCCGAAGATGAAGGCACCGATCAGGGTTCCGATCGCGGTGCCGTAGCCACCGGTGAGCAGGCATCCGCCGACCACCGCGGCGATGATGTAGAAGAACTCGTTGCCGATGCCCTGGCCGGACTGCACGGTGTTGAACGCGAACAGCAGGTGCATGCCGACGAACCAGGCGCAGAAGCTGACCACCATGAACAGGCCGATCTTCACCTTCATCACCGGTACACCGACGGCGCGGGCGCTGTCCTGGTTGCCGCCGACGGCGAAGATCCAGTTGCCGATCTTCGTCTTGAACAGCACGTAGGTGGCGATGACGACGAACAGGATCCACCACACCACGGTGATGCGCACCGACACCCCGAGAATGTTGAACGACGACGCGAAAACTGCTCGGCCGGAATCGAATCCCTCCATATCCGACACGCTCGGGGTGGCGACCTGACCGGACAGCAGCTTGGTCACCGCGAGGTTGATGCCGGCGAGCATGAAGAACGTGCTCAGTGTGATGAGGAACGACGGGATCTTGGTCTTCATCACCATGTAGCCGTTGAAGAAGCCGACCGCCAGCGCCATCACCAGCGCCAGAACCGCACCCGTCCACAGATTCAGGTGCAGGTTGTACGACAGCATCGAGGCGGACAGCGAAGCCGTGGTGACGGCGACGCCTGAGGACAGGTCGAACTCACCGCCGATCATCAGCACGCCGACCCCGACGGCCATGATGCCGATCGTCGAGCTGGCATAGAGCACGGTGGCCAGGGCTTCCGGGGTCCGGAAGGGCGGGGCGACGATCAGGAAGAGTACGAAGATGCCGATCGCACCGATCGCCGCCCCCATCTCGGGGCGAATCAGCAAGCGCTGCAGCTTGTTCTGTTCCTTGACTCGCTCGTCACGGATTACTTTGTGCGTTTCGAGATTGAGGTCTGCCTGGGTACTCATGGCTAGCGCGTCCCGTTCTTCGCGTATTCGGCAACCGAGTCGATGTTCGTCTTGTCGATGAACGACGGACCGGTCAGGGTCGGCTGATTGCCGCCGATGACGTTGCCGTTGTTGAGGTAGAGCCACAGTGAGTCGACGGCGAGGTAACCCTGCAGGAACGGCTGCTGGTCGACGGCCCACTGGACGTCACCGTTCTTGATCGCGTCGGCCAGTGCGGCATTGGTGTCGAACGTGCCGACCTTCGCCGAGCTGCCCGAATTGCGTATCGACTGCACGGCGGTCGGCGCGAACGGCGCACCGAGCGTCACCACATAGTCGATTGACCGGTCCTGCTGCAGCTTGGCGGTGATGGTCGACTCGACCGACGGCATGTCCTTGCCGTTGACGTTGAGCGTCTCGGTCGCGGGGAAGGTGTTCTTGACGCCGGCGCAGCGGGCCTCGAGGTCGACGTGGCCTTGTTCCTGGATCACACACAGGACCTTCTTGGCGCCTTCTTCGGTGAGTCGCCGGCCGGCTTCCTGTCCGGCGATGTAGCCGTCCTGACCGAAGTACTCCTTGACGCCGATCTTCTGCCAGGCATCGAGACCGGCGTTGAACGCTACCGTGGGAATGCCTTTGCCCGTGGCGTTTTCGATGGCGGCCTTCATGGCGTCCGGCTTGGCCAGCGTCACCGCAATGCCCTGCACACCGCTGTCGACTGCCGTCTGGACCAGGTTGGCCTGATTGGGCGCCTCGGGATCGGAGGAGTACCGCAGCTCGATGTTGTCCTTCTTCGCCGCAGTCTCGGCGCCCTTGCGGACCAGGTCCCAGAAGGAGTCACCCGGCACCTCGTGGGTGATCATCGCGATGGTGGCCCGCGGAGTGTCGACGGTGCCGCCGCCCATTCCGCCACCGTTGCTCCGCGGTTTTCCACCGGTGCTGGAGCACGCGGCGGCGCCCATCACCAGCACACCCGCCGCAGCTATCACCGCGAGCCGACTGAACCTCATTGTTTCTCCTTGCCATCGACGTCGCCGCGGTGCTTAAGCGTCTGACTGACAAGCGACACGGCCTCGCAGTCGATGTAATACCGCTCACATTCGAAAGTCAAGACTTTGTTCGGACATTAGGACCGCATATCAAACGTAAGTGCGGCACCGGAGAACCGGTGCCGCAGGGCGAACAGGTGACGAAAGAGTCAGGGAGAGAACCAGTTCGGCGATTCCCTAGCGATCCACGAGGGTGGTGTCGAAGTAGTAGCGCGAGGCGCGGTACACGTGACTGCCGTACTCCACGATGCGTCCCGAATCGTCGAATGCCGTCCGTTCCATCACCAGCAGCGGAGCCTTGGGCTTCTCGTCGAGCAGCCGCGCCTCGTCCCGACTGGCCGCCCTGGCCCCGATCCGCTGCCGGGCCAGCCTGATGTGGACACCGCGGGAACGAAGAGACCGGTACAGGCCCGACTGTTCCAACTGCTCCTCGTCGGGCGCGAGGGCGGCGGGCAGGTAGTTGGTCATCACGGCCAACGGCTGGCCGTTCGACGTACGCAGCCGGCGCATCGTCGCAACCTCGCTGCCCGGCTGGACGTTCAACCATCCCGCGACCTCGTCGGAAGCCGGCCCGATCGAGTACTCGAGCACCTTCGTGGCCGGTTCCTGACCTGCGCGGGCCAGATCGTCATACAAACTGGTGAGCTCGACGGGGCGGTGCACTGGGGTCTGGACCACCTGCGTGCCGACGCCGCGCTTGCGAACCAACAGACCCTTGTCGACGAGTTCCTGGATGGCGCGCCGGGTGGTCGGCCGAGACAGGTTGAGCCGGCTGGCCAGAGCGAGCTCGTTCTCGAACCGGTCCCCCGGCTTGAGCTGTCCGTCCAGGATCGCCTTCTCGAAAACCTGGGCGACCTGGAAGTACAGCGGCACCGGGCTCGAACGGTCGAGCTCGACGGACAGCGTCGGGGTCACTCTCGCTCCGATCCTCGTGTGGTCCACGCCCGGTTTGCGCGGGGCGGATTCTCAGCGTACCTGCCTAATGACTGAAAGTAAGAATGTCCGAACAAAGTCTTGACACGAGACCGTGACGGAGAGCACTCTCGACAGCGAGAGCGCAGCACTCGCCACCGCTCGAATTCATGCCTACTCGCATACGCACCGCATACGGGAGTCAACCGTGACAGATACCGCCAACAAGGCATTCGATGTCCTTGCCATCGGGCGCAGCGGAGTCGACGTCTATCCCCTGCAGATCGGCGTTGGCCTGGAGGAGGTCACGTCGTTCGGCAAGTTCCTGGGCGGCAGCGCCGCGAATGTCGCGGTCGCAGCGGCGCGTCTGGGCAATCGCAGCGCACTGATCTCAGGGGTCGGGGATGATCCATTCGGCCGGTACGTGCGCAACGAACTCGCCGCCCTCGGCGTCGACAACCGCTTCGTCACCACCCACGGCGAGTTCCCCACACCGGTGACGTTCTGCGAGATCTTCCCACCCGACGATTTCCCGCTGTACTTCTACCGCAAGCCGTCGGCGCCCGATCTGCAGATCCGCCCCGACGAGATCGACGCCGAAGCCGTGCGCAGCGCCCGGCTGTATTGGTCGACGGTCACCGGATTGTCCGAGGAGCCCAGCCGCGCAGCGCATTTTGCCGCCTGGCAGATCCGGGGGCGAGCACCGCTGACCGTCCTCGATCTCGACTACCGGCCGATGTTCTGGGAGACCCCGGCCGCGGCCACCGAACAGGTTCAGCGCGCACTTCAGCACGTCACCGTGGCAGTGGGCAACCGCGAGGAATGTGAGATCGCGGTCGGTGAGACCAACCCGCACAAGGCTGCCGACGCCCTGCTCGACCTCGGCGTGGAGCTGGCGATCGTCAAACAAGGGCCGCGCGGCGTGCTGGGCAAGACCAAGCAGAGTGCGGTCACCGTACCGCCCAACGAAGTCGATGTGGTGAACGGCCTCGGTGCTGGAGATGCCTTCGGCGGCAGCCTCATTCACGGTCTTTTGCACAACTGGCCGCTGGAGAAGACCTTGCGCTACGCCAATGCCGCCGGGGCCATCGTCGCCTCCAGGCTCGAATGCTCGACCGCGATGCCGACCGCCGCGGAGGTGGCCGCCCTCGCCGACCAAACCGCCGTGGAGGCCGTCAATGTCTAGACCCACCGTGTGCACGGACTACGCCGCGATCACCGAACTCCGGGCGTCCGAGCCCGGCACGATCGCCGCGGCCTGGCAGCACCGCACCACCCGGCCCACCGTACGGGGTGACGGCAAGCTCATGATCGTCGCGGCCGATCATCCGGCCCGCGGCGCGCTCGCCGTCGGATCCCGGCCCACCGCCATGAACAGCCGCACCGACCTGCTCGACCGGCTGTGCACGGCCCTCGCCGACCCCGGGGTCGACGGCGTGCTGGCCACCGCCGACATTCTCGACGACCTGCTGCTGCTCGGCGCGCTGGAGGACAAGGTGGTGTTCTCCTCCTTCAACCGAGGCGGGCTGGCCGGGTCGTCCTTCGAACTCGACGACCGGATGACGGGCGCCACCGCGGCATCGACGGCTGCGGCCCGCATGAACGGCGGAAAGATGTTGTGCCGCATCGACCTCGACGATCCCGGGACGGTGTCCACGCTGGCGTCGTGCGCCCAGGCGGTCGACGCGCTCGCCGCACACGGCCTAATCGCCATGCTGGAGCCGTTCATGTCCAGCCGGGTCGACGGCAAGGTCCGCAACGACCTGTCCCCCGACGCGGTGATCAAGTCCGTACACATCAGCCAGGGGCTCGGGTCGACCTCGGCATACACCTGGATGAAGCTTCCGGTCGTCGACGAGATGGATCGGGTGATGGAGTCGACCACCATGCCCACGCTGCTGCTGGGCGGTGACCCCACCGATCCCGACGCGGCGTTCGCAACCTGGGAGAAAGCGCTGACCCTGCCGTCGGTACGGGGCCTGATCGTGGGACGAACTCTGTTGTACCCGCCCGACGACGACGTCCGCTCAGCGGTGGCGACCGCGGTGAAGTTGGTGAGGTGACCATGCATTCCAAGTGGTACATCCCAGCTCGCAGCGCCGAACTGCCGTTCACCGTCGAGGTCACCCCGGAATCCGCGGGGTGGGCCGAATCCTCGTTGCGGGTACTGGAATTGGATGACAGCCAGTCAGCGGAACTGCACACCGGCCATACCGAGGTCATGATCATTCCGCTGACCGGTGGCGGCACAGTCGAATGCGACGGGGAAACCTTCGAGCTCTCCCCGCGGTCCTCGGTGTTCGACGGCCCCGCGGACATGGTCTATCTCGGCATCGGACAGGAATACCGGCTCTCCGGTGCGGGCCGCTTCGCGATCTGCGGGGCCCGTGCGTCGCGGTCATTTCCGAACCGACGGCGCGCCGCCGCCGACGTCCCCGTCGAACTTCGCGGTGCCGGCAACTGCAGCCGCCAGGTCCACAACTTCGGTACCGCCACCACGTTCGAGGCCGACTCGCTGATCGCGTGCGAGGTCATCACCCCGGGCGGCAACTGGTCGAGCTATCCGGCGCACAAACATGACGAGAACACCGAGGTGGAGACCCAGCTGGAAGAGATCTACTACTTCGAGATCGCCGACAGCCCCGCCGGCACACCGGGATTCGGGTATCACCGGGTCTACGGCACCCCGGAACGACCCATCGAGGTGCTGGAGGAAGTCCGCACCGGCGACGTCGTGCTGGTGCCGCACGGCTATCACGGACCGTCGATCGCGGCACCGGGCCACCACATGTATTACCTCAACGTCATGGCCGGGTCCGGCCCCGACCGGGCCTGGCTGATCTGTGACGACCCGAACCACACCTGGCTGCGGGGCAGCTGGGAACACCAGGAAATCGATCGCCGGCTGCCGTTCGGCGCCGGCCCACGCGAAGGAGCCTGATCCCGTGGTATCCACCGCACCCAAGTCGACCGGGAAACTGGTCGATGCCGAGGGCACCATACGACTCACCGTGGCCCAGGCCACCATTCGCTTCCTGGCCAACCAATATGTGGAACGCGACGGGGCCCGGTCCAAGTTCTTCGCCGGCTGCTTCGGCATCTTCGGCCACGGCAACGTGGCCGGGCTGGGCCAGGCGCTGCTGCAAGATGAACTCGAAGCGGCGGAGTCAGGCCGGGAGCCGGGACTCAAGTACGTACTGGGTCGCAACGAGCAGGCCATGGTGCACAGCGCGGCCGCCTATGCCCGCCAGAAGGACCGGCTTCAGACGTGGGCGGTGACCGCCAGCATCGGCCCCGGCTCCACGAACATGCTCACCGGGGCCGCACTGGCCACCATCAATCGGTTACCCGTGCTGCTGCTCCCCGCCGATACGTTTGCCACCAGGGTCAGTTCGCCGGTGTTGCAGGAACTCGAGCTGCCGTCTTCGGGTGATGTGACGGTCAACGACGCGTTCAAACCGCTGTCCCGCTACTTCGACCGGGTCTGGCGCCCCGAGCAACTCCCCGCCGCCTTGCTGGGAGCCATGCGCGTGCTCACCGATCCCGTCGAAACTGGGGCCGCGACCGTTTCGATCCCGCAGGACGTGCAGGCCGAGGCCCACGACTGGCCGGAATCGCTGTTCGCCGAACGCACCTGGCACGTGGCCCGCCCGTTGCCTGAGCGCGCGGTGACTGCGCGTGCCGCCGAGATCATCGCGTCGGCCCGCAAGCCGCTGATCATCGCCGGCGGCGGGGTGCACTACTCCGGTGCCGAAGAAGCTCTGGCCGCGCTGGCGTCCGGGACTGGGATCCCGGTCGCCGAGAGCCAGGCCGGCAAGGGCTCGCTGCGCTACGACCACCCCCAGTCGGTCGGAGCGATCGGTTCCACCGGCACCACGGCGGCGAACGCGCTGGCGTCCGAAGCGGACGTCGTCATCGGAATCGGCACCCGTTACAGCGATTTCACCTCCGCATCGCGGACCGCGTTCAACAACCCCGAGGTCCGGTTCGTCAACATCAACGTGGCTTCGCTCGACGCGGTGAAGCAGGGCGGGGTCAGCCTGATCGCCGATGCCCGTGAGGCCCTCGAGGCGCTGAGCACGGCGCTGAACGGCTACCGGGTGAGCGACGAATACGGTTCGCGGGTCACCGAACTGGCGGCCGAATGGGAGGACACCGTATCCGCCGTATACGCGGCAGAGGACGGCGCGGCGTTGAACCAGAATCAGGTGATCGGCCTGGTCAACACGTTGTCGGAGCCCCGCGACGTGGTGGTGTGCGCGGCCGGCTCGATGCCCGGCGATCTGCACAAGATGTGGCGTACCCGCGACCGCAAGGGGTACCACGTCGAGTACGGCTACTCCTGCATGGGATACGAGATCGCCGGCGGGATCGGCGTGAAGATGGCCGATCCGGACCGCGACGTGTTCGTCATGATCGGCGACGGCTCCTACTTGATGATGGCAACCGAGATCGTCACCGCCGTGCAGGAGGGCGTCAAGATCATCCCGGTGCTGGTGCAGAACCACGGATTTGCCTCCATCGGTGGCCTTTCCGAATCGCTGGGCTCGCAGCGGTTCGGCACCGCCTATCGCTATCGCACCGCCGATGGGCGGCTCGACGGCGACACCCTGCCGGTGGACCTGGCGGCCAATGCCGCGAGTCTGGGCGCCGACGTCATCAAGGTCACCACCGCCGCGGAGTTCACCGACGCGATGAAAGTGGCCAAGGCCGCTGACCGCACCACCGTGATCCATGTCGAAACCGATCCGCTGATCTACGCACCCGACAGCCAGTCCTGGTGGGACGTCCCGGTGTCGGAGGTCTCCACGTTGGAGTCCACCCAGAGCGCGTACGAACGCTATGCGGACTGGAAGAAAGTTCAACGCTCCCTCGTCAACCCGTCAGATCGTTGAAGGAAGCCCGTAGTGAGCAAGATTCTCGTTGGTTCGGCCCCCGACTCTTGGGGTGTGTGGTTTCCCGACGACCCGAACCAGACGCCCTATAGCCGTTTCCTCGACGAGGTGGCCGAATCTGGTTACGAATGGATCGAATTGGGTCCGTTCGGCTACCTGCCCACCGATCCGCAGCGGCTCTCCGACGAACTGGCCCAACGCAACCTGAAGCTGTCCGCCGGAACCGTCTTCGAGCATCTGCACCAGGACAATTCGTGGGATGCAGTGTGGACGCAGATCGAGGACGTCGCCAAGCTGACCGCCGCCGTCGGCGGTAAGCACGTCGTGGTGATCCCCGAGATGTGGCGCGACCCGGCCACCGGCGCGGTGCTCGAAGATCGCAGCCTGACGACCGAACAGTGGCGCAAGAAGACGCAGGGCATGAACGAGCTCGGCAAGGCCATGTTCGAAAAGTACGGTGTACGTGCGCAATACCACCCGCACGCCGACAGCCACGTCGACACCGAGGAGAACGTGTATCGCTTCCTCGACGGCACCGACGGCGAATACGTCAACCTGTGCCTGGACACCGGGCACATCAGCTACTGCGGCGGCGACAACATCGCCATCATCCGCCGGGCCCCCGAGCGCATCGGCTACCTGCACCTCAAGCAGGTCGACCCCGAGGTGCGGGCCAAGGTCGAGGCTGAGGACCTCCCCTTCGGCGAGGCCGTCAAGCTGGGCGCGATGACCGAACCGCCGCTGGGCATTCCGGAGATGCCGCCGTTGCTCGCCGAGATCGACAAGCTCGGCATCGACGTGTTCGCGATCGTCGAACAGGACATGTACCCCTGCGAGGTCGACGCTCCCCTGCCCATCGCCAAGCGGACCCGAAACTACCTGGGTTCGTGTGGCATCCCTTCCGTCCGTTTCAACTAGGAGCACCGATGTCTGATCTACGTGTCGCCGTCCTCGGCGTCGGCATCATGGGCGCCGACCACGTCGCGCGCCTGACCAGCCGGATTTCCGGTGCCCGAGTCGTCGTGGTGAACGATTTTCTCGCCGAGAAAGCCGAGAAGATCGCTGCGAACATCCCGGGCTGCCGGTCCGTCACCGATCCGCTCGACGCCATCGCCGATCCTGAAGTCGATGCCGTCGTACTCGCGACGCCAGGGCCGACGCACGACAAGCAACTGCTGGCCTGTCTGGAGCACGGCAAACCAGTACTCTGCGAAAAGCCGTTGACCACCGACGTCGAGTCGTCACTCGAGGTGGTCAAGCGTGAGGCGGAGCTCGGAAAGCGGCTCATCCAGGTCGGTTTCATGCGCCGGTTCGACGAGGAGTACATGCAGCTGAAGGCCCTGCTCGACGCCGGCGAGTTCGGCCGCGCGCTGGTGCTGCACTGTGTACACCGCAACCCGGCTGTGCCCCCGAGCTTCGACAGCTCCATGATCGTCAAGGATTCCCTGGTCCACGAGGTCGACGTGACCCGGTTCCTGTTCGACGAGGAGATCGACTCGATCCAGATTCTGAAGCCGGCTGTCAATCCCGGTGCCCCCGACGGCATTCAGGACCCACAGATCGCCCTCATGCGCACCGTCTCCGGCAAGCACGTGGACGTCGAATTGTTCGTCACCACCGGAGTGGCCTATGAGGTGCGCACCGAACTGGTCGGCGAAAAGGGTTCCGCATTCATCGGACTCGATGTCGGGCTGATCCGCAAAGGCGCCTCGGGAACCTGGGGTGGCACCATCACCCCCGGGTTCCGGGAGCGGTTCGGACGGGCCTACGACATCGAGTTCCAGCGCTGGGTCGACGCTGTTCAGCACGGCAGCTCGACCGGGGATTACACAGACGGCCCCACGGCATGGGACGGCTACGCCGCGGCGGCAGTGTGCGCGGCCGGTGTCAAGGCACTGGAGACCGGCCTTCCGGTCGCGGTGGGCATGGTGGCGCGCGAGTCGATCCCGGGGGCGTAGCGATGAAGATCGCCCTGGATCCCACCCCGTTCCACCACGACTACGAGTTGCTCGAATTCCCCCGCCTGGTGGCCGAACTCGGCTACGAGTACCTGCAGCTGACCCCGCACCGGGACTTCATCCCGTTCTTCAATCATCCGCGTGCCGACGACGCACTGGTGACGGCGTTTCGAAAGGCGTGTGCCGATGCCGGAGTGGGGATCGCCTCGGTGCTGCCGGTGCTGCGCTGGTCCAGCCCGGACCCCGACGCGCGCGAAGCTGCGGTACGCAACTGGAAGCGCGTCATCCAGATCACCGTCGACCTCGGCGTCAACGTGATCAACACCGAGTTCTCCGGCCGTCCGGAGAAAGCCGAGGAATCCGAGCGCGCGTTCTTCCGGTCGATGGAGGAACTACTGCCGATCATCGAACGCGAAGGCATCGATGTCCGGATCGATCCGCACCCAGACGATTTCGTCGAGGACGGCCTCGAAGCAGTGCGCATCATCCGTGGGGTCAACTCCCCCAACATCGGCATGGTGTACGTGGCGTGCCACACCTATCATATGGGCGGCAACATGATTGACATCATGCGTGCCGCCGGTGACAAGCTGCGCCTGGTTCACGTCGCCGACACCATGGACCACCACCGCAGCCATGGACTGCGCTACATCACCAACCCGCCCGGCAACCCGGTGCGGGTGCACCAGCACCTGAAAATCGGTGACGGCGACATCAATTGGGACGAGTTCTTCGGCGGCCTGGCCGAGCTCGGCTTCTACGACCGCGCCGACACCGTCATGGTGTCGTCGGTGTTCGCCGAGGACGAGAATGCCCACGACGTGTCGCGGTATCAGCTGAAGACGATGACGGAGTACGTCACGAAGTACCGCGGATGACCTCCCCCGGTTAGGTTCCCTGCCCCGCTGAGGCCCACCAACCGTCGATGCGCGTTCCGAGGTCGAGATCGGCGGCCACCTCGACGAGCGCGGCGGCCACGATCGACGCGGGCGCACGGTCGAGCACCACCAGTCCGATCGCCGGACGCGGACCGTGCTGCACCATCGGCCGCGCGGCGAACCCCGGAGGCACGCCGAGTTGTGGCAGCCACGCGGTCGAGGCGATGGTCGCGCGCGGTGAGTTCGTCAGGTGGGCATAGAGCGCGTCGACCGAATCCGCCTCCACCACGGGGCGATAACGCACGCCTTCGGCGGCCATGTTGGCGTCCAGGATGCGCCGGTTGCGCATCGTGGTGGTCAGCACGCAGAGCGGCAGCCCGGCCGCATCCGACCAGGCGATCTCCGGCTGGTCCATCAGCGCATGATCGGCCGGCGCCACCAGGACGTAGCGCTCCCGGTACATCTCCACCGACCGGGTTCCCGGCGGGGCTTCGTCGTCGAGATAGGTCAATCCGGCGTCGATCTCGAAATCGGCCAGCCGCCGCGCGATCTCGCGGGACGACAGTGCCTCGATGCGCACCGACGCGGCCGGGTTGCGGCGCAGGAACTCGGTGGTGATGAACGGGCCGGTGGGTACCGCGGTCGGGATCGCCCCGATCCGGGCCGTGACGGTCAACCGTCCGCGCATGCGGTCGATGTCGGCGAGCATGTCGTCGCGTTCGGCGACGATCCGCTGTGCCCACGTCACGACCCGCTGGCCCTCCTCGGTGAACCCTTCGAACCGCTGCCCCCGCTGCACGATGACGATCCCCAGCTCGCGTTCCAGCCGGCGGATAGCCACCGACAGTGTCGGCTGGCTCACGTGGCACCGCGCGGCCGCCCGACCGAAGTGCCGCTCGGTCGCCAGCGCCAGCAGGTAGTCCAGCTGCTGTAGCAGGACATCACTCGCCATGGCTCCCCGCATTCGTCACCGTTCGATAGAAAACATCTATCACTGCATGTGAAATATCGAATATGCAGGTCCGCCAAGCGGCGGGTCCGGCGGTTTTCGAGGACTAGATTGGGTTCATGACCAGCGCCAGGGACATCGATGCCGATTACGACGAGCACAACGTCATCAGCACCGGCGCGGAGCACGAAGCGGCCGGGGTCAAGGCAGTCCTGGTCAGCATGCAACGCGGATTCGAGCAGATGGGCCCGCTGCGCACCGCCGCCGCGCTGACCAAGCTCAATCAACGGCACGGGTTCGACTGCCCGGGCTGCGCCTGGCCCGAGGAGCACGGCGGCCGCAAGCTGGCCGAGTTCTGCGAAAACGGGGCGAAAGCGGTCGCCGAGGAAGCCACCAAGCGCGTGGTGACGCCCGACTTCTTCGCCCGGCACACCATCGCCGAACTCGAGACCAAGCCCGAGTACTGGCTGTCCCAGCAGGGCCGGCTGACCCAGCCGATGGTGCTCGCGCCCGGAGAGTCGCACTACCGGCCGATCGAATGGGACGACGCCTACCGGTTGATCGCCGACCACCTCAATGCGCTGGCCTCCCCGGACGAGGCGCTGTTCTATACCTCAGGGCGCACCAGCAACGAGGCGGCGTTTCTCTACCAGCTGATGGTCCGCAGCTTCGGCACCAACAACCTGCCCGACTGCTCGAACATGTGCCACGAATCCTCGGGCACCGCGCTGACCGAGTCGATCGGCATCGGCAAGGGCTCGGTCACCGTCGAGGACGTCACCGAGGCCGACCTGATCCTGATCGCCGGGCAGAACCCCGGCACCAACCACCCCCGCATGCTGTCCGTGTTGGAGAAGGCAAAAGCCAACGGCGCCAAGATCATTGCGATCAACCCGCTACCCGAAGCCGGCCTGATCCGGTTCAAGGACCCACAGAAGGTGCACGGCGTGGTCGGGCACGGAATCCCGATCGCCGACGAGTTCGTACAGATCCGCCTGGGTGGCGACATGGCCCTGTTCGCCGGCCTGGGCCGGCTGCTGCTGGAAGCCGAGGACAATGCCCCCGGCACGGTGTTGGACCGAGAGTTCATCGAGACTCATTGCGCGGGCTTCGACGACTACGCCCGTCAGACCCGCGCGATCGACCTGGACACGGTGACCGAGGCCAGCGGCATCGACGAGACCCAGCTGCGTCGCGTCGCCGATATGCTGATGGCCTCCCAACGCACCGTGATCTGCTGGGCGATGGGCCTGACCCAACACCACCACGCGGTGGCCACCATCGGCGAGGCCACCAACCTGCTCTTCATGCGCGGCATGATCGGCAAGCCGGGTGCGGGCGTATGCCCGGTGCGCGGACACTCCAACGTGCAGGGCGACCGGACCATGGGCATCTGGGAGAAGATGCCCGAGAAGTTTCTGGATGCCCTCGACAGCAGGTTTGGCATCACCAGTCCTCGCAAGCACGGTTACGACACCGTCGATGCCATCCGGGCGATGCGCGACGGGCGCGCCAAGGTCTTCATCGGGATGGGAGGCAACTTCGTCTCGGCCACTCCCGACACCGGAGTCACCGAGGCCGGATTGCGAAGTTGCGCCCTGACCGTCCAGATTTCGACGAAGCTGAACCGCAGCCACCTGGTCCACGGGCGCACCGCGCTCATCCTGCCGACGCTGGGCCGCACCGACAAGGATTTCCAGGCCGGTGGGAAACAGATGGTGTCCGTTGAGGATTCGATGTCGATGGTGCACCTGTCGCGCGGCAGCCTGACCCCGCCCAGCGAGCATTTGCGCAGCGAGGTCGCGATCGTCTGTCAGCTGGCCCGGACCCTACTGGGCCCGGACCATCCGGTGCCGTGGGAGCAGTTCAACGCCGACTACGACCGCATCCGGGACGCGATCGCCGACGTGGTGCCCGGCTGCGCGGACTACAACCGCAAGGTGCGGCAGCCCGACGGGTTCCAGCTGCCGCACCCGCCCCGCGATTCCCGCGAATTCCGCACCACCACAGGTAAAGCCAACTTCTCGGTTCAGCCGCTGGAATGGGTGCCGGTACCGCAGGGCCGCCTGGTGCTGCAGACGCTGCGCAGCCACGATCAGTACAACACCACCATCTACGGCCTCGATGACCGTTACCGCGGCGTGAAAGGTGGCCGCCGGGTGGTGTTCGTCAACCCCGCAGATCTCGAGGCCATGGGCTTGGCCGCCGGCGACCGGGTCGATCTCGTCTCGGAATTCGACGGGCAGGAGCGCCGTGCGAAGGACTGCCTGATCGTCGAGTACTCCACCCCGAGGGGCAACGCCGCGGCTTACTACCCGGAGACCAATCCGCTGGTGCCGCTTGACCATACGGCCAAGAAGTCGAACACACCGGTGTCGAAGGCCGTCGTCATCCGGTTGGAGCGGGCCTAGTGGGCCGGGTCACCGCTCGACGCCGCGCCCACCACCTGTCGGGCGACACCGCCGAGGCCCGCCCGGAAACCCTGGTGGTCGAGGAACCGCTGGAGATCCGGGTGGACGGCACGCCCATCACCGTCACCATGCGCACCCCGGGTGCCGATGTCGAATTGGCCCAAGGGTTTCTGCTGACCGAGGGCCTGATCGCACAGCGTGAGGACTTGGTGTCGGTGCGCTACTGCCGGGGCAGCAACGAGGACGGGGTCAACACCTACAACGTTCTCGACGTGACTCTGGCGCCCGGCGTCCCCAAGCCTGACGTCGACGTCACCCGCAACTTCTACACCACGTCGTCGTGCGGGGTGTGCGGCAAGGCCTCGCTGGAAGCGGTGAGGTTGAGCAGCAAGCACTGCCCCGGCGATGACCCGTCGACGGTTGCCGCCACGGTGCTCTCGGAGATGCCCACGCATCTGCGGGCCGCGCAGAAGGTGTTTCACAGCACCGGCGGCCTGCACGCCGCGGCCCTGTTCTCCGTCGACGGCGACATGCTCGCGGTACGTGAGGACATCGGCAGGCACAACGCCGTGGACAAGGTGATCGGTTGGGCATTGGAGCACAACCGGATTCCGTCGGCCGGCACGGTCCTTCTGGTCAGCGGCCGGGCCTCGTTCGAGCTCACCCAGAAGGCCGTGATGGCGGGCATTCCGATCCTGGCCGCGGTGTCGGCGCCCTCGTCGTTGGCGGTCGATCTGGCCGGACAATCCGGGCTGACCCTGGTGGCCTTCCTGCGGGGCGACTCGATGAACGTCTACACCCGCCCCGACCGCGTCACCCGCTGAGTCGCCGAATGCAAAAAGCCCCGCCGTAGCGGGGCTTTTGCTTTTGCCTGTCAGGCGGTGCTCGATTGCCTGACTCCTCAACGCGGCTCGTGCCTCGCCGCTTGATCGTCGTCAGGCGGTCTTGTCGCGGCGCTCGTTACGCGACGGCTTGCGCGGCACGATCGTCGGCAGCACGTTGTCCTGCACGGTTTCCTTGGTGACGACCACCTTGGCGACGTCGTCGCGGCTGGGGATGTCGTACATCACCGGCAGCAGGACTTCCTCCATGATGGCGCGCAGGCCACGGGCACCGGTACCGCGGTGGATGGCCTGATCGGCGATCGCCTCCAACGCCTCGTCGGTGAACTCCAGCTCCACACCGTCCATCTCGAACAGCCGGACGTACTGCTTCACCAGTGCGTTCTTGGGCTCGGAGAGGATCTTGACCAGGGATTCCTTGTCCAGGTTGGTCACCGAGGCCACGACCGGAAGCCGGCCGATGAACTCGGGGATCAGACCGAACTTGATCAGATCCTCGGGCATCACCTCGGCGAAGTGGTCCTGCGTGTCGATCTCGGCCTTGGACCGCACCTCGGCGCCGAAGCCCAGGCCGCGCTTGCCGACCCGGTCGGAGACGATCTTCTCCAGACCCGCGAACGCACCCGCCACGATGAACAGCACGTTGGTGGTGTCGATCTGGATGAATTCCTGGTGCGGATGCTTGCGGCCGCCCTGCGGCGGAACCGAGGCTTGGGTGCCTTCCAGGATCTTGAGCAGGGCCTGCTGCACGCCCTCACCGGAGACATCGCGGGTGATCGACGGGTTCTCGCTCTTGCGGGCGATCTTGTCGACCTCGTCGATGTAGATGATGCCGGTCTCGGCGCGTTTGACGTCGTAGTCGGCCGCCTGAATCAGCTTGAGCAGAATGTTCTCGACGTCCTCGCCCACGTAACCGGCCTCGGTTAGCGCGGTCGCGTCGGCGATGGCGAACGGCACGTTGAGCATCTTGGCCAGGGTCTGGGCCAGGTAGGTCTTACCGCAGCCGGTGGGTCCCAGCATCAGGATGTTGGACTTGGTCAGCTCGACCGGCTCGGAGCGCGAATCGCGGGACTTCTCCCCCGCCTGGATCCGCTTGTAATGGTTGTAGACGGCCACCGCCAGCGTCCGCTTCGCGGTGTCCTGACCGATGACGTAGCCCTCGAGGAAGTCCCGGATCTCCGCGGGTTTGGGCAGCTCGTCGAGCTTGACGTCGTCAGCGTCGGCGAGTTCCTCCTCGATGATCTCGTTGCACAGATCGATGCACTCGTCGCAGATGTACACGCCCGGACCGGCAATGAGCTTTTTGACCTGCTTTTGACTCTTGCCGCAGAACGAGCACTTCAGCAGGTCACCGCCGTCTCCAATGCGCGCCATGTGGGGGGGTCCTACTTCCTGTTCGCAGTCTGTCGTTACGCCAGTTGCTGGGTCACCTCGGGCGTAAACCCGACGCTACCCGTTCGTTCCGTTGCGGTGCGACCGATAGGGCCGAATCGCTCCGGTGGTATTTGTTCGTGTGCAGGAGAACATATCTCTCCTGACCGCTCGTCACCCTTCGGCACGCTGACTGTGTCCCTGGCGTGTCGTTACCGAGCGAGGGCGAATAGCCGAGCGACGAGGTCCGTACCGGGTGTTCGCCGCGGTCGAGGATACCGGGACCGCTCGAACACCGACGCAGACGCAGGTCAGCGGGGTTTCCGCCGTCCTGCCTGACGACGCACGCCCCGCACCGGCGGTAACCGGGCAGGGCGTGTGTCATCGGGCGGAGGTTGCCGCTGGGGGTACTAGCTGCTCTGCGCGGACAGCTTGCGGTACTCCAGGACCGTGTCGATGATCCCGTAGTCCTTGGCCTCCTCAGCGGTCAGGATCTTGTCGCGGTCGGTGTCCTTGCGGATGACCTCGGGATCCTTTCCGGTGTGGCGGGCCAGCGTGGTCTCCATCAGGGTGCGCATCCGCTCGATCTCGGCGGCCTGGATCTCCAGGTCCGAGAACTGGCCCTGGATCACTCCGGACAGCGACGGCTGGTGGATCAGCACCCGGGCATTCGGCAAGGCCAGACGCTTGCCCGGGGTACCGGCGGCCAGCAGGACCGCGGCGGCCGAGGCGGCCTGCCCGAGGCACACCGTCTGGATGTCGGCGCGCACGTACTGCATGGTGTCGTAGATCGCCATCAGCGAGGTGAACGAGCCACCGGGCGAGTTGATGTACATGGTGATGTCGCGGTCGGGATCCAGCGACTCCAGCACGAGCAGCTGGGCCATGATGTCGTTGGCCGACGCGTCGTCCACCTGCACGCCGAGGAAGATGATGCGCTCCTCGAACAGCTTGTTGTACGGGTTCGATTCCTTGACACCGAAGCTGCTGTGCTCGATGAACGACGGAAGGATGTAGCGCGCCTGCGGCGCCAAGCGGGGATCAGTGTGGTCGGTCATTTGTCTAGTCCTGCTCCCGGTCCGGTGCCGTTGACGTTGGCGCTGGTGATGATGTGGTCGACAAACCCGTATTCCAAGGCTTCCGGGGCGGTGAACCAGCGGTCGCGGTCCGAGTCGGCCTCGATGCGCTCGATCGTCTGCCCGGTGAACTCGGCGTTGAGCCGGAACATTTCCTTCTTGATGACCGCGAACTGCTCGGCCTGGATGGCAATGTCCGCGGCGCTACCGGTGACGCCGCCCAACGGCTGGTGCATCAGGATCCGGGCGTGCGGCAGGGCGTAACGCTTGCCCTTGGTGCCCGCAGCCAGAAGGAATTCACCCATCGAGGCCGCCATGCCCATCGCGTACGTGGCGATGTCGCACGGGGCCAGCACCATCGTGTCGTAGATGGCCATACCGGCGCTGATCGAACCGCCCGGCGAGTTGATGTAGAGGTGGATGTCCTTGGTCGGATCCTCCGCCGACAGCAACAGGATCTGCGCGCACAGCTTGTTGGCGATGTCGTCGTCCACTTGGGAACCCAGGAAGATGATCCGCTCGGCAAGCAAGCGCTCATAGACGGAGTCGACGAGGCTGAACCCGCTCCCGTTCGAACGCATGTCAGTCACGACTGGATACCTGCTTTCTCTCACGCGTTGGTACTGACGACACTAACGAAACTGGGGCGCCACGCACTCCCGTACGGGGGCGCGTTCGCTCACAGCGTCATTCGGTGGCGTCGGCGTCCTTGTCGGTGTCCTCGTCGGCAGACTCGCCCTCGGCCTGCGCAGCCTCGGCCGGGCCGAAGAACTCGGTGGTGTCGATCACGGTGCCGTCGGTGTCGGTCACGGTGGCGGCGTGCACCACAGCGGCGATCGTCAGGCCGCGACGCACGTCGGCGAACATGGCCGGCAGCTGGTTGTTCTGCTGCAGGATCTGGATCAGCTGCTGGGGCTCGATGCCGTACTGACGCGACATCAGCACCAGACGCTCGGTCAGATCGTTCTGGCCGACCTGGATGTCGAGCTTGTCGGCGACGGCATCCATCAAAAGCTGGGTCTTGACAGCCTTTTCGGCGTTCGACTTGTTCTCGGCGTCGAATTCCTCACGGCTGCTGCCCTGTTCGGTCAGCTGCTCGGCGAACTTGTCCTCATCGTGATCGAGACCATGGATCGCGTTGTGCAGCGTGTCGTCGATCTGGGCCTGAACGATCTTCTCCGGCAACGGAACTTCGGTCTGCTCCAGCAGCGCCTCGATCGCCTTGTCGCGGATCTGCTCGGCCTGCTGCACGCTCTTGACGCGCTTGACCTGGTCGGTCAGGCTCTCCTTGAGCTCCTCGATGGTGTCGAATTCGCTTGCCAGCTGGGCGAACTCGTCGTCAGCCTCGGGCAGCTCGCGTTCCTTGACCGACTTCACGGTCACCGTCACTTCGGCGTCCTTGCCGGCGAACTCGCCCGCGGCCAGCTTGGTGGTGAAGACCTTGGACTCGCCGGCCTTCAGACCGGTGATCGCCTCGTCGAGACCTTCGATCAGCTGACCGGAACCGACCTCGTGCGACAGGCCCTCGGTGGCGGCCTCGGGCACCTCGGTGCCGTCGACGGTGGCCGACAGGTCGATCGAGACGAAGTCGCCTTCCTTCGCGCCCCGGTCGACACCGGTCAGGGTGCCGAAGCGGGCCCGCAGTGACTGCAGCTCGGCGTCGACGGCCTCATCGTCCACCTGGATCGGGTCGACGGTGATCTTGAGCGCGTCGAACTCGGGCAGGGTGATTTCGGGACGCACGTCGACCTCGGCGGTGAACGCCAACTCCTGGCCGTCCTCCAGCTTGGTCACCTCGATCTCGGGCTGACCCAGCGGCTTGACGTCGGAAGCCGTGACGGCCTCGCTGTAGCGGCTCGGCAGCGCGTCGTTGACGACCTGCTCCAGCACCGCACCGCGGCCGACACGGGCCTCCAGCAGCTTGCGCGGGGCCTTGCCCGGGCGGAAGCCGGGCAGGCGGACCTGCTGGGCCAGCGCCTTGAACGCGCGATCGAAATCGGGCTCAAGCTCGGTGAAGGGCACCTCCACATTGATGCGAACCCGGGTGGGGCTCAACTGCTCGACCGTGCTCTTCACTGTTCCTGCTCCTAGATAGTCCTGGTCGTACTGGCGGGTGAGTCGGGGTGACAGGATTTGAACCTGCGGCCTTCCGCTCCCAAAGCGGATGCGCTACCAAGCTGCGCTACACCCCGTGGTGGTGGTCGACCCGCTGCGGCAAAAACCCGCGAATGGACCACGCGAGATACTACGTGCTCACGGCACGGAGCATTCAATTGGCTTTGATCGGGGGCACACCGGTACAGTGCTGATGCTGCACATGCGGGCGTAGCTCAATGGTAGAGCCCTAGTCTTCCAAACTAGCTACGCGGGTTCGATTCCCGTCGCCCGCTCCACACGAACCGCCCTCACGGGCGGTTTTCTGGTTCATCGGGGCTGATCACCGCCCTGTTCCGCTCGGCGGGTCGATCGGTGTCAGCGAAATCGGCAGCCAATGCGTGCCCGGCCCCTCGCCGGGGCATCCGGCTCCGCCGATGACGAGGGTGCGCTCGCCGGAGAAGCTGCCGTCAGGGTTCGGGACCCAGTAGTCCGAGCGTTGGGCCTGCACGGCGCTGCCCGGGTCGTTGCGGTCACAGAAGTAGGGATACTGCCCGCTCGTCTCCCACCGGCCGTTGTTCCATCGATACTCGTAGGAAACGGGAGCGCCGGGATTGCGGGCGTGATCGTCCGAATTGTCCATCCGCGCAACACATCCGTTGACATCGCACTGCGTGGTGAATTCGCTGGGCACGGTTATCGAATTCATCGGTGTCGGAGTTCCGTTGAACGTCTGTTTCGAGAAGTCGATGAACAAGTCGTAAAACCCGTACAGCGGCGGTGGTTCAATTCGCTCGGCCTGAGCAATGGGCGATTCGAGAGCTAGAACGCTTGCGGCGAGGGCTATTCCGAGCGTGGTTCTCATAGCGCTACTCGTCCTTGTCATCGTCACGGTGTGCCGCCTCGATCACCTCGGGTGGCACGGGCTTTTGGAGCCAGGCGCGAATGCGCAATAACCCACCGGCGACGACGCCGACGGCGAATATCGCGACGAGTACCCACAACACGGTGGTCATGGCGTCGAATTATCCCGCTCCTCCCCGCGTTGCGGCCGATTACCCACGAGTAGGCCACTGCCGGGTATCACGCGCGTATCAAAACTGGCCGAGCGTCGAAAATCAGAGGAAAGTGAGGTGTATCACACCGCCGGCAAGAGGTCGGTTTGAACGAAAGGCAACGAGATGATCGGAGCAATTATCACCGCAGTCGTTGTGGGTGCGATTATCGGCGCACTCGCACGGTTGATCATGCCCGGTCGGCAGAATGTCAGCACACTCATGACGGTCGTGCTCGGCATAGCCGGAGCCCTGATCGGTTCCTGGCTCACCGCTGTCGTCGGATACACCAACTCGAACGGCGGATTCGCGATCATTCCGTTCGTGGTCGGTGTGGTGGTCGCGATTGTGCTGATCGCGATCTACACGGGCCTGACGGGACGGCGCGGCACACCCGTCGGTCACTGAGTCAGAATGCGCCCCGACTCCGCCGGTCCCCTGTGATCGGCGGAGTCGCTCGTGGGTCTGACACTCGCCGATTTCCACCGGAGGGTCGTAGCCCGACGCGATCCACAACCCAGGCGTCGAAAGCGGCGCAAGCGGCAACCGAGCGGCACCCAGCGCACACCCTGACGATCACGGCCCCGTCTCGAATGGCTTGCGATCCGTGCCGGAGGGGGTGCTTCACCGTTGTCATCGGCTTACGGTGAGTAACAGGTGGGGACTGTCGACCGATCTTGACGATGGCAGCGCAAAGCAGCCAGACACACACACCGCTGCCGCCAAACCACCGCACCTGTGCAGGAGACGAATGCCCGCAACGACCCTCATCGCAGGCACCTGCGCACCGGAATTCGCCCGGGTGCGCGATGCCTTCGAGGACAACTTCGCCCAGCACAAGGAGGTGGGCGCCGCTGTCGCAGTGTGGGTCGAGGGCGATCTAGTGGTCAATCTGTGGGGCGGATCGGCCGATGCGGCGGGCACGCAGCCATGGCAGCAGGACACCCTGGCCAGCGTGTATTCCGGTTCCAAAGGCCTGGCCAGCACCTGCATCCACCTCTTGGCCGACCGCGGCGAGATCGACCTGGACGCTCCGGTGGCCCGCTACTGGCCCGAGTTCGGCCAGGCCGGCAAACAGGACATCACCATCGCGATGGTGCTGGGTCACCGCTCCGGCGTGATCGGCCCTCGCGAACCCATGGACTGGCGGCAGGTGACGGACTGGGACGCGGTGTGCGCCAGGATCGCGGCCGCGACGCCGTGGTGGCCGCCCGGCAGCGCGCAGGGCTACCAGGTGGTGACCTTCGGCTTCATCCTCGGCGAGATCGTGCGTCGGGTCACGGGCCGCACCATCGGCCACTACCTGCGTACCGAGATCGCCGAACCGCTGGGCGCCGACGTCCACATCGGCCTGCCCGCCTGGCAACACCACCGGTGCGCGGAGATGGTGAACAAGCCGTCGGTGCGCAGCCTGCTGGCCGACAACCAGGTGAACCGGCCGCCGGTCTCCCTCGACGAGCATCCGATGGCCGGGTGGGCGGTGTCGATGGACTTCGTGCCGGACGACGAACTGGGTGTGCAGGCCCTCGACGCCTGGCGCGCGGCGGAGTTCCCGAGCACCAACGCACATGTCTCCGCGCTCGGCATGGCGACGTTCTACAACGCGCTGGCCCAGGAGAAACTGCTGACCCGCGAGCACATGGAACGCTGCCGGATCTCTCAGGGCGGGTTCGACGCCGACGTGGTGTTGGGTGCCCGGGTCGCCGACCATGGCTGGGGCCTGGGCTACATGCTCAACCAGCGCGGCGTCGCCGGGCCGAACACCGGCATCTTCGGGCACGGCGGGTCGGGAGGCTCGTTCGCGTTCGTGGACCTGGAGCACCGAATCGGCTACGCCTACGTGATGAACTATTTCGACGCCACCAAGTGCAACGCCGACCCGCGCACGGTCGCGCTGTCCAACGAGGTGTACTCCGCTCTCGGCGTAATTTGAGTTCCCTACGAGGACCCGGAACCACCGTTTTCCGTCGGTACGCTGGACGCCATGAACAGCGTTTTGCTGGTACTCATCGTCCTGGTCATCGCCGCCATCGCGTTCGCGATCTACAGCTCGTCGCAGGCCAACGGCCGTCGCTCCGCGGAATCTCTGGCCGATGCCAAGGCTGATGCCCGCCGGCTGATCGAACGTCTCGGCGGGCAGGTGCTCAACCTGACGGGCTCCGACGATGCGTCCAAGCAGGCGCTGGCCGACGCCTCCGAGCGGTACACCGCGGCGTCCTCACAGATCGATCAGGCCACCACCGTCAAGCAGGCCGCGCTGGCGAAGGAGAGCGCCATCGAGGGGCTCTACTACGTGCGGGCGGCGCGCACCGCGATGGGCATGGATCCGGGTCCGGAGCTGGAGTCGTTGACCGGGCAGCGTTCGGCCGGCGCGGTTACCGAGGACCGGCGGATCAACTTCGAAGGCCGCGAGATCGAGGCCTCCCCGACTCCCTCGGCGAACACCCCGAACTACTACCCCGGTGGTCGGGTCGCCGGGCGCCCGGTGCCCGCCGGCTGGTACTCCGAGCCGTGGTGGAAGCCTGCACTGGTGGCCGGCGCGTGGGGCCTGGGCTCGGTGCTGCTGTTCGACGCGATGTTCTCCGGTATGCACGGCGTGAACTACGGCGCCCAGGGTTTCGAAAACGGTTACGGTGACGGCTATTCCGACGGTTTCGCCGCGGGCCAGGATGCCGGCGGGTTCGACGGCGGTGACACCGGCGGTGCCGACGCCGGCGGTGGCGACTGGGGCGGCACCGATGCCAGCGGCTGGGATGGCGGCGGCTTCGACGGTGGTGGGTTCGGCGACTTCGGTGGCGGTGATTTCGGGGGCTTCTGACCCGTGGCCTGAACCTCGTCGCCGTTAGTCGACGGGGTGGGTTTTCAGCCAGTGAAGCACCTGTGAAGCGTGTTCGTTCGGCGGGAAGATCGGATAGAACGCGTGCTCGATCAGACCGTCGCGCACCACCAGGGTGAGCCGGGTGTAAAGACGCGCGTGGCCGGCCGCCGCGAAGGTCGGCAGCTTCAGCGCGTCAGCCAGTGCGAACTTCTCGTCCGAGAGCATCGCGAACGGTAAGCCAAGCCGCTCAACGACTTCCGCTTGATAGTCGATCCCCTGACTGGACAGCCCCCACACCTGTTGTGCGCCGGCCGCGCGTAGTTCCGAGTAGTGATCGCGGAAGCCGCAGGCCTCCGGCGTACACCCCCGCGCGCCGGGAATCCCATCCCAGCCCTCGGGGATGTCAACACCCGGACGGCCGGTCAGTGGGTACAGGTACACGATCGTCCGTCCCGCAGGCAGGTCCCGCAGCCGGACCGGCCCGCCACGGCTGCTCGCCAGCGCGATGTCCGGGATCGGCGATCCAGCCAGGTGATCCGCCGCGCCGTCGTCGACGGGTACGGGAAGGCCGGCCGGAAGCGAGGTGAACTCAGTCATTGGTGGCTCCTCATCAAATGTGCGACACGCAGCCTCGTTCAGCCGCGCCGTGAGAATCCGTCGCCTGTGGGTCAACGACGCGATCGTCTGATCGAGCACCGCGATGCTGTCCCGGTACGCCGCCAGCGATTCGGGGCATTCGTCGCTGTGCTGATGCCCATGGCGAATGCACTCGATGAAGGGGTTCGCCTTCGACGGGGAGATCCCGATGACGGCAAGCGCGCGGATCTCCTCCACGATCCGCACATGCTCGTCGGAATACTCCCGGTACCCGTTGCCCAGGCGCGACGGGATCAACAGGCCGAGGTGCTCGTAGTACCGCAGGGCCTTGGTCGACGTGCCCGTCCGGCGGGCCAGCTCAGAGATCTGCATGTCATGTCCTCGCCCAGACTGTAAACATTGCCGCCGAGGGCAAGGTCAAGCCGGAAACCTTAGAGGCGGCTCTCCAGTCGCGCCGACACCCCGGCCTCCTGCAGATCCAGGCGCTCGAGCATGGCCCGCACCGCTTCGTCCTCGATCCGGCCTTCGTCGCGCTCGGCGATCAGTGCACCGCGTTGTGCGGCGAGCACATCGCGGTACAGAGCCGAGAACACCGCGGCCCGTTTGGTCAGTGCCTCGGGATCGGGCATC
>MSTD01000020.1:75286-100424 GCA_001942045.1 Mycolicibacterium porcinum
GATGGGGCATCTCGTCGGCGTCCTGTGAATGCCGGGCGATCACGGCGCGGATCTCGGTCACCACCCGGGGATCCAGGCCTTCGGGTGGGTCCGCCTCGAACGCATCGAGCACGTCGTCGGCCGCGTCGTGCACCACCCGTTCGGCTTTGAGTTCCTCTTCCCGGTCGGCGGCGTGGTCGTCACAGAACCGGGACAGGTTGAGCCGGCGGATCAGCAGAGGCAGGGTCCACCCCTGGATCAGCAGGGTTCCCACGCTGACCACGAAGGCGATCGCCTGGATCGTCGCGCGCTCGGGGAAGGGTTCGCCGGTGGCGGTGGTGGCCGGGATCGCCGCGGCGGCGGCCAGTGTCACCACCCCACGCATCCCGGTCCAGGACACGACGACGTTCTCCCGCCAACTCAGTGAACGGCGGTCGATCATCCGGCGCCATCGCGCCTTCGGCTTTCGCTTTCGCCGGCCGAGGGCGCCGCGGGCACCGTCGGGTACCGGCACGCTGAACTTGCTCTCCACGCGCCGGGACAGCTCGTTCCGGCCGAACATGAGGAACACCGACAGCGGGCGGATCACCAGCACGATGAGCAACACGATCACCGAGGCGACGGCGACGACGGCCAGCGACTCGTGGGCCTCGTTGAGGTCCTGCAGCACGAACCGCAGATGCAGACCGATGTAGGCGAATACGAATGCTTCCAGCAGCACGTCCACCGAATTCCAGACGTAGCGTTCCTGCAGTCGAGTCTGGTAGCCCGCGCCCATCGCCCCGTTGCCGACCACGAACCCGGCGACCACCACCGCCAGCACCCCGGAGGCGTGCAGTTCCTCGGCGGTGATGAAGGCCGCGAACGGAACCACCAGACCCTGCACCGTTTCCAGGCCGGGGTTGTCCAGGTGCTTGCGGATCCACAGTGTCACGTAGCCCAGCAGTGCCCCGACCACCGGGCCGACCGTGGCGCTGTATCCGAACAGCAGGAACGGGTTCTCGATGAACGTGTGGCTACCGGCCACCTGCGCCACCGCGATGGAGAACAGCGTCAGCGCGGCGGCGTCGTTGATCAGGCTCTCGCCGGTGAGGATCGCCATCACCCGTTTGGGCAGGCCGAGCTTGCGACCCACCGCGACGGCGGTGACGGCGTCGGGCGGTGCGACGATCGCGCCGAGCACAAGGGCCAGCCCGAAGGTCAACGGCACCAGCACCAGCCAGGACGACACCGCAGCCACCACGAAGGCCGTCACCACGACCAGGCCAACACCGAGACCGAGGATCGGTCTGATGTTGCGGAAGAACGTCGGGAAGGAGAAATCCAGGGCCGCCGAATACAGCAGCGGCGGCAGCACCACGGTCAGCAGAATGTGCGAATCCAGTTCGGGCGGTTCGAACCCCGGCAGGAACGACACGGCGATGCCGATGACCACGATGATCAGGGCGGGTTCCTGGCCGCGTCGATGCGCGATTGCTGTGACGAGGATGGCTCCGACGACGACGAGGATCAATTCCACTCGGAGATTGTCCCGTGCCTGCGCCCGTGCCGCGCACTCACACCTGACAGTCGGGGCACCAGAACAGGTTGCGGCCCTCCAGTTCTGCGGTGCGGACCGTAGTGCCGCACACCCGGCACGCCTCCCCTGCCCGGCGATACACGTAGGTGCGGGGTCGCCCGGGCCCGTACGACGGCGCACCGTGGTCGTGCTCGGGGCGGACGACGACGATCTTGCCGCGACGCACCCCGACCTTCATCAGCTCGACGAGATCGGTCCACATGGCACTGAATTCGGCCTGCCCCACCAATGTGCCCGGCCGGTACGGGTCGATGTGGTGACGGAACAGGAGCTCACTGCGATACACGTTGCCGACTCCGGCGATCACCGCCTGGTCCATCAACAACGCGCCGATTGACCTGCGCGACTTACTGATTCGTTTCCACGCCAGCGCGGGATCGGCGTCTTTGCGCAGCGGGTCGGGCCCGAGGCGGGCCACCACGTCGGCGATCTCAGGCTCGGCGATCACCTCGCACACCGTGGGCCCACGCAGGTCGGTGCCGTACTCGGTGCCGACGATCCGCATCCGAACCTGGCCGACGGGCAACCCGAGCGGCACGGGCGCCTCGGTGAACGTCCCGTACAGCCCGAGGTGGATGTGCACGACGTGTCCGCCGGCGTAGTGGTGGAACAGGTGTTTGCCCCAGGCGTCGGCCTGTTTGAACACCTGGCCGTTGACCGCGGCCGCGCCGTCGGCGAAGCGGCCCTGCGGGCTGGACACCACCACCGGTGCCCGGCCGAACCGCTTCTGGTGCAGCCGGGCCAGCCGGTGCAGGGTGTGCCCTTCGGGCATGGGTCAGGCGGGCGCGCCGGGAACCGGCGGGGCCACGTGATCCTTCTCGTATTCGGCCAGGATGTCGATGCGGCGCTGGTGGCGCTCGGCCTCCGACCACGGCGTCGACAGGAACGCGTCGACGATGGCCAGCGCCTCCTCCTCGGTGTGCATGCGACCGCCCAGGCCCATCAGCTGCGCGTTGTTGTGCTCGCGGGCCAGCTTGGCGGTCTCGACGCTCCAGGTCAGGGCACACCGGGCGCCCGGCACCTTGTTCGCGGCGATCTGCTCACCGTTGCCCGAGCCACCGAGCACGATGCCCAGGCTGCCCGGATCGGCGACCGTCTTGACTGCCGCGTCGATGCAGAACGCCGGGTAGTCGTCGTCGGCGTCGTAGGTATAGGCACCGCAGTCGATCGGCTCGTGGCCGGTCTTCTTGAGGTGCTCGATGATGGTCTGCTTGAACTCGAATCCGGCGTGGTCGGCACCGATGTAAACGCGCATGGCGGTAACCCTAACGCGTCATCAGGTACCCACCGCACCAGCTTGGATACCTGCCAGGAGCAGATCGAGCATTCGCTGCGCCTGCTCGGTTGAGCTGCTGGCCAGGAAGATCCCGAGCATGCTCGACACCACGTCCTCGGCCCGCACGTCGGAGCGGAGGCTGCCGTCGGCGCGGCCGGCGTCCAGCAAGGTCTGCACCGCACCGACGATGCTCGCCCTGGTGTCGCGGTGGTCGACCGCGCCGGATTCGAAGATGGCGCGCAGCGATTCTGCCATGCCCTTCTTGGCGGCGACGAAGGTCGCGTAGCGGTCCATCCACCGGCGCAGAGCCACCGCCGGCGGGTAGCGCTTCGTCAGGTCGGCCGCGGAGGCGGAGACCTCGGCCAGCTCGGCGCGGTAGACGGCCTCGATCAGGGCCTCACGGCTGGAGAAGTGACGGTAGAGCGTCCCGATGCCGACACCGGCGTCACGGGCGATGGCCTCCAGAGAGACGGGCCCGTCCGACGCGGCGAAGGCGGCCGCGGCGGTGGCGAGCAGGCGCTCTCTGTTGCGGCGCGCGTCGGCGCGTTCAGCCATAGCGGAGGCTCCTCCGTTTTGCTAGCGTACAAAGCGGAGGATCCTCCGCATCGTCGTCAGTATGACAGTCCAGGAGCTCGAAATGACCACTTCCCACCCAGGCGGCATCGGCATCATCGGCGAACACCGCGTGGCACGGATCGGCTACGGCGCCATGGGGCTGGGGCACGCTGTTCCCCAGAGCGACGCGACCGCAGTGTTGCGCCGCGCGGTGGAGCTGGGCGTCAACCACATCGACACCGCGTCCTTCTACGACGACGGCGTGGTGAACCGTCGGATCCGCGAGGCCCTCGCCCCGTACCGGGACGATCTGGTGATCGTCAGCAAGGTCGGCGCCCGGGCGGCTACCGGACCCGTACCGCTGGCGCTCGCTCAGCATCCGGCGGACCTGCGTGCGGCCGTCGAACTGGACCTGACCGGTCTCGGATTGGAGCAGATCCCGATCGTGAACCTGCGCCGCGCCGACATCGGCCCCGGGCTCACCGCCGAAGGTGACCAGGTCGTGGATCTCGACGATCAGTTGGCCGAGATGATCGCGTTGCGTGACGAGGGCAAGATCGGTGCGATCGGTATCAGCAACATCGACCTGAACACCCTGCGCCGCGCGTTGCCCGCCGGAATCGTGTGCGTACAGAACGCCTATAGCCTGCTCAACCGCCGCCACGAGGACGAACTGGCGCTGTGCCTGGAAGAGGACATCGCCTGGGCGCCGTACTTCCCGCTCGGCTCGGCATTCCCGGGCTTTCCGAAGGTCGCCGAAAACCCTGTGGTGCAACGGATTGCCGCGGACATCGGCGCCAGCGGAGCCCAGGTCGGGCTGGCATGGCTGCTCGCGCACGCACACAACACCCTGCTCATCGCCGGGACGACGTCGATCGCCCATCTGGAAGAGAACCTGGCGGCCGGCGACCTCACGCTGAGCGCGCAATACCTGGCCGAACTCGATGGCATCGACGCCGGGCTACCCCAGGGTGATGGCGTCCAGCCGTTCCTTGATGAAGGCCGATGACGTCACGGGCTCCAGGCCACCGACCTTGCCGATGGGCGGTTCCAGCGGGGTGACGACGGCGTCGTGGTTGGCCTCGTAGAAGTAGATCAGCGAAACCAGGTCTTCTTCGGGGGCGTGCGGCTGCGGTGGCAGCACGCGGTGCCGGCCCGAGGGCCAGCGCCGGCCGCTCCAGTACTCCAGCAGGTCCCCGATGTTGACGGTGAGCGAGCCGGGCTCCCACGGCGCGTCCTCCCAGCCCTCCTGCTCGGAGTAGACCTGCAGCCCGCCCGCTCCGGGCTCGCGGTCCAGGATCGTCACCGTGCCGAAGTCGGTGTGCGGGCCGATGCGGAACTGGCCCGGCTCCGGCTCCCCCACCACGCTGACCGGCGGGTAGTGGTTGATGTTCATGGTCCACGTCGGCCGATCCGCCAGGGCGACAAAGGGATTGACGGCCAGCCCGAGGGCGTGGGCGAACAGGGCCAGCAGATCGTCGGACACCTTCCGCATCGCGGCGGTGTACTCGTCGACCAAGGCTTGCAGCGCGGGCACCTCGGCCGGCCACACGTTGGGGGCGAACCAGATCCGGTCGACCTCGGGGTCGCCGGTGGCGGTCTCGGCGCCCAGGCTGTAGCTCTCCTTCAGATCGGGCGGGGTCTCGGTGCCCTCGGCGTAGCCGTTGGCCTCGGCTCCGGGTCCGATCCAGCCGTGCCCACCGACGGGTACCGAGTAGCCGTGTTTGACGTCGTCGGGCAGCGCGAAGAACTCCCGGCTGGCCGTGCGCACCTTGGCCGCCAGGTCGGTGTCCACCCCGTGGCCGGTGACGACGATGAACCCGGCGCGCTGCAATCCGGCGTCGACCTCGGCGGCAACCGCGTCGGCCTCGGCCCCACCGGCGTACCACCGGGACATGTCAATCGTTGCTATCGCGCTCATTCGCCGATGTCCTCCGCCCACAGATCCGGCCGCTCGGCGATGAAGTCCTCCATCATCGCCACGCAGCGTTCATCGTCGAGCAGGGTAACCGCTACCCCGTGCTCGGCGAGCCAGTCGTGGCCGCCAGTGAAGGTGCGGCTCTCGCCGATCACCACCGCGCCGATGTTGAACTGGCGGACCAGGCCACTGCAGTACCAACACGGCGAGAGCGTGGTCACCATGATCGTCGACCGGTAGCCACGCTGACGTCCGGCGGCCCGGAAGGCGTCGGTCTCGGCGTGGATCGAGGGGTCGTCGTTCTGCACGCGGCGGTTGTGGCCGGCACCCAGCAGCGTCCCGTCCGAGCCGAACAAGGCGGCACCGATCGGAATACCGCCCTCGGCCAATCCTTTTCGGGCCTCCTCGACGGCGACGTCGAGCATCTGCTCCGGGGTCATGCCGGCACCTTCTCCGCGGTCAGCTTGGACCGGCACAACACGAGGTAGCAGGCGCCGGCGATCAGGAACCCGACGAAGAACGTGATGTCGCCCAGCTGCGGCACCTCCCGGGCGATGTAGCCGACGAACTTCGCCTGGTTGCAGAACAACGTCACCGACACCACGAGACCGATCAGGAACGACGCCAAACCGGGCCAGTTCGTGTAGGACCGGTCGTAGAGGAAATGCGCGACGGGTGCGTCGCCGCGCAGGTACTCGTCGGCGAACACCACCCCGAGCCACGGTCCGATCCAGTACGCGATGATCAGCAGGAACGCCTCGTAGCTCGCCGCGGCGTCGGCCAGCGCCCACCACGCGATGAGGAATCCGACGACCCCGAAGAACCCGGTGGCCAGGGCGCGCGCGATGTGATGCGGCAGCTTGATCCCGATGGTCACGAAAGCCATTGCGCCCGAATAGATGTTGATCGCGTTCGCGGCCACCGCCCCGATCGCGATCGCCAACAGGGTCAGGCTCGCCAGCCACGGGGCCAGCTCCGAGGTGAACGCGGTGGTCGGATTGTCCGAGACCGCCGGACCAATGGTCACCGACGCCGCACCCACCGTCTGTAGCAGCATGCACGACACGAACAGCCCAGCGGCAGCGAAGAACCCGGTGCGCGGTCCGGCTTCGGACCGCGGCAGGTAACGGGTGTAATCGGCGGCGTACGGCGCCCACCCGGCGACGTAACCGAACGCGGTGCCCACGGTCAACAGGAAACCGCCCATGCCACCGACACCGCCACTGACCGCGGGAGCGCCGAAATCCGCCTTGGCCAGGATCACCACCGAGGTGATCGCGAAGATGACCGCGAGCACTGGGAAGGCCCACCGCTCGAACGCCTGAACCAGGTTGTGTCCGAACACCGCCAGCGCGGTCTGCACCACGACGACGAGCACCAGCGCCAGCACGGGCGCGATGCCGAACAGCGTGGACAGCGCGAACGCGCCGCTGACGCTGTTGGTGGCGAACCACCCGATGCCCGCGGTCACCGTCATCAGCAGCGAGGGCACGGCGTTGCCCTTGAAGCCGAACGCCAAGCGGCCCAGCACCATTTGCGGAACGCCGTGCAGAGGTCCGCGCTTGGACAGGAAGTAATGCGCGAGCGCGCCGAGGCCGGTACCGATCGCCAGACCGGCCACCGCCTGCCAGAACGTCATGCCGTAGACCGAGACCGCCAGCACGCCCAGGAAAATCGTGGCGAATTCCAGATTGGGCGAGGTCCAGGTCCAGAACAACTGGCTGGGCTTGCCGTGCCGGTCGGCGTCGGCGATGTGCTCATTGCCGCCCGGCTCGACAGCTGCGATCCGGTCGCGATAGGAACCGTCGGTACTGGGCTCAGCCGCTGTCATGCGTACACCGTGGCGTGAGCCGCGGTGTTACGCAACCGGAATCGCGATTTTGGGTGCGGTTCACCCTCAGTCGAACTCGGGTGCCTCCGTGCGGGAGCGCTTGAGCTCCCAGAAATGCGGGTACGACGCGAACGTCACCGACGCGTCCCAGAGCTTGCCGGCCTCTTCGCCGCGCGGGATCTTCGAGAGCACCGGGCCGAAGAATGCGACACCGTTGACATGGATGGTCGGGGTGCCGACGTCGTCGCCGACGGCGTCCATGCCCTCGTGATGGCTCTTGCGCAGCGCCTCGTCGTACTTGTCGGTGGTGGCCGCCTCGGCCAGTTCGGCGGGCAGGCCGACCTCGTCGAGCGCCTGCGCGATCACCTGGTCGAGGTCCTTGTTGTCCTGGTTGTGAATCCGGAAGCCCATCGCGGTGTACAGCGGGCCGAGGATCTCCGGGCCCTTGAGTTGCTCGGCGGCAATCGCGACCCGGACCGGGCCCCACGCCTTCTTCATCAGTTCCTGATAGTTCTCGGGCAGGTCGCGGCCCTCGTTGAGCACCGCCAGGCTCATCACGTGGAACTGCACGTCGATGTCGCGGACCTTCTCGACTTCGAGGATCCAGCGTGAGGTGATCCAGCACCACGGGCACAGCGGGTCGAACCAGAATCCCGCCGTGTCTTTCTGATCCTTCTGAGCCATCTGTGGGTCCTCTCGATGTGGTTCAGGGCACAACTGCATTCAGCACAACTCTGCACCCGCAGTGAGATGTTCCCGATCCGAGTAACTATCCGTGGGCGGTTTACGACAACCTTGGTGGCTGGCATGTCAGACATGCATGCTGAAGTCACGGCAGCAGCACAGGAAACGCATAGTGCGCGAACCTTTACCGGAACGTGTTGTTCCTGTGACCCTGGTGAACCACTGTTGCCCAAGTGAGCAGAGCGCTGTAAGGGTTCTGCGTGATAGCTGAGGAGCTCAAATATGGCCGCTCGTGCCCTTCTGGCGACCGCGGGTGCCGTGGCCGCCGCCCTCGCGTTGGCAGTCCCTGCGCAAGCCGACCCGGTCCCGGCCCCGAACGATCCGACCGACAGCTCGTTCCTGAACGCGCTGAACAACGCCGGCGTCGGCTATGGCGACCCCAACACCGCCGTTCAGATGGGTCAGGACGTCTGTCCGATGCTGGTCGAGCCCGGTAAGGACTTCGCGTCGGTGGCCTCCCAGATGCGCGGCGACGGCGGCATGTCCCCGCAGATGGCGTCGTTTTTCACCGGGATCGCCATCCAGATGTACTGCCCGCAGATGATGTCGTCGATCAGTGACGGTTCGATCCTGAACAACCTGGGCGCGCTGAACGGACTGGCCGGGATCGCCGGCTTCCCCCAGTAGGCGGGGTCCAGCCGACGTCCAGCCACTAGGTTGGACGGGTGGCACTTCCCAATCTCACTCGCGAACAGGCCATCGAGCGCGCCGCTCTGGTCACCGTCGACAACTACCGCGTCGTCCTCGACCTCACCGACGGCAACGGCAAGCCGGGCGAAGGCACGTTCCGGTCGACCACGACCGTGACGTTCGAGGCCCTCGCCGGCGCCGACACCTTCATCGATCTCGCGGCCGACACCGTCCGCAGTGCGACGCTCAACGGCATCGCCCTAGACGTGTCCGGCTACGACGAATCCACCGGCATCGCGCTGTCCGGCCTCACCGCCCACAACGTCCTGGTGGTCGACGCCGACTGCCTGTACTCCAACACCGGTGAAGGCCTGCACCGTTTCGTCGACCCCGTCGACGACGAGGTCTACCTCTACTCACAGTTCGAGACCGCCGACGCCAAGCGGATGTTCGCCTGCTTCGACCAGCCCGATCTGAAGGCCACCTTCGATGTCCAGGTCACCGCGCCCACGCACTGGCAGGTGATCTCCAACGGGGCCACCACGAGCGCCGAGCCCAACGGCTCGGCCACGGTGCACACCTTCGCCACCACCCCGAGGATGAGCACTTACCTGGCCGCGCTGATCGCCGGACCGTACGCGGTGTGGCGCGATTCGTATTCCGACGAGCACGGCGAGATCCCGCTGGGCATCTTCTGCCGCGCGTCGCTGGCCGAGTTCATGGACGCCGAGCGGCTTTTCACCGAGACCAAGCAGGGCTTCGGCTTCTACCACGCCAACTTCGGCACGCCGTATGCCTTCGGTAAGTACGACCAGTTGTTCGTGCCCGAGTTCAACGCGGGTGCCATGGAGAACGCCGGCGCGGTGACGTTCCTGGAGGACTACGTCTTCCGGTCCAAGGTCACCCGGGCCTCCTACGAGCGGCGCGCCGAGACCGTGCTGCACGAGATGGCACATATGTGGTTCGGCGATCTGGTCACCATGCAGTGGTGGGATGACCTGTGGCTCAACGAGTCCTTCGCGACGTTCGCGTCGGTGCTGTGCCAGGCCGAGGCCACCGAATACGACACCGCGTGGACCACTTTCGCCAACGTCGAGAAGTCCTGGGCGTACCGCCAGGACCAGCTGCCCTCGACCCACCCCGTCGCCGCCGACATCCCAGACCTGGCCGCCGTCGAGGTGAATTTCGACGGCATCACCTACGCCAAGGGCGCCTCGGTGCTCAAGCAGCTGGTGGCCTACGTCGGGCTCGAGGAGTTCCTGTCCGGGTTGCGCGATTACTTCCGCGACCACGCCTTCGCCAACGCCACCTTCGGCGATCTGCTGGGGGCGTTGGAGAAGTCCTCCGGGCGTGACCTGTCCGGCTGGGGCCAGCAGTGGCTCAAGACAACGGGTTTGAACACACTGCGGGCCGACTTCGACGTCGACGATTCCGGTGCGTTCACCCGGTTCGCCATCGCGCAGTCGGGTGCGGCGCCGGGCGCCGGGGAGACCCGCGTGCACCGGCTGGCCGTCGGCATCTACGACGAAGACCCGGCCGGCTCCGGCAAGCTCGTGCGGGTGCACCGCGAGGAGCTCGACGTCGAGGGCCCCATCACGGAAGTGCCTGCGCTGGTGGGTGTTTCGCGAGGCAAGCTGATCCTGGTCAACGACGATGACCTGACCTACTGCTCGTTGCGGCTGGACCCGGTCTCGCTGTCGACGGTGCTGTCGCGGATCGCCGACATCGCCGATCCGCTCCCCCGCACGCTGGCCTGGTCGGCGGCCTGGGAGATGACCCGCGAGGCCGAGATGAAGGCCCGCGACTTCGTCGCCCTGGTGATGAGCGGCGTGCACGCCGAGACCGAGGTCGGTGTTGCGCAGCGGCTGCTCATGCAGGCGCAGACCGCACTGAGCTCCTACGCCGATCCCGCCTGGGCCACCGAAATCGGCTGGCGGGCGTTCGGTGATGCCCTGCTCGACCTGGCCGGCAACTCCGCGCCGGGTTCTGATCACCAACTGGCCTTCGTGAACGCGTTGTGCACGTCGGTCCTGTCGCCCAACCACGTCGCGGTGCTGTCGACGCTGCTCGACAACGAACCCGCCGCGGTGAACATGCCGGGCCTGGTGATCGACACGGATCTGCGCTGGCGGATCGTCACCGCGCTGGCCCGCAACGGCGACATCGACGCCGACGGTCCCGAGACGTCGTTCATCGACGCCGAGGCCGCGAGCGACCCGACGGCGGCGGGCAAGCGGCACGCCGCCGCGGCCTCCGCGGCCCGCCCGCAGGACGAGGTGAAGTCCGCGGCGTGGGAGCAGGTCATCGAGGACGACACGCTGGCCAACATCACCACCCGCGCGATCGTCGGCGGGTTCGTGCAGCCCGGGCAGTCTGAGTTGTTGGCGCCGTTCACGACGCGCTACTTCGCGGCGATCTCCGGGGTGTGGGAGCGGCGGTCCAGCGAGGTGGCCCAGACTGTGGTGATCGGGCTGTATCCGTCGTGGGACATCAGCCAGAACGGACTCGACGCGGCGGATGCGTTCCTGTCCGATCCCGAGGTGCCGCCCGCGCTGCGCCGCCTGGTGGTCGAGGGCCGTGCCGGCGTCGAGCGCTCCCTGCGTGCCCGTGCCTTCGACGTGAGCTGATCGCCTCTGCCCCGCGAGCGTGCGTGTCTGCGCCCCGACACGCCGTGTCAGAGCAGCATTCTGCGCACGCTCGCAGGGCTCATACCCTTGGTCGGTGGCCGTCAGCAGAACCCGCGCGGCGCGGGCCGCCCGCAAGCGCAAGCGCCGGATGGACCTCGTGGTCCACGACCTCACCGACGAGCAGTGGGAAGCCATCCAAACGGCGTGGGGCGGGTGCGCCTACTGCCAGAGCGCGACGGGTCCGTTCCAGAAGGACTGCGTGATGGCGATCTCACGCGGCGGGCGCTACACCGTCGACAATGTGGTGCCGGCCTGCCGATCGTGTAATGCCAGCAAGTGCAACTTCGAGGTCAGCACCTGGATGCGGCGCAAGCGGCTCGACGAGCGGGCGTTCTTGACGCGCTATGTGGAGATTCGCAACGAGCTGGCGTAGGCATCTCGCCGGCCCGCGACCGTGCGCAAAACGCCGACCGCGAGCGGCGTGTCGGACAGCAGACACGCACGCTCGCGGTGCAAAGGGCGTTGGAAAACTAGGCAGGTGAAACGCCGGCCGACAGCACGCGCACGGCGCTGATCAGACCGTCGATCAGGTTGCCTTCCTTGAAGGAGGCGGCAGCTGCCGAGACGCCCAGCGGGGCGGCCTCTTCGATGCCTCGGCCCTTGACATCGGCGCCGTAGACCACCTCGATGGCGTGCTGGTCGGGTGAGACCGCGAGCAGCACCGCGTTGTTGGGGGTGGGCACCTTCGCCAGGATCTCGCGTGCGGTGGCCGCCGTGTCCGTGCCGAGGCCGCCGATGTAGACGGCGAACCGGGCCTTGGCCGCCCGCGAGCCGTACTTCAGCGCGTCGTCGAGGACGACGAGGTCCATGGTCGGGAACGGGTAGTGCACCGATAGCTCACCGGGCTCGGTGACGCCGGAGATCCGGCCGCTGTAGGTCAGCGCATAGCCATAGGGCAGCTCGACGTCCTTCGTCGCAGTAGCGACTTCACCACTTGCCACTTGCGCCGCCTCCGATCGTCACGCCGTGTGAATCATGCCCGCCGTGCCCGTGATCCTGCGGCTCCTCGGCAGCCCACAGGATGGGCTCGTGGGTCCACGGCTCGGACATCTTGTAGGTAGCCGGGTGCGGTCCTTTGCGGGTCATGTAGATCAACGCCAGGACCACGAACAACACCAGCGGAACCCCTCCGAGGAGGGAATGGGTAAGTGCTGTGCTCACGCGCAAACCGTATCAGCCGCAATGCGTCGACGCGCCGAGTGTGCCCAGCAACACGGGCCTCACGCCGCTCCTTCGCCGAGATAACGCACCCAGGCCGGGTCGAGCTCCTTGATCGTCGACAGCAGACGCCAATGCTGACCTTTCGGCGGCATTGGCACACAGCGCAGGGTCCAGCCCAGTTCGGCCAGCAGCCGGTCCGCCTTGCGGTGGTTGCACGCCGCGCACGCCGCGACGCAGTTCTCCCAGGAATGCTCGCCGCCGCGGCTCCGCGGAATGACGTGGTCGACGGTGTCGGCCCGGCCGCCGCAGTACGCGCAGCGGAAGCGGTCCCGGTGCATGAGCGCGGCGCGGGTCATCGGAATCCGGGCCCGGTACGGCACCCGGACGTACGTGCGCAGCCGGATCACCGAGGGCACCACGATGGTGCGGGTGGCCGAGTGGATGACCGGCCCCGCCGGATCGTCGTGCACGACGTCGGCCTTGCCGCACATCACCATGATCACCGCGCGCCGCAGCGGCAGCGCGGTCAGCGGTTCGTAGGTGGAGTTGAGCAGCAGGACGCGACGGCGGCCCCACAGGGACGCGTCGGGCGCGGCGGTGGGCAGTACCTCGACGCTGTGCAGGGCGCGATTTGGCACATGGGGTCCTGATGGGCCGGGTATGTGGCCGGTCCGTCGTATATGGCCTTTTTTGCTGTGCGCCATGGAGCCTCCGAGGGAACAGTCCACCATGGATCCAGGAGATACGCACGAAAATTCTTTGTGTGTTCGCAGGTCAGTCCAATGAACACCAGGTGACCACAGTGCCGTGACCGGCGCCGACGTGCCGTCAGGCCACAATGGACCACAATGAGTGACGTGACGCAGGTGCAGCGATCTTTCTACGACGAAGTCGGTGGGCACGAGACGTTCGCAGCGATCGTGTCGCGCTTCTACCAGCTGGTGCGCGAGGACGAGATTCTGCTGCCGTTGTATCCCGAGGACGACATCGACGGCGCCGAGGAGCGGCTGCGAATGTTCCTCGAGCAGTACTGGGGTGGGCCGCGGACGTACTCGGATCAGCGGGGCCATCCGCGGCTGCGGATGCGTCATGCCCCGTTCCGGATCGGGTATCTCGAGCGGGACGCCTGGCTGCGCTGCATGCACACCGCGGTGGCCTCGATCGACTCGACCACGATGGACGAGCCGCACCGCCGCGCGTTGCTGGATTACCTCACCATGGCCGCGGACTCGATGGTGAACTCGGCGTTCTGACATGCGCCGGTGGTGGGCAGACGCGGTTTTCTACCAGGTCTATCCCCGCTCGTTCGCCGACAGTAACGGCGACGGCGTCGGTGACCTCGACGGGGTGAGCGCCGGACTGGATTATCTGGCAGCGCTCGGCGTGGACGCCCTGTGGCTCAACCCGGTCATGGTGTCGCCGATGGCCGACCACGGTTACGACGTCGCCGACCCGCGTGATGTCGACCCGCTGTTCGGCGGCATCGACGCTTTGGACCGCCTGCTCGACGCCGCGCACGCCCGCGGGATCCGGGTGACGATGGACCTGGTGCCCAACCACACCAGCTCGGCGCACCCGTGGTTCGTGGAAGCGCTGGCCGATCCCCGCCGTCGCGACCGCTATATCTTCCGTGACGGCCGCGGCCCGCACGGTGAGCTGCCGCCCAACAACTGGGTGTCGGTGTTCGGCGGCCCGGCCTGGACCCGCGTCGTCGAGCCCGACGGCAGCCCGGGCCAGTGGTACCTGCACCTGTTCGATCCGGCCCAGCCCGACCTGAACTGGACCCACCCGGCGGTGTTCGAGGACCTGGAGAAGACGCTGCGGTTCTGGCTGGACCGCGGGGTCGACGGGTTCCGTATCGACGTCGCCCATGGCATGGCCAAGCCACCCGAGTTACCTGACATGGCGGTCACCGACACCGCGCTGCTGCGCAACAGCGAGGACGACCCCCGGTTCGACAACGACAGCGTGCATGACATCCATCGCTTCATCCGCAAGGTGTTCGACGACTATCCCGATGCGGTGGCCGTCGGTGAGGTCTGGGTGCACGGCAATGAGCGCTTCGCCAAATACCTGCGGCCCGACGAGCTGCACCTGGGGTTCAATTTCCGTCTGGTGCAAGCAGATTTCGACGCCGGAGAGGTGCACGATGCGATCGACAACGCGATCGTCGCGGCCGATCTTGCCGGAGCGACCCCCACCTGGACGTTGTCCAACCACGACGTAGAACGTGAGGTCACCCGCTACGGCGGCGGCGCCAGCGGCTTGGCGCGAGCCCGGGCGATGGCCCTGGTGATGCTGGCGCTGCCGGGCGCAGTGTTCGTCTACAACGGCGAGGAACTCGGGCTGCCCAACGTGGACCTCCCGGATGCGGTGCTCCAGGACCCGGTGTGGGAGCGCTCCGGTCACACCGAACGCGGGCGCGACGGATGCCGGGTGCCGATGCCCTGGTCGGGCGATGCACCACCGTTCGGATTCTCGTCGAACCCCGACACCTGGCTGCCGATACCCGCCGAGTGGGCGGCGTTGACGGTGCAGCGCCAGCAGACCGATCCGTCGTCGACGCTGGAGTTCTTCCGCCGGGCCATCCAATTACGTTCCAGCCGTGCGGAATTCACCGGCAGTCGGATCGAGTTGGAGCACTCGGGTGACGTGCTGACGCTGCGACGTGAAGGTGGCCTGGCGTGCGTGCTCAACACCGGCGCCGGGCCGGTTCCGCTGCCGCCCGGCGAGGTGCTGCTGGGCAGTGGCGAACTGACGGACGCCCTGCTGCCCGCCGACACCGCCGCCTGGCTGATCTGAAGGTCGGGCATCAGCGCTGCGCCCTCAGTGCCTCATCCAGAGTCGACATGAGCTGAGCGACCCGGCTCTTGCCGGTCGGCGCGGCCGGGTACCGACAGAGAACGTCGATCAACGCCGGCGTGGCCCGGCCCCGAGCTCGTTGCAGCGCAATATCTCTCGCTGCAGGATCGCCGGCGTCCATCTCGGCGATGCGGGCCGTGTTCGCCGCGGCTCGCAGGATGTGGCCCACCTGATGGGCTTTCGCGATGGGGTGCAGGTAAGCCGCCGAGGCGGCGTCACCCGCCGCCTGCGCGGCCAGGCGCGCACTCTCGGTCGAGGATGCCGCGGCCGCGCGGTGGGCATCCAGTGATGCGACCCGCTGTGCCTGGGATCGGGGCGCGCCGTTGACGAACCGCCAGGCGGCGGTGATCGCTGCTCGCGGTCGAGGGTCATCGGGATGGACATCCTCGAATATGCCCAGCACCTCTTCGGCGGTCTCGGTCACAAACCGTGCGACGACTCGCAGCTCGTCCATGGTCAGCTCGAAGTCGCCCGAGGTCACGCCGCGCGTCCGCTGCTCAGCCCAGGATCAGCGCAGCGCTGTCACGACGCCGATACACCGAGCCGAAACGGGCGTCGATGCGCAGCCACGACGGATGCGCACGTACCCGGACGATCTCCTGTTCACTGACCTCGTTACCCGTCTGCGGCAGGAAGCCCATGGCGGTCAACGCGAACACGCACCGCATCGGCACCCCGACGCGGTATTGGCCGGCGCTGACGGCGATCACCTCCTGATCCAGCAGGGAGGCCGGCGGTCCGTGGGCGCTGCCGTGCTCGCGGGCCAGTGCACCGCCCTGCTGAGCCAGATCGAGCATCACCCGCGCGGGCACGTCGTCGAGGTGAACGAATCCGTCATCGGGCGGCAGCCCACCGCGCCACGACGAGTCCATCGGAAAGCCGGGGTCGATGTATCCGTCTCCGGCAGCGGATAATCCGGCCGCCAGCGCATCGGCGCCCGCGGACAGGTCCGACGGACGCACGCGTCCGGCCACCACCCGGCTGGCCAGTACCTCCAAGCCGGTCGCCACCCAGGCGACCACGCCGCCGGCGCGTTCCCGCAAGCGGACCACCGCGGCGTCGTCGAGCCGCAGGGCACGATCGAGGAACGTCGTGAGATCCCGACGGTCGCGCGGATCGTCGATCCACAGACCGCGCTCCCGGGCGGTCATCGCAGATGGCTCTCCAGATAGCCGCGCTGCTCGGCCGTCAGGCGTTCCAGACGCTGCTCGGCGATGTGCACCGCGGCGAGTTGGGTCTCGCCGATCACCGACGGCTTGGAGTCCTGAGCCGCATTGAGCGAGCGCACCTCGTAGCCGATGGTGAAGTCGACGGCGCGGACCCGCTTGGACCACATGGTCACCTGAAGCGGCGAGTCCACCAGCCGCAGCTGGCCCTTGTACTTGATGTTGACATCGGCGATCAGCAGTCCGATGGTGTCGATCGTGGCGCCGAAAGGCTCACGCAGGAACGGTATGCGCGCCTCTTCGAGGAGCGTCACCATGGTCGCGTGATTGATGTGCTGGTACATGTCGATGTCCGACCAGCGCACATGCACCGGCGTTGTAAAACTCACGCAGTCGTTCCCGTTCCACTCGTTCGTGTCATGCTGCGGATCTGACGCGCCGCCACCGACAGCGTCGCCAGGTCCTGCTCACCATCTTGGTATATCTCGGTCAACGTGCGGCGGGCGCGGGTCACCCTGGAGCTGTTGGTCAGCTCCCACTCGGCGATCTTCTCCTCACCCGTCTCCTCCGGTTCGCCGACGGCGAGCACGTCGAAGCACAAGGCCCGAAGTGAACCGTAGATGTCGTCGCGAATTGCCAACCGCGCCAAGGAATGCCAGCGGTCGTCCCGGCCGAGTCGCGACACCGCGGTGAGCAACCCGTCGGCACCGAGGCGGTCCATCAGCGCGAAGTAGGTGTCGGCCACCTCGGCGGCGTCCCGGTCGACGATGTCGGAGATGTCGATCACGTCGAGCAGGCTGTACTGGTACAGCCCCGTCGCCACCGCGTACGCCAGTTCGTCGGGCACTCCGTGTGAGACGAACTCCCCCGCCTCCTTCTCGACGATGGCCTTGTCGTCACCGCGCAGCCATTGCGGCATCTGCGGGCGCAGGGCAGACACCTGCGCGGCGAACCGGTTGATCTCGGCACCGACAGCCAGTGGCTGCGGACGGTAGTTGAGCAGCCAGCGCCCGGCGCGGTCGACCAGCCGGCGCAGATCCAGCGTCATCCGGTCGGTCACGAACACCGGCACCCCGTCGTCACCGGCGGCCCTGATGTCACGCCACACCTTGCCGATCCCGAAGATGGCGTCGGTGGCGACATAGCTGCGCACCGCGTCGACGGGCCCGACGCCGACGTCCTCGGTGATGCGGTAGGCGTAGCTGATCCCGCTGGTGTCGACGAGATCGTTGACCAGCATGGTGGTGACGATCTCCCGGCGCAGCTGGTGCGACCGGATCTCGCTGGTGAACTGCTCGCGCAGCTTCTCGGGGAAATACGCCGGCAGCCGAGACGCGAACACCTCCTGATCGGGCAGGTCGCTGGCCAGCACGTCGTCTTTGAGATTGAGTTTGACATGGGCCATCAGGGTGGCCAATTCCGGTGAGCTCAAACCGATTCCGGCGTCGACGCGGCGCCGGATCTCCTTCTCCGAGGGCAACGCCTCCAGCTCGCGGTTGAGCCCACGGTTGGCCACGAACTCCTTGATCATCCGGGCGTGCACCGTGAGCATGCTCGCGGCGTTGGCCCGGCTGGTGCCCATCAGGTCGTTCTGGTCCTTGTTGTCGGTCAGCACCAGGGCACCGACCTCATCGGTCATCGACAACAGCAACTCGGTGCGTTCGTCGGGACTGACCTTGCCCGCGGTCACCAGGGAGTCGATCAGGATCTTGATGTTGACCTCGTGGTCCGAGCAGTCCACGCCCGCCGAGTTGTCGAGTGCATCGGTGTTGATCCGGCCGCCGGCCAAGTCGAATTCGATGCGCCCCAGGGAGGTCACGCCGAGGTTGCCGCCCTCGCCGATCACCTTGGCCCGCACCTCGTTTCCGTTCACCCGGATCTGGTCGTTGGCGCGGTCACCGACATCGGCCTCGGTCTCGGCCTTGACGTAGGTGCCGATCCCGCCGTTCCACAGCAGGTCGACCGGCGCCTTCAGAATCGCCTTCATCAGGGCGGGTGGCGTGAGTTCCGCTGCGTCAGAGTCGATCCCAAGTGCTGCGCGGGCCTGCGGGCTGATCGGGATGGATTTCTGCTGACGGCTGAACACACCACCGCCCTCGCTGATCAGCTTGGCGTCGTAGTCCTCCCAACTGGACCGCGGCAGCTCGAACAGGCGCTTGCGTTCCACCCAGGACACCGCGGCGTCGGGGTTGGGGTCGACGAAGATGTGCCGGTGATCGAAGGCGGCCACCAGCCTGATGTGCTTGGACAGCAGCATGCCGTTGCCGAACACGTCACCGCTCATGTCGCCGACACCGACGACGGTGAAGTCCTGGGTCTGGGTGTCCACCCCCATCTCCCGGAAGTGTCGCTTCACCGACTCCCACGCGCCCTTGGCGGTGATCCCCATGGCCTTGTGGTCGTAGCCGATGGATCCGCCCGAGGCGAAGGCGTCGCCGAGCCAGAAGCCGTACGACTTGGCGACCTCGTTGGCGATGTCGGAGAACGTGGCCGTACCCTTGTCGGCCGCGACCACCAGGTAGGCGTCCTCCCCGTCGCGGCGCACCACATCCGGAGGGGTGACGACGGCACCGGTCTGTTTGTCGACGTTGTCGGTCACGTCGAGCAGCCCGGAGATGAAAAGCTGGTAGCACGCAACGCCTTCGGCGCGGGTCGCCTCACGGTCGACGGCAGCGTCGCCGGTCGGCTCCGGCGGCCGTTTCACCACGAACCCGCCCTTGGCGCCCACCGGCACGATGACGGCGTTCTTCACCGCCTGGGCCTTGACCAGACCGAGGATCTCGGTGCGGAAGTCCTCCCGGCGGTCCGACCAGCGCAACCCGCCGCGGGCCACGAAGCCGAACCGCAGGTGCACACCCTCCACCCGGGGCGAGTACACGAAGATCTCGAACTTGGGTCGCGGCAACGGCAGTTCGTTGATCAGGCCGGGGTTCAGCTTCATCGCCACCACGCCACGTTGCCGTGCCGAATCCGGGCGCTGCACAAAGTAATTGGTGCGCAGGGTGGCCTGGATCAGGGACGCGAACGCCCGCAGCACCCGGTCGGTGTCCAGGCTGACCAGAGCGTCGATGTCGGCGGCCACCGCAGCGGCTGCCCCTTGGGCGTCCCGGGTGCCCGCGGTGTCCTCGGACGGGTCGAACAGCGCCTCGAACAGCTGCACCAACGACCGTGTGGTGTGCGGATTCTCGTTGACCACCGACTCGATGTGCGACTGGCTGTACGGGAACCCGGCCTGGCGCAGGTACTTCGCGTAGGCGCGCAGGATCACCACCTGCTGCCAGGTCAGGTCGGCACGCAGCACCAGTTCGTTGAACCGGTCCACCTCCATCGATCCGTGCCAGATCGCGGTCACCGCATCGGCGAACCGCTGTGCGGTGGCCTCGCGGGAAGCGGCGTCGGGAGCGTCGGGGATGCTGCGGTGCCGGGCCACCTTGAACTGATAGATCCAGACGGGCAGGCCGTCGGCCCGGCGCACGCTGTACGGCCGCTCCTCGAGCACCACCACACCCATCGACTGCAGCATGGGCAGCAGCTCGCTCAGCGAGGCCGACTGTCCGCCGAGGTACCAGGTGAGCTGAGCCAGCCCGTCGTCCCCGCCCTCGTCGAACACGAGCTTCACCGAATTGTCCTGCAACCCTTCGATGATCGCGATATCGGCGATGGCGTCCGCCGGGGCGACGGCTTGCCGGTAATCCTCCGGAAACGCTGTGGCATAGTGCTCGACGGCGGCCGGGCTCAGGGCGGCGTGCGCTGCCGCACTGGTCATGCGGTCACCCCAGTTGCGGGTGGCCTCGGTCAGCAGATCCTGGATCCGGTTCTCGTTCTCGGTGGAGGTGTCCACGGTGTGCGAGGCGGTGCCATCAGGCAGCCGGACCGTGAAATGCACCACCGCCCAGGGCGATTCGCTGACGCGGGCCGAGTAGTCGATGCTGTCACCACCGAGCTCGCGCACCAGGATGTCCTGCATCTCCAGCCGCACCGCGGTGGTGTAGCGATCTCTCGGCAGGTACACCAGGCAGGAGACGAAGTGCGCCAGTTGATCCGCGCGCAGGAACAGCAAGGTGCGACGCCGCGAACCCAGGTCCACCACGGTCAGCGCCATGTCGAGCAGCTGCTTGGAACTCAACGCGAACAGTTCGGGACGCGGGATGGTCTGGACGATGTCACGCAGCAGCTGGCCCGGATGGCTGGGGTCGCGACGCGCCATGGCCAGCGCCTCCTCGACGCGACGCGAGATCAACGGGATCTCCAGCACGTTGGCGTTCATCGCGGCCACGGTGAACAGGCCGACAAACCGGTGCTCGATGACCCGCTCGCCGCTCTCCCGCACCACGACGATGTACGGGTAGGCCCCGTAGCGCAGATAGCTCGGCATCGTGGCCTGCGCCAGCACCATGAGGTCGTCGGCCGCGGTCAGCGGTGGGAGCACATCCTCGCGTAGCTTGAGCACACCGAGCCGGCTGGCCGGATCGACCGAGGCCTGCCCGTCGCTGATCGCGCACTGCTGATAGCCCAACAGCACGAAATGCCCGTCGGAGAGCCAACGCAACAGCGCCGCGACATCGCGGCGTTCGGTGTTGGGAAACCGGCCCTCGACATCGGTGGCGACATCGTTGGCCAGGGCGTGCAGGGCGGCGCCCATGGCCGCGGAATCGAGCCCGATCTGGCGGGCCTCGGCGAGGACGCCGGGCACCAGCCCGACCACCTCGGTCAGTGCCGGTCCGTCAGCCGCCCCGTTGACCGGGACCAGGATCCAGCATTCGTCGACGCCGTCGACGCCGGTGGCCTCGGCGGCAGGCTGGAAGTCCAGCAGTACCCCGTCGGCGTCGCGATGCACCCGAAAGACCGGGTTCATGATGGCCGGGTAGGCGATGCCGTGCCGGTGCAACAACACCGTCACCGAATCGACCAGCATCGCCGCCTGTTCGGTGACGATCTGCAAGGCCGGACCCGAGTCACCGTCACCCGGATAGACCATGACCTTGGTCTCCCCCGGCGCCCGCTGGCCGCCCAACGCGTAGTGGGCGGCCACCGTGGCATCCGAGACCAGGCGCTCGGCCACCGCGGTCTGAGGACCGGTGGCGGCCACCCCCGGCGCACCGGCCTGCGGAGCCCGGTAGGTGGACAGGAAAGCCAGGGCGAGCCGGTGGATCACCTCAGGCGGTGCCTGTGAGCGATCCCGTTCGCTAATTCCCTGTCCCCGAAGAGCTCCCGGTTCGGCCGTCATACGGATCACTCCCTACTCACGCCCACGCACCGGCATTGGTGCATAGCTGCGACATTAGTAGCGCCACCGAGCGCGCAGCGCCGTTTAGCCCGTCACGGGTCAGTCGCGGGTCAGTCTCCGGTGAGTCACCCGGTGCGGACGCGCCGCTTCGACACCGAGGCGCTGGATCTTGTTCTCCTCGTAGGCACCGAAGTTGCCCTCGAACCAGAACCACTTGGCCTCGTTGTCGTCGTCGCCCTCCCACGCCAGGATGTGCGTGCAGGTGCGGTCCAGGAACCACCGGTCGTGGCTGATCACCACGGCGCAGCCGGGGAACTGCTCCAGCGCGTTCTCCAGCGACGACAGCGTCTCGACGTCGAGGTCGTTGGTCGGCTCGTCGAGCAGGATCAGGTTGCCGCCCTCTTTGAGGGTCAGCGCCAGGTTCAGCCGGTTGCGCTCACCACCGGACAGCACGCCCGCGGGCTTCTGCTGATCCGGGCCCTTGAACCCGAACGCGGACACGTAGGCCCGCGACGGGATCTCGTTCTGGCCGACCTCGATGTAATCCAGCTTGTCGGAGACGACCTCCCACACCGTCTTCTTGGGGTCGATACCGGCGCGGCTCTGGTCGACATAGGACAGCTTGACCGTCTCGCCGACCTTGACCGTGCCGCTGTCGGGCTGTTCGAGCCCGACGATCGTCTTGAACAGCGTGGTCTTGCCGACGCCGTTGGGGCCGATGACGCCGACGATGCCGTTGCGCGGCAGCGTGAAGGACAGGTCCTTGATCAGCGTGCGGCCCTCGAAGCCCTTGTCCAGGTGCTCCACCTCGACCACGACGTTGCCCAGCCGCGGCGGGGTGGGGATCTGGATCTCCTCGAAGTCGAGCTTCCGCGACTTCTCGGCTTCGGCGACCATCTCCTCGTACCGGCCGAGGCGGGCCTTGTTCTTGGCCTGACGGGCCTTGGCGCCCGAGCGGACCCAGGCCAGCTCGTCCTTGAGCCGCTTCTGCAGCTTTTGGTCCTTCTTGCCCTGGACCTCGAGCCGCTCGGCCTTCTTCTCCAGGTAGGTCGAGTAGTTGCCCTCGTACGGGTAGGCCCGACCGCGGTCGAGCTCGAGGATCCACTCGGCGACGTTGTCGAGGAAGTAGCGGTCGTGGGTGACCGCCAGGATGGCGCCCTTGTAGCTGGCCAGGTGCTGCTCCAGCCACAGCACGCTCTCGGCGTCGAGGTGGTTGGTGGGCTCGTCGAGCAGCAGCAGGTCCGGCTTGCTCAGCAGCAGCTTGCACAGCGCGACGCGGCGGCGCTCACCACCGGACAGGTGGGTGACCGGCTCGTCCGGCGGCGGGCAGCGCAGCGCGTCCATGGCCTGTTCGAGCTGGGAGTCGATGTCCCAGGCGTCGGCCGCGTCCAACTCCTCCTGCAGCTTGCCCATTTCTTCCATGAGCTCGTCGGAGTAGTCGGTGGCCATCAGCTCGGCCACCTCGTTGTAGCGGTTCAGCTTGGCCTTGATCGGCACGCCGTCCTCGACGTTCTCGCGGACGGTCTTGCTCTCGTCGAGGTGCGGTTCCTGCATCAGGATGCCGACGGTTGCGCCGGGCGCCAGCAGCGCGTCGCCGTTGTTCGCCTGGTCGATGCCGGCCATGATCTTCAGCACACTCGATTTACCAGCCCCGTTGGGACCGACGACGCCGATCTTCGCGCCGGGCAGGAAGTTCAGGCTGACGTCGTCAAGGATGACCTTGTCGCCGTGCGCCTTGCGAACCTTGCGCATCGTGTAGATGAATTCGGCCATGCCGTGATGTGCCTTTCTGAAACTCTTCGGGAATGTCGGATGGGCGCTTGCGCGAAGGGTTGCGTCAAGCCCAACTCACTCGCGCCCATCCTAGGCGTGACCCGAACCGGCTAAGCCGACAGTGGCAGGTCGGCCTCGTCGGGCTCGGTTTCGACGGTGTCGGTGTCGACGGGTTCGGGCTCGGGCGCCGGGACGGCCGACGGTTTGGGCAGGGGTGCCACCTTGGCCGTGCAACGGGAGAGGTCGGGCCCGACGGCGCTGGCCCGTACCTCGAGCGATGACCGACGCACACCTTCTTTGTCCTCGTACTCATTGGTGTGGACATGCCCGACCACGATCACGGCGTCGCCCTTCATCAGGGAGGCGCTGGTGCCGGTGGCGAGATTTCCCCAGCAGTTGACCGTGACGTAGAGCGAGTTGCCGTGCTCCCAGTTGCCGTCCGGGGTGCGGCGCCGCGAATTGCTGGCCACCCGGAACTTGTACAGGTCCTGGTCGCCGAACCGCCGCCGGATGGGGTCGGTGATGATGTTGCCCACGATCGTGAACGGGGTTTCGAACATTGCTGGTTCCTTTCGCTTCATCCCGTGGCCGGCACCGAAGCGCCGTGACCGCCTTACGCAGTCATTGACCGCCGGGACCCCGACGCGCGGTCGGCGTGCGGACCCGATGCAGCCGTCGGCTGTGGATGAAACGCAGGCTGGGGATAACCCCGGTGACTAGCGAGACGGGCGGTCGCGCCGCGCCATCTCGGCCAGCATCGCGTTGTAGGCCGCCAGGTCGGCGTCGTCGTCACGATCGGCGGCCCGGTCCAGCCGCTTCGCGGTGCGCTGGTCACTGCGCCGCCACTGGATCAACAGCGCCAGCATCACGATCACCAGCGGGACCTCTCCGGCCGCCCAGGCGATGGCACCGCCGAGGTGTTGATCCCCGATCAGGTCGGTGTGCCACGGCAGCTGCAACGACCGGTAGAAGCTCTCGCCGAGCACGTTCTGCATGCCCATCATCACCACGCCGAAGAACGCATGCAGTGGCAACGAGGCGAACACCATCCCGATCTTGACCAGGTGCGGAACGGGCCTCGGGGTCGGGTCCACGCCGATGACCACCCAGTAGAACAGGTAGCCCGAGAGCAGGAAGTGCACGTTCATCAGGATGTGCGCGGCGTGGTTGCTGACCGCGGCGTCGAAGATGCCTCCGAAGTACAGGCCGTAGAACCCGGCCACGAACAGCACGGTCGCAATGATCGGGTGGGTCAGGAACTGCGAGACCTTGGAGTGCAGCGCCGCCAGCAGCCATTCCCTCGGGCCCGGCGGCGATCCGCGGCCCGCGGTGGGCAGCGCCCGCAGGGCCAGCGTCACCGGGGCGCCCAGCACCAGGAGCACCGGCACCAGCATGGACAGCAGCATGTGGGCGATCATGTGCATGCTGAACATCGCGGGCATGTAGCGGCCGAGCCCCGACGAGGTGGTGAACAGCAGGACCGCACAACCCAGCAGCCAGGCGACCGTGCGTCCCACGGGCCAGGCGTCGCCGCGGTGGCGCAGCCGGTACACAGCGGCCAGGTAGACCACCGCACCGACGATCGCCGCGGTCCCGAACAGCAGGTCGAACCGCCAGTCGAACAACACCCGCGCGACCGTCGGGGGCCCGGCGAAGTCGTAGCCGATGGCGACCTCGGTGGCGCTGGGGATCCTCGGCTCGGGCGGCGGTGGGGTGCGTCCGAGCCCGACGGCGATGCCGAACGTTACGC
>MSTD01000021.1:0-7609 GCA_001942045.1 Mycolicibacterium porcinum
GGCCAGCACCCCTCTCCGCCGCCGCCCCGCCTCCCGGCCCCGCCGCGGCCCGTCGCGTCGGCGGTCGATGACGACGACGTCTTGGCGCGCATGACGGGTGTGGTGAAAAAGGTTCTGCCGCAACGTGCTGCTCCGGCGCTACCGCCCGGCGCGATCACCATCGGACGCCACTCGAGCGCGGCCATCCACATCGACGACCCGCTGGCCTCACGCGTGCATGCCTATCTGCTCCCGTCTCCCACGGGAACGCAGATTCATGACAATGCCAGCAACAACGGCGTTTTCGTCAACGGCGTGCGCATGCCTGCGGCAACTCTTCGCCCAGGCGATCGCGTCACCATCGGCAATACCGACCTCACCTTCGACGGGACCACGCTGCGGACCCAGGCCCGCACGCCGTCCACAGGCGGTATCGAGGCGCACCAGCTCGGGCTGACCATCGACGGCCGCGACCTGCTGTCCTCGGTGTCGTTCACCGCACGCCCCGGCACCCTGACCGCTGTCATCGGACCGTCGGGTGCGGGCAAGTCGACGCTGATCAAGATGGTCGGAGGCGTCACACAGCCCACGTCGGGCCAGGTCCGGTTCGACGGCCATGACGTGCACGCCGAGTACGCGTCGCTGCGCTCTCGCATCGGGGTGGTGCCCCAAGACGACGTCGTGCATCGCCAGCTCACCGTCAGCCAGGCGCTCAATTATGCTGCCCGCCTTCGCCTTCCCGCAGATACCGGCAAGGCCGATCGTCAAGCGGTCGTGGACCGGGTCCTTGAAGAGCTGCAGTTGACCAACCACCGTGACACGCGCGTGGACAAACTGTCCGGGGGGCAGCGGAAACGTGCCTCGGTGGCCATGGAGCTGCTGACAGGTCCGTCGCTACTGATCCTGGACGAGCCGACTTCGGGTCTGGACCCGGCGCTGGACCGCGAGGTCATGGCCATGTTGCGCCGGCTCGCAGATGCCGGGCGCACGGTCATCGTCGTCACACACTCGCTGACCTACCTGAGCATGTGCGACCAGGTCTTGCTGCTGGCGCCGGGTGGCAAGACTGCCTACGCGGGCCCACCCGGGCAGGTCGCCGCCACGATCGGCACCAACGATTGGGCGGACATCTTCGCGTGGGTGGCAGCCAACCCGGATGCCGCACACGCCGTGTTCCTGCAGAAGAACCCGGCAGCGGCGGCACCTGCGGCACCCGCGAGTCCGCCTGGGCCGCTGGGTGATCCCGCACGAACCAGCACTACCCGCCAGATCGCCACCCTGGCCGCTCGCCAGCTGCGGCTGATCTTCGCCGACCGCGGTTATACCGCGTTCTTGATGCTGCTGCCGTTCATCCTCGGCGCACTGACGCTGGTGGTGCAGGGGTCTGTCGGGTTGGGCAAAGCCAGCCTCGACGGCGGTGCGCCTGATGAGCCCAACCAGCTACTGAGCCTTATGGTGATCGGCACGGTCTTCATGGGCACCGCGCTGACAATTCGTGACCTGGTCGGGGAACGCAGCATCTTCCGCCGGGAACAATCGGTGGGTCTGTCTTCCGGCGCCTATCTGACCGCGAAGATCGCGGTCTACAGCGTCGCCGCCGCACTTCAGATCGCTGTCCTCACGGCGATTGTCGTGCTGGTGAAGGGTGGTCCCACCCTCGGCTCGATCGCCTTGGGCAACCCGGTATGGGACCTCTATCTCGCCCTGGCGCTCACCGCCATCGTGTCGGCGATCGTCGGCCTGTGGCTGTCGTCGATCGCGCGAACCAGCGACTGGATCATGCCGATGCTCGTCGTCATCCTGATGAGCGCAATCGTCTTCTCCGGCGGCCTCATTCCCGTCACCGGCCGCCTCGGGCTCAATCAGATCTCCTACCTGCTTCCCGTCCGGTGGGGGTTCGCGGGGGGCGCATCGAGCATCAACCTGATGGAGGCGGACGCCGCCAACTACATCGATGACCCGTTGTGGCGCCACGAATTGTCTTGGTGGCTACTGGATATGGGTGTCCTGGTGCTCATGGGCATCGTGGCCACCATCGTGGTCCTTCGACGACTTCGCCTGCCTGCGGGGGACCGCGGGGCCGGCGGGCGAGCCGCCGGTGTGGTCGTAGCCCTGGTGCTGACGGCGGCGTTCCTGGCCGGCATGTCCTACCTCACCCGCGACGGCACCTCGAACCGGCCGGCCCCGACGTCCATGCCCAGCGTCCCCACCCAGGGCAGTGCTCCGCCGAAAAAGCCGGTGGCGGCAGGCGATCTGGCCGGTCTGCTGGTCGACGCGGGAGGCGTCGGCAGCATCGTGGGCGCAGGTTCGATGACGGTGAACGGGGCCGTGCCGATCACTGAACTGGCCACGGCTACGGCCGCGCCGCCCAATTGCACCGGCGTGGTGAGCCCGGCCAACACCCAGGCCTGGGGGGCGAGCAGCCCTACCGGCATCGCGGGCAGCGAACTGGCCTCCACTGATCCGAACACCACTGTCACGCAATACCTCATGCTGTACCCCGACGCTGAGAAGGCCGCGGTTGCTCAGTCCGAGCACATCAATTTCTGGCAGCCGTGTGCGAACACCACCGTCACCTTGACACCGCCGGGGCAACCGCCGACGACGATCAACGTCGGCAAGGTCTCATTGGTCGACGGGCGGCCCACCGCTGTGCTCAGCATGCCCGGGCGCAGCTGCCAGCACGTGCTGGAGGTCGCCTCGAACGTCGCGATCGACGTTCAGGCGTGTGGTCCGACCGAGTCCAGTCACGCGAACGAGATCGTCTCGAAGATTGCCGAGAAGATCCGGTGACCAAAGACTTCCGGGAGGACATTGTGTGAAAAGACCTGCAATGAAGCTCCCTACAACACGTTTAGAGTTACCTGCGAGGGGTTTTGCCGGGGGCAGTTCGTATCGGTAGAGCACTTCCCACCGACAGAAAGAGAGACCAATGAAGGTACGTTTCAAAATGGCGATCGCCGCTACTGCGGTGGCCGCGCTCGCATTGACGGCATGTGGCACCGAAAAGTCTACGTCCGAGGGCGGTTCATCCGGTTCCGATAACGCGGCCAGCAGCCTCGTCGCGAAGTCTGCGGAAGCGATGAAGGGCCTCACCGGAGCTCACCTCGTCCTGACCGCTGACGGAAAGGTGCCCAACCTCAAGGTCACAAAGCTGGAAGCCGACGTTGCCGGCAAGCCCGCGGTCGTCGCGACCGGTGAGGCCACTGTTCAGATGGGCCAGGACACGCAGACCACCAAGCTCATCTACGTCGACGGTCACCTCTACTCCGACATCGCCGTCCCCGGTCAGTGGTTCGACTACGGCGACGGCAACTCGATCTACAACCTGTCGGTGATCTTCGATCCGAGCAACGGCCTTGCCAACGCGCTGGCGAATCTGAAGGACCCCAAGGAAGCCGGGTCTGAGACCATCAACGGCACCGAGACCACGAAGATCACTGCCAAGGCCTCGACCAATGACGTCGCTGTATTGGCGGGGGCGCGGAAGGCCCCTGAGAACGCCCAGGAGTGGCCGGTCACCGTGTGGATCGCCAAGAACGATCCCAACTACCTGGTTCAGGCGCAGATCGAGGTCGGCGATCCTTCCGACGCCAAGGTCACCATGACCCTTTCGGACTTTGGCAAGACCGTCACCGCCGAAAAGCCTGTCATCACCCCACCTAACTGACCGACCGCCCCGAAAGGACACCAAATAACATGGAAATCAAGAGTTTTGGGCGCCGGGCGGCCGCGGCCGGCGTAGGAATTCTGGCGGTCGGCGCAGTTCAAATCGCCAGCCCGACCGCTCACGCCGCACTTTCGTACGGCTCTATCGCGTACGCAGACAACGGAGCGGGAGCGGTGGTGTGGAACTATCCGTCGCCCAAGGAGGCTCAGCAGGCGGCCATCCAGTACTGCGGATGGACGAGCTGTGAGGCCTTGAACTACTTCACCGAATGCGGTGTCGCGGTGCGCAACGACACTCACGTGCAGGCAGCTCACGGGCCCACGCTCGGAGCGGCCACCCGTGCCGCCCTCAACGCCATCCCGGGCGGAAGCGGCTACATCGATCTGTGGGCATGTAACTAAGGAAGTCCCCAGGCGGGGTGGTGGGCAGAATCTGCCTGCCGCCCCGCTTTTCGTTGCGGGGGTGTCCCTCTACCTGTGAACGAATACGGGTGCGCCGCTGCGGATATGAAACACCCACCGAGCTGAGTGCTCGGTGGGTGAGGGACGGGTCGGGTGGGACGTGGATCAGTGTTTTGAAACGCTGGCAACCCGGAATGTGGCAGTTTGGAGTTCATCGACGTTCTCGGAGAACGTGAACAATTCGTCCGTTGTGGACTGGCCGCCCGCCAAGCTGGTGACGCTGGCGGTGTCTTCTGCGATGCGGTCGCCGTTGTCGTCGACCGCCTCCACCTGAACATAGAAGGTTGCGCGTTCGCTGCCTTTGTTGCGGAAGGTCACCGGTAACTTGCCGTCCTTGCGGTACTCGGTGTCGGTCCGCACAAACTTGCCGAAGGTGACTTCGAGTTCGTTCTCGAGGATCTGTTCTGTCTGTCCGCCTGTCCCCTGGGAGATGGTGTCGTTTATATCTCCGCTGACCTTCGCGAAAAACACCATGGGAGCGACGAATACGACGAGCACAATGACAACGGCCCCGATGATCAACCCGATCACGAGACCGTTGGACGACTTACGGGGAGGGGCCGGCTGGTACGGCGGATTGTGTGCCGGCCAGCCCGGTGCCGGATAACCCGACGCGGGTCCGGCAGGGTAGCCAGGATTGTGGTCGGGCTGGGGCGACGAACCGTAGCCCGATGTCGGTGGCCACTGGCCATCTGGATAGGTCACGGGCGTGGATCTCCTGTTCTGGCCGGACATTTGCTGGCTCAATGAAAGCCTAAGGCGTGGAACAGTGCCTGAATGTCACCAGATCAGGGAAACCGTTGGTAGCACTGGTCAGGGTTGCTGGTCAGGCCTGAGCGGAACGCCATGATTCGTGTGAAGCCCGCCGGAACGCCTTCGCCGTCGTTGCCGCTGGCGGCCCAACCGTTGGTGAGCAGGCCGGCGACGGCTTCATCGAGATCGCCGGCCGTGAGCTGAAGTGACTGACCCGAGGGCAACTGAACCGGGTCGGACATGTCCCGGTTGGCGACTCCGGTCAGGCAGGCGGTGCGCATGGCAGCCGTCTGCCCGGTCAGACCGACCCCTTTAGCGTGCTGAAGCGCCAGCATGTACCGAGATGTCACGACTGACAGAGCGGTGTTGTCGCCCTGGATCAGTACGCGACTCGATTCGTCTGCGGGAGTACCGAGTTCGGCCAGGGCAGCGACATCCAGGCTGATCGTATTGGTGGATGGGCAGTAGTTGGCCGGTGCTTTGGACGCGGTCGCGTCGGTGCACTGCTGCGCCTGGTAAACGACTTTCGGCGGGTTCGCCGGTGAATAGATCTGGTTGAGCAGTTCGAAGAGTGTGCCCAGCGATTGCTCGTTGATCGGGGCGTTGGCGGTTTGTGGTTCACCTTCGGGGTCCTGGGTCAGCGCGATGGGCAGATCGCCTCGGCGCTGGTCGATCTCGTCGATGTTGATGGCAGTGCATGCGGTGACGCCGGTGTTGAAACCCATTTGAAAGGCTGTGATCCGGTCCAATGCGGTGCCGTGACCCTCTTCGAGAAGTTCCGCGGTGTCCGGGGTGATCAGCGGATCACGGATCGCGATCGCGGCAGCGAGTACTCGGTTGAGTCCGTCGCCGGTACTGATGGTCAAGCGCGGGGAGTTGCCCTCTGCCACCCAGCGGATATACATGCCGGCGAAGCAGTCGGCCTGTTGTTCGAAGACCAGGACGGGCGTGCGCCGGTTCACCAAGCTGGCCATCCGCTGGATCGCATGACCGTACTCGTGGGCGATGAGGGCCGGCAGGCTCATCTGACCGAAGTACTTCTGACCGGCTGGAATCAATTGTCCACGGTCCCATGCGATCAGGCGGTCGCGGTGACAATAGAACGCGTTGGGATTGCGGTACGGACTTGAGCCACACAATTCGCGGGTCTGCGGATTCGCCGAGTCGTAGGACGCGAAGTTCCGAATGGGCCTGAATACACCGGGGAGCGACCCGGGATAAGCCTGTTGCCAGAATTGTTCGACATCGTTGACCGCCGACAGCGCGAGCTTGTCCATTTCGCCGCCGTCGGTGTCTTGCACGGTTCCGGTGGGAGCGGGCGCGTTGTCGCGGAGCCCGCTCGGCCCGTCTGTGACCGGTAGGCCCCCAACTCGGTTGGGGTCGTACAGCATCGATGCCGGTTCACCGGGAACCACCTTCGCCACATAGTTCAGGAGCACTACGCCGACCGTGCCGATCACGGCGGCCGCAGCAATCACCATCGTGATGACGCGGAAGGCCGATGCCGCCCTGCTTCGTGCGGGCTTCGAAGCTGCGCGATTGCCACGTGACATATGCAAGTCTCCAGTTACATCCGGCAGGACCGTCGGTGCGACGGCAGAGTCTGAGTCAGTACGTTGACGCGGTCGAGATGCAAAGCCCGCCAAGAGCTTCTGTATAGGTAGCGGTGTGCCAGCGCCACCGGACACCGCGGTAGGTCGTCGGAATACAGCGTCGGCACGCACTGATCGTATGTGTGCTGAGAGTCCGTCTCATACACCAACTTTCTCGAAGGGGATGGCGCGAGGTCGGTTTATCCGGGTCACCCCGGCCGTGTCCGAGAGCTAGCCCTCCGCAACATATGCCTTCTGATCAGGCGTTTCATGTCATTCGGAGCTCGACGGCAGATGCGGTGGGCGTCCGAATTTGGTGTGCTGAGGTCAGTGAACCCGCTGGTAATCTCTGCTCGGGTGGAGGGGGCTACAGCGATGGGATTGCTTCGCAATGTTGCCGGGTTTGGCAAACAAGTAAGCGATGGAGGCCGGGGGGTCGAGGCCGTCGACTCCGAGATATTGGCGGCCGGCCGGCGCATCATCCACAGCATCAGGCTCACGACGGGCGTGGGCGATCCGGAGGACGGCCGGCAGTTCAGCGAGAGCGCGGAGCGTTTCCGGTCTGCCGGACGGTCGTTGAACACCGCGATCCCGGGCGACTACTGGGATAGTGCCGCCGCGGCGGCGTACAGCGGCCAGACCGGCGCATTGGTCGGTCGCACGCAGTCCATGGTCCAGACGGACGCACGCGTGGCCTCGGTGCTGGCTCGTGAAGCTGGACAGGTCGCGGCGACCCGCGAGGGCCTCGACAGGCAGTCGGATTGGCTCGGCGATATGAGCCTGACTGCCGCGAGCGCCCGGCATTTCACCAACAGCGGGCTGGCCGCGCGGACTTCGGCGGAATTGGCGATGGTGAACAAGGCGGTCGGGGAGTCGACCGAGCACCTGATGACCCTGCACTCTCACGTCGGAGACAACGCCGCCGCGGTGCGGGATGCGGTGAGTCTCTATGCCGGCGTCGCGGCTGCCGCCGCGCCGGAGGACAGCGAGCAGGGCCCCGGAATGCCCGCCGGCGAACGGCCAGAGGAACGGCAGGACGCAGAGGAGCCCGTCGAGTCCGACGAACCAGCGTCGACACCGGTTCCTCAGGTCGACAGCGCGGCGCCGCCACCGTCGGCCGGCGGTGCAGGCCTGGGTGCCGCGCCGCCGGGCGC
>MSTD01000021.1:7619-29000 GCA_001942045.1 Mycolicibacterium porcinum
GGGGAAGCCCCCGTTGCGGTGGTCGGCGCCGCCGGGCACGCCGGCGCCAACCACCGCAACGGGGGCTTCCCCGGGCATGGACGTGGCGGGTGTGGTGGCCGGTGTGGTCAGTTCGATCCTCGGTCCGCTCGTCGGCGTCCTCGGCGGCATCGCGCAGGCGGCCGGTCAGGCGGCGCAGGTCGCCACCCAGGCCGCGCAGGGCGCTGCCAAGCCGGCGTCAGAAGCTGATCCGGTCGATACCGGCCGGATCGGTGAGGCCGGTGAGGCAGCTGAGGCGGATGAGCGCGATCCGGGCAAAGAAGATCACCCCGACGACGCCGATCGGGATGTCACCGGCGAAACGGCGGGTGACGATTCGGACGCCGAGGGGTTGCGTGAGGCCATTCCCGACGGCGACTCTGCTGGCGAAGGTGGTGGCGGACCTGCGATGACGCTGCCTCCGGATCTGGAGGTCGCCTCTGCGTCCTGGGCCGGGGAAGGGCCCGCCCCGGTGTTCGTACCGACGGATTTGGAGCAGGGCCAGCTACGTCCGCCCGTGACCGCTACATTGGAGCGCGGTATTCCGGGATCTGCTGCGGTGCTCAACAGGTAGAGGTTCTGGAATAACAGGAATCGAGGGGATTCATGTCGGGATATTTGCGGGTTGATACCGCTCATTTGCACGAGCTATCGGTCAAACAGGTGCGAGCTGCTGGTGACCTGGTCTCAGCGACCCAGTTAGTCGAGGGCGCGGGCGCGTCGGTGCGACTCACACACGGACCGATTTCGTCGTCAACGGCTGAGGCGGTCGAGGCTGCGTTGAACGCGCGTCGGGCAGCGGGAATTTCCATCGCCGAGGCATCGCAGGACCTCGGCGACAAGCTGACCGACGCCGCACGCCGGTACGACCGGACCGATGCGACGACGAGCGCCGCCCTCAGCGAAGCTGTCCGGTAGGGAGGCCAGGTCATGATCACTCCTTACGAAGCCGATGCCAGCGCACCGCCGATTGACGATGTTGTCGGGGTCGAACTAACCATCGACGGGATCCTGGTGATCGCCGACAAGCTGGGGCTGACGGATTTCCCGCCCTCGATGGGTATCCGGTTGAACATCCCACAACCCGATCTGCGGAAGATCGTCTGGGAACAAGTCGAGCGCGACCTGACGGCCCAGGGTGTGCTGGATGTATTCGGTAATCCGCACCCTGAAGTGGCGGCCATGCTGGATACCCTCAGCCGGCCTGACCGCACGATCGAGGGTCGCTGGTGGCGCCGCGATCTGGGCGGAAAGATGATCCGGTTCGTGGTCTGTCGCAAGGGCGGCCGGCATGTCGTCGCCGCCCGCGACAACGACATGCTGGTGCTGCAGCGCGTGGCCGCGCAAGTGGGGCTGGCGGGCATGGTGAACACCGTGCTCGGGGAAGGCAATCCGGCCAACGTCGAGCCCTTGACCGGTGTCGCGGCGACTCTCGCCAATTGCCGCACCGCCGACGAACTCACCGGTTACGGCATCCCTCCCACCTCGGCAAGGGTGTACGCGAAGATCATCTCGGAGCCCGAAAGCTGGGTGGAGCTCGTGGCGACCGAGCGCAATCCCGGTGGCACCATCTCGGAGGTGGATGTGGCCGCCGGCGTGCTCGATTCCAGGCAGGGGCGCATCGTCTCCATCCCGCGGCGGGTGAACGGTGAGCTCTACGGCAGTTTCTTGACCGGTACCAGGGACAATCTGCAGCGCGCCCTCGATGCGTTGGTCGAATTCCTGCCATCGGGCTCGTGGTTCGACAAGTCCGAGTCGGACAGCTCCTACCTGCACTGAAAGAGGGCGCAACGGTGGGTGACTTTCCGCCACATGATCCGGACGACGATGATGACTATGACGGCCTCTCGGCGTTGGATTTCTCGTACTCGGACGATGGTTCGGACAAGGCCGCGCTGGATTCGCTCGGGACGTACGACGGCATCGCTTTTTCCGGTGATGAGGGTTCCGGCGATGGTGAGTACTCGGACGCGTCGGGTGATGAGGACGAGAACTTCGCCGCATCGTTGTTCACCGTCACCAACCCGCCCGAAAGCGTCACGGTGACGGTGTTCATGGATGGTCGGGTGCATGACATCGAGTTGGCGCCGAAAATAGACAATCTGTCCGAACGGGATCTCGCCGAGGAGATCCTGGTGATCGCGGGTCTGGCCGCGCAAAAGGCCAAATCCGCCCAGTACACCGTCATGCTCGCCGGGATGCGCGAGCATGGGCACGACGACGCGGCGACCCGCGACTTTCTGACCCGTGACCTGGATCTGCTCACCCCGGAGCAAGCGGATGTTGCTCGGGCCCAGGTCTTTTCGACGCGCTATGGAGGCGAAAATGGTTGACCACCTCGCGGGGATGTTCGGCTCGGCAGTGGGGATGCTGAGCAGTTCGCCGGCGCGCTCGCTCGAGTTGTTCACCGAGATCACCAATTACGATGAGTCCGCTTGTGACGCGTGGGTAGGTCGCATCAGGTGTGGTGACACCGACCGGGTGACGTTGTTCCGGGCGTGGTATTCACGCTCGAACTTCGGCCAATTGGCCGGCTCGGCCGAGATCTCGATGAACGCCGTGGGTGCGCGGGTACCGATCGGTGGCATCTACGGGAAGGAGATTTCCTACCCGATAAATTCGCCCCTGGCGATCACCATGGGTTTCGCTGTGCAGGAGGCGGACGAGGGCAACTATGCCGACGCGATGGAGGCATTGGAAGATGCCCCGGCGGGCGGCTCGGACCATTTGGTGGCCTGGGTCAAGGCGGTGATCTACGGTGCGGCGCAACGCTGGACCGATGTGATCGATCAGGTGCGTGGCGCCGACCGGTGGCCGGACAAGTTCCTCGCCGCGGCGGCCGGCGTGGCTCACGGTGTCGCCGCGGCCAACCTCGGGCTGTTCACCGAGGCCGACCGTCGCCTCACCGAAGCGAACGACACCCCGGCCGGTCAGGCATGTGCGCCGGCGATCGCGTGGTACCTGGCGATGTCCCGTCGATACCAGGGCAACGAGGAATCCGCGCAGGTTCTCCTGGAATGGTTGCAGGCGAACTTCCCGGAACCCAAAGTGACTGCGGCGCTGCGTGATCCGGCCTACCGATTGGACACCACCACCGCCGAGAAGATCGCTGCCCGCACCGATCCGTGGGATCCGTCGAGCGTGGTGGCCGATACTTCGGGACGTGACAAGCTACTCGCCGAGGCGCAGGCCGAGCTCGACCGGCAGATCGGTCTCAGCCGGGTCAAGGAGCAGATCGAGGCGTATCGGGCGGCGACCCAGATGGCCAGGATCCGGGCGGCGCGCGGCATGAAGGTGGCCCAGACCTCCAAGCACATGATTTTCGCCGGACCGCCCGGCACGGGTAAGACGACGATTGCGCGCGTGGTGGCCAACATTCTGGCCGGCCTCGGGGTGATCGCCGAGCCGAAGTTGATCGAAACGTCGCGCAAGGATTTCGTCGCCGAGTACGAGGGCCAGTCCGCGGTCAAGACCGCGAAGACCATCGATCGCGCCTTGGGCGGGGTGCTTTTCATCGATGAGGCCTACACCCTGGTACAGGAGCGGGACGGCCGGGCCGATCCCTTCGGCACGGAGGCGCTGGACACCCTGCTGGCGCGGATGGAGAACGACCGGGACCGTCTGGTGGTCATCATCGCCGGTTACAGCAACGACATCGATCGTTTGTTGGAGGCGAACGACGGCCTGCGGTCACGGTTCGCCACCCGGATCGAGTTCGACTCGTACTCGCCCGACGACATCGTCGAGATCGCCAAAGTCATTGCCAAAGCCAATGATTCGTGGCTCGACGACGACGCTGCCAAGCGGGTCCACGAGGCGGCGACGCTGTTGAGTCAACGCACTCTGAACAACAAGCCGGCGTTGGACATCGCGGGTAACGGCCGCTATGCGCGTCAATTGGTGGAGGCCGGCGAGCAGAACCGGGACATGCGACTGTCCCGGTCCCTCGACTTCGACAGCCTGGGCGTCGAGCAGCTCAGTGAGGTCAACGGCGAAGATATGGCGACGGCGATCGCGGCAGTCCACGGCCGCCTGAACATCGGCGCATAGAGATGGCAGGTTTCCGGCTCACCACCAAGGTCCAGGTCAGTGGCTGGCGCTTCCTGTTGCGCCGCGTCGAGCACGCGATCGTACGTCGGGATACCCGGATGTTCGACGATCCGTTGCAGTTCTACAGCCGTGCGGTGTTCGCCGGGATCGTCGTCTCGGTGCTGATCTGTCTGGGTGCGGCATTGATGGCGTACTTCAAGCCGCTCGGCAAGCAGGGCAGCGATCAGTTGCTGGTGGATCGGACGACCAATCAGCTCTACGTGATGCTGCCCGGCACCAATCTCCTGCGGCCGGTGTACAACCTCACCTCGGCTCGGCTGGTCCTCGGAAACCCCGGCACCCCGGCCGCGGTGAAGTCCGAGGAGCTCAATCGGTTGCCCAAGGGACAACCGATCGGCATTCCCGGTGCGCCGTATGCCACGCCGACCGGAGCGTCCGCCTCGCGGTGGAGCCTGTGCGACACGGTGGCGAAGGCGGACAGCTCCGCGCCCAAGGTCGAACAGTCGATCCTGATCCGTTCGCTCACCACGGATCTGGGCGTCGGCCCCATGCGTGCGAACCAGGGCATGTTGGTGTCATTCGAGGGCGCGAACTGGCTTGTCACCGCCGACGGCCGACACAGCATCGACCTGGCCGATCGGGCGGTGAGTTCGGCGGTGGGGATCCCCGTCACGGCGAAGGCGACACCGGTGTCCGAGGGCCTGTTCAACGCGCTGGCCAACATGGGCCCGTGGCAGCTGCCGGCGATTCCGGCGGCCGGAGCACCGAATACCGTTGGCCTGCCCGAGAACCTGGTGATCGGGTCGGTGTTCCAGACCGCTACCGAGTCCGAGCCGCAGCACTACGTGGTGTTGCCGGACGGGGTGGCCCGGGTGAACGCCCCGACCGCTGCGGCCTTGCGCGCCACCAATTCCTACGGTCTGCTCCAGCCGCCCTCCGTGGAGGCCAGTGTGGTCGCAAAGATCGCCGAGCAGGTGTATGTCTCGCCACTGCCGGACAAGCCGCTCGAGGTGCTGCTTCGTCAGGACGCGCCCGTGCTGTGCTGGGCGTGGCAGCGTGAGCCGGGCGATCAGGCTCCGAAGACCACCGTTATCGCCGGTCGGCGGCTACCGCTCCCGCCGTCGGCGGTCGGCACCGGAATCGACCAGATCGGGGGTGACGCAACGGTGTACATCGAAGGTGGCCAATTCGTTCGTCTGCAGTCGCCGGATCCTCGGGTGGGCGAGAGCCTGTACTACATCGACCCGCAAGGAGTGCGGTACGGCGTTGCCAATGATGACACCGCCAAGAATCTGGGCTTGTCCGGTGCGGTGAACGCTCCGTGGCAGGTCGTCGGGCTGCTGGTGGAGGGCCCGGTGTTGTCGAAGGAGGCGGCTCTGCTGGAGCACGACACGCTCCCAGCCGACCCCAATCCCCGCAAAGTCGAAAGCAAGCAAGGCTCATGACAACGAGGAAGTTCACCCCGACGATCAAACGGGGTCCGCGGCTGACACCCGGCGAGATCAACGTCGCCCCACCGGATGATCTCGGCATCGAGATCCCGCCATCGGGCATGCAGAAGGCCATGCCATATGTCATGGGCGGCTGCATGATCGGCATGATCGCGATCATGATCTTCACCGGGGTACGTCAGTTGTCCCCGTACATGTTGATGATGCCGCTGATGATGATCATGGGCACGGTCGGTTTCATGGGCAGCGGTGGTGGCGGCGGCAAGAAAGTCCCCGAGATCAACGCCGACCGCAAGGAATACCTGCGATACCTGGCTGGGCTGCGCACCCGCGTGACGTCCTCGGCTGCCGCGCAGGTGGCGTTCTTCGGTTACCACGCACCGCATCCCGACGATCTGTTGTCGATCATCGGGACTCACCGACAGTGGTCTCGTCAGGCCAACTCGGACTTCTATGCCGCTACCCGCATCGGCATCGGTGCCGAGATCGCGGTGGACCGGTTGCTCAAGCCAAACACCAGCGGTGACCTGGCGGGTCCGGACGGCGCCCCGCAGGCACATCTGGAGCCGGTCAGTCACATGTGGGTGACGAAGTTCCTGCGGACTCACGGCCTGATTCACGATTGTCCGAAACTTGTTCAGCTGCGGACCTTTCCGACGATCGCCGTGGGTGGCGACATCGGCCGCGCGTCAGCGCTGCTGACCGCGATGATCTGCCATCTGGCGGTGTTCCATCCGCCGGACCTGTTGCAGATCCGGGTGCTCACCGACAATCCGGAGGATCCGAACTGGTCGTGGCTGAAGTGGTTGCCGCACGTGCAGCACCAGACCGACACCGATGCGGCCGGGCCCACCCGGCTGGTGTACACCCGCCCCGACGGCCTGAGTGATCTGACGGCGCGCGGCCCGCACAGCGCTGACGCCGCGCCCGGTGGGCCGTACGTGATCGTGGTGGATCTGACCGGCGGCAAGGCCGGGTTCCCGGTCGACGGCCGGGCCGGCGTCACCGTCCTCACGCTGGGCAATCACCGCGGGTCGGCGTACCGGTTGCGGGTCGATTCGGACGGAACTGCCGACGACAAGCTGCCAAACCAGAATTACCGCGAGGTGACGCGGGTGGTCGACCGGATGACTCCCGCGCAGGCCACCCGGATCGCCCGCAAGCTGGCGGGTTGGTCGATCACCGGCACGATCATCGACAAGAACGTCCGGGTCCAGAAGAAGGTGTCCAACGAGTGGCACCATCTGGTGGGTGCCAAATCGGTGGAGGAAGTGGTCCCGGCTCGGTGGCGGATGTTCGCCGACACGGACCGTGACCGGCTCCGGATCCCATTCGGTCACGAGCTGAAGTCGGGTGAGGTCAGTTATCTCGACATCAAGGAAGGCGCGGAGTTCGGCGCCGGCCCGCACGGCATGCTCATCGGCACCACGGGTTCGGGCAAGTCGGAGTTCTTGCGGACCCTGATCCTGTCGTTGGTGGCGACCCACCACCCTGACCAGATCAACCTGTTGCTCACCGACTTCAAGGGCGGTTCGACCTTCCTGGGTATGGAGAAGCTGCCGCACACCGCGGCCGTCGTCACCAACATGGAAGAGGAAGCCGAACTCGTCGGACGTATGGGCGAGGTGCTCACCGGTGAACTCGATCGGCGTCAGTCGATCCTGCGCCAAGCCGGCATGCAGGTGGGTGCGGCGGGTGCCCTCTCGGGCGTGGCCGAGTACGAGAAGCATCGTGAGCGCGGCGCGGATCTGCCGCCGCTGCCGACGCTATTCGTGGTGGTCGACGAGTTCGCCGAGTTGCTGCAGAATCACCCGGACTTCATCCAGTTGTTCGACCGGATCTGCCGTGTGGGCCGCTCGCTGCGTGTGCACCTGCTCCTGGCGACGCAGTCGCTCAATACCGGTGGTGCGCGCATCGACAAGCTCGAGCCCAACCTCACCTACCGAATCGCGTTGCGCACCACCAGTTCCGCCGAATCCAAGGCGGTGATCGGCACCCCCGAGGCGCAGTACATCACCAACAAGGAGAGCGGTGTCGGTTTCCTGCGCGTGGGTATGGAGGATCCGGTGAAGTTCCGGAGCGTCTACACCGGCAACAATTACGTGCCCTCCCAGGACGACTCGGCCGACGGTGAGGCCAAGCCGCGGGCGAAACGGCAGGCCCGGGTGCGGATTCACCAGTTCACGACCACTCCCATCTTCGATACGGCGGTGAACTGAGATGAGTACAGACGCTGAGCCCAGGGTGTTGCGTGAGGTTGTCCTCGCTCAGCTGGGTACTGGTGAGAGCCGCGCCTACAAGATGTGGCTGCCGCCGTTGACGGATCCGACCCCGGTCAATGAGTTGATCGAGCGCGATTACCAGCGCCAGCCGCTGCGCTTCGGGCTCGGCATCATGGACGAGCCGCGTCGGCACCGCCAAGAGGTGTGGGGCGTCGATGTGTCTGCGGCGGGCGGCAATATCGCGATCGGCGGCGCGCCGCAGACCGGCAAGTCGACGTTCCTGCAGACTCTGTTGCTCTCGGCTGCGGCGACCCACACGCCGCGGCAGGTGCAGTTCTATTGCATCGACCTCGGTGGCGGCGGCCTGATGTACATGGAGGATCTGCCGCACGTGGGCGGCGTGGCCACCCGCGCCGAGCCGGATCGAGTCAACCGCGTGGTCGCCGAGGTCAAATCGGTACTGCGGGCCCGTGAGCAGGTGTTCAAGCAGTATCGAGTGGGGTCCATCGCGGCGTACCGCGAGATGCGCGAAGATCCGAACAATCCGGCTGCCCAGGATCCGTTCGGTGACGTCTTCCTGGTGATCGACGGCTGGCCGGCGTTCGTCGCCGAATTCCCTGATCTCGAGGCGACGGTGCAGGACCTGGCGGGCCAGGGGCTGGCGTTCGGGGTACACCTGATCATCTCGACGCCACGATGGACCGAGCTCAAGGCACGCGTGCGTGACTACCTGGGCACCAAGATCGAATTCCGACTGGGTGACGTCAACGAGACACAGATCGACCGCATCACACGCGAAATCCCGGCGAATCGTCCTGGCCGGGCAGTGTCAATGGAGAAGCACCACCTGATGATGGGGGTGCCGCGGCTCGACGGCGTGCACAGCGCCGACAACATCGTCGCGGCGATCTCGGCGGGTGTGGAGCAGATCGCGTCACAGCACACCGATCGGGCACCGCAGGTGCGGGTGCTGCCAGAACGGATCTACCTGCATCAGCTCGATCCGAATCCGCCGGGACCGGACTCGGACTACAGGATCCGCTGGCAGGTGCCGCTGGGTGTGCGCGAGTCCGACCTCACGGTTGCCTACAACCAGATGAGCGTGACGCCGCACCAGCTCATCTTCGGCGCCCCGAAATCGGGCAAAACACGCATCGCGCATGCGTTGGCACAGGCGATCTGCAGTCGCAACAGTCCGGATCAGGTGCGGTTCATGCTCGCCGATTACCGGTCTGGGCTACTCGATGCGGTACCCGACTCGCACCTGCTGAACGCCGGTGCGATCAACCGCAACAGCGGCTCGCTGGAAGAGGCGATCAAAGCGCTGGCCTTCAACCTGAAGCAGCGGCTCCCACCGCCAGACCTAACCACCGCGCAATTGCGATCTCGATCGTGGTGGAAGGGTCCTGACATCGTGCTGCTGGTCGACGACTGGCACATGATCGTGGCGGCGTCCGGGATGATGACACCGATGACACCGCTGGTACCGCTGCTGCCGGCATCGGCCGATATCGGTTTGCACATCATTGCGACGTGCCAGATGAGTCAGGCGCATCGCGCCACGATGGACAAATTCGTGGGCACCGCATACGGCGCTGGTTCGCCGACGATGTTTCTGTCGGGCGAGAAAAACGACTTCCCCTCCCGGGAGATCATTGTCAAGAAAAGGCCACCTGGCCAGGCGTTTCTGGTCGCTCCGGACGGCAAGGAAGTCATCCAGGCGGCCTACGTCGATCCACCCGACGAAGAAGTGTTAGCAGCACCCCAGTAGGGCAGTTAGTATTTATCCAACGCACTCAGCAACGCTGGCGGCGGCCCGCCAGCAAAGGAATCGGGGGACAGGTTCCTTGGCTACATGGCAAATGTTCTGCCATGTAGCTCTTGGGTGCTTGTCCCTGGTTATTTCGAATCGACACAGGGGAGCAAGCAAATGCAACCGTTGATGCACAATCCGGCCGCCGAAGGTATTGCGGCACAGGTGATCGCAAACGCCGCGCGCGGACTGGCCGGCGGCACCGCCGCTTCGGCAGCCGTCACCGCACTGGTTCCGGCCGGGGCCGATGAGGTCTCTGCCATTGCCGCTGCGGCCTTCGCCAGCGAAGGTGTCGAGGCCTTGACGGTGAACACGGCCGCCCAGGAAGAGTTGGCTCGCGCCGGCGCCGGGTACCTGGAGGCCTCGACCATCTACAAGACGGTCGACGCGGCCAACGCGGCCACGCTTTAACAGGCACGATTCGTCAGAGTTAGGCTCACCCAGCAATGGTCCTCGCACCGCCTGTTCCACCGACTTGGTTCGCATTGCCGCCAGAGGTGAACACCGCCCGCTTGATGGTCGGCGCCGGCCCGGCGCCGATGCTGCAGGCGGCAGCGGGATGGGAAGGGCTGGCGATCCTGCTGGAGACCCAGGCCGACGAACTCGCCGGGGCGCTCAGCAACCTGACCTCGGTATGGAGCGGAGCGGCGAGTGAACGTGCCGTTGCCGCGACGATGCCGATGATCATGTGGTTGCGGACCATGGTGCTGCAAGCCCAGAAGCGGGCCCTGCAGGCAAACGCTCAGGCGAGTTCGTACAGCCTGGCGCTGGCAACGACGCCGCCGATTCCGGAGATCGAGCAGAACCACGTCACCAACGCTGTCCTGAATGCAACCAACTTTCTCGGTATCAACACCGTGCCTATCGGGTTGAACGAGATGGATTACTTCGTGCGGATGTGGAACCAGGCGGCCGGTGCGATGGAGACCTACCACGCCGAAACCACCGTGAACCTGTTGTTCGAGCCATTCGTCCCGATGAAGCCGATTGTGATTCCTGGGGTGGGCGAGACAACAGTGGCTGCGACGCTGGCGGGGACTGCGCCGCGGGTCGCCGAGGGGCTGATGCGCAACGCAGTGGTCGAGGGCATCAGCATCATGACCACGATGGAATCGGTCAAGTTGGCCGCCGGCAGTGTTGCGAACCAGGTCGCGTTCGCCGAGGAGCGCGCGGTCGGCGCGGCGACCAAGGGTGAGCACGCTTCGCAGCAGGAGCAGGACCCGAGCAACCAGCAGAAGAACCCTCTGCAGCAGGGCATGCAGATGGCGATGCAGATGGGATCGCAGGCAGCGCAGATCCCAGGGCAGGTCATGCAGATGGTGCAGAGCCCGATGCAACAGCTGACGCAGCCGCTGCAGCAGGCGACCCAGATGGTCAGCCAGTTCAGCAGCATGGGCAGCAACAATTCGGGCATCCAGTCCGGGTTGATGGGGGCTACGCCGTTCTCGAATCACCCGCTGGCCGGCGGGACGGGTCCGAGTTCAGGATCTGGCCTGGTGCGTGCGACCTCGTTGCCGGGCGCCGGCGGATCTCCCCCGCGTACGGCGCTGTTGTCCTCGATGCTGGGCATCAGTGGGGACGCAAAACCGGCCGCCATGTCCGGCGCTTCGGGCGCAGCAGGACCGGTGGCACCGGTGGGGTCGAGCGGTGGCGGTGCGCCGATGACCGGTGCCGGCAAGGGCAAGGGCAAGACCGAAGAGAAGACGAAGGACGCGCTCGTCGCACCGACGGCGTTGACGTACGACCAAACTCAAAACGAAGACGACGACTGGTGACGCGTCGATCGATTACAGACTTCCCGGCCGCGTGGTCGGAAGACTCGCCAATGACTTGGTGGGGACACTGGAAAATTAAGGGGAATCAGACATGGGGTTGAAAGTAGATCCTGCCGTCCTCGCTCAGGAGGCGGACAACTTCGGACGCATCGCCGGTGAGCTCAAGACGGTGATGAGCCACGTCGAGATGATCGGCAACACGCTGAAGGGCAACTTGAACAGCCCGGCTGCCGGTGCGGCTGCGCAGAGCGCGCTGAACCGCTTCCATGAGGCCGCTTCCAAGGTGAACCAGGAGCTCGATGAGATCTCCACGAACCTTCACCTCGGCAACAAGAACTACGGCTCGGCCGATGAGGACCACGGCAGCAACCTCGCGTCCACGATGAACATCAACCACTGACCTACCGATTTGATCGACCACAAGACTAAGGAGAACTCGCATGAGTGACGGTTCAATCGACTACAACTTCAATGGCATCGAAGGTGATGCGGGGGACCTCATGGGCGCCGTCGCCCAGACCCAGGGTCACCTCGACGAGGGCCAGAGCTCGCTCGCCACGCTGACCAACATGTGGGAAGGCGAGGCCAAGGAAGCCTGGCTGACGCTGCAGACCCGCTGGGATCAGAACGCGGCTGAGCTCAACGCCGCGCTGAAGGATCTCTCGCATGCCATCAGCGAGGCCGGTCAGGGCATGGCCTCGACTGAGGCGGGTGTGGCCGCGACATTCGGCGGTTAACAGGACCCGTGCACACACAGCGTGGTGGGCGGGAAGTTCGGATCGTCTGGTGATGGTCGAACCCGCCCACCACTTGTGCTTGGGTGTAAAGATCTATTTGTCTGTATTTGACTATCTGAGGGGTCCCCAATGTCGGCCGACTATGACCGGCTCTTTCACTCGTCGGAACCGGGTAAGCCGGTCGACGATGCCACGGCGATCGTGGACAGAGATGCCATCCTGAAGGCCGCGGCCGCTGCGCCGCCACCGCCTCCCCCGGTCGGGGAGACCAGTGCCACGGATCTGCCCGTGGACCCTGCGGCCCGTACGGCACCCACTCAGACCCAATCTGCCGCGCAGCCGCGGCATGCAGAGACGCCGCAGATGCCTGCGCCGATGCCGCAGCCGCCGGCGACTGCGCCGCAGTGGCCGCAGAACCCCATGCTCCGGGCGCCGCAGCAGCAGTTCGGCCAGGGCGCTCGACACGAGCAGCCGCGCACTGCGCCCGGCCCGGTCGCGCGCGTTGCTCCTGGACCCGCGCCGTCACAGTTCGCCGATGTCGATCCTGAGATCAGCGGTGCGTGGCGGGCCGGACAGGCCATCCCGACGCCGGCGGCACCGGGTCCCACCTCTGCAGCGACGATGGGCAACCACCGCGCGATCGACGCGTTGTCGCACGTCGGGGTGAAGACCGGCGTGAAGATGCCGTCCCAGCGTGGATGGCGGCACTGGCTGTATCTGACGACGCGGATCAATCTCGGTCTGTCGCCCGATGAGATCTACGAGCTTGAACTGCACAACCGGATTCGGCGTAATGCCCGCGATTCGTACCAGATCGGCGTGTTCGGTCTGAAGGGTGGCGTCGGCAAGACAGCCGTCACCGTCGCGCTGGGATCGGCGATGGCCAAGGTCCGCGGCGACCGCATCTTGGCGATCGATGCCGACCCCGACGGCGGTAACCTGGCCGACCGGGCCGGACGTCAGTCCGCGGCGACGATCTCCGATCTGCTTGCCGACCAGGAACTGTCGCGCTACAACGACATTCGTGCCTACACGAGCATGAACGGGTCGAACCTCGAGGTGCTCTCGTCCGAGGACTACAGCGGCGCGCAACGCGAGTTCAACGACGAGGACTGGAAGGGCGCCACCGCGGTGGTGTCGCGCTATTACAACCTCGTCCTCGCTGACTGCGGGGCCGGGCTGTTCCAGAAGGCGTCCCGCGGAGTGCTGTCGACCGTGTCCGGCATGGTCATCGTGGCCAGCGCCTCGATCGACGGGGCCCGACAGGCCGCCATCACCATGGACTGGTTGCGCCAGAACGGCTATCAGGATCTGCTCGGCCGGTCCTGCGTCGTCATCAACCACGTGACCCCGGGCAAGCCGAATGTCGACGTCGAGGATCTGGTGCAGCAGTTCGAGCGGCACGTGCCCCCGGGCCGTGTCATCGTCCTGCCCTGGGACAAACACATCGCAGCGGGCACCGAGATTCAGCTCGAGCTGCTCAGCGACACGTATCAGCGGCGCATCACCGAGCTGGCCGCTGCGCTGTCCGACGATTTCGACAGGCTTGAACGCCGTTGACCGCGACAGCAGCTGCCGCCGAGACATCAAGCGCGACACCGAACAAGCCGTCAACCACGAGGGTCACCATCCTCACCGGTAAGCGGTTGACGGATCTGGTGTTGCCGGCCACCGCGCCGATCGAAACCTACATCGACGAAACCGTCAGTGTGCTCGGTGAATTGCTCGAGGACACGCCGAAGGACACTCTCGCCGGGTTCGACTTCTCCGAACAGGGCATGTGGGCGTTCGCCCGCCCGGGTGCTCCGCCATTGAAGGCCGACGAGTCGCTTGATGACGCCGGCGTAGTGGACGGTTCGCTGCTGACATTGGTTTCGGTCAGCCGCACCGAGCGGTACCGCCCGCTGGTCGAGGACGTGATCGACGCGATCGCGGTGCTCGATGAGTCGCCGGTGTTCGACCGCACCGCGTTGGATCGCTTTGTCGGACTGGCTATTCCGGCGGTCGCCACCGTCATCACGGTCATGGCGCTGCTCTCCTGGAGCGGTGCCGGCCAGGGCTGGTGGTGGGCGGCGGCGCTGGGAGTGTTCGGCCTGGGGCTGCTCGGAGGTAGCTTCGCTGCGCAGGGTCGCTACCAGAACCTGGACTTGGCCGAGAGCCTGCTACTGGCCTCGACGATCGTGCTGGCCGGCGCCGCCGCGCTGGCTGTGCCGTTGCCGTATGACGCGGATTCCCTTGGCGCGCCACAGTTGGCCGGCGCGGGTGCGGTAGTGCTTCTGCTGACGCTGGCAACTCGTGGTGGGCCTCGTCGGCGGGCCGATGTCGCGTCGTTCCTCGCGGTATTGGCGATCGCCGTCACCGGTGGAGCGATCGCCGTCGGATACGGCGCAGGCGTGTGGGTGCCTGCAGGTGCCATCGCCTTCGGATTGATCGTGGTGACCAACGCCGCCAAACTCACTGTTGCCGTGGCGCGTATCGCGTTACCGCCGATCCCGGTGCCCGGTGAGACGGTGTCCAACGACGAACTGCTCGACCCAGTCATCACACCCGATGAGGTTGACGACGCGTCGCCCACGTGGAAGGCGATCATCGCCTCGGTGCCGGAATCGGCTGCACGCCTGCAGGAACGCAGCCTGCTGACCCGCCAGCTGTTGATCGGATTCCTGTCGGCCGGTGCGCTGGTCCTGTCGATCGGTGCGATTGCAGTTGTGGTGCAAGGCCATTTCTTCGTACACAGCATGATCGTGGCCGGACTCGTGACAGTGATCTGCGGCTTCCGGTCCCGGCTCTATGCCGAGCGCTGGTGCTCGTGGGCGTTGCTTGCGGCGGCGATTGCCGTTCCCACCGGCGTGATGGTGCGCTTGTGCCTATGGAATCCGGGTAACGCCTGGCTGGTGCTGGCCATCTATACAGCCGTGGCGTTGGTCGCCCTGATCGCCGTGGGAGCCACTGACTCAGTACGCCGGGTGTCGCCGGTCACCAAGCGGATCCTGGAATTGGCCGACGGCGCCGCCATCGCAGCAGTGATCCCACTGCTGCTCTGGATCGCAGGGGTGTACGACATACTGCGAAACCTGCGCTTGCACTGACGATTAACGGCAACACGGGGGACTCAGTGGGTGACCAACTACAAGTTGATCCTGACGCGTTGACCACTGCTGGTGCCGTGTTTTCGGAGGCGGGATCGCAGCTGTCCAACCTGCAAGTGGACGGCCCGCTGTTGACGGCGGCCGGTGGAGTGCCGGGTCTCTGTACGGCAGATGCCTGTCGGACGGCGGGCACCGCGTTGGTTGGGCAGAAGGATGCGGCCGCGAAGGAAACCGCCGGGTACTCCACAGATCTGAGTGCGGCCGCGGTGAAGTACCGCGAGACAGATGCCGGCTCAGGGTCCGCAATTGGACAGGCAATGCCGGGGTCTTAACGTGTTGATACGGCCGGTACCTGATGGATTGGCGCAAACGGGTCGTGTGAAGGCCCGTTAAGCTGACTGTTGCTGACGTTGTCACTGGTATCGGGCGTGCCGTGAGTTGTACGAGGGGAATGGCTGATGGGGTATCCGGGGGTCCGTGTCGATACGGAGAAACTTGGCTGGGACCCTGCCGAAGTGACGGTGCCGGAAGTGCCGACCGTCAAAAACCCGCCAGATCCGCTGAGTGTCTTGGCGGGAGCTGTGATGCCGCAGTACCGGGGTCAGGTGGCGAAGCAAGTTGCTGACACCCGCGCTCGCGAAGAACGATTTGCCGCAAACTTGAGGGGCGCTCAGACCGCATACGGCGGCAGTGATGGCGCCGGCGGGGACCAGATCAGTGGTGCGGCGGGCGGCTTGCCTGATCCGGCCGACGCGTTCGGCGCCGGCCCTCCGGCCGGTGCGGCAGCGGGTGCGTCGGGAGGCGATTCTGGGGCTAGCCAGTTGAGCCAAATCATGGGCATCGCCATGCAGGTTGGCCAGCAAGCGATGCAGGTTCCTATGCAGGCGGTTGGTATGGCGGGGCAGATGGTGCAACCCGTGGTCCAAGGGGTGCAAGGCATCGTGCAGCAAGCGACCCAGGCATCAGAGAAATCGGGCGAGGGTTCCAAGGGCAACGACGCTCACAGCGGAGCTCCGAGCGATGGCGCTGCTGGACCGGAAACCCCGGCAGAAAAGCCTCAGGAAAAAGACAAGAAGGACGATCAGAAGTCCGAGGACGACAAGAAGGACGAGTCGCGGGCCGGGGCCCACGCCGGTCATGGGCCGCAGGCCCCAGTGGGCACCCCGCAGGGGGAACCGTCGCAGCCTGGACAGGCACCACGGCATGGGCGGATGACTGAGACACCACCGGAGGTTGCGCTGTGATTGGGATGAGTAGTGCCTACGAAGGAGTGCTTCAGTGACAACGCCGCCCCCGCCCCCTGGTTCGGTACCTCCATCCGGCGGATATCCGGGTCAGGGCCCGGGGGGTCAGCCTCCGGCATGGCAACCGCCGACGCCGGTGCAGGTCGCCAAGCGCGGTAACGGTTGGAAGTGGGCGTTGGGCGGGGTTGCCCTGGTCGCAGTGATCGGCGTAACCGCCGCAGTTACGTTGTCTGTGGCGGGTAAGGGCAATGGCGGTGGACCCGGTTCACCGTCGGCGCCTCCGACAGCCTCTGCGGGTGGCGGAGCGCACCCCGATATTGCCAGCGCCAATGACACCGGCCCGGTTGCGGTGATCCTTGAGGATCCTTCGTGTGCCACGCGGTATCCCGTTTTCTCCACTTTTGAGAACAGGGCCAAGAATGGTTGGGATAAGCGCGATCCGATGGTAGGCGCGACGGATTGGACACCCGATATCCGTGGCCAGTACGAAGCCGTCGGTCAGGCATTCAGGGAGGCTGCAAACCAGATCGCAGCGTCGGCGAAGTTGACTCCGCATCGGGTCATGCGGGAACTGTATGAGCAATACATCGCTTACGCACGGGCCTACGCCGATAGTATTGCCACTTATACCCCAATCGATAACCAGTTGGCACTGGCCGCAATTAGCGCCTCCGATGCAATCGCACGCATATGTAATTCCGTCGATTTTGGTTCAGCGGCAGCCAGGGGCCCATTGGTTCCAGGACTGTCAGCACCGCCAGAGGTAGCACCCGTGCGCGATCCAGCCGATGCGCAGAAGCTGCTATCCGAGCCGAGTCCTGTGTGCGAGGAATGGGACTCCGCAATGAAGCAGTTCTCGGCAGACACCGCGTCCTGGCGGGCGACCGACCCGGACATCCCTCGCACGGAGTGGTCCCCAGAGCAGCAGCAGATCACCGATGGGGTGGTTACCAGAATGAAGCTATTCAACACACAATTGTCCGCATTGGGTCGGAAAAGTGAGAATCCAACCTTGCGGGATTTTGCAAATCTAGCAGTCCAATACCGTCAGGCATACCTGGAATCGATCCCTACCTACACTCCGGCCGACAAATATCTTGTGGATGCCTCGATTCGCACGGCCGGCTTAGTAGCCTCAGCGTGCCGGGCATTGGGATAGCAAACATGGCAACTGGTTGTTGCAGCGGGAACCTGAGTCGGGTGTAGTCGAGGTGGGCACGAAAGAACGCGATACCAGCGACTACGGCGGAAAGACCGTAGTTGATCCCGCGTGGCCGAACGCTGATGAGGAGGCCATCGGCGCTGCAGCGGAAGCGTTCAGCAGGTTGGCAGCGTATCTGCGGAATCAGATTGTTCCTGCGGCCGGCCGGCAGAGAACGAAGTTGTCTGATCATTGGGAAGGCACTGGAGCACAGGCGGCCTTTGACGAGGCGACTGGGATCATCGGTGACCATGAACTCAGTCAGGCTGCGGCCGAGCGAGTTCAACGCAAGCTAAAACTCATCGAAAAGAAGATCGCCGACACGAAAGACCTGGTCAATTCGGTCGCCCAAGGGGTGCAGAAGAAATGTGAAGGCATCCACAACGAGGCCCCGCCAAAGATTCCCTTTAGGGATACACGGTCTGAACGAATCGACGACGAGATCCTCAAGGGATTCAACGAGAACGTCAAGCATGTCGCTCAGGCAGCTAAGTGGCTGGGGCATGAATTGCATGTGCCAGCGGGTACCCCGGGCGCGGACGGGAAGATGCCAGATCCGGGTTCGGCACAGGGCGGTCCGTCTGACCCGCCCACAGGGTTTGGTGATGATGCTCCTTCGTCCGGTGCAGGTAGTCAGGGGCCACCGGCTTCAGCGTCGCCGGCCCGCCCCGATTCGCCGCAAGGGTTTGGTGATGATGCGCCTTCGTCCGGTGCAGGCAGTCAGGGGCCACCGGCTTCAGCGTCGGCGGCCCGCCCCGATTCGCCGCAAGGGTTTGGTGATGATGCGCCTTCGTCTGGTGCAGGGGACCAAGGGCCGCGGTCTCCGGTGGCGCCGGCCAAATCTGATCCGCAACCGGTGGTGTCTGGAGTGCCAGCGTCAACTCCGGTAAACGGAACGTCCGCATCGTCCGCGTCGCCGGGTGGTGGCCCATCGGCGCCCTCCTCTGTATCCCCAGTGTCGACCGGCGGGCCCAAGTCAGACACTGCATCGTCAGCGAGCTCCGCCGGCGCTCCCGCGAATGCAGCTGCAGCAGGTGCTAAGCCGCCAAACCCGTTGGAGCAGATGCAAAAAGGCATGGCGGAAGCGGCAAAGGGCGGCGGCGCACCACAGTCCACATCGTCGCCGTCGCAACCACTTGGCGCCGCACCTACCACGCAGCCCCTCAACACTCCTGCCCCTGCTGCGGGGGCAGGAACCGGGACTCCACCTGGACCGGCCGCGCCTGCAGCACCCACTGCACAGGCAGCCGCGGGTGGCATGTCCGGCGCGGGCTCCGCCCCCGTGGGCGCGGGGCCAGGTGCCGGAGCTCCGGCGGGCAGTCCGATGCCGCTGGGTCCCGCTCCGACGCCTCCACCTGCGGCTCCGGCTCCCGCACCGGCAGCGGGAGCCGCTGTGCCGCCGGCGAACCCAGCTGCTGCGGCGGCAAGTGGCGGGGCGCAGGTGGCGCCGGTTCCGGTCTCGGCCGCTCGACAGCAACGAGACGCGGTCTCGTCCGCATTGCGGCGAGAATCCGGAACGGACCCACTGACAATTGGGCGCAGGATCGCTGCGGCACTCAACGCACCCGACATGGTTAATCAGGACGAAGACTTCTTCTTCCACTGGATCACGGCGGTCACCCAGGATGGGCGGATCGTGGTGGCGAACAACTACGCGATGGCCTATATGCCGGAGCAGGTGCGCCTGCCCGATCATGTGGTGATGGCCAGCGCCGACGAGTCGATACCGGCCAGTGAACGGGCGCGATGGGCGACATATCCAATTGTGGCACTGCAGAATTGGGCACAACATCATGAGGTGAAGCTCAGGGCGCTGATTGCACTGGAGCAGCAGTTCACCAGCGATTCCGGCGTGCCCCACGTAGTTCTGACGCCCGAGGATATCCCCGCGAGCGGGAAAATGGCAGGTCGTGATCGCCTGCAAGTTATCGCCCCAGAGGTGAGTTCCCGCTTGGCACGGATAAGCGACGCCGACTTGGTGACGGTGCTGCCGCCGGCGCCGGTGGATGCGAATCCGCCTGATGAGGACGAACGGCTGGCGGTGTGGGACCGGGTGTGGCAGCCGGTGATCAGTCCGGCCTCGAACCGGGGCGAGGCTCACCTGCAGGCGTTCTTGAACTACGCGTTGTATGCGCAGGAACATGCTTTGTACGACGCGCACACGACTGTCGACGTCCAAGACCAACGCCGAGCCGTTGACGGGTTCATTTACTGGCAGCACGTAGGCCAGTTGACTGCCGACGCGCTCGAGGGATAAGAGTCTGCGGTGACGGGGCGACGCGGAGGTTTAGAACAAGAACACCCGGCGGGCGAAAAATCCGAAGTTCGTGCCTTCGATGGGCAATTATGATTGCCGAACAACGGCGGGGCGGGAGTATCGGGCCGTTTCCGGGACAGTGTGGGGTTTCGTTTGCTCAGCCTGTGTCGGTTAGCCAGATTCACAGCTGTAGGAGGATGATTTGCGATGGGTGACAAGGTAAAAGCCACGCCGTCGGAGTTGAAAAGCACTGCCGAGACACTATTGAGGCCCCGCCCCAAGGGGCCGGATGCAGACACCGGCAGTTTCGACGGTGTCTTTGAACCGCCAGATCAGCTACGTTCTACCTTGGAAGCGTGCGGACGGCTTGACTCCTCTGCCCATGCGTTGGCCGAGGCCTTTTCTGCCGGCGACCGCGAGGCGGAGCGATTGGCTGCTGCGGTGAAAGCCACTGCCGTTGCTTACGAAGCGCTCGAAGATCAGAATCGCGCGGCGTTTGAGCGGCAGATGCGAGGTGACGACGCGTCGCCACCTATTCAACCGGTAGCTCCCGATTTGACAACTATGCCTGAATCCTTTGACGTTTCTTTATTTGATGCTCAAGATGCGGATATTAATGAGGACTACTATCTGGGCTGGGAAGATGCAGTGCACGCGATTTATGATCACGACCCGCGTGCCTTATCACTGAACTACTTTCGGGACCAATGGAAGGCATACCAGACCACGCTGCAGATTCACGCGGAGAAATTCGTCGTTGTAGCTGATTGGGATGGCGATGCCGCAGCCGCCTGCAGGAACGCCATGGGGAATTTGCGGGCCTGGTGGATGAACATGGCGGATGAGTGTCTACGGTTGGCTAATGAGGCACAAAAGGTTCTTGATGCGCACGATAAACTTGTCGCGGACCATCCCAATGAAAACGACGTTCGATACTACAACACTCTAAATCGCGTACAAAAAATGTACAAGTATCCAGAGTATAACGGTGAATCGAATATGGCGCGGACGAAATATGCGAGCAGCATTGGAATCACGGCAAGTAGGCCGGGCAAGCCGCCAGCGATAGGCGGTAAGCTCCCCGCCGTTAACGCTAGTGAAGTCGGAGCCAACCCAAGCACGCCGGGCCTTCCCGGGGGCCCCGGCGGTCCGGGTGGCGGTCCTGGCGGTGGCCCCGGCGGTGGTGGTGGCGGCGCCCCAGAGATGCCGGGGATGCCCGAGATGCCTTCGACGTCGCCTGCCGGCTTGGATCCCTCCGCGGGTGAACTTCCGTCGGGGTCGCCGTCCGGCGGCTCGCCCTCGGGTGGTTCGCCGAGCGGTGGTTCGCCCGGTGGTGGTGCCCCCAGCGGTGGTGCGCCCAGCGGTGGTGCGCCTTCCGGAATGCCGGAAACTCCTTCCACCGAGGTACCGGCGCTCGGGGATGAGCCGAGCGTCAGCCCCGCGTCCGCAGGGGCCGGGTCCGGTGGCGGTCCCGGTGGCGGTGAGATGCCGAAGACGCCGTTGGCGCCTGCAGTGGGCGCGGAG
>MSTD01000021.1:29010-99647 GCA_001942045.1 Mycolicibacterium porcinum
GGAGAATGTCGCGCCGGCGAAGGGCGCCCCGGGGGTCCCGGCCGGCGCGCCGGGTGCTCCCGGCTCGGCCGGTGGCATGGGCGGCGGCATGGGTGGCATGGGCGGCGGCCACGGTCAGGGTGGCCAGGGCAAAGAGAAGCGACGCGATGGCAAGTTAGCGCCGGACGAGGAGCTCTATGTCGAAGACCGCGCGTGGACCGAGGCGGTTATCGGTAATCGTCGGCGCGCCGATGTGAAGGACCCCAAGAAGTAGGTCGGAAATGGATTCGCCGGCGACACGAAAACCGTGTCGCCGGCGAATTCGTTTCTACGCCAGGTGGTTCAGACCTAGCTCGGTTGTGGCCCGTCCGCAGTCAGTTCTGCGACCATCGCGTCGAGCCGTTCGCGGTCTGCCTCGATGGATGCAGTGGCGGCGGCTGTTGCTTTCTGGATTGCCTCGTTGAGTCGCTGCTGGACTACGGGTGCCCCCAGCCTCAACAAGCCATCTCTGATGTACACGTCCTGCAGTTGGTGATGACCGTTGAGCGTCACCTCCACCGTCTCGGCTTCGTCTGTCGCCGTGAATGTCTCGGTGTTCATCTTGTGCAGTTGATCGTCCATGAGCGACTGCAACTGTTGGGCCTGACGCAGGACCGCAGCGACCTGTGGGTGAATTTCGTCGGTCATGTCGACCTCTGATCATCTGCCATAGCTATTCCTCCCGACCCTTCTGGGACCCCTCTCCCAGGAAGCTTGATGTCACTGCTCCAGCGCCATCTGATACCGGCTCTCCTCACGCGGGTTGATCAGCGTGATGGGCAGCTGCCGGTGGCGTGGTGTGTCAATGAAGTTGGGCCGCATGATCACTCGGCCGACGCCCTGATGCGGACCCAGGTAGGTCGTGGCGTTCGGCCAGACCACACGCGGTACGCGGCCGACTCGGCCGTTGATCATCGTGGCGAATTCGCGGAACTGCGGCCCTAGGGTCACCACTGCGCCGGAAGCCGCCGACCGGATCACGAACTGAGTGAACAGCCGGGCGTCGCCGAGGTTGATGCTGACGTCAACGTTGTCGAACGGCATGTACACCGGATAGCGGTCGGACGTCTCACCGACGAGTACTCCAGCCGAGCCGATCGGCAGGTCGTAGTGCTTGTCGGTCACCGGGCTGATGCCCTGCAGGGCCGCGCGTTGCCCGCCGTACAGGCAGGAAAACCCGCGCGGCGTAGTGGGGTTCGACAATGTGGTGAGCAGGACCGTGGTGGTCGGGGCCGCGCCTGGGCTCAGTCGGACCCGGGTGGTGGTGTGGTCGGCGCGTGCCGACCACCAGACATCCGGACCACCGGGAGCGTTGTAGGCCGCGGTGAAGGTACTGCGGCCCTTGATAACCGACCAGGTTTCCTTCTCGAAGCTGATCTCGGTGGCCTTGTCGAAATCGTCGAAACTACGCGAGCAACGCGCGTCAATCCCGTTGCTGGCCAATTGATCCGCGATTCGAGTCGTCGAGGCCACCAGGTATCGGGCCAGCCCGGACACCCCGCTGTCGCGGCGCTGGGCCGAACGTCGGGTCTTCTCCGGGTCTGCGCGCATCACGATCCAGGTCCGCCGATTCGCCGGCGCCGGGTACGGACCCACCACCTGTTCATAGAGTGCGACGAGACTCGCCGGCGCGGTCTTTCCGACGCGGTAACCGGCGGACACGACGTCGGCTTCCAGGTCGGGGCAATGCGCCTCGATGAGCTTCTCGACGAGCTTGGTGCTGACGGTGTCATCGGTGACGGCTTCGCCGTTGACGATTACTGTCGGGGTGAAAGGCCTTGGCACCAGCTCGATCACGGCGACCAGGTGATCGCCCTGCCACCGTACGGCGACGTGATCGCCGGGCATCACGGTCGCGCCGACCGCAGGCTCGGAGGCCACGTCGGGAGTGCTGCGGTGTCGGCGTCGCCAGGAGAAGACCGCCCTCACCCAGCCGGTGAGACGGTAGCCACGGATGGTCAGCACCGAGAAGATCGCGATCAGCACCGACAGCGTGATACCCAGCCACAGCAGGTTGAAGTGCATGCACACCGCGATGCACGCCGGGATCAGGGTGGCCGCCCAAATGGCGTGACCGGTGGTGAAGCGGAAACCGAAAGTACGCCGCAGGAAGTTCATGGGCGGCGCCGTAACGCGCGTCGGGTCATGGCGGCTATCCCGAGAATCAGCACCAGCGCGCCACCCGCAACCACCACGCCGGTGATCGGGCCACGGTCTGGCGGCGGGATGTACACGGGTGGGGGAACTTCCTTGACGCGGAACGGCGCCTTTGCCGGGCCCTCGGGGATCTCCCACGTCAGTGCGGCCACCGGATCGACCACGCCGGCACCGACGTAGTTGTCGACGCCGCCGCCGGGATGCCGCGCGGTGGCGGTGATCCGGTTGATCACCTGTGCCGGAGTCAGATCCGGGAAGCGCTGCTTGACGAGCGCGGCCAGACCGGAGACGAACGCCGCGGAGAATGACGTGCCGTTCAGCGGCACCGGGCCGTCCTCACCTGGGGTGGCGTTGATCGGTTGGCCCTCGTACCCGAGTGCGACGAGATTCTCGCCCGGAGCCGCCGCGCCCAACCAGGGGCCCGACATCGAGAAGTTGCTCGGCTGACCGTTCTGGCCGATGCTGCCGACGGTGAGCACCAGCGGGTCGTACCAGGCGGGGCTGACGATCGTCTGCACGCCTTTCCATCCGCGAGCATCCGCGGGGACGGATGCGTCCGGCGGCGGGTTCTGTGTGCAGTCTTGTCCGGTGTTGCCGGCGGCCACCACGATGACCGCACCCTTGACATTGACGGCGTAGTTGATGGCGGCGCCCAGGCTGGACTCGTCGATACGGCGGGTCACCTTGTAGCAGGCGGCCTCGCTGATGTTGATCACCTGCGCACCCAGGTTCGCCGCGTGTACCACGGATCGGGCGAGGCTTCGGATCGAGCCCGCGGTCTGGGTGGTGTTCGGATCGTTGGGATCCTGGCGTGCGCCCTTGGGCTGGAACGCCACCGACGTCTGACGCAGCGAAATCAGTCGTGCATCGGGGGCTACGCCGACGAATCCGTCAGTGGGGGCGGGGCGCCCGGCGATGATCGACGCGGTCAGGGTTCCGTGGGAGTCGCAGTCGGACATCCCGTTGCCGCCGGCGTCGACGAAATCACCGCCCGGTTCGGCCGGCACGCGGGGCGAGCCGTTGACTCCCGTGTCGATGACCGCGACAGTTACGCCGGCACCGGTTGCGAACTTCTGCGCCTCGGCCAACTTCAGATAGTCGGCCGCCCACGGTTTGTCGGCGAAGTTCGAATTAGGCATGACCGTAGGCGCGGCGCAGATCTTGCGTTGCTCCATCGGCTGGTCCGGGCCCGTTTCATCAGGTGGAACGGCCGCGGCGTCAATCGCCGGCGGGTCGATCGCAAACGCCGGCGGCGCACTGAACAGTGCCAACAAAACTGCCAGCAGCAATACGGCTAAGCGCTGCACGCCTCACACTCCCCCAAAGACATCGGACATGTTTGCAGTGTGCTGACGCACTTTCAGCAAACAATATCCGGCCTGCTCGACAATGCATCTTCTCACTTCAAGCCGTCCGGCTATTTGCACGCAGGCAATCATAAGGGTGCCCAGGTGAGGCCGATAACGCTTTGTGCCCGCAGTGAGTGTTGCACCTCGCAACGCCGGCTCATCATCGGGTTCCCGCAGCCACGAATTTGGTACCCGGGTAGCCGGCGCGCGGACCGCCACACAGGCCGCGCAGCCGCGACGCCTTACGCGTCCAAGTCTTGTTCCACCAACCCCGCCACAGTCGCTAATGCATCGGCATCGTCGGATTCCACGGTCACCTGGGCTCCCTTGCCGGCCCCCAGCGTCATGATCATCAGGGCCGAGCCGGCGTCGACGGGCTCGCCGCCGTCCATGGACAGGGTGACCGGTACACCGGCGTTGACGACGGCTTCGGCGATGATCGCGGCGGGACGGGCGTGCAGGCCGATGGCCGAACCGACGGTGACAGTCTTGCTGGGCATGGTTTCTCCTTTGGGTTGTGACTAGGTGGTGGCCAGCGCCGGTGTTTCCGGCGTGGTGACAGCTGGTTTGGCGAATTGTTTGGCCGTGATGACGGCCAGGGCGGCGATGACGGTGCCGGCCGCGAGGGCGACCAGGAACCACAGCAGGTTGCCGATCGCGAAGAACACGAAGATGCCTCCGTGCGGCGCTTTGAGCGTGACGTCGAACGCCATGACCATGCCGCCGGTCACAGCGCCGCCGAGCATCATCGACGGGATCACCCGCAGCGGGTCCGCCGCGGCGAACGGGATGGCACCTTCGGAGATGAAGGACGCTCCGAGAAGCCATGCGGCACGGCCATTCTCGCGCTCAGGTTCGGTGAAAAGCCCGGGCCGCAGCGTCGACGCGAGCGCCATGGCAAGTGGTGGCACCATCCCGGCGGCCATCACCGCGGCCATGATCCGCAGGGTGGCGGGGTCGGCGACGTTGAGGCCTGCGGTGGCAAATGCGTATGCCGCCTTGTTGACCGGACCGCCGAGGTCGAAGCACATCATCAAGCCCAGGATCACGCCGAGCACCACGACGGAGGTCCCGGTCATGCCGCTGAGCCAGTTGGTCAGGCCGGTGGTCAGCGCGGCGAGCGGACGTCCGAGCAGCAGGAACATCAGCAGGCCGACGATCAGCGAGGCCCCGAGCGGGATCACCACCACGGGCATCAGTCCTCGGAACCACTGCGGCACTTTGAACGAGCTGATCCACTGTGCGGCGAACCCGGCGATCAGGCCGCCGACGATACCGCCGATGAACCCTCCGCCCACGAACACGGCGACGGCTCCCGCGGTGAAACCCGGTGCGATACCGGGCCGGTCGGCGATCGCAAAAGAGATGTAGCCGGCCAGGGCAGGCACCAGGAACATGAAGGCCAGGCCGCCGAGCGTGAACAGCACCGCTCCGAGGTACTGCGTGAGCCCACCGGGCGGCAGGTCGGCCAGCGTGTTGGTGACGGCGATGTGGTGGCCCAGCGAGTTCATGCCGTAGGACAGCGGCTCTGCGCCGTCCGGGGTATTGCCGATGTCGTACCCGGCGAACAGGAAGCCCAGCGCGATGAGCAGGCCGCCGGCCGCGACGAACGGGATCATGTAGCTCACGCCGGTGAGCAGGACCTGCCGAATCCGCGTGCCCCAGCCGACGTCGCCCGATGCGGCGGGAGCAGCCTCGACCGCAGAACCGCTCACCCGCGGGGCGTTGGGATCGCTTGCCGCACTGACGGCTTCGGAGATCATGGTGTCAGGTTCGTTGATGGCGCGTTTGACCCCGGAGGCGATGACGGGCTTGCCGGCGAAGCGTTGCTTGTCCTTGACCCCGACGTCGGTGGCGAAGATTACGGCATCTGCCGCGGCGATGGTCGCCGCCGACAGCGGGGTGCTGCCGGATGAGCCCTGAGTCTCGACGGTCAGCTCCACCCCCGCGGTCTCGGCGGCCTGCTTGAGCGCGTCGGCGGCCATGTAGGTGTGGGCGATACCGGTGGGGCAGGCCGTGATCGCCACGATCGACACCGCCTTGGCGGGCTCAGGCTCAGAAGCAGCAGGGGGCTCAACTACAGCAGGAGCCGGGTTCACCACCCCGTCGACGAGCGTCACCACCTCGGAGACGCTGCCGGCGTCCCGCAGCGAGGCCACGAAGTCCTTGCGGACCAGTGCCCGGGCCAGGCTCGACAGCAGCTTCATGTGTTCGGCCCCACCGGATTCCGGCGCGGCGATCAGGAACACCAGGTCGGCCGGACCGTCGGGGGCGCCGAAGTCGACTTTCGGGGACAGCCGGGCGAACCCGATCGTCGGGGTATCGACGAAGGGGGAGCGGCAGTGCGGAATCGCGATCCCGCCGGGTAGCCCGGTGGCCGACTGGGCCTCGCGCGCCATCGCAGCGCCCACCAGGCCGTCGGTATCGCTGGTGCGGCCCGCCTCGGCGAGTGCGCCGACCAGCCGCGTGATCACGGCTTCCTTGTCACCGCCCGCGTCGACATCGAGCAGGACCAGACCGGGGGTGATGATCGGTTGAGTCATAGCGGCACCTTCAAGGAGTGGGTACGGACAGCGTCGAGGTCGAGTTGGGCCGGGCCGGGCAGGGCGGATCCGGGTAGTGCCGCCGCGGCGCTGCCATATGCGACGGCCATCTGCAGTCGCTGTGGGGCGTCGGCACCGGCGACGACGGCGCGCAGGTAGCCGGCCAACGAGGAGTCGCCTGCGCCGACGGTGCTGCGGGGCACGATCGGCGGCGGTGTCGCGAGCCAGGCGCCCGAACCATCGACCAACACGGCGCCGGCAGCGCCGAGAGTGGCCAGTACGGCGCCGACGCCACGTGACACCAGCTGACGAGAGGCGGTCACCACGCCAGACATATCGCCTTGGGCGGCAGCGACTTCCAGGTCGGCGGCCGGTAGCCCGGCCAAGTCGGCGAGTTCTTCGGCGTTGGGCTTGATCAAGTCGGGCGCGGCGACTTCGAATGCGGCGGCCAGCGCTGCCAACGGTGCTTCGGAGGTATCGACGGCCACCCGGCAGTCCAGGGGCGCCAGCAGCGACACCACCTGTGCATACCAGTCGAGCGGCACTCCGGGCGGCAGCGATCCGGAGAGCACCACCCAGGACGCGCCCTGGGCCTTGGTCAGCACGCAGCGGGTCAGCGCCTCCAGCGCGTCGGCGTCCACCACGGCTCCGCGCTCGTTGAGTTTGGTTGTGGTGCCGTCGGATTCGGTGATGGCCAGGTTGGTGCGGACGGGGCCCGCCATGGGGACGCCGGTGAACGGAACCGAAATCGCCCGCAGCCCGCTCAGCAGGGGATCGGAGTCGGCGGCGGGCAGAATGGCCTCGACTGCGACGCCGGCCAAGGTGAGCGCGCGGGCGACGTTGATGCCCTTGCCGCCGGGTTCGACGGTGACGGAGTCGACGCGTTGCACCGCTCCACGGATCAACGGCGAACTCAGCGTGACCGTGCGGTCGAGGCTGGGGTTGGGGGTGACGGTGATGATCATGCGGTCACCACCTCGACGCCGTGCCCGGTGAGCAGTGCGCGGTCGTCATCGGAGATCTCGCTGTCGGTGATCAGGGTGTCCACGCTGTCGATGGGGGCGAAGCTGACGAAGTCCTCTTGGCCGACCTTCGTTGAGTCTGCAACCACCACAACGTAATTCGCGGCCTGCACCATGGCCCGCTTGACGGCGGCTTCCTCGGTGTCCGGGGTGGAGAGTCCGTGCCGGACACTGAGGGCGTTGGTGCCGATGAACGCGATGTCGACCCGCAGGGTCTCGAGGACGCGCAGCACCTGCTCGCCGACGGCGGCCTGGGTGAGGCCGCGGACCCGGCCGCCGAGCAGCTGCAGGGTGACGGTCGGCATGGTGGCGAGGAGCCCGGCGATCGGCACGGAGTTGGTCACCACAGTGAGGTCGCGATCCGTCGGGGTCTGGGCGGCGACGCGGGCGGTGGTCGTCCCGGCGTCCATCAGCACGCTGGCCCCGGTGAGGGGGAAGAAGTCGACGGCGGCTGCGGCGATGGCGTCTTTCTGCGCGGCGCGGGTGGTGTCCCGCTCGCCGACGCCGGCCTCCACGAGGTGCAGTGTCCGGGCCGGTACGGCTCCGCCATGGACGCGGCGGACGACGCCCGCCTTGTCGAGCACCGCCAGGTCGCGGCGGACGGTCTCGGTGGTGACGTCGTATGTCTGCGCCAGCTCGGCGACTGAGGCGCGGCCCCTGCTCATGACCAGCGCGGCGATGGCCTGCTGGCGCTCCTCGGCGTACATGAGCCTCCGTTTGTGTGGGTTAGAGCCCGATCGAATGTTGGTATATGTTGTTTTACGCTTGGCTGTGTTGACTTGTCAACGCTTTCTTGTAATCTGTCTCACATGGGCACTACATCGTCGGTTGCGTCACCCACGGTCTTGCGTGGGGTTCCGGTGGTTCCGGGAGTGCAGTACGCACCTGTGATCAGGGTCAGCCGGCTTCCGGAGATTGAGGTACCTAGCGGCGAGATCGCCGAGGCGGACCGGCCGGGTGAGGCGGCGCGATTCGCCGCCGCGGCGACGGAAGTCGCGACCCGGCTCCGGGATCGGGCCGCACACGCCACCGGCGCCGCCTCGGAAGTTCTGGCCGCCACCGCGACGCTGGCCCAGGACCGGGCCTGGCTGGGGGCGGCCGACAAGCGGATCGCGGCCGGGGCGCCGGCCGTCCGCGCCGTGACCGAGGCGGTCGACCAGTTCGTCGAGTTGTTCACACAGCTCGGCGGGCTGATGGCGGAACGTGTCACCGACCTGCGGGATATCCGGGACCGCGTCATCGCCGAGCTGTCCGGATTGCCGGAACCCGGTGTGCCGCTGCCCGATGTCCCATCGATCCTGTGCGCCGAGGATCTGGCGCCGGCCGACACCGCGGGCCTGGACCCGCAGTTGGTGGTCGGGTTGGTCACCACACTCGGCGGGCCGACCAGCCACACCGCGATCATCGCCCGTCAGCTCGGCATTCCCTGTGTCGTCGCGGTGAGCGGGCTCGGTTCCGTCCTCGCCGGGGCGATGGTCCTGCTCGACGGCACCGCGGGCACGGTCACCACGGACCCGGACCCCTCGGTCGCCGCGGCGGCCGTCGCCGCCGCACAACGCGACGCGCTGGCGGTCCGGCAGTGGACCGGTCCGGGGGCGACGGCGGACGGTCATGCCGTCGCGATCCTGGCCAACGTGCAGGACGGCGCTGCCGCCAGGACGGCACGCGAAACCCCGGCCGAAGGCGTCGGGCTCTTCCGTACCGAGTTGTGCTTCCTCAATCGGGACACCGAGCCGACGGTCGACGAGCAGGCCGAGATCTACGGGGAGGTGCTCGGGGCCTTCGCCTCTCACAAGGTGGTGGTCCGCACTCTCGACGCGGGCTCGGACAAGCCGCTGAAGTTCGCGGGTCACCCCGAAGAGGCCAACCCGGCACTCGGCGTGCGCGGGATCCGGATCGCCGAGGGTAATCCCGCCCTACTGGATCATCAGCTCGCGGCTGTCGCCGCCGCGGCCGAGGCCACCGGAAACCAGCCGTGGGTGATGGCACCCATGATCGCCACCGCGGCCGAGGCGAAAAGCTTTGCCGCCAAAGCGCGTTCGCATGGGCTGACCCCGGGCGTGATGATCGAGGTGCCCGCGGCGGCGCTGTTGGCCGACAAGATTCTCGAGCACGTCGACTTTCTGTCGATCGGCACCAATGACCTCGCGCAGTACACGATGGCGGCCGACCGGATGTCGGCAGACCTGGCCGCCCTGACCGATCCGTGGCAGCCCGCGGTGCTGGCCCTGGTGGGGTTGGCGGCGCGGGCAGGAGCGGCGGCGGGCAAGCCGGTGGGCGTGTGCGGCGAGGCCGCGGCCGATCCGCTGCTGGCCGCCGTGTTGGCGGGCCTGGGGGTGACGTCGTTGTCGATGGCGCCCGCGGCGATCGCGGCCGTAGGGGCGCGGATCTCCCAGGTGACGCTGCAGCAGTGTCGCGCCGCTGCCGAGGCGGTCCTGGACACGGCGTCGGCCGCCGAAGCCCGCGAGGCGGCGCTGGCAGCACTGTCCTGACCGCCCGACGGGGAATATTCGGACCGCAGTCCGGTTATAGCTGTCATCAGACTACAAATTGGAGGTAGGAGATGCCAGCCATCACCGCAGACACCTTGACCCTGCCCCGCATCGCGGCAGCTCAGGCGTCGGACACCGAACGCCCGGTCCGCTCCATCACGACCGGTCCGCGCGGATACGAAGGCGAGGGATTCCCCGTCGTACGCGCATTCGGTGGAGTCAGCGCCGCAGACCTCGACCCGTTCGTCCACATGGATCAGATGGGTGAGGTGGAGTACCAGCCCGGCGAGCCGCGGGGCACCGATTGGCACCCGCACCGCGGGTTCGAAACCGTCACCTACATGATCGACGGTCGCTTCGCCCACCAGGATTCCCACGGCGGCGGCGGCCTGATCACCGACGGTGCCACCCAGTGGATGACCGCCGGATCGGGCATCCTGCACATCGAGACCCCGCCGGCCGAACTCGTCGAGAGCGGCGGCACCTTCCACGGCATCCAGCTGTGGGTGAACCTGCCCAAGAAGGACAAGTTCGCGACCCCGCGTTACCAGGCCATCGAGGGGCCCGACGCCAAGCTGCTGTCCTCCCAGGACGGTGGCGCCCTGGTCCGGATCATCGCCGGCGAGATCGACGGCGCGCAGGGTCCTGGTTCTACGCACACCCCGATCACCATGGCGCACGCCACGATCGAACCGGGCGCGCAGCTCAACCTGCCGTGGAACCGCGACTTCAACGCACTGGTGTACGTACTGAGCGGGCGCGGCAGTGTCGGCCCGGTAGCTCACCCGATCCATCAGGGCCAGCTCGCAGTGCTGGGCCCCGGTGACCGGATCACCGTGTCGGCCGAGGGAACTCAGGACTCGAACCGGCCCGCGATGGAGGTTCTGCTGCTTGGCGGCAAGCCGATCCGGGAACCGGTCTTCCACTACGGCCCGTTCGTGATGAACTCGAAGTCCGAGCTCATCCAGGCGCTGGAGGACTACCAGGCGGGCAAGTTCGGCCAGATCCCGCCGAATGCGCTCATGCCGCACCGGCCCTTGAACTGACCGGACTAACCCACCGACTCGGCGGGCTGCGGGTACAACAACTCCAGCTCGCCGAGATGCGCTGCGGCCGTCACCAACGGCAGGGCGGCGGAAACGGCCAGCTCCGTTCCGGCGGCCTCGGCGCGCAACGACACCACGAAACTCTCACCGATCGGCACCAGCACCGCCGTCGCGTCGGCTCCGGTGAGCCGCGCGCAGATCGCGGCGGCGTGTTCCTCGATCACCTCCCGGGTGCGGGGATAGACCCCCAGCGGCGGGGGCACGACATCGGCGATCAGCTCGGCCGCGGCGCGCACCCGGTTGGCCCGGTTGGCCGCGCGCACCACCGGAGCGCGCTGGTCGGAGGGCCCGCCGTTCTCCGAAAGATATTGGCGGACAGCATCATCAAGTGTTCGGGAAACCGAAAGCGCGTCGTGGCTCAGTGCGATGACGCGGTCGGTGGCCTGCTCGGAGGCGCCTCGGGTGACGCGCAGGACGGTCGCGTTGAGGAACTGCGCCCCCATCAGCCGGGCCTGATCGATCGCTTTCGACACCGACGCCGTCGCACCCCGCGGCCACAGCAGCAGCGACACCACGATCCCGACGACCGCGCCGACCACGACGTCCTCGACTCGGACCAGCCCCACCCGCCACCCGGTCGGCACGATCAGGTTGAAGTTGATCAACACCATCATGGTGAACGCGGCCTGCCCGGCGATGAACGAGCCGACCTCGGGAACATACGCCGATCCGAATGCCACGAGCGGCAACAGGATCCACAACACCACGGGGTCCACCCCGACCAACTCGATGAGCACCGCGCCCAGGACGAATCCGATCGCGGTGCCGGCCACGGCCCGCAGCACTCGCGTCCCGGTGGTCAGTGCGCTGCTGCGCAGCACTGACATGGCGCCCAGCACCACCCAGAATCCGTGCTGGACCGGGAACACGTGCGTGACGGCCACCGCCACGGCCAAACCCAGTCCGGTGCGCAAGCTGTTGCGCAACACCACCGCCCGGGTCGCCACCAGACCCTTTGCGATGGCCGCGACCGCGACGGCCTCGGGCATCACCCAGTCGGCAGCGCCGGTTTCGGGCAGCCGCCGGCCCAGTACTCGCGCCCACACCGGGCGCGCGTCGGCCAGTGCGGCATTGCCGATCACCCGTCCGGTGACCGCGATGGTCGCTGAGATGGTGCGCCGGACCAGCAGGCCGCGGCCGAGTTCGACGGCGTCCGCGTCGTCGGCGGTGCCCAGGATCTGGGTGATGTCGTCGCGGTAACTGCCCTGGGCCACTGTGCGCTGCTCGGCCAGGGCCGCACGCAGATCGAGTCCGCGCGCGGCGCGTTCGGCCCGATCGTGGATCCGCAGCAGCGCGGCGCTGTCGCGCAGTACCCGTACCGCGGGGTCGCGCATCGCACCGAGCAGTTCCCCGGTGTCGTCGGTGACCTGGTCGCAGATCCAGCCGAGGTCGTCGACGACGCGCACCAGAGCCCGGCTGCCCGCACTGAGGGCGACGGGCCGGTAGTCGGCGCCGAGGAAGCTCTCGTACAGCTTGTTCATCGCGCGGGTGACGTCGCGGGCCGAGGCCTGGCCTTCGAGCCGGTCGGCCAGCAGCCGGCACACCCGGGCCGAGTAACGGCGCAGCTCGTCGTGGTGTTTCGGGCGGAACAGGAACAGCGCGGCGGGCACGCAGATCACGAGCGCGATCAACCAGCCGAGCAGCCGGTCGGGGATCGGGCCGACGGGCGTGCACAGCGGCAGCACGAACAGCAGCAGCGTGGCGCGCTGCCCGGCGGCGACGATCTCGCTGAGCACCCCGGAGAACGACACCACCACGCCGACGACGAACATCGCGGCGACGCTCCACCACGGATACGGCGCCAGCAGCGTGCCCAGCACGATCAAGATGGCGCCGTTGACGGCCAGGCCGCCGTACGCGACGGCCCGGGCCGGCCGGTTGCCCGGGAAATCCGCGGTGATGAGCAGGGAGACCGCGCCGAAGATCGCGAACAGCGGGGTCTGGGAGTCGCCGCCGACGGCGAACCCGACCGCTGCGGCGATCGGCAGGACGATGGCGGCCCGAAGGGCACGGCGCAGCGCGTCGTATTCGGGGTCCCTGGCCCGCAACGAGTCACGCAGGCGGTCAGCTGCCCGGCGCCAGATCTCGGCCGGGGTCAGCATGATCGCCGATGTTAGACCGGTTGGTCGGTTCCGGCGGCCGGACTGAAGCTGCCCGATTCCAGCGCGTCGCGCATCTGTGTGGTGATCCACTGCAGGGCGTCGACGTCGCGCGGCAGCGTGCTCTGTTCGAAACCGACGATCAGGTAGACACCCCAGGCAGCGAAGTAGCGGGCATTGCGTTCGTCGCCGATGAGCTCGAGCGCGGACTCGTAGAGGATGTCGAAGCGCAGCTGATCGACCACGGCCTGCACCTTGTAGACGTCGGCATCCAGTGAGCTCCACACCCGGATCGCCGCCTCGGCGCCGTAGGGCAGGTCCAGGGTCTCGCCGATCAGGGTTTCGATGCGGTGGTGTGGGTCGTGGTCGGCGCGGACCGCCTCCACCACGCGCAGGGTGCGGGCCTCGCGCCAGTGTGCGATCAGTTCCCGTGTGTAGGACGCCCAGTTGGGGAAGTAGTGATAGAACGACCCGGTTGTCACGCCCAGCCGGTTGCAAACCTCCGCGAGTTTGAGCCCGCCGTATCCCCGATCGGACAAGACGTCCAGACCGGTTTCGAAGTACGCCTCCCGTGAAACTCCCCCTGCCATGGAGCACCACGCTAGTCGTCGCTGAATTTTGGCCGCGGTGGGGCTTTGCTGGTCAGCCGCATATAACGCACACAAACATGACGGCATCGGGACTCTCAGGTGACGTGTGGCACAATTTGTGTGTGGCCCACACAGCGAGCCGAGGACCGGGACGGCCTCCTGCAGCAAAGGCGGCAGAGACTCGGGAACGCATCGTGCGTGCTGCCCGTGAAGTTTTTAGCGAACTTGGCTACGACGCAGCTACATTTCAAGCGATCGCGATCCGCGCCGATCTCACCCGCCCAGCAATCAATCACTACTTCAGTAGCAAACGTGTTCTTTACCGCGACGTGGTCGAGCAGACCAATGCGAAGGTAATCGCCGCAGGTATTGCCAAAGCGCGGGAAGCCACAACGCTGCTGAATCGAATATCGGCTTTCTTCGCCGCGGCGATGGATGCGGAATCGACCGACCGGTCTGCGGCGGCATTCCTGGTGACGTCCGTGCTTGAAGCACAACGACATCCCGAACTGATCTCCGAGGAGCACGACGCACTGCGGAGCTCGCGGGAGTTCGTGAAGTGGGCAGTCGACGAGGCGATCCAGCGCGGCGAGCTCAGCACCGACACCGACATCCCGGCGATCGTGGAGATGCTGGTCGCGGTGATGTGGGGGATGGGCTTTTACGCCGGTTACGTGGGGCATCGTGACGATGTGGCCGTCATCGTGGACAAGTTCGAGCTCTTGATGGCGAACAAGCTCTGGCAGCTGCGCGATTGACGCATCGGCACCGTGAGGTGCCCCACATCACCGTATAGCCTGGCTAAGTTCTTCGGTAGCATTGCTTGGCAAATGACTGATCTGAGCGATGTGCGGCCGGGTCGGGCCGAGGGCGACAGTTGGGATGTCACCGAGAGCGTCGGGGCCACCGCGCTCGCGGTAGCTGCCGCCCGCGCCGCCGAGACCGCACAACCCGATTCCCTGATTCGCGACGAGTTCGCTTTCCTGCTGGTGGCGGCCGCCGGCCCGGCCTGGGCGCAGCTGGCCGGCAGCGAACCGCACTGGATCGGTGACAACCCGGAAGCCCACCGCATCCACGTCATGGCCCGCAACTACCAGGCCGTGCGCACTCATTACTTCGACGACTACTTCACCGACGTCACTCACGACGGCATCCGTCAGGTCGTGATCCTGGCCGCGGGGCTGGACTCGCGCGCGTTCCGGCTCGACTGGCCGGCTGGCACCACGGTGTACGAGATCGACCAGCCCAAGGTGCTGGAGTACAAGACTGCGACGTTGCAGGCGCACGGGGCCGTCGCGCGGGCCGAGCACGTGCCCGTACCGATCGACTTGCGGGACGACTGGCCGGCCGCCTTGATCGACGCCGGGTTCGACCCGGCCCAACCCACGGCGTGGCTGGCTGAGGGCCTGCTGCCGTATCTGCCCGCCGACGCCCAGGACCGGCTGTTCGAATTCATCGGCGCGCACAGTGCACCCGGTAGCCGGCTGGCCGTCGAGGATTTCGCCCTGGACCCGGCGCGCTACACCCCGGAGAAGCGCGCCGCGCGCCGCGCCCGGGGTGAGCACATGCGGACCTCGCTGGGCCTGGACATCGACGCCGACGCGCTCATGTACACCGATGACGAGCGCGCCGACGCCGCCGAATGGCTGGCAGCCCACGGCTGGGATGTGGACGCGGTGGACAGCACCGACGAGATGGCCCGGCTGGGTCGGGCCGCCGACGTGGACGAACTCGCCGAACTCGGCTTGGACAGCGTGCTGTTGCGCGCCCGATTGGATGGGGAATCCCGATGAGCTCACTGCGCAGCCATGACGACACGTGGGACATCGCCACCAGCGTGGGCTCGACGGCCGTGATGGTCGCCGCGGCCCGGGCGGGGGAGACTGAGCGCGAGGACGCGCTCATCAATGACCCATATGCCAAGATCCTGGTGGTCGGTGCGGGCACCGGGGTGTGGAACACGTTGTTGGACAACGATTTTGTCAGCAAGGTCGAAGACGTCGACGCCGAGGCCGCGCAGATCTTCGCGCACATGGGCAACTACCAGGCGGTGCGCACCCACTTCTTCGACGCGTACTTCGCCGGTGCGGTGAAAGCCGGCATCCGCCAGGTCGTCATCCTGGCCTCCGGCCTGGACTCCCGCGCCTATCGTCTGGACTGGCCGGCCGGCACCACGGTCTACGAGATCGACCAGCCCAAGGTGCTGGAGTACAAGGCGGAGACCCTGGCGGCCCACGGTGCGCAACCGTCCGCGCAGCGCCACGAGGTGGCGATCGATCTGCGTCAGGACTGGCCGACGGCGCTGCGGGAGGCTGGGTTCGACGACAGTGTGCCCACGGCCTGGCTGGCCGAAGGGCTGCTCATGTATCTGCCGGCCGACGCTCAGGACCGGTTGTTCGAACAGGTCACCGAGTTGTCAGCAGTGGGCAGTCGACTCGCGGCCGAAACGGCCGGGGTCAGTTCGGCCGAGCGGCGCGAGGCGATGCGGGAACGCTTCGAGAAATTCGCCGATCAATTCAACATGGGCTCCGCGCTCGCCGTCGGTGACCTGATGTACGAGGATCCCGATCGGGCCGACGTCGCGGAATGGCTGCGGTCGCACGGTTGGCAGGCCGAGGGCGTGCACTCGCTGGACGAGATGCGCCGGTTGGGCCGCCTGGTCCAGCTCAGCGAAGAGCCCGAACGCGACGCGTTCTCGATCTTCGTCACCGCCGAAAAGGCTTGAGAAGCAACAAAAACGGGGCGCTCCTCGTTGAGCGCCCCGCCGGTTGTCTGTTGTCAGCGGCTCTGGTGCACGGTCGTGTCGACGTGCGGCACGGTCACGTGCTGGCCGACCTGGTCCAGCCAGGTCAGGTGTGACACGTCGGCCGATGCGGGGCCGGCCAGGCCCAGGACGGCGGCGGCCAGACCACTGGCGATCACTGCGGTAAATCCGAACTTCTTCATTTCCTCTTGCCTCTTTCCCAACTTTGCTTTCTTGAACAGTTCAACTAAAGGGGGCGGCGGTTGATTCCTGCAGTACGACGCCGGCGCGACGTTGGCGGGAATTGACTTCTCCGATGGCAAAATGCATCGGTCCGGGCGCTAGCCGACCCGGTTCACCGTGAGTTATCCGCCCGCCGTATACAGGAGGGGAGCTGAGCCGTTTCGCGGCCCGTTATCGAGGAGGAATCCCCATGCCAGGAGTGCAGGATCGCGTTGTCGTCGTCACCGGAGCCGGTGGAGGTCTGGGCCGTGAATATGCCCTGACACTCGCCCGCGAGGGCGCCAGCGTCGTCGTCAACGACCTGGGCGGCGCCCGCGACGGCACCGGCGCCGGCCACAACATGGCCGACGAGGTGGTCAACGAGATCAAGGCCGCCGGTGGCCGCGCGGTCGCCAACTACGACAGCGTCGCCGAGCCCGAGGGCGCCGAGAACATCATCAAGACCGCGATCGACGAGTTCGGCAAGGTCGACGGCGTGGTGTCCAACGCTGGCATCCTGCGCGACGGCACCTTCCACAAGATGACGTTCGAGCAGTGGGACGCCGTGCTCAAGGTGCACCTCTACGGCGGCTACAACGTCATCCGCGCCGCCTGGCCGCACTTCCGCGAGCAGAGCTTCGGCCGCGTCGTGGTGGCCACCTCCACCAGCGGCCTGTTCGGCAACTTCGGTCAGGCCAACTACGGTGCCGCCAAGCTCGGCCTGGTCGGCCTGATCAACACGCTGGCCCAGGAAGGCGCCAAGTACAACATCAAGACCAACGCGGTCGCCCCGATCGCGGCCACTCGCATGACGCAGGACATCCTGCCGCCCGAGGTGTTCGAGAAGCTCACCCCCGAGTACGTCGCCCCGGTGGTGGCCTACCTGATGACCGAGGAACTGCAGGACACCGACTCGGTGTTCATCGTCGGCGGCGGCAAGGTGCAGCGCACCGCGCTGTTCCAGAACGACGGCATCACCTTCAGCGAGGTGCCCTCCGTCGATGACATCGCCGCCAAGTGGGGCGAGATCACCGATCTGTCGGCCGCCCAGCAGGCCAGCTTCAAGCTGGGCTAGCACTGGTGAAAGCGCTTGTAGCGCAGGCACTTACCGGTACATCCGGGCTGGCGTACGTCGACGTCGACGACCCCGTGTCCTCCGACATGGTGGTCATCGACGTCGGCGCCGCCGGCGTCTGCTTCCCCGATCTGCTGTTGTTGCGCGGCGAGTACCAGCTGCGGCTGGAACCGCCGTTCACGCCAGGCATGGAGGTGGCCGGAACGGTGCGCTCGGCACCCGAGGGCTCGGGATTCACCCCGGGCCAGCGGGTGTCCGCGATGACCATGCTGGGCGGGTACGCCGAGCAGGTCGCGGCGCTGCCGGCCAACGTGATCCCCACCGCCGACGGACTCGACGACGGCCAGGCGGCGTCACTGCTCGGCAACTACTACACGATGCAGTTCGCGCTGGCCCGCCGCGGCGGGCCAGCGCGAACTGCATCGTGTGGTGGCCGGGGAGACCGTCCTGGTTCTCGGGTCGGCCGGCGGCATCGGCGTCGCGTCGATCCAGTTGGCCAAAGCCATGGGCGCCAAGGTGATTGCCATGGTGCACCGGTCCGGGGCCGAGGAGTTCGTATCGTCGCTCGGGGCCGACGTGGTGTTGCCGCTGGCCGACGGCTGGCGCGAGGCCGTCATGGAGGCCACCGGCGGCCAGGGTGTCGACCTGGTGGTGGACCCGATCGGCGGCGAGGCCTTCGACGACGCGATCCGGGTAATGGCCCCCGAAGGCCGGCTGCTGGTCATCGGATTCGCCGCGGGCGGCGGGATTCCCACGGTCAAGGTGAACCGGCTCTTGCTGCGCAACGTCAGCGTGGTCGGCGTCGGCTGGGGCGAGTTCGTGCGGCGTCACCCGGCGGCCCAGGCACAGGTCGGGGCTGAACTGAACAAGCTGGTGGCCGCCGGCCTGCGTCCGCCCGCACCGGTGCGGTTCCCGTTGTCCGACGGCGCGGCCGCGCTTGACGCGCTGGCCAACGGGCAGGTGCGCGGGAAGCTCGTCCTGGAGCCGTAATGAAAGCCCTGGCCTTCGATGTGTTCGGAACCGTCGTCGACTGGCGGTCCAGCATCATCGGCGAGCTGGAGGCCTTCGGTAAAAGCCTTGGGCTGCAACGGGATTGGCCGGCCTTCGCCGACAATTGGCGGGCCGGCTATGCCCCGGCGATGGACCGGGTGCGCCGCGGGGAGCTGCCGTGGACCAGGATCGACGATCTGCATCGCGTGATCCTGGTCGACCTGCTCGGCGCCGCGGACATCCGGGCCGGGGACAGCGAGATCGACCACCTCAACCGAGCGTGGCACCGGCTGGATCCGTGGCCGGACTCGGTGGTCGGACTGACCCGACTCAAGCAGCGCTACGTCATCACGACGTTGTCCAACGGCAACGTCTCGCTGTTGACCAACATGGCCAAACACGCCGGACTGCCATGGGACTGCGTGATCTCGGCCGAGCTGTTCCGGCATTACAAGCCCGACCCCGAGGCGTATCTGGGTTGCGCAGAGTTACTCGACGTCGCTCCCGCGGAGCTGACGCTCGTCGCGGCCCATCCCTCGGACCTGCGGGCCGCTCGGGCCGCAGGCCTGGGGACCGCGTACGTGGACCGGCCCCTGGAGTATGGGCCGGATCGCGCCCCGCACGACGTCGCGGCCGACGACTTCGACATCGTCGCGACGGATTTTGTCGACCTCGCCGACCAACTCGGTGCGTAGCGTAGAGGTGTGGACACCGCACTAACCAAGGCGCTGGAACTGCTCGCCGATCCGCCGGCCGAGCCGGACGTCGGCAAGGGATATCTCGATCTCTTGGGTGAAGGCAGTGACGCCCCCAAGAATGCCGGATTCATCCAGAAGGTGTGGGCGTCGCCGGTCGGCTCGATGCTCTACGACAACGCCCAGGCCCTCGGCCGCAAGGTGATGACGGCGTGGCAGGAACCCACCGAATGGCTGGACATCCCACCCGGCGGCCTCGCGCTCGACGTCGGCAGCGGCCCAGGCAACGTGACGGCCGCGCTGGCCCGGTCGGCCGGGCTGGACGGATTCGCGTTCGGCGTGGACATCTCGGAGCCCATGCTGGCCCGCGCGGTCGAGGCCGATGCGAGCCGGCAGGTCGGATTCCTGCGCGCCGACGCCCAGAAACTCCCGTTCCGGGACGACGTCTTCGACGCGGTGACGTCAATCGCGGTGTTGCAGTTGATTCCTGACGCCGAAGCGGCACTGGCGGAGATGGTGCGGGTGCTGCGGCCCGGCGGGCGGATCGCGATCATGGTGCCCACCGCGACGAGCCGCGGGCCGGCCAAGCTGCTGTCGAAGGGCGGCGCGCGGTTCTTTGCCGAAGATGAGCTCGCCGACCGGTTCGAGGGGCTGGGCCTGCAGCGGGTGCGGTCCAAGACCATGGGCACCATGCAGTGGGTGCGCGGGCAGAAACGTTTGAGCACGCCGTGAGCACGTGGGGCGTAGTTCTCGTCGCACTGGTGATCGCTCTCGGACTTCTCGGCATCGTGTTGCCCGTCTTGCCCGGTGGCGGTTTTCTGGTGTTCGCCGCGATCGCGGTGTGGGCGATCTGGGAGGCCAAGTCCATCCCGGCGCACGCCACCGTCGCTTGGGTGACGCTCGGTGTCGCGGCCGTGTTCTTCGTGACGGCTGAGGTGATCAAATACGTCTGGCCGGTCCGGCGCATGCGGGCCGCCGAGGTGGGCATCTGGAGCCTGGTGGCCGGTGGTGTGCTCGGCCTGATCGGCTTCTTCGTCATCCCGGTGATCGGGTTGGTGATCGGTTTCGTTGCCGGTGTGTACCTGGCGGAGCTGGCCGCACGTCGCGACTATCGGCGCGCCTGGACGTCAACGGTGCACGCGCTCAAGGGCGTTGCGTTGTCGGTCGGTGTCGAGCTGACCGGGGCGTTGCTGGCGACCATCGCCTGGGTGACCGGCCTGGTGATCGCGTCGTGACGGCATGGACCCTGGGCCCCGATTCGGGTGAGCTGCTGCTGCGCACCGGCGTGACGGGTAGTGCGTCGCGGATGGGGCATCGGTTGACCATCGCGATGCGCTCGTGGCAGGCGACCGTCGAATGGGACGGTGACGCACCGTCGGCAGTGGAGGTGACGGTCGACCTGGATTCGCTGGACGTGTTGCGTGGCGAGGGCGGCATGACGCCGTTGACGGGGGCCGAGAAGGGGCTGATCCGATCCAACGCGTTGAAGACCTTGCGCGCGAAGAAGTTTCCGCAGGCCCATTTCCGGTCCACGTCAATCGAGCGCTCCGGCTCCGTCGTGCGGATCGCAGGCGTTCTCGAACTCGCCGGCCAGTCCGGTGCGCAGAACGTCGAGGTTGAGGTTTCCGACGAGTCTGTCCTCGGCACCGCGTCGGTGCGGCACAGCGAGTTCGGCCTCAAACCGTACTCGATGCTGATGGGTGCGATGAAGGTGGCCGACGAGGTCGAGGTGAGTCTGGCGGTGACCCGTCCGGCCTGACGATGCGTGGGGGCCCGTTGACTTCGACACCACGCACACCGCCACCCGCAAAAGTGCAGCGTCAGTTCAAAGTCAACAGCTTCAGCCGACCAGGCCGGTCCGCAGCGCCGCGAGTTCGTCCGCCGTCACCCCGGCGGCCTCGAGGAACCCGCCCACCGAGCCGTATGCCTCGTCGAGCTTCTTCCACGCGGCGGCGAGGTATTCCTCGCGCACACCGAGCACTTCGTCCGTCAACCGCGCCTCGGCATAGGTGATCATCTCCGGGGCTTCCTGAGCCCGCGCCCGCACCGATTCCATGATCCGGTTCCGCAGCGACGGGATGGCGCCGTTGCTGGCCAGGAAATCCTCGAAGATACGGTCGCGGTCGACGCCCACGGACTCCAACACCGTGGCCACGGTGAAACCGGTCCGGTCCTTGCCGGCGAAGCAGTGCGCGAGAACCGGACGTTCCTGTCCCAGAAGCGAAATCACCTCACGCACCGCGCTGTGCGCACCCGGCAGCGTCGGGAACTCCTCGTACACCTCGGTCATGTAACGGCGGGCCGCGGTGGCGATGTCCTCGCCCTCGGCGGACTCTGACATCACCCGCTGGAAGGTGCTTTCGTGCGGCGCGTCATTCGACGGGTCGTCGGGATGGAACGGCAGCAGGTGAACCGCCACGCCGTCGGGCACCTGCCCGGCGCCCTGCCTTTGCACTTCCTGGTGCGAGCGCAGATCGGCGACGTCGGTGATACCGAGCCGACGGAATACGGCCCGGCCGTCGTCCGAGAGCTGGCTCAGCTGACTCGAGCGGTAGAGCAGCCCCGGACGGATGGCGGTGATGTCGGCGACGTCGCGAAAGTTCCACGCCCCCGACAGTTCTCCCAGTTCGACGGTCACTGCGCCAGCACCGCCGCCGCCAGAGGCGATTTCTCCCGGCCCAACTCGGCACGGGCGATGGTGCGCATGTGGACCTCGTCGGGACCGTCGAACAGCCGCATCGCGCGGTGCCAGGCATACAGGCGGGCCAGCGGGAAGTCGTCGCTGACGCCGGCCGCACCGTGCACCTGGATGGCTCGGTCGATGACGTTGCAGGCGATCTGCGGGGCCACCGACTTGATCTGGGAGACCAGCACGTGGGCGGCCTTGTTGCCTTCCTGGTCGATCGTCCAGGCGGCCTTCTCGCAGAGCAGCCGGGCCTGGTCGATCTCGTTGCGGGACTTGGCGATCGACTCCCGCACCACACCCTGCTCGGCCAGCGGCTTGCCGAACGCGACGCGCTTCTGCACGCGGTCGACCATCAACGCCAGCGCCCGCTCGGCGGCACCGAGCGCGCGCATGCAGTGGTGGATACGGCCCGGGCCCAGCCGGGCCTGGGCGATCGCGAATCCGCTGCCCTCTTCGTGCAACAGGTTCTCGGCCGGCACCCGCACGTTGTCGAACACGATCTCGCAGTGCCCGTGCTGGTCCTGCCAGCCGAACACCGGCAGCGAGCGCTGGATGTCCACCCCAGGGGTGTCGACGGGCACCAGGATCATCGACTGCTGGGCATGCGAGGCGGCGTCAGGGTTGGTGCGGCCCATCACGATCAGGATCTTGCAGCGCGGATCGGCCGCACCGGTGATCCACCACTTGCGGCCGTTGATCACGTAATCCGCCCCGTCACGCAGCATCGTGGTCTCGATGTTGCGGGCATCCGAGGACGCGACCGCGGGCTCGGTCATCGCGAACGCGCTGCGGAACTCGCCGGCAAGCAGCGGCTCCAGCCACTGCTTGCGCTGCGCCTCGTTCGCGAACAGGTGCAGGGTCTCCATGTTCCCGGTGTCCGGCGCCGCACAGTTGAGCGCCTCGGGAGCGATCTCCATGCTCCACCCGGAGAGTTCGGCCAGCGGCGCGTATTCCAGGTTGGTCAGGCCGGACTCCGAGGGCAGGAAGAGGTTCCACAGGCCCTGTTCACGCGCCTTGACCTTGAGTTCCTCGACCACGGGCGGCACCGTGTGGTCCTTGGGACCCTTCTCCTCGCGATAGGCGTCATACGAGGCCTCGGCCGGCAGCACGTGCTCGGTCATGAAGTCGGTCAACCGGGAGTGGTAATCAGCCGCTTTGGCCGACATCGCGAAGTCCATGCCAGCCACGATAGCCACATGGTTAGACAGGTAGAAAGGTGGCATGACCGGATCGTCGCCCGCCGTCCCGCCCGGCAGCCGCCCGCCTTTCCCGCCCTTCACTCTGGAAACAGCTCTCCAGAAGGTTCAAGCCGCCGAGGATGCCTGGAACACCCGCGACCCGGAGCGGGTCAGCCTGGCCTATACGCCGGACTCGCAGTGGCGCAATCGCGATCTGCACATCGTCGGACGGGAACAGATCGTGGAGTTCCTGACCGCGAAATGGGAGCGCGAGCTGGACTACGTACTACGTAAGAGCTTGTGGGGGTTCCGGGAAAACCGGATAGCTGTGCGGTTCCAATACGAATGGCATGACGCGCAAGGCCAGTGGTACCGCAGCTACGGAAACGAACTGTGGCAGTTCACGCCTGAGGGGCTGATGGCCCGCCGTGAGGCCAGCATCAACGACGTTCGCATCGAGGAGTCGCAGCGGCGCTACTTCGGCCCGCGCCCGGAATCGGAGTATGGCCGGGACATCGAGCTCTGGTAGCTGTGCCGCCGCGAGCCCAGCGTGCAGGCCAACACTCCGGCCAGCACGGCCAGGCCCATCACGGTGCCGGCGACGGCCGGCCAGCCCTCGGCATCGAACGCCAGCCCGCCGGCCCAGCCGATGACGCTGGAACCCGCGTAGTAGAAGAGGTTGTACAGCGAGGACGCCTGCGCCTTGCCGTCACCGGCCGCGGCGCCGACCCAGCCCGAGGCGATCGCATGCGCACCGAAGAACCCAGCGGTGGCGATCACCAGCCCGATCAGCACCACGATGACGTTGCCGGCCAGCGTGATCGCGACACCGGCGATCATCGTGGCGATCGAGCCGAGCAGCACGGTCTTGCGGCCGAACCGGGTGGCCTCGGCGCCGGCCCGGGCCGAGGCCCAGGTGCCCGACAGATAGGCCAGGAACACCAGGCTGACCAGGGTCTGCGGCAGGCCGAACGGGGCGGCCATCAGCCGGAACCCGAGGAAGTTGTACATCGCCACGAACCCGCCCATGAGCAGGAAGCCCTGGCTGTAGAGCACGAGTTGACGCGGTGAGCGTAGGTTCTCGGCCAGCCGCCGGGCCAGGTTGTGGGTGCGGGTCGGGGTGAAACCGCGCGCGGGTGGGGCGAGTTTGACGAACGCGAACGCCGACAGTCCGCAGAGCACCGCGACCACCAGCACGCCGACGCGCCAACCGGCGAACTCGGCGATGGGTCCGGTAATCAAGCGGCCCGCCAGTCCGCCGATCGTGGTGCCCGCGACGTAGGTGCCTGCCGCGCGGGCGGCATGCCCGGCCTCGATCTCCTCGGTGAGGTAGGCGATGGCCACCGCGGGCACACCGCCCAGCATCAGCCCTTCGAGCAGCCGGCCGGACAACAGCAGCGGGGCGGTCGGCGCCAGCGGCACGATCAGCCCGAGAACCGTTGCAGCGGTGATGGATATCGTCATCGCCTGAACCCGGCCGATCCGATCGGCCAGGGCCGACCACGGGATGACACCCAGCGCCAAGCCCACGGTTGCGGCCGAAATCGTCAGTGCGGCATGGGCGGCGCCGGTGCCCATATCGCGGGCGATCAGCGGAAGTACGGCCTGAGGTGAGTACAGCTGCGCGAACGTCGCGACACCGGCGCAGAACAATGCGGCCAGCAGGCGGCGGTACTCACTGGACCCACGTGAATGCCCCTGCCAGTCGACGGAAGTCAGGGAAGTGGACACTCAGACGACGGTAGGACGTCAGCAAAGATGTGTCCAATGCATGAGTTTAGTCAATGTCATGCACATCATGCATGACGAATTCGGCGAAGCGCGCCGCTGCGGGCGGCAGTTGACGGTCCGTGTGCCAGGTCAGGCCGATCTGGCGCTTGGCCGAACTCTCCGACAACGGGATGTACGCGGCACCGGGCTCAGCCCGTTCGGGCCGCGGCACCGGCACGACCGCAACCCCGAAACCGGCGGCCACCAGCCCTTCCATGGTCGGGATCTCCATGGCCTCGAACACCACCGGCGGTGAGATGCCGGCCTCGGCCCAGAGTTCGTCGGTGAGCTGGCGCAAGCCGAAATCGGGTGCCAGCGCGACGAAGGATTCGGCGCCGGCGTCGGCCAGCCGGATCCGGGACCGCCGGGCGAACCGATGCTCACGCGGCACCGCCAGGCACAACCGCTCCATGTACAGCCCGCGCCAGCGAAAGCCGTCCGGACGCGGTGAGGTGATCGCGAGGTCGGCCTCGCCGTTGGCCAGCCGTTCGACGATGTGATGAGCAGGGCCCTGGAACAGCTCGAAGCGCACCAACGGCGCCTCGGCGCGGAACCGTCGCAACAGATCCGGCACGAACCAGCCGGCCTGCGAATGCAGGAACGCCAATCGCACGGTGCCGGTATCCGGGTCGCGCAACTCGGCAATTCGCTCTGTGGCCGAACGGATTTCCGCGATACTGCGGCGGGCATGCTCGAGCAAGATGTGGCCGTAGGCGTTGAGCCGCAGGCGTCGGTTGACCCGGTCGAACAGCGGCACCCCCACCTGTTCCTCCAACCGGGCCAGCGCCCGCGACAGGGTGGGCTGGCTTATGCCGAGTTCGGCTGCGGCGTCGGTGACATGCTCGGTTTCGGCAAGCACCACGAACCACTGCAGCTCGTCCAGATGCATACTGCCGACTCTAAACGCGCTGATCACCGACCCGCGCTGTGCCATGCTGTGGCGCATGGCCGAAAAGGTGCGGGTGGTGGTGGGCGATGACCACCCGATGTTCCGCGAGGGCGTGGTTCGCGCCCTGACGTCGAGCGGTGAGATCGACGTGGTGGCCGAAGCCGACAACGGCGCCGACGCATTGGAATTGATCCGAACCCACCGGCCGCAGGTGGCTCTGCTGGACTACCGGATGCCACAGCTCGACGGGGCCGAGGTGGCTGCCGCGGTGAGCCGCGACGAGCTGCCCACGCGGGTGTTGCTGGTTTCCGCTCATGACGAGTCGGCGATCGTCTACACCGCACTGCAGCAGGGCGCCGCCGGCTTCCTGTCGAAGGAGTCCACCCGCAGTGAGCTGGTGAACGCCGTGCTGTCGTGTGCCAAGGGCCGCGACGTGCTCGACCCCAACTTGGCGGCCGGGCTGGCCGGTGAGATCCGTCGTCGCAACGAACCCGATGTGCCGGTGCTCAGCCCGCGCGAACGCGAGGTGCTTGACCTGATCGCCAAGGGCCGCTCCATCCCGGCGATGGCCAAGGAGCTGTTCCTGGCCCCGTCCACGGTGAAGACCCACGTGCAGCGGCTGTACGAGAAGCTGGGCGTGAGTGACCGGGGTGCGGCAGTCGCCGAAGCGATGCGGCGCCGGCTGCTGGACTGACATGGCGGACGGGCGCATCGTCGAGTTCTTCACCACCCAGCCCGTGCGGGTCTCGGCGGTGCTGCGGTTACCGCTGATCGGCCTGATCGTGCTGCTGGTCTCGGTGTGGGACGTCGATCACTGGTTGCCCGTGCTGTACGCGGTGATCCTGAGTGTGTATGCCGCGGTGGCGGTGCTGTGGTTGGTGGTCGTGTTCCGCGGGCCCATGCCGCCGTGGGCCGAATGGGCCTCCACCGCAGTCGATGTGCTGGTGCTGGTCGCCCTGTGTGCGGTGTCAGGCGGGGCCACCGCGGCGCTGCTGCCGGTGTTCTTCCTGCTGCCGATATCCGTTGCGTTCCAAGACCGTCCGTGGCTGACGGCGCTGCTCGGTGCCAGTACCGCGGTGGGCTACCTGGCGGTGTGGATCCTGTACTCCAAACGCGACGACAACGTGGGCCTCCCCGATATCGTGTACATGCACGTGGGATTCCTGGCGTGGCTCGCAGTGGCGTCGGCCGCGTTGTCGTTCGTGCTGGCGCGGCGTTCGGCACGGGTGCGCTCGCTGATGGAGGTCCGGCGCCAGCTGGTGTCGGAATCGACCCGGGCCGACCATCTGCGCAATGCCGAACTGGCCGAACATCTTCACGACGGACCGCTGCAGACTCTGCTGGCCGCGCGTCTCGAGCTCGACGAGATCCGCGAACGCATCTCGGACCCGAGGCTGGACCGGGTGCATGCAGCCCTGCAGGACACCGCGGTCGAGCTGCGCTCGACGGTGACGGCGTTGCATCCGCAGGTGCTGGCCCAGCTGGGGCTGACTCCGGCGGTACAGGAACTGTTGCGCCAGTATGAGACCCGGCCCGACATCACGGTGCGGGCGGACCTCGAAGACGTCGGGCATCCCGAAAACCAGGCGCTGCTCTACCGCGCGACCCGTGAGCTGCTGGCCAACATCAACAAACATGCCGGCGCGACCACGATTTCGGTCGGGCTGCGCCGGTCGGGTGAGCGCGTGGTGCTTACCGTGGCTGACGACGGCAAGGGATTCGACCCGTCGACGGTGGCCCAGTCGGTCGCCGAGGGGCACATCGGGCTGGCCTCGCTGCAGGTCCGTATCGAGGCCATGGGCGGCTCGATGGCGATCTCGTCGGAGGCAGGGTTCGGCACCCAGGTCCGGGTCACGCTGTAGCGGAAGCTATTTCACGCACGGGATACCGGAAACCTTCATCTGGCTCAGGTCGGTCGGTGCCGCGGATTTCGTGCCGGTTGCGGTTGCGGCCACGGTGGTCACCGGTGTGCTGGCGGTGGTTTCCTCCGTCGTCTCACTTTCGGAGTCCCACGTCGAATCCGAGGCGGAATCCGACGAACTCTCCGAGGAGGACTCGGTCGATCCGGTCAGGTATTCGTCGCCGGGGAAGTCTGTGCCGAGGGTGAGCTGCACGGTCCCGGCGGCCACCTCGGACGACGGGGTGGCGATCACGCCCAACTTGTCGGCCAGCGATTGAGCCGCGGACTCGGCGCCGGTTCCGTAGTCGATCGTGCTGACGGCGGCCAGCGACTCCGCGTCACCGATCTGCCCCGGGGTGAATCCGTTTGCGGAGAAGGTGGTTTCGAGCTGCGCGGCCAGCCCGGAGTAGGTGGAGGCATTGACCACGTCGAGCACCGCGCCGTGGCCCTCCAGGACGTGGGCCGGCGCCTGCGGGGCATTGGTGTTGCTGCCGGGTTCGGCGACCAGGTCGTGCACGATGGCCCGGATGGTCGGGATGTCGACGATGTTGATGTCCTCACCCATCGAGTTCTGCCCGAATTCCTTGATGGGCAACGTGTAGAGCGTGGGCGGCGCGCCGGTCAGTGCCGAGGCCCGGCTGGCGAAGCTGGCCAGGTCGAACCCGGAATCCAGCGCGACGTTCTGCTTGGTGACGTTGAGCAGATCGCGCAGCATGGTGGGACTGGACAGGGCGCCACTCTTACCGAGCGCCGATACCAGTGCGGCGATGAAGGCCTGCTGACGGCGGGTGCGGTCGAGGTCGGTGAAGTTCTCGTCGTTGACGTCGCGGCGCTGACGGACAAAGGCCATCGCCTGGGCAGCGTCGATCTGCTGGACGCCCTGATGGAAGTCGGCACCGGAGTACGGGTCGGCGGTGTCGGCGTTGAGGCACACCGTGATCGGCGCCACAGCCTTGGCGATCTGGAAGAACGCGCCCAGAGTGACTTCCACGAAATGGTCGATCGGAATGCCGAGCAGATTGCGCACCGTGGCGATCTGCGCCCGCCGGCCGGCCTCACGGGCCTGCTGTTCGTTCAGCGCGGTGTTCTCGGAGCTGGCCTCCAGCGTTTCCATCTCGCGCTGATAGGCCCAACCATAGGCCTGCTTGACCTTGCCCTTGCACGGCTTGACGTCGCAGCCGGCGAGCTCGACGTAGTCGTCGCGCGGGATCGAGAACGCGGTCGCCGGACCGCCGTTACCGGGCAGGTGGACCACGATCAGAACGTTGGCGTTGTAGCCGCCCACGGTCTCGTCACCGGCGTGCAGCGCTTCGTACACATCCTGGGGCAGCGGGTTGCCGTGCTGGTCCAGCCTGCTGTCCAACCCCATGATGAGGATGTTCTCGGTGTCCCCGGACGAGACCGGGCCGCCTTCCAGCGCGTTCGATGTGGTGATGCCGTCCAGCGCGCCGTGGTAGGACACCCAGCCGGCGCCCGTTCCGGCCAGCACCGTTGCCGCCACCAGGCCGACGGATACCCGGCGGGCTACCCGCACGCCACGGTGCGGCATGCGATGCCGGGCGGTGCCCGTGGCGTGAGTGGGTGCGTTCATGGCACCTGTCATTATGGGGCCGTTCGCTGAGACACCGCCCACCGGGGAAATCGGCTGGTCATCGCCTCCGTCTCGGCATTAGCGTGCAGAGCGTGAAATTGCGCATCGCCGTGAGCGTGCTTCTGCTGGCCGTCGTCGCGTTGCTGCTGAACGAACTGGTCGTCACCAAGCAGGAGCGAAAGGCCGAGCCCCTCGCCGGTGGTCACGTGCTGGAACTGGACGGTCCGGATCTCAACGTGCGCGAGTACGGGCCGCCGGGGGAGCGGGCGGTGGTGTTGCTGCACGGGTATTCGGCCTCGATCGAATGGTGGGAGCGGGTCGCCCCGCAGCTGGCCCGGGATCAGCGCGTGATCGCGGTCGATCTGGTCGGCCACGGCGGCTCGGAAGCGCCCGGCGACGCCAGAGCGTACCAATCGGCCGGGCAGGCCAAGGCGGTGCGCAACGCGCTCGTCGCGCTGGGTGTGCGTCACGCGGTACTGGTCGGGCATTCGATGGGCGGCGCGGTCTCGGCCGAGGTGGCCCGGCAGTATCCGGACCTGGTGGAGCGCGTGGTGGTCTCCGACACCCCGGCCGCCGACGACCTGGTCAGCATGCCGTTGCTCGGAAAGATGGTGTGCTGGCCGGTGATCGGTCCGGCGATGGATCTATTCCGCGGAGTCGACGCGATCAGCGAGGGTTCCCTGCAGACCGGGTTCGCCGCGGACTTCCCGGTGCCCGATTATGCGGACCGCTCATTGGAGCGTCTCACCTACGCCGGGTTGTGCGACTCTGTCGAAGGGCCGCATCCCGTCGTGGAAACGCTTGTCGCACTGCACAAGCCGGTGCTGGTGCTGTGGGGAGACCAGGACGTGCTGACCCCGACGGCGCCCAATGTCGAGCGGTACACCGCGGCCGGGTTGCCGCCCGTGGTGATCAAAGACTCGGGGCACACGCCGATGGTCGAGCAGCCTGACCAGTTCCTGGCCGCGGTGACCGACTTCGTCAGGACCCCAGTCCCCGCGAGATGACCAGCCGCTGAATCTGGTTGGTGCCCTCGAAGATCTGGGTGATCTTGGCTTCGCGCATGTAGCGCTCGACGCGGAAGTCGCGGGTGTAGCCGACTCCGCCGAACACCTGCACGGCGTCGGTGGTGACCTTCATCGCGGCGTCGGTGGCGATCAGCTTGGCGACGCTGGCCTGGGTCGAGTACGGCAACCCGAGATCGCGGCGGCGGGCGGCGTCGAGATAGGTAGCCCGCGCGCTCACCACGGCGGCGGCCATGTCGGCCAGCAGGAACCCGAGCCCCTGATGGTCGGCGATCTTGCGGCCGAACGTGGTTCGTTCGTTGGCATAGCGAACGGCTTCGTCCAGGGCGGCCTGGGCGATACCGACCGCGACGGCGGCGATGCCGAGCCGGCCCGAGTCGAGCGCGGAGAACGCGATCGAAAGGCCTTGTCCCTCTTGCCCAATCAGCCGGTCGGCATCGAGGCGGGCATTGTCGTAGAACGCCGACGTGGTGGGCACGGCGTGCAGGCCCATCTTCTCCTCGGGCTTGCCGAAGCTCAGCCCGTCGAGTCCGGCGGGGACCAGGAAGCAGGAGATGCCCTTGCTGCCCTCACCGGTCCGGGCGAACAGGGTGTAGAAATCGGCCTTGCCGCCATGGGTGATCCAGGCCTTGGAGCCGTTGAGTACGTAGGCATCGCCGTCGCGGGTGGCCTTGCAGTTCAGTGCGGCGGCGTCGGATCCGGCCTGCGGCTCGGACAGGCTGTAAGCACCGATCTGGTCCCCGGAGAGCATGCCGGGCAGCCAGCGCTGCTTCTGCTCCTCGGTGCCGTAGGCCAGCAGTGGGTGCGAGGACAGGCTGTGCACGCTGACCGCGACCCCGACCGCGGCCCACCGCGCCGCGATCTCCTCGAGGACCTGCAGGTAGACCTCATAGGGCTGGCCGCCGCCACCCCACTGTTCGGGCTGCGGCAGGCTCAGCAGCCCCGCCGCGCCGAGCTGGGCGAAGACGCCCTCGGGATAGGTCTCGGCCTTCTCGTGCTCATCGACGACCGGATCGAGCACCTTGTCGGCGATATCGCGAGTGAGCTCGATCAGTTCGCGCGCCTCATCGGAGGGGAGCAGGCGATCAACAGGCATACTTGCACATCCTAGTTTTCCCGGCGGCAGGTCATGGGCTCGGGGTTTGGTACAGCCCGGTCATCCGCACTGTGACGAGCGTGCAGCCTGTTAGGGAAAACCTGCCGAAATCGCGGCTTTTCCTACACGCTCGTCACAGTGTCCGGACACACATATGCACAGGTCAACCCATCCGAGCGATGATCTGGATCTCGACCAGCGCGCCCGGGACCGCCAACTCGGTGACGCCGACGGCGGTCCAGGCCGGATATGGAGCCGTCACGAATTCATCCTTCACCTCACCGAACACCTGCACATGTTGTTGCAGGCCGACGTGGTAGCTGGTGATGTCGGTGACCTCGGCGAAGGTCAGCTCCGCCTCGGCCAACAGCCCGCGCAGGTTCTCGAAGGCCTGCGTGAACTGCTCCCGTGGATCCTCTGCGACGCTCATGTCGGGGCGGATGCCGATCATTCCCGAACAGCGCAGGTGGTCGCCGTCGATCACCGCAGGCGCGAAGTGGTGGGTGTCGTACATCGGCTGCATCCACTGCGGGACAACAATTTTCATTCTGGCTCCTGGTTCAGCGCAGCTGCGCGAAGTACTCGGGGTGGTAGGGCTCGCCCGGCGTCAGCGAGGGGTCGTTGAGTGCACTGACGTCGTGGGCGAAATCCGGCCTCGCGTCGGGCACCGGCCGGTAGTACAGCTGATCGCCGAAGAACCGGAACACCAGGGTATGGCGGTCGGGGCAGTCGGGTGTGACGGGGGCGCCGCCATGCAGGGAACCGGAGTGGAACACGAGTGCATCGCCGGGTTCCAGATCCCAGGAGATGACGTCCCAGGATGTCGGGTCCTTCGCGCGGTCAGCTTCGATGTCGGGCAGTCGCGGCCAATCCGAGTCGGGCCACAGCGGTTTGGTGGGGTCGGTCGGATCGGTGTAATTGGTGCCGTCGTACTGGACGCCGGTGTGCGATCCCCGGACGAACTCCAACGCGTTGTAGCGTGGCAGCTTCTCGAAGCTGACCCAGATGTTCAGCAGGTGTGGCCCGTTGGCCGGCATATAGGCGGTGTCCTGGTGCCAGGGCGAGCGGCCGGCCTTGCCACCCTTTTTGATGAACAGTTCCTCGCCCAAGAACCACACGTGCTCCGAATCCCACAGGGCGGCGGCGAAGTCCGCGAGTTCGAGCTCCTTGATCAAGCCGAGGTACTGCTCGATGTTCTCCGGGTTGCCGTACTCGTTGAAGTGTTCGTCGGGGGTGCCCGGATATACCCGTTTGGCGCCCGGGCTCGGATGCTCGATGCCGTAGTCGAAGGCCTCGCGGACCCGGCCGAGCTGTTCGGGGCTGAAGAGACCGCGGACGACGATGGCTCCGTCGGCAGCCAGGTCTCGCTTCATCTGGTCGGTCACCTGCATGATCGCTACCTCATAACAGTTGTGATGTACATAACGAGTGTTATGCTGCTCACGTTCGGAGCGGGTGTCAAGAGGAAGCGTGAACATGACGGTCACGAGTTCAGCGTCGACCCGGCAGGGCGAGGTGGTCGACGCGGCGATCCGGGTGATCGCCAGGGACGGCCTGTCGGCAGCGTCGTTGCGGTCGATCGCGCGCGAAATCGGTTACACCACAGGCGTCGTCATGCACTACTTCAAGGACAAGCAGGAGCTGCTGGTAGCCGCGGCGCAAGCCGTGTTCGATCCGTTCGACGCGCTGCTCGCCGGGGTGGCCCCCGACGGGTTCGACGGCCTGCGTCGGCTGTGCGTGGTCCCGCTGCCCACCACGCCGGCCAACGAGGCGTTGTGGCGCATCTACGCCCAGGCCCTGGCCAGCGCCGAGACCGAACCGGCCTTCGCCGCCACCGTCCGTAGCCGTTACGGCGCGATCCGCGAACGGGTGCGGGCCCTGCTGGCCGAAGGGCAGCACGAGGGATACCTGCGCAGTGATTTCGATCCGGCCGCGCAGTGCGACATCCTCTGTGCGCTGATCGACGGCCTGGCCCTGCACGCGATCAGCGAGCCGGGCAGATTCCCGCCCGGCCGGATGGAGGAGTTGGTCACCCAGGAGCTCGAGAAGCTCCGGGCCTGACCAGACGCGAAAACCCCCTTTTCCCGAAGGAATTGGGGGTCTGCGCGCCTGCTGGGCAGAGAATCTAGACGTGCTCTCCGACGGGCAGTGCCGCGAGGATGTCGTTGACCCGGTCGCGGGCGTCGCCGAAGAGCATCTGGGTGTTCTCCCGGAAGAACAGCGGGTTCTGCACGCCGGCGTAGCCGGAAGCCATGGAGCGCTTGAACACGATGACGTGGTCGGCGTTCCACACCGTCAGCACCGGCATGCCGGCGATCGGGGAGCCCGGATCCTCGGCGGCGGCCGGGTTGACGGTGTCGTTGGCGCCGATCACGAGCACGACGGAGGTGCCGTCGAAGTCGTCGTTGATCTCGTCCATCTCCAGCACGATGTCGTAGGGCACCTTGGCCTCGGCCAGCAGCACGTTCATGTGGCCGGGCAGGCGTCCGGCGACCGGGTGGATGCCGAAGCGGACGTTGACGCCGCGCTCACGCAGCTTGCGGGTCAGGTCGGCCACACCGTACTGGGCCTGGGCCACGGCCATGCCGTAGCCAGGCGTGATGATGACCGAGTCGGCGTGGGCCAGCAGTTCGGCCGCGCCCTCGGCGTTGATCTCGCGGTGCTCGCCGTAGTCCTTGTCCTCGGCGGGCCCGGCCTCGATGCCGAAACCACCGGCGATCACGGAGATGAACGACCGGTTCATGGCCTTGCACATGATGTAGGACAGGTAGGCACCGGAGGAGCCGACCAGGGCGCCGGTGATGATCAGCAGGTCGTTGCCGAGCAGGAAGCCGGATGCCGCCGCGGCCCAACCCGAGTAGCTGTTGAGCATCGAGACCACGACGGGCATGTCGCCGCCGCCGATCGAGGCCACCAGGTGCCAGCCGAGGAGCAGTGCGAGCACGGTCACCACGATGAGCAGCCACAAGTGCGGCTCGATGACGAACCACACGGTCAGCGCGGCGAACACGACGAGCGCGCCGATGTTCAGGAAGTTCTTGCCGGGCAGCATCAACGGCGCGGACTTCATCCGGGCCGACAGCTTCAGGTTGGCCACGATCGAGCCGGTGAAGGTGACCGCACCGATGAACACGCCGATGAACACCTCGGCCGAGTGGATGCCGAGCATGCCGTCACGGGCCAGCGCGGCCGCCTCGGCGCCGGCCGCGTCAGCCTCGACGTGCAGGTAGCCGTTCCAGCCGACGAGGACGGCGGCCAGACCGACGAAGCTGTGCAGCAGCGCGATCAGCTCGGGCATGCCGGTCATCTCGACGACCTTGGCGCGCCACAGGCCGATCGCGGCGCCGACGATCATGGCGCCGACCAGCAGGGCCAGGCCCATCGGCTCGATCTTGTGCTCGAAAGCCAGCGCGATGGTCGCGATCAGGGCGACCGCCATGCCGACGATGCCGAATGTGTTTCCGGCGCGGGAGGTTTCGTGTTTGGACAGCCCGGCCAGCGCCAGGATGAACAGCAGCGCCGCGACGACGTAGGCGGCGGTGGCAACGTTTTCTAGGGTGAACATGGAATCCATTCCAAAGTCTCTGTGGGCACGCAGGTTCTAGCTGCGGGAGAACATCGCGAGCATGCGACGCGTCACCGCGAAGCCGCCGAATACGTTGATGCTGGCCAGCAGGATCGCGCAGGTGGCGATCGCGGTCACCAGCGCATTGCCGTGGCCGACCTGAAGCAGGGCGCCCACCACGATGATTCCGGAGATCGCGTTGGTCACCGACATCAGCGGGGTGTGCAGCGCGTGGTGCACGTTGCCGATGACGTAGTAGCCGATCACGATCGCCAGCGCGAACACGGTCAAGTGGACCTGCAGCGCGGCCGGGGAGATCGCGATCAGGGCGAAGATCGCGGCGGCCGCGGCGAACGTGATGCCGAGACGGCGTCCGGTCGACATCGGCTGCTTCTCTTCCTTGACCGCCGGAGCCGCCGCGGCGGGCTGGGCAGCCGGGGCGGCCGAGACCTGCACCGGTGGCGGGGGCCAGGTGGTTTCGCCGTCGCGCACCACGGTCATCGAGCGCTGGACGACGTCGTCCCAGTCGAGGACGACCTTGCCGTCCTTGTCCGGGGTCAGCAGCTTGAGCAGGTTCACCAGGTTGGTGCCGTACAGCTGCGAGGCCTGGGCGGGCAGGCGGCCGGCCAGGTCGGTGTAACCGATGATCGTCACACCGTTGTCGGTGACGATGGCCTCGTCCTTGACGGTGCCCTCGACGTTGCCGCCGTTGGCCGCGGCCATGTCGACGATGACGCTGCCCGGCTTCATCGAGGCCACCATCTCGGCGGTGATGATGCGCGGCGCGGGCTTGCCGGGGATCAGCGCGGTGGTGATGATGATGTCGACGTCTTTGGCCAGTTCGGCGTACAACTCGGCCTCACGAGCCTTGTAGTCGTCGCCCATTTCCTTGGCGTAGCCGGTGGCCGACACTTCGCCGGCGTTGGGGTCGACGGACACGTACTCACCGCCGAGGGAGGCGACCTGGTCGGCGACCTCGGGACGGGGATCGGTGGCCTTGACGACGGCGCCGAGCGATCCGGCCGCACCGATCGCGGCCAGACCGGCCACACCGGCACCGACCACGAGCACCTTGGCCGGCGGGACCTTGCCCGCGGCGGTGACCTGACCGGTGAAGAACCGGCCGAAGCTGTGGGCGGCCTCGACCACGGCGCGGTAGCCGGCGATGTTCGCCATCGAGGACAGCACGTCCAGCGACTGGGCTCGGGAGATACGAGGCACCGCGTCCATCGCCAGCACCGTGATCGGCCGGGAAGACAGCTTCTCGACCAGCTCGGGCTTGAGCGCAGGTGAGATCAAGCTCACTAGCGTCGCTCCGTCACGCAGCTTGCCGATCTCGGCATCATCAGGCGCGTTGACCTTCAAGACGACGTCGGCGTCCCACGGCGAGCCGACCTCGGCACCGGCCTCTACGTAGGCGGCGTCGGAGAAGCTCGAGGCAGCACCGGCGCCGCTTTCTACGACAACCTCGTACCCGAGCTTGATAATCTGTCCGACAGTCTGCGGCGTGGCGGCGACGCGCGTTTCCCCAGGTAGGGACTCGCGCGGGATCCCGATGAGCATCGAATCCGCTCCGTTTCTTTCTGGTAGGCCTCTTCGTTCAGCCTGGAAGAGTGTCGCATTTGTGTTCAGATAACGCCCATGCCCCTTTTGGGGGATGTGATCAACGGCCCAGCTCGGGTTACAGCCAGTCCCGGCGTTTGAACATCACATACAACAGGATCACGAGCACAACAATCAAAATGCTGCTGGCGATGAAGCCCACGACGGTGTTGATTCCGGGGTACATGACGTTCTGGCCGTAGAAGCCCGTGATGGCGGTCGGCACCGCGATGATGGCGGCCCAGCCGCTGAGTTTCTTCATCACGGTGTTGAGCCGGGCGTCCTGCAGGGACAGGTTGGTCTCGAACACCGTGGTGACCATGTCGCGTAGGGACTCGGTCCACTCCGAGGCGCGCAGCACGTGGTCGTACAGATCGGCGTAAAGCGGGTCGAGGGCCGGCGAGGTGGACGAGTCCAGCCTGCGGTGCTGGATGGTGCTGACCACCTCACGCATCGGCAGCACCACGCGGCGAAGCTCGACCAGGTCTTTGCGCAGCTGGAAGGTGCGCCGTTGGAGGCCGCGGCGTGGACCGCCGTCGGCAAACAGTTCGTCCTCGAGCGATTCGATGGCGTCGTCGAGTGCCTCGACGGCCTCGAAGTGTCCGTCGACCACGACGTCGAGCAGGCCGTGCACGAGGGCGCCGACGCCGTAGCGCTGACCGCCGAGGTCGTCGAAGCGTCGTGACACCTCGTCGATGTCGAACTCGGTGGCCGCACCGTTGACACTGGGCAGCCGGACGGTGATCAGGCCACGCGGCAGGACGAACGCCGAGATGCGGTGTTTCACCAACAGCGAGGTGTCTGGTGGGGCGTCCTCTCCGGGTACCCGGGTGTCGACGGCGTACACCGTGAAGAACGTATGTGTCTGGTAGACCGAGGTTTTGGTGCGTTCCTTGGGGGCGACGGCATCTTCGACGGCCCACATGTTGAGCCCGAGTTCCTTGGCCAGTTCACGCAGGGCCTCGTGGTCGGGGTCGTAGATGTCGGCCCACACCAAGGCGTCCTCTTCGGCCAGGCAGTCCGAAATACCCGTGAACGTGAAACCGTCGACCGGTTTGCCGGAGCGCCAGATACGTCCCTGCACCTTCCTCACACGGATCAGTCAAGCACCGTGGGGACGTTGGCGGGGTAGCCACACGCGGGCTCGGTACTCTCGATGGGGACCTGCCCGATCTTGAACACGAGGCCCGCACCCCCATGACGGATTCCCCACTCGACGGACTGATGGCGCGTGTCGGCGGTGTCAGCGGCATGGTCTATTCGGCACTGCCGGTGACCGTGTACGCGACGGTTTCCGCACTTTCGGGACGGGTCCCCGCGATCATCGCCGCGCTGGTGACCGCGGCCGCCGTGTTCGGCTGGCAGCTGCTGCGCCGGGAATCGGTCCGGCCGGCGGTGTGGGGATTCGTCGGGGTGGCGGGCTGCGCGTTGCTGGCCCTGTTCACGGGCCAGGCCAAGGACTTCTACCTGCCCGGCATCTGGATGTCCCTGGCCTCGGCCATCGTGATGACCGGCTCGATTCTGGTCCGGCGCCCGCTCGTGGGCGTCATCTGGGCCTGGGCCACCGGGCGCGACAGCACCTGGCGTCGAGTCCCCGGGGTGCGACTGGTCTTCACCATCGTCACCGCCGTCCTGGCGACCGTGTCGTGGTCGCGGTTCCTGGTGCAGAACTACCTTTACGACACGGGCCAGGACGGACTGCTCGCGGTGGCGCGGCTGGCGATGGGCTGGCCATTGTTCGTCGTCACCACCACGCTGGTCCTGCTCAGTGCCCGGTATGCCATCCGGGCACTGCCACGTTCGGCGACCTGAGCGGGCTCGTCAGCTGTTGCCGGGGATGAAGCCGTATTCGGCCAGCAGTTCACCGATCTCGTTGTCGGTGACCTTGCCGATCACCCTCTTGCGGATGATCTCCGGGACCGGCAGGTCGACCTCCTTGCCGTCGCGCAGATGCACCGTTCCGGAGATCAGCTTGCGGACGTCATAGGTGGAGTTGAACACCTCGGGCACCCCGCGGTCGATCCCCAGCAGCTGATACGCCGCTTCCATCCCGGTACGCACCGAGTACTCGGTGGTGAAGATGCAGTCGCGGGTGGTCTCGGCGAACTGACCGATGAACGCGAAGTTCACCGCGCCGTCCGGGACGACGGCGGGACGGTCGCCCGCCTGCCGCGGCATGAAGAACGACGTCACGTACGGCATCATCACCGGCACGGTCTTGGCGCCGTTGGCGGCCAATTCGGGAATGTCGGCCTCTGGCACACCGAGGTGGTACAGCCACTCCTGGGTGATCTCCTCGCCGGTGCACTCACTCATCGGCTTCTTGACGTAATCACCCGGGGTGTCGACGAACAGTGCGTAGACCCAGGCCACGATCTGATCTTTCGGCTGCTGCTTGAAGTGCGGCTGGCGGTTGACGGTCCAGCTCATCAGCCACTTCGAGTCACGCGCCGTCACGATGCCACCGGTAACAACCTTGCCGGAGAACGGATCTCGCTTGGCGATCTTCTGGATGTACTCGGGGATGCGGTGGTCCAGGGTGGTCACGGTGGCCGATTCCCACTTGGTCTCGGGGATGTGGCCGCCGAAGACGTCGGGACGCCCGAACGACGGATCCTTCGCCGCGATGCGGCGCCACAGGTCCCAGGCCGGCGCGGGTCCGGTGTTGAGCTTGGCCGGGGTGTGGTGATCGCCGTCGTCGGAGTTCTCGGTCAGCGAGCCGATGGTGGTGAGCACCAGGTCGTTCGGGCCGAGGTCGACCCCGCCCGGCTGACCGTCCATGATCCAGTGAATCCTGGTGGCCTGCTTGCGGTCTGCGGTGATGTCGAAGTCGATATCGGTGACCTCGGTGTCGAAGTGGAAGGTCACCCCCTGCTCCAGGAGCCACTTGTACATCGGCAGCACGAGCGACTCGTACTGGTTGTACTTCGTGAACTTGAGTGCCGACAGATCAGGCAGGCCCTTGATGTGGTGGATGAAGCGGTGGATGTACAGCTTCATCTCCAGCGCACTGTGCCACTCTTCGAACGCGAACATGGTGCGCCAGTACAGCCAGAAGTTGCTCTCCAAGAAGTCTTTACCGAAGACCTCGTTGATGCGCTTGTTCTCCATCTCTTCGCGGGTGGCCAGGAACACCTTGACGATGTCCTTCTGCGCCTTGGCGTTGAGCCCGAACTTGTTGTCGGTGTGGGCATCCTGGCCGCGGTTCTCGGTGGCCCGGCATAGGCTGTAGTTCGGGTCATCCTTGTTGAGCCAGTAGAACTCGTCGAGCACGCTGGCGCCCTCGATCTCGAGCGAGGGGATGGTCCGGAACAGGTCCCACAGGGCTTCCATGTGGTCTTCCATCTCGCGGCCGCCGCGGATCACGAAACCCTTCTCCGGCTCCTTGATGCCGTCGAGGGCACCACCGGGAAGCGCCAATCGCTCCAGGATGGTGATCTTGTTGCCCGGCAGCTGGCCGTCGCGGATCATGAACACCGCCGACGCCATCGACGCCAACCCGGCACCGACGAGCCACGCGCTCTTCTCGTCTACACCCTCCGGCTTCCGGGGCCGGGCGAATGCTTCGTAATTTCCACTGCTGTAGTACATTTCGTTCTCTTGCTCTCAGTTGTGTCCGGTGTTCAGTTGTACTTGTAGAAGCCCTCGCCGGTGGCGAGGCCCAACTTGCCTTTGTCGATGTAGTTCGCTTTGAGCCATGCGGCGAGCTTCTGCGATTCGGCGTCGCCGTTCGCCATGATGTTGTACGGCGTTGTCAGGCCGATGATGTCGTAGATCTGGAAGGGGCCGACCGGTGCTCCGGTGGCGATCCGCCAGGTGTCGTCGACGGCGCTGGGGTCGGCGTAGCCGCCGGCCGCGAGCTCGGCCGCCGCGTTGAGGAACGGCACCAGAAGTGAGTTGAGGACGTAGCCGGCCTTCTCCTTGTGCAGTTCGATCGGGACCATCCCGATGGCTTTGGCGAACTCGACCACCGCGGCGAACACGGCGGGGTCGGTGTCGGTGGTGCCCATGATCTCGGCGGTGTTGAACTGCCACACGCGGTTCGCGAAGTGCAGCGCCAGGAACTTGTCGGGCCTGCCGGTGGAATCCTTGAGATCGCTGGGCAGCAGCGTCGAGGAGTTGGTGGCGAAGATGGTCTTGGCCGGCGCGAGAGTCGCCAGTTTCTGGTAGGTCTCCCGCTTGAGATCGAGGATCTCGGGGATCGCCTCGATGACCAGCTCGGCATCGGCCACGGCCGCGGCGAGATCGGAGGTCAGCGTGAGCCGGCTCAACGCCTCCTGGGCCTTGCCGTCACGGGCCTCGGGCACCTCGTCTGCGTAGGTTTCGGCCAGCTTGTCGAACCGACCCTTGGCCGCCTCGAGGACTTTGTCGTTGATGTCGTAGGCCGTGACGGTGAAGCCCTTGAACGCGGATTGGAACGCGATCTGGGAACCGAGCACGCCGGTTCCGAGCACGGTCACCTTCTTGATGGAGTTGGTCACGATGGTTCTCCTTCTCGTGGTGTTGTGGCTGCCAGGAACCCCAGCACGATCTGGTTGATCTGCTGGAGCAGTTCGTGAGCGCCGTCGGCGCCCCACTTCACGCCGGTGGCGGGCTGCACCAACAACAGATGCAGGGCCGCGAAGACGCTTCTGGCGGCGCGGTCCGCGTTGGCCTGCAACTCGGTGTCCGTGGTCGGATCGGCTGGGCGGCAACGCATCAGGCGTGTGGCGATCGCATCTTCGAGCCACTTGACGTGAGCGAGTCCTTCGGCGCGGAAACGGTCGGTGGGAGCGCCGAACAGCAGCTCGCGCTGGTAGGCCGTCGCGTTCTCCGGGTGGCGCGCCGCCTCGGTGATGACGGGGGCCACCATTGCGAACACCGCCGCACTCGGATCGTCGATATCGGCCGCGTTGTCCATGCCGGTTTCGATCGCCTGTCGGAACTGGTCGTTGTAGACCATCAGCAGGAGTTCGGCTTTCGACGAGGCGTAGCGGAACAGGGTGCCTGCGGCGATGTCCGCGGCCTCGGCGATCTGGGCGACGGTGACGGGCCCGTATCCGTGCGTATCGAACAGTGAGCTCGCCGCTGCGAAGATCCGCTGCTGCTTGTCCTGCATGTTGCGGGTTCGGCGTCCGGACATGTCCGCCTCCTTAATGAGTACGCTCATTAATGAATGTACTCATTCTTTGGCAGGTGTCAACCTCCGGCGAAAAAATCAGCTCGATTTCAGACCTTCACCCGGCCCCCGGCCGCCGGTACCAATACCCGGGTGAACGGAACGCTGCCCGGTTGCTGTCGTCGCTGAAGCCATAGCCACCTCCTGCCTTCAGCAACAGAAAGCTGCCCACAGTGTCTGTGTTCGTCGACATCGTTCCCCCCGAGGCTGAACCCGGCCCCGCTCGTCCCGCCGCGCCTTCCAACCGATGGCGCGCCCTACTCACCCGCTCGGCGTTGCCGTTGTTGTCGGTCGTGGTGTTCTTCGCCGTGTGGCAGGCCGTGGCCTGGGCCGGGATCTGGAATCAGACGTTCGTGCCGTATCCGTCGACGGTCTGGCGCGCGTTTATCGACGTCTCCACCACCCATGACGGGGCCCGCGGTTACGCGGGATACCTGCTCTATGAGCACCTCTACATGACGCTGCGTCGGGTGCTGGCCGGCGTCGTCATCGGCGTGGTCGTCGGCGTCGGGCTCGGCCTGCTGATGGGGTCGGTCGGCTGGCTGCGCAGCGTGCTCGAACCATGGCTGACGTTCCTGCGCGCACTGCCGCCACTGGCCTACTTCTTCCTGCTGGTGATCTGGCTCGGCATCGACGAAGCGCCCAAGATCACGCTGCTCGCCCTGGCCGCACTGCCGCCGGCGGCGGTGGCCACCACGGCAGCCGTCGTCGCCGCACCGGTCGGGCTACAGGAAGCGGCCAGGGCCCTGGGAGCAACCCGGGCCCAGGTCATCCGAGACGTCGTGGTGCCCTCGGCGCTGCCGGAAACATTCACCGGCATCCGGCTGGCGGTGGGGATGGCGTACTCGTCGGTGGTGGCCGCCGAACTGTTCAACGGCATCCCCGGTATCGGCGGATTGGTCAAGGACGCAAGCAATTACAACAACACACCGGTCGTGCTGGTCGGGATCTTCGCCATCGGGATCTCGGGCCTGATCATCGACGGAGGTTTGCGCGCCGTCGAGCGACGGGCCGTCCCCTGGAGAGGAAAGATATGAGATTGACGAAGCTGTTCACCGTTCTGGCTGCTGCGACGGTGGCACTGGCCGGGTGCGCGGTGGACCACTCCGGGGAAAGCTCCGAGAAGCCCACCATTCGCATTGGCTACCAGTCTTTCCCGAGCGGGGATCTGATCGTCAAGAACAACAAGTGGCTCGAAGAGGCGCTGCCCGACTACAACATCAAGTGGACGAAGTTCGACTCCGGCGCCGACGTGAACACCGCGTTCATCGCCAAGGAACTGGACTTCGGCGCCTTGGGCTCGAGCCCGGTGGCGCGCGGCTTGTCGGCCCCGCTGAACATTCCGTACCAGGTGGCGTTCGTGCTCGACGTCGCCGGTGACAACGAGGCCCTGGTGGCCCGTGACGGCGCCGGGGTCAACTCGATCGCCGACCTGCGCGGCAAGCGCATCGCCACACCGTTCGCGTCCACCGCGCATTACAGTCTGCTGGCCGCACTGGCGCAGAACGGCTTGTCCCCCAGTGATGTTCAGCTGATCGACCTGCAGCCGCAGGCCATCCTGGCGGCCTGGGAGCGCGGCGACATCGCCGCGGCCTACAGCTGGTTGCCCACCCTGGATCAGCTGCGCAAGACCGGCAAGGATCTGATCACCAGCCGGCAGCTGGCCAAGGATGGCAAGCCGACGCTGGACCTGGCTGCGGTGTCCGACGACTTCTCCGCCGCTCACCCCGAGGTCGTCGACATCTGGCGCCAGCAGCAGGCCCGTGCGCTGAACGTGATCAAGAACGACCCGCAGGCCGCCGCCAAGGCGATCGCGGCCGAGGTCGGCCTCAGCCCCGAAGATGTTGCGGGACAACTGAAGCAGGGTGTCTACCTGACGCCGGCCGAGGTGGCCTCGCCCGAGTGGCTGGGTACCGACGGCACGCCGGGCAACATCGCGGCCAACCTGCAGAGTGCGTCGCAGTTCCTGGCTGATCAGAAGCAGATCCCGGCGGCCTCGCCCCTGCAGACGTTCAAGGATGCCATCTACACGAAGGGGTTGCCGGATGTCATCGCCAAGCAGTGATGTCGCCGGCGCGCTGAAGATCCGCAACGTCGCCCATCGCTACGGCCGCGGCTCGGATGAGGTGACCGCGCTCGGACCGCTGGATCTGCATGTCGAGCCCGGCTCGTTCCTGGTCTTGGTGGGGGCGTCGGGGTGTGGCAAGAGCACCCTGTTGCGTCTGATCGCCGGGTTCGAAACGCCTTCCGAGGGTGAGGTTCACGTGGCGGGTACGCCGCCGACCCCCGGCGTGACCTCGGGCGTGGTGTTCCAGCAGCCGAGGCTGTTCCCGTGGCGCACCGTCGGCGGCAACGTGGACCTGGCGCTCAAGTACGCCGGCGTGCCGCGGGAGCGACGCGCCGAGCGGCGCGAGGAGCTGTTGGAACGCGTCGGGCTGGAGGGAACGGCCAAACGCAAGATCTGGGAGATCAGTGGCGGGCAACAGCAGCGCGTCGCGATCGCCCGCGCGCTGGCCGCCGAGACCCCGCTGTTCTTGTTGGACGAGCCGTTCGCGGCGCTGGATGCGCTGACCCGCGAGCGGTTGCAGGAGGATGTCCGACAGGTCAGCGCGGAGTCCGGTCGCACAACGGTTTTCGTGACGCACAGTGCCGACGAGGCCGCGTTCCTGGGTTCGCGGATCGTGGTGTTGACCCGCCGGCCCGGCAAGATCGCCCTGGACCTGCCGGTGGACCTGCCGCGCACCGGCGTCGATGCGCATGAGCTGCGCCGCTCGCCGGAGTACCTCAAGTTGCGTACGGAGGTCAGTGAGGCCGTGAAGCTGGCCGCCGCCTGATTCATGCGACGAAAGTGACGCCACGGTCGTAAACCCCTACCGGTAACGACCATGGCGTCACTCTCGTGTCAGGCGCGGCGCTGCAGGAAATCGTCGATCAGGCCCGCGACCTCATCGACGTGGGTCTCCAACAGGAAGTGCCCGCCGTCGAGCAGGTGGATCTCGGCGTCGACGGCGTCCTTGGCGAAGGCGCGCGCCCCGTCGGGCCCGAAGATCGGATCTCCCTCGCCCCACACCGCGAGCACGGGAACCGCACTGGTGCGCAGGTATTCGTGCAGCGTCGGGTACAGCGGGGCATTGGTCGCGTAGTCGCGGAACAGCTTGAGCTGCACCAGATCATTGCCCGGCCGGGACACCATCGCCGCGTCGTGCACCCAGGTGTCGGGGTTTACCAGGCTTTCGTCGGAAACCCCGGTCAGGTATTGCCATTTGATGCCGTCGACGCTCAGCGCGGTCCGCACGCCGGCCTCGGTCTCGGGGGTCTGCTCGCGCTGGTAGGCCCAGACACCGTTCCAGAAGCTCTCGACGAAGCCCTCGTCGTACCCGTTGCCGTTCTGGCTGACGATCGCCGTGATGGCCTCGGGATGCCGCAGCGCCAGGCGCCAGCCGATCGGGGCGCCGTAGTCCTGCACATAGATCGCGTAGCGGGACACCCCGAGTTGATTCAGCAGACCGTCGGTCAGGTCGGCCAGTGCGTCAAAGGTGTAGTCGAACTCGGTGACCGATGGTGCGTCGGAGTGGCCGTAGCCCAGGTGGTCTGGGGCGATGACGTGGTAGCGCTCGGCCAGCCGGGGGATGAGGTCGCGGAACATGTACGAGCTCGTCGGAAAGCCGTGCAGCAGCACGATCGCCGGGGCGTCGGGTGCGCCGGCCTCGCGGTAGAACAGCCGCTGACCGTCGACGGTGGCGTAGCGGTGATGAACAGTCATGGCTAACTCCTATAACTAGTTTCAATGGTTAGTGAGATCTAACGCCCGGCGGCATAACCTGTCAATAGCCATTTGGGGGTTAGATACGAAACTGACGGAGGTGGGGGCTGCGCGACGAGGGTCTGCTGCTCGATCTGCTCAACACCACGCCGGTGGTCGAAGGAAGGCAGCACGACGTGACCGAAGACGGCTTGAACTGGGAGCTCGATACCGACGACGCGCGGCGATGCGCCCTGCGGGCGATTCTGGCGTGGGAGGCGCTGCGGGCCGAGGGCTCGGGGCGGCTACGCGCGTGTGCAAACCCGGACTGCCGGCTGTTCCTGATCGATCGGAGCAAGCCGAACACTGCACGTTAGTGTTCGATGGTTACCTGCGGAAACCGCATGAAGGCGCGCCGGTATCACCAGCGCGTGAGGACTGCGAAGACTGACGAACAGTCCCTGATCACACCGGGGGATAGGCCGGCGGCGGGTAGACGCCACGCAGACCCCAGGCCAGCCACGGGAAGAAGAAGTCGCTCTCGTCGCTGAGGTCGTAGTCAGGATTCGGATCCATGCCCGGAGTCTAGACGCAGTAGGCAAGGCCGGAACAGGGCTGCGCACGGAATTGCCTACAATCTTCAACCATCTAGTTGATTGATTTCCTGGGCAAGGTCCGGGCGATGCTGATAGTGAGTGTGCTATGTCATCAGACGCAGAGGGCGGCCGGGGCCGCGGCGGTGCGGCCGCCAACGGGACATCCCGCCGCGATGAGCTGCTGACTGTCGCGGCCAAGCTGTTCGCCGCCCGCGGCTATCACGGCACCCGGATGGACGACGTCGCCGAAGCCGTCGGCCTGAACAAGGCCACGGTTTATCACTACTACTCGAGCAAGTCGCTGATCCTCTACGACATCTACAAGAGCACGGCAGACTTCACCGTCGAGGCCCTGCACGACGACCCCACCGCGTCGGCCCGGGAAACCATCTACAACTTCACCCGGCGGCTGCTGGTCGGCATCGCGGGCGACCTCGAGCGGGCGGCGGTGTACTTCCAGGAAGGCCCCTACATCGCGGAGTGGTTCACCGAGGAGCAGGTGGCCTACATCCGGCACGCCGAGACCCAGGTCTACGAGCATGTCCGCGATGTGATCGACCGGGGCATCGCCAGCGGCGAGTTCTACGACTGCGATTCCCATGTGCTGGCGCTGGGCTACATCGGGATGACGCTGGGCTCCTACCGCTGGTTGCGCCCGCACGGCCGACGGACCGCCCAGGAGATCGCCGTCGAGTTCAGCACGGCGCTGCTGCGCGGGCTGATCCGCGACGAGACGGTGCGCAACGAATCCCCGCTCGGTGTCGAGGTCGACGAGAAGGCTTAGAACATGACTGATCTGTTCCGACTGGACGGCAAGGTCGCCGTCGTCACCGGCGGCGGCCGCGGCATCGGCCTGATGATGGCCCGCGGCCTCCTGCAGGCCGGGGCATCCGTATACATCTCCAGCCGAAAGGAAGCCGAGCTCAACGCGGCCGTGGAGACGCTGTCACCGCTCGGCCGGATCTCCGCGGTGCCCGCCGACCTGGGCACCGCGGAAGGCGTCGCCGCCCTCACCGCCGCGGTGACCGGCCGCGAGGACGCCCTCCACGCCCTGTTCAACAACGCGGGCGCGGCCTGGGGCGCACCGTATGACGAGTTTCCCGAATCCGGGTTCGACAAGGTCTACGACGTCAACGTCAAAGGTGTGTTCCTGTTGACCCGGGCGCTCACCCCGTTGCTGAATTCCGCTGCCACCGAGGATGATCCGGCCCGCGTGATCAACACCGGCAGCATCGACGGCATCGTCGCGCCCGGCAAGGGCCGCGACAACTTCTCCTACAGCGCCAGCAAGGCCGCGGTGCACATGCTGACGAAGCACCTCGCCGGTGAACTGGCCCCGAAGATCCTCGTCAACGCGATCGCACCGGGGCTGTTCGAATCCCGGATGACGAAGGAGATGCTGCGCGCCGGCTCCGCCGCTGTCGGCTCGGCCCTGCCGCTCGGCCGGATCGGGCAACCCGACGACATCGCCGGCATCTCGGTGTTCCTGGCCAGCCGGGCCAGTGCCTACATCACCGGCGCGGTCATCCCGGTCGACGGCGGCGTGAGCACCATCAGGTGACGGGCAGGGTGAACCAGCCCCAGGCCAAGAAGACGAACACACCGAGATAGACGATGTCGCCGGCCATGTAGAGCCACTCGCTGCGACGGAATCGCGTGGTGGCGGCGCCGGCCATGAAAAGGGCCAGGCCGCAGGCGGCAACCGGGGTCAGCACCGGTGCGATGCCCACCGCGACGGGTAGCACCAGGCCGAGTGCGCCGACCAGTTTGATGACCCCGATCGCCTTGAGGTGGCCGGCACCGAAGTCGTCGACCCAATGCTGTGTCTTGCCGATCGACCGGTACCTATCGCGCGACAACACGAGCATGGTGGTGCCGCCTGCGGCGTAGGCCGCCGCGGCGATGATGGTGATGATCCAGAGGGCGGTGTGCATTCCTCGCTCCATTCCGTGGTTACGTCGAGCCCAGCCGGCTCGTCACCTATATGACGGATCCGCGCGACGAGAGGTAACTGATGAGGCCCGAGGGATCACTGGCGGAGGTATTCGAGGAACAGCGCCCGCGACTTTTCGCGGTGGCCCATCGCGTCCTTGGTTCCAGGTCCGACGCCGAGGACGCGGTACAGGAAGCGTGGCTGCGACTGTCCCGGCAGGACGCGGACTCGATCGAGAACGTCGCCGGCTGGCTGACCACGGTGGTGGGCCGCATCTGTATCGATATGTTGCGATCACGCACCAGCAGGGCCGAGGTGACGTCCACCGCTGAGATTCCCGAATTCGTCGTCACCGAGGACGTGGACACCCGGGAAGACTCCCCGGAGGATGCCGCGGTGCTCGCAGACTCGGTCGGGCTGGCGATGCTCGTGGTGCTGGGATCGCTGCGCCCGGACGAACGTCTCGCGTTCGTCCTGCACGACATGTTCGCCGTGCCGTTCGCCGAGATCGGGCAGATCCTGGACCGATCGACCGACGCCGTCAAGATGCTGGCCAGCCGCGCCCGCCGGAAGGTGCAGGACGTGCCGCCGCCCACCGGAGGCCGCCGACGCAAGCAGGAGCAGCGTGAGGTTGTCGACGCCTTCCTGGCCGCCGCGCGCGACGGCGACTTCGATGCCCTGCTGCGCGTGCTGGATCCCGACGTCACATGGCAGCGGTACACGGCCACCGGGATGACCGTCGGGACCGGATCGGACGCCATCGTCGACGCGGTCCGGCGCGGCCAGGGGACCCGCGTGCTGGCCCGGCGCGTGTCGGTGAACGGCGAGCCGGGGATCCTGGCGTGGGGGCCGACGGGTCGTCCGCTCAGCCTGATGGCCTGCGTCGTCGACGGGGGCCGACTGGTGGGGATCGTGTCGATCGTCGATCCCCGACGGCTGGCCCGGATGTCACTGCCCGAGCCACCTGCCGGCGATTAACCTGGCCGCATGAAGTCGACCATCCTCTCGCGGCGCGACCTGGACTTCCTGCTCTACGAGTGGTTGGACGTCGAAAAGCTCACGACGCTGGACCGTTTCACCGAGCACTCCCGCGAGACCTTCGACGGCGTGCAGGACCTGTGCGAGCAACTCGCCACCCGCTACTTCGCGCCGCACAACAAGCTCAGCGACGCCAACGAGCCGACGTTTGACGGGCAGACCGTCACGCTGATTCCCGACGTGAAAGAGGCGTGGGACGCGTTCGCGGCCGCCGACCTGATCGCGATGGGGATGGATGCCGAGATCGGTGGCGCGCAACTGCCGGCCACCGTCGCGCAGGCCGCGTTCGCGTGGATCTCCGCGGCGAACGTGTCGACGTCGGGTTATCTGATGCTGACCATCGCGAACGCCAACCTGCTGGCCCGGTTCGGCTCACCCGAGCAGATCGAGACGTTCGTCAAACCCATGCTGGCGGGCCGGTTCTCGGGCACCATGGCGTTGTCGGAGACCCAGGCCGGATCGTCGCTGGCCGACATCACCACCCGTGCCGAACCGCAGCCCGACGGCAGCTACCGGCTGTTCGGTTCGAAGATGTGGATCTCGGGCGCCGAGCATGAGATGACAGAGAACATCGTCAATCTGGTGCTGGCCAAGATTCCCGGTGGCCCGGCCGGTACCAAGGGCATCTCGTTGTTCATCGTGCCGAAGTTCCTGGCCGACGGGGCTCGCAACGGCGTGGCCATCTCCGGACTGAATCACAAGATGGGCCAACGCGGTATCACCAACACCGTGCTCAACTTCGACGGTGCCGTCGGCTATCTGGTCGGTGAGCCGCACCGCGGCATCGTCTACATGTTCCACATGATGAACGAGGCCCGGCTGGGCGTCGGGATGGGCGCCGTCGCGCTCGGCTACACCGGGTACCTCAAGTCGCTGGAGTACGCACGCGAACGCCCGCAGGGTCGGCCGCTGGGTGTCAAGGACCCGTCGACCCCGCAGGTACCGATCATCGAGCATGCTGACGTCAAGCGAATGCTGTTGGCGCAGAAGGCCTATGTCGAAGGCGGGCTGGCGCTGGCGCTGTACTGTGCCAAATTGGTCGACACCGGGTCCGCCGAGGACACCGCAGTGCTCGACATCCTCACCCCGGTCGCCAAGAGTTGGCCGTCGCAGTGGTGTCTGGAAGCCAACAGCTTGGCGATCCAGGTGCACGGGGGCTACGGGTACACCCGCGAATACGACGTCGAGCAGCATTACCGCGACAACCGGCTCAACCCCATCCACGAGGGCACGCACGGTATTCAGAGCCTGGATCTGTTGGGCCGCAAGGTGACCCAGAATAGTGGAGCTAGCCTGACCGCGCTGGGGGAGCGGATCGGCGCCACCGTGACGGCCGGCCGCGCGGCGGCACCTGAGTTGGCGGCTCAGCTCGAGGGGGCCTGGCAGCGGCTGGTGACGGTGACCGGGACGATGTTCGCCTCCGGTGACGTCGAGGCCGCGATGGCCCACAGTGCGGTGTACCTGGAGGCGTTCGGGCACATCGTGGTGGCGTGGATCTGGCTGGAGCAGTTCCTCGCCGCGGAAGGATGCACCGGAGAGTTTTACGACGGCAAGCGTCAGGCCGCCCGGTACTTCTTCCGCTACGAACTGCCCAAGACCACACCACAATTGGACCTGTTGGAGAGCCTGGACCGCACCACGCTGGAGATGCAGGACGGCTGGTTCTAGAACTCGATGATCTGGCGCACGGCGCGTCCGTCGGCCAGCTCATCCATGCCGGTGTTGATCTGATCGAGGGCGATGGTTGAGGACACCAGCTGCTCGACCGGTAGCCGCCCGGCCCGCCACAGTTCGACGAACCGCGGGATGTCGCGCGACGGCACCGCCGAGCCCAGGTAGCTGCCGATCAGCGACCGGCCTTCGGCGACGAACCCCAACGGCGACACCGTGATTCGGGCGTCCGGGCGGGGCAGGCCGACGGTGATGGTGCGTCCGCCGGGGCCGGTGAGCGCGATGGAGGTTTCCAGCGCGGCGGGATGACCGGCGGCTTCGATCACCACGTCGGCCTTGAGGTCGGCGGCCTGCTCAGGGGTGTAGGTCTCGTGCACACCGAGCGCGCGGGCCTTGGCCAGTTTGTCCGGCAGTTGGTCCACGCCGATGACGCGGACGTCGTCGTGGGCCAGCGCGGTCAGGGCTGCCGCCATGCCCACGCCGCCCAGGCCGACGACTGCCACGGTCTGGCCGGGCCGCGGGGTGCCCACGTTGAGCACGGCGCCGCCGCCGGTCAGCACCGCGCACCCCAACAACGAGGCGACGACGGCCGGTACATCGCTGGGCACGGGCACCACCGAGCGACGGTCCACGACAGCGTAGGTGGCGAAGCCGGAGACCCCGAGATGATGGAACACGGGCCGGCCGTCGCGGGTCAGCCGGATGTCGCCGTTCATCAACGTGCCGGCGCCATTGGCGGCCGATCCCGGACCGCACGGTGTCAGGCCGTCGGTGGCGCATGCCGGGCACTCTCCGCAGCGTGGGAGGAACGTCATCACCACCCGTTGGCCGAGCGGGAGGTCCGAATCACCGGCCTCGACGATCCCGGCCGCCTCATGGCCCAGGAGCATCGGGACCGGGCGCACCCGGTTGCCGTCCACGACAGACAGATCGGAGTGGCACAAGCCGGCGGCCTCGATGCGCACCAGCAGTTCGCCCGGGCCCGGTTCGGCGAGGTCGAGGTCACTTACCCGGATCGGTTGCGACTCGGCGTACGGGCGGGACAGACCGATGTGCTCGAGCACGGCGCCGCGGATCTTCATGCCCACCAGCCTGTCAGACTCCAGTCATGACCGACGGAGCCCAGTTGACCCGCGAGGATTTTCCGCTGCATTGGCCGGTGCTGACCCGATGGACGGACAACGACATGTTCGGCCACCTCAACAACGCGGTGTACTACGAACTGTTCGACACCGCGATCAACGCCTGGATCAACACCAACTGTGACGTCGATCCGGTCAACGCTCCCTGGCTGGGTGTGGTCGCCGAGTCAGGCTGTCGCTACTTCGCCGAGCTGAAGTTCCCCGACCCGTTGGTCGTCGGCCTGGCGGTGACCCGGTTGGGGAACAGCAGTGTCACCTACCGGCTCGGGTTGTTCGAGCCGAATGGCCCGGTGGCGGCGGTCGGCCACTGGGTGCATGTCTATGTGGACCGGACCACGCGGCGGCCGGTACCGATTCCCGACGTGATCCGCGATCTGCTGCAGTCGATATGCTCGCCGGATGCCACTCGTGAGCAAGACCGTCGAGGTTGATGCCCCTGCCGAGAAGATCATGGCGATCGTCGGTGATTTCGAGGCCTATCCGCAGTGGAACCCCGAGATCAAGGGCTGCTGGATTTTGGCCCGCTATGACGACGGCCGGCCCAGCCAGTTGCGGCTCGACGTCGAGATCCAGGGTCAGTCCGGGGTCTTCATCAACGCGGTCTACTACCCCGCCGAGAACCAGATCTTCACGGTGATGCAGCAGGGTGACCACTTCACCAAGCAGGAGCAGAGGTTCTCGGTCGTGCCGCTCGGGCCGGACAACACCCTGCTTCAGGTCGACCTCGACGTCGAGGTCAAGCTGCCGGTCCCGGCCATGATGGTGAAGAAGTTGGCCGGCGACACGCTCGACCATCTGGCGAACGCCCTCGTGGGCCGGGTGCAGCAGCTGTCGGCCTAGGCCGCGCGGTCGGCCGCTGCCGCCCGCAGTTCGAGTACGCGATTGCGGTGCGGTACTCGGTAGCCCGGGGCATCTCGGCCGGCCGGTATCGGCCGTGCCTGACCCGGTAGACCCGGCCGTGGTTCATCTCCCACCTCAGCGCGTCCGAAATCGCCTTCGACCGACGCCCTGTGGTGGTGAAGCCTTGGTCCTCGAGCGCATCGACCAGGTCGGCCACCGATTGCGTGCCGTTTTGCAGCAGCTGCATGGTGAGCACGTAACGGAGGTTGGTGCCGCGCAGCAGAAGTTTGTCCGCCCATGGCGTTACGGTGCCAGCAGGGTCTGACAGTCACTCTGGTCGCCGATTTCGGACGGACATCGGATGTGCCCGGCGGCGAGCGACAATTCAGCGACAATCGCCACACGGGTACCACGGGCCTCGTCAAACCCGTTGTCGCTGAACGTTTTTGCCACTAGTGCATCTCTGGCGCCGTGTGCCTCAGCTGTTCAATGCCCGACTAGCAGCGACTCTGTCGCTGATATGCGGGCAACCCGAAAACCGTTACGCACGAGGTGGCTTTGCCCTGGAGTGACGCGAGTAATGATCGCATCTGTGACCGGAGATGCGACCGGGGCAGATGGGGCGATTGTCGCTCGATTGTCGCTGACAGCCGGGCAGGTCCGACATCGATTTCGCGCCACGACACGCCGGCAAAGCTGCGCCGACACGCCGGGGTCGGCAAGAGCTGAGCACTCAGTCCCACATCCCGATGTCGTTCAGCCGGTCGATGAGCCGCTGCGCGGCGTCGGTGAACTGGTTGGCGTTGAGTTCCACCGCGGCGTCGGTATCGCGCCGGCGCAGTGCGTCGATCAGCAACCGGTGATTCTCGACGGCCTCGGTGCCCCACTTCGGATCGGTCGAATAGATCAGCGCAGGAAGATACCGGGCGACGTGCAGCAGGAACCAGGCCAGCTTGATCCGGCCGCTGGCGTGGTTGAAGGCCCGATGAAAGGCGAATTCGGCCGACGAGATCGCCACGGGGTCGTGCTGGGACACCGCGGCCGCGAGCTCGGCGTTGAGCTGCTCCAACTCATCGATCTCCGCCGGGGTGATCCGGGTGGTGGCGGTGGCGGCCAGCTTGCGCGCGATGGTGGCCTGTAGCCAGAAGATGTCCTCGACGTCGGCGCGGGTCAGTGGCACCACGACGTGTCCGCGGTTGGGCTCCAACTGCACCATGCCCTCACCGCGGAGCGTGCGCAGAGCCTCCCGCACGGGCGTGATACTGACGCCGAGTGCCGCCGCGGTCTCGTCGAGCCGGATGAATGTCCCGGGCCGCAGCACCCCGGTCATGATCTCGGCCCGCAGTTGGGCGGCAACCTCGTCGGAAAGTTGCTCGCGCCGTCCCCCGCGACGACGTTGCACGGCCGCTCTGGCAGGTGCATTCACGCGTATCCGGTCGCCTTTCTTTGGGCTTGTCGCCGAGGCGCCGAGGCCATAGTGTGACCGAGGCAACCCCAATGTTTGATCAAATATAAAATTCGTGCAACTCAATACCCATGGAGTACAGATCCGTTGACTGCCGAGCCGTTCCCCACTGAGCAGCCGTACTTGGCCCGCCGTCAGAACTGGTCCAACCAACTCACCCGGCATGCCCTGATGCAGCCCGAGAAAACCGCCCTGCGGTTCCTGGGACACACCACGACGTGGCGCGAGCTCGACGATCGCGTGACCAAGCTGGCGGGGGCGCTCAGCCGGCGCGGCATCGGATTCGGCGACCGCGTGCTGATCCTGATGCTCAACCGCCCGGAGTTCATCGAGGCGATGCTGGCGGCCAACAGGCTCGGCGCCATCGCGGTCCCGGTGAACTTCCGGATGACCCCGCCGGAGATCGCCTTCCTGGTCAGTGACTGCGCGGCGCGCGTCATCGTCACCGAGCCCGTACTGGCCGGCGTCGCCACGGCCGTGCGCGATCTCGATGCCACGCTGTCGACGGTCATCGTGGCCGACGCCCCGACGGAAGACGGCATCCTGGGCTATGAGGATCTGATCGCCGAAGATGGTGAGCCCGCGGCCCCGGTCGACATCCCCAGCGATGCCCCCGCGCTGATCATGTACACCTCCGGCACCACCGGCCGACCCAAGGGCGCGGTGCTGACCCACAACAACTTGGTCGGGCAGGGCATGACCAACTTGTTCACCACTGGGGTCGACATCAACAACGACGTCGGCTTCATCGGCGTCCCGCTGTTCCACATCGCCGGCGTCGCCGGAAACGTGAACACGGGCCTCACCCTCGGCCTGCCCACGGTGATCTACCCGCTCGGCGCGTTCGACCCGGGTGCGTTGCTCGACGTGCTGGCGGCCGAGAAGGTCACCGCTATTTTCCTGGTGCCCGCGCAGTGGCAGGCGGTATGCGCCGAGCAGAAAGCCAATCCGCGCGAACTTTGCCTGCGGTCCCTGTCCTGGGGCGCCGCGCCGGCGTCGGACACGTTGCTCCGTGCAATGGCCGAGACGTTCCCGGGTAGCCAGATCCTGGCAGCGTTCGGGCAGACCGAGATGTCCCCGGTCACTTGCATGTTGTTGGCGGACGATGCAATTCGCAAGCTCGGCTCGGTGGGGCAGGTCATCCCGACCGTCTCGGCCCGCATCGTGGACGAGAACATGAACGACGTCCCGGTCGGTGAGGTGGGCGAGATCGTTTACCGTGCCCCAACTTTGATGGCCGGCTACTGGAACAACCCCAAGGCCACGGCCGAGGCGTTCGCCGGCGGCTGGTTCCACTCAGGAGATCTCGTGCGTCAGGACGAGGAGGGCTACATCTGGGTGGTGGACCGCAAGAAGGACATGATCATCTCTGGCGGCGAGAACATCTACTGCGCCGAGGTGGAGAACGTCCTGGCCGGTCATCCGTCCATCACCGAGGTCGCCGTGATCGGCCGTCACGACGAGAAATGGGGCGAGGTGCCGGTTGCGGTGGTGGCCCTCACCAGAGGTGACGCCCTCAGTCTCGGTGATCTCGACGGCTTTCTCAACGAACGGCTGGCGCGCTACAAGCACCCGAAGGCCCTCGAAATCGTCGACGCCCTGCCTCGCAACCCATCGGGCAAGGTGCTCAAGACCGAACTCAGGGAGCGCTTCGGTTCGCCGATCAACGCCCAGTAGTGTTTGACGTTTACGAAAGTAACTCGGCGTCAACGGTTTCTGCAGGTCGCCACGAAAGTTTGCTGTCATTGCATGCCGTTGTTAACGGTTGATGGCACAATCCACCCGATGCGGTGCACGGCCCGGTTTCCATCGGGTACAGTCCGGTGGTCTCAATTACTACTCGCGAGTAGGGAGAGACGGATCACACAAGCTGACAGGCGACGAGGAGGGGGCGTGCGACACGTCCAGGGGGCGCACCGGTGACGGCGCCTGCCGACGGGCTCGTCGGCTACGTACGTGGTCAATTGGAGAAGCCGCTGGCTATGGTCGGTGGCTTCTTCAAGATGACCGTGCTCACCGGAAAGGCCTTTGTCACACGGCCATTCCAGTGGAAAGAGTTCGTGCTGCAGAGCTGGTTCCTGATCCGGGTGGCATTCCTGCCCACGCTCGCGGTGTCGATCCCACTGACCGTGCTCATCATCTTCACGCTCAACATCCTGTTGGCGGAGTTCGGTGCGGCTGACGTCTCCGGCGCCGGCGCGGCACTGGGCGCGGTCACGCAGTTGGGTCCTCTGGTCACGGTGCTCGTCGTGGCCGGTGCCGGATCGACCGCAATTTGCGCAGACCTCGGCGCCCGCACCGTCCGTGAAGAGATCGACGCGCTCGAGGTGCTGGGCATCGACCCCATCGAGCGGCTCGTCGTTCCGCGCGTCGTCGCATCCACCTTCGTGGCCTTCATGCTCAACGGCGCGGTGATCACCATCGGATTGATCGGTGGCTTCTTCTTCGGTGTCTACGTCCAGAACGTGTCCGCCGGTGCCTATGTGTCCACCCTGACCCTGCTGACCGGATTCCCCGAGGTGATGATCTCGGTCGTGAAGGCCACCCTGTTCGGTCTGATCGCCGGACTGGTCGGCTGCTACCGGGGCCTGACGGTGGCCGGTGGCTCCAAGGGTGTCGGCACCGCGGTGAACGAGACCCTGGTGTTGTGCGTGGTGGCATTGTTCGCAGTCAACGTCGTGCTCACCACCATCGGTGTGCGGTTCGGAACAGGGCACTGACATGAGTACTGCAACAGTCCTTCGGTCCCGGTTCCCCCGGGCGTTCTCGCGCACCTCAGAGATCGCGGGCACCCCGGGCCGGTTCCTCGACAGCATGGGCCACGTCGCGTGGTTCGTCGTCCAGGCGATCGGCTCCATCCCGCACGCGTTCCGGCACTACCGCCGTGAAGCGCTGCGCCTGGTCGCCGAGATCGGTATGGGCACCGGCGCCATGGCCGTCATCGGCGGCACCGTGGCCATCATCGGTTTCGTCACGCTGTCGGCCGGCTCCCTGATCGCCATCCAGGGCTTCGCATCCCTGGGCAACATCGGCGTCGAGGCCTTCACCGGCTTCTTCGCCGCCCTGGCAAACATCCGCGTCGTTGCCCCGGTCGTCACGGGACAGGCGCTGGCTTCCACCGTCGGCGCCGGTGCCACCGCCGAACTCGGCGCCATGCGCATCAGCGAAGAGGTCGACGCGCTGGAAGTCATGGGTATCCGGTCGATCTCGTACCTGGTGTCCACCCGCATCATCGCCGGGTCGATCGTGATCATCCCGCTGTACGCGATGGCGATCCTGCTGTCCTTCCTGTCGGCGCAGTTCGTCACGACGGTCTTCTACTCCCAGTCAGTGGGTACGTATGAGCACTACTTCCATACGTTCCTGCGCGTCGACGACGTGATGTGGTCCTTCCTTCAGGTCATCGTCATGTCCGTCGTGGTCATGTTGAACCACTGCTACTTCGGCTACTACGCCAGTGGCGGTGCTGTCGGTGTGGGTGAGGCAGTAGGGAGGTCGATGCGAACCTCGTTGATCGCAATCGTGTTGGTGGTCCTGTTGGCATCGTTGGCGCTCTACGGCACCGACCCCAACTTCAACCTCACGGTGTAGCGGCATGACGGCACCTCAAGCTTCTCTGAACAAGCCGAAGATCCCGCCGTACAAGCTGGCCGGACTGGTGCTCGCACTCGTCACCGCGGTGGTCTTCGCGCTGACCTGGATGCAGTTCCGCGGGTCCTTCGAGAAGAAGGCGCAGCTGACCGTGTTGTCCGGGCGGGCGGGTCTGTCGATGGATCCGGGCTCGAAGGTGACGTTCAACGGTGTGCCGATCGGGCGGTTGGCGTCGATCGATGTGGTGACCGTCGATGACAATCCGGAAGCCAAGCTGACTCTGGATGTCAAGCCGCAGTACCTGAAGTTGATTCCGGAGAATGTGACCGCGGAGCTGCGGGCGACCACGGTGTTCGGCAACAAGTACATCTCGTTCCTGTCGCCGTCGAACCCGTCGGCCAAGCGGTTGACGCCGGACACGCCGATCCGTGCGCAGGGGGTGACGACGGAGTTCAACACGCTGTTCGAGACGATCACTGCGATCTCTGAGCAGATCGACCCGATCAAGCTGAATCAGACGCTGACTGCGACGGCGCAGGCGCTGGACGGGTTGGGGGACAAGTTCGGTCAGTCGATCGTCAACGGCAATGACATTCTGGCCGACCTGAATCCGCGGATGCCTCAGATCCGTCGGGACACCAAAGGGCTGGCGGATCTGGGTGAGGTGTATGCGAATGCCGCGCCGGATCTGTTCGACGGGTTGACCAATGCGGTGACCACGGCGCGCACGCTCAATGAGCAGCGCGGCAATCTGGATCAGGCGTTGGTCGCGGCGGTCGGTTTCGGCAATACCGGTGGTGACATCTTCGAGCGCGGCGGTCCGTATCTGGTTCGTGGTGCCCAGGATCTGCTGCCCACCTCGGCGCTGCTGGACAAGTACAGCCCGGCGCTGTTCTGCACGATCCGCAACTACCACGACGCCGGGCCGAAACTGGCCGGCGCGCTTGGTGGTAACGGCTACTCGCTGCAGACGCATTCGCTGGTGGTCGGCGTCGGCAACCCGTACGTCTATCCGGACAACCTGCCGCGGGTCAATGCCAAGGGTGGGCCCGAGGGCCGGCCCGGCTGCTGGCAGCCGGTGACGAAAGACCTGTGGCCCATGCCGTACCTGGTGATGGATACCGGTGCATCGATCGCCCCGTACAACCACCTCGAGATGGGTCAACCGCTCGTGGCCGAGTATGTGTGGGGCCGCCAAGTGGGGGAGAACACGATCAACCCATGAGCATCAAGGGCACGCTTATCAAGCTCGGCATCTTCTCACTGGTGCTGCTCACCTTCACTGCGATCATCTTCGTGGTCTTCGGTCAGATCCGGTTCAACCGGACCTCCGAGTACTCGGCGATCTTCAAGAACGTCAGCGGTCTGCGCACCGGGCAGTTCGTCCGTGCGTCCGGTGTCGAGGTCGGCAAGGTCTCGGGCGTCAAGCTGGTCAACGGTGGCCAGCAGGCCGAGGTCACGTTCAACGTCGAGAAGTCGCTGCCGTTGTTCGACCAGACCACGGCCGCGATCCGCTACCAGGACCTGATCGGTAACCGCTACCTGGAGCTCAAGCGCGGTGAGAGCAACACGAAGATCCCGCCGGGCAGCACCATTCCGCTGGAACGTACCGAGCCCGCGCTCGACCTCGACGCGCTCGTCGGCGGTTTCCGGCCGCTGTTCCAGTCGTTGAGCCCGGAGAAGGTCAACACCATCTCCAAGTCGATCATCACGATCTTCCAGGGGCAGGGCGGCACCATCAACGACATCCTGGACCAGACGGCGCAGCTCACCCAGAGCATCGCCGATCGGGATCAGGCCATCGGTGAGGTGATCAAGAACCTCAACATCGTCCTGGACACCACCGTCGCGCATCAGCAGCAGTTCGATGACACCCTCAAGAACTTCGAGACGCTGATCACCGGGTTGAAGAACCGGGCCGATCCGATCGGATCCTCGGTGGCCAACATCAGCAACGCGGCCGGCTCGCTGGCGGACCTGTTGTCCGACAACCGTCCGCTGCTCAAGGACACCGTCGGCTACCTCGAGGTGATCCAGCAGCCGCTGATCGACCAGAAGCAGCAGCTGAACGACATCCTGGTGCAGTTCCCGCAAGCGTTGAAGATCATCGGTCGTGCCGGTGGCATCTACGGTGACTTCTTCAACTTCTACGCCTGCGATCTCTCGTTGAAGCTCAACGGGTTGCAGCCAGGTGGCCCTGTCCGAACCGTCAGACTCAGTTCACAGCCGTCGGGTAGGTGCACGCCGAGATGAGGACACTGCAAGGTTCCGACCGCTTCCGCAAAGGCCTGATGGGCGTTGTGGTGGTGGCGTTGGTGATCGGCGTCGGCTCGACGCTGACGAGTGTGCCGATGCTGTTCGCGGTGCCCACGTACTACGGCCAGTTCTCCGATACCGGAGGCCTGAACCTGGGCGACAAGGTGCGCATCGCGGGTATGGATGTCGGCACCGTCAAGAGCATGGACATCAACGGCGACAAGGTCGAGATCGGCTACACCCTGGGTGGGAAGACGATCGGTACCGAGAGCCGTGCGGCGATCCGTACCGACACGATCCTGGGTCGTAAGAACATCGAGATCCAGCCGCGCGGCAGCCAGACGCTGCCCCCGCGCGGGATGCTGCCGCTGGGGCAGACGACGACGCCGTATCAGATCTACGACGCGTTCCTCGATGTCACGCGCAATGCGTCGGGCTGGGATACGGCGTCCGTCAAGGAATCGCTGAACGTGTTGTCGGAGACGGTCGATCAGACCTCGCCGCACCTGAGCGCCGCGCTGGACGGGGTGGCCAAGTTCTCTGAGACCATCGGTAAGCGCGACGAGGACGTCAAGAAGCTGCTGGCGAATGCCAACAAGATCGCCACAGTGCTCGGTGACCGCAGCACGCAGGTCAACCAGCTGCTCGTGAACGCACAGACCCTGCTGGCCGCGGTCAACGAGCGTGGCCAGGCCGTCAGCATGCTGCTGGAGCGGGTGTCGACGGTGTCGCGTGAGGTCGAGGGTCTGATCAACGACAACCCGAACCTCAACCACGTGCTGGAGCAGTTGCGTACCGTCAGCGACCTGCTGGTGGAGCGTAAGCAGGATCTGGCCGACACCCTCACTGTCGCAGGCAAGTTCATCACCTCACTGGCAGAGGCGCTGGCCTCGGGCCCGTACTTCAAGGTGATGCTCGTCAACCTGATCCCGCCGCAGATCCTGCAGCCGTTCGTCGATTCCGCGTTCAAGAAGCGCGGCATCGATCCCGAGGAGTTCTGGCGTAACGCCGGCCTGCCCGCGTTCCGCTTCCCGGATCCGAATGGCAAGCGCTTCGAGAACGGTGCCCCGCCGCCGGCCCCGACGCCGCTCGAAGGAACCCCGGAGCATCCGGGACCTGCCGTGCCGCCCGGATCGCCGTGCTCCTACACGCCGACCGCGGCCGGGATCCCGAGCCCGGGTAACCCGCTGCCATGCGCGGGCGCCACCGTGGGGCCGTTCGGGGACAACCCGTTCGGACCCAATTACGGCCCGCCGGACGTGGCGACCTCGGCGCCGAATCCTGACGGCATCGCGCATTCGCCGGGTGTGCCCAGCGCGGCCATCCCCGGAGACATGCCGCCGGATCAGCCGGGTGCACCGGTCGAGCTGGCGCCCGGTCCGCCGGGAGCCCGCACCGTTCCGATCGCCCCGATCCCCGTGGCGCCGGGACCCATCCCGGGTTACGCGCCGCACCCGGCGCCGGTGAACGCTCCTCCGGCACCGCCGGGACCGGGGCCGGACGCCGGACCGGCGGGCACACCGCCGCTACCGGGTAATCCGCCGTTCCTTCCGCCCGGGTCGCAGGGATAGGCCGCAGCTATGTCAACAGTATTTAACGTTCGAAACATCAAGTTGCCCAAGGCTTCCCGGGCAGCTGTCATCGTCGGTGCGTTGGCGGTGGCAGCAGCCCTGGTGCTGGGTTACTTCGGCCTGAACCTGTACAAGAAGATGACCAACACCACGGTCACCGCGTACTTCCCCGAGGTGCTCGCGCTGTACCCCGGTGACAAGGTCCTCATCATGGGCGTCAAGGTCGGTGCGATCGACAGCATCGAGACCGACGGCGACAAGATGAAGGTCGTCTTCCACGTCAACAACAAGTACAAGGTGCCCGAGAACGTCACGGCGTCTGTGCTCAACCCGAGCCTGGTGGCCTCGCGCGTCATCCAGTTGTCCCCGCCCTACACGGGTGGGCCGCGGTTGCAGAACAACGCGGTGATCCCGATCGAGAACACCCAGATCCCGGTCGAATACGACGAGTTGCGCAACCAGATCACCCGCCTGCTCGACGAACTCGGCCCGACCGCGGCGCAGCCCAAGGGCCCGTTCGGCGACGTCATCGACTCCTTCGCCGATGGCTTCCAGGGCAAGGGTGAGCAGCTCAACCGCACCCTCAACGGGTTGTCGGAGGCGTTGACCACGCTGAACCAGGGCCGTGGCGACTTCTTCCAGGTGGTCAAGAGCCTGGCGTTGTTCGTCAATGCCCTGCACAAGAGCGATCAGCAGTTCGTGGCGCTGAACAACGATCTGGCCCAGTTCACCAACTCGTTCACCAACACCGACCAGGAGTTGGCGACGGCCCTGCAGGACCTCAACAAGGTGCTCAAGACCACCCGTGACTTCCTGGACAAGAACGGTGGCGTGCTGACGCACGACATCAACAACTTGTCGGAGGCGACGACGGCGATCCTGCAGCCGGAACCGCGCAATGGTCTGGAGACGGGTCTGCACGCCTACCCGAACCTGGCGGCCAACGTGCTCAACATCGTCTCGCCCAACCAGGGTGGCATCGTGGGTCTGCCGGTTCTGCCGGGTCTGACCAACTTCTCCAACCCGCTGCAGTTCATCTGCAGTTCGATTCAGGCGGGCAGCCGGTTGGGGTACCAGGATTCGGCCGAGCTGTGTGCGCAGTACCTGGCGCCGATCCTGGACGCGATCAAGTTCAACTTCCTGCCGTTCGGCCAGAACCTGGCCAACACCGCGATGACGCTGCCCAAGCAGATCTCCTACTCGGAACCGCGTCTGCAGCCGCCCGGCGGATACAAGGACACCACCGTTCCGGGTATCTGGTCGCGCGACACCTTGTTCTCGCACGGCAACCATGAGCCGGGCTGGACCGTGGCGCCGGGCATGCAGGGCGTGCAGGTGCAGCCGGCCACTCAGCAGATGCTGACGCCGGAGTCGTTGTCCGAGTTGATGGGTGGCCCGGACATCGTGGCCCCGCCGGCCCCTCCGGCATTCGGTGCTCCTCCGGGAGGCAACCTGCCCGGACCGCCGAACTCGTACGACGAGCGCAATCCGTTGCCGCCGCCGTGGTACCCGCAGCCCGGACCGCCGCCGGCGCCCGCGCCGGGGGTGATCCCGGGTGATCCAATGTCGGGTCCCGCACCGGCCGCTCCGGCACCTGGCCCGGCTCCCGCCGGACCGGCCCTGCCTGCTGAGGTCGGAGGGCAGCCGTGATGAAGGGGACGATGAAGACACGTAAGTGGCGTTCCGTCGGGCGCCGCGCCGCGGTGTTGTCGGCGTCCGCGTTGATCCTCACTTCGTGCGGGCAGTGGCGCGGTGTGGCCAACGTGCCGCTGCCGGGTGGGCCGGGCACAGAGTCCGGCCGCACCACGGTCTACGTGCAAATGCCGGAGACGTTGGCGCTCAACGCCAACAGCCGGGTGCGGGTGCGCGACGTGTTCGTGGGCCGGGTCCGCAAGATCGAGCTGATCAACTGGACTCCGACGCTGACGATCGACCTGGAGCCGGGCATCGTGCTGCCGAAGAACACCGAGGCCAAGATCGGCCAGACCAGCTTGCTGGGTTCGCAGCACGTCGAGCTCAATCCGCCGGAGAAGCCGTCCGAGGAGAAGCTGCGCGACGGCGACACGATCCCGCTGGAGCATTCGTCGGCCTATCCGACGATCGAGCGGACGCTGGCCGGCATCTCGGGCATCCTGACCGGTGGCGGCATCCCGAACATCGAGACCATCCAGACCGAGGTGTTCAACATCCTCAACGGTCGCGCCGATCAGATCCGGGACTTCCTGGGCCGGCTCGACACCTTTACCGATGAGCTCAACCAGCAGCGCAACGACATCACCCGGGCGATCGATTCAACCAACCGGCTGTTGAACATCGTCGCGGCGCGCAACGACACGTTGGACCGGGTGCTGACCGAGTTCCCGCCGCTGATCCAGCATTTCGCCGACACGCGCGATCTGTTCGCCGATGCGGTGACGTCGCTGGGCCGGCTGTCCAAGGCTGCCGACGACACGTTGTCGAACAGCAACGCGAATCTGCACACCAACCTGCAGAACCTGCAGCGTCCGCTGAAGCAGCTGGCGCGGTCGGCTCCGTACCTGGTGGAAGCGCTCAAGCTGATCCTGACGGTGCCGTTCAACATCGAGAACATCCCGAAGGCCGTGCGTGGCGACTACATCAACGTGTCGCTGACCATCGACCTGACGTTGAGCTCGGTGGACAACGCGTTCCTGTCCGGCACCGGTGTCTCGGGCATGCTCCGGGCACTGGAGCAGGCGTGGGGCCGCGATCCGGCGACGATGATCCCGGACGTCCGGTTCACGCCGAACCCGCACGATGCACCTGGTGGCCCGCTTGTGGAAAGGGGGGAGTGAGACATGTTGCTGACCCGCTTCATCAAGATGCAGCTCATCTTGTTCACGACGTTGACGGCGATAGCGCTGGTCGTGCTCGCACTGTTCTACCTGCGGTTGCCGACATGGGCCGGGGTCGGGATGTACAACCTGAACGCCAACCTCCCGAACTCGGGCGGCTTGTACGCGACGGCCAACGTCACCTACCGCGGAACGACGATCGGCAAGGTCACCTCCGTCGAGCCCACCGAACAGGGCGCCCGGGTTCAGATGAACATCTACAACCAGTACCGGGTGCCGCTGGACGCCAGTGCCAACGTGCACTCGGTGTCAGCGGTCGGTGAGCAGTTCATCGACCTGGTGTCCGAGGGCGGCAGTCAAGGCAAGTACTTCCGCGACGGCGACACCATCGAGAAGGGCAGCGTGCCCGCCGAGGTGGGTCCGTCGCTCGACGCCGCCCAGCGTGGTCTGGCGGCGTTGCCGAAGGAGAAGATTGCGACACTGCTCGACGAGACGGCCCAGGCCGTCGGTGGCCTCGGCCCGTCACTGCAGCGCCTCGTCGACTCCACCCAGGCGATTGCCAGTGACTTCAAGGACAACATCGGTCCGGTCAACGACATCGTCGAGAACTCCGGGCCGATCATCGACAGCCAGGTGAACTCGGGCGACGCGATCTCGCGGTGGGCCAAGAACCTGAACACGCTGGCGGCGCAGAGCGCGCAGAACGACGCGGCGTTGCGCAGCGGCATCCAGCAGGCGGCACCGACGGCGGATCAGCTGAACTCGGTGTTCAGTGATGTCCAGGAGTCCCTGCCGCAGACGCTGGCGAACCTGGAAATCGTCATCGACATGCTCAAGCGCTACAACAAGAACGTCGAGCAGGTGTTGGTGGCGTTGCCTCAGGGTGGCGCCGTGGCCCAGACCGCGACGATCTTCGCGCCCAAGGGCCTGCTGCACTTCGGCCTCGGTATCAACATGCCGCCGCCGTGCCTGACCGGGTTCCTGCCGGCGTCGGAGTGGCGTTCGCCTGCGGATACGTCGACGGCGCCGCTGCCGTCGGGCCTGTACTGCAAGATCCCCAAGGACGCGCCCAACGCGGTGCGCGGTGCGCGTAACTATCCGTGCGCCGACGTGCCCGGCAAGCGGGCCGCCTCGCCCGCGGAATGCCGCAGCAACGAGCCCTACCAGCCGTTGGGCACCAACCCGTGGTACGGCGACCCGAACCAGATCCGCAACTGCCCGGCCCCGGCCGCGCGCTGCGATCAGCCGGTCGATCCGGGCCGGGTCATCCCCGCGCCGTCGGTGAATAATGGGATGAACCCGTTGCCGGCAAGTCAGCTTCCACCACCGGAATCCACGGCGATGCGCAGCGACCCGCTGACCGCGCCTCGGGGTGGCAATGTGAGTTGTAGTGGACAGCAGCCGAACCCCTGCATCTACACTCCGGCAGCAGGTTCGACCGCTACCTATAGCCCGTCCAGTGGCGAGGTGGTCGGTCCCGGCGGTGTGAAGTACTCCGTCACCAACTCGAATAAACCAGGAGATGACGGATGGAAGGAGATGCTGGCACCAGCCAGCTGAACCTCACCGACCAGCAGGACCCTCACACCACCGAACCGCAAGCGGAGGCCGTCACCGAGATCGTCGATCCGATCTCGGTCACGGATGCCGAGGAGGCTTCTCAGGAGTCCGAGTCACGGCCGTCACGGCTGGGGCGGGGCTGGATGGCGGCGATCCTCGCCGGGCTGCTCGTCCTGGCGGCGGCCGTCGGCGTCGGCGGCTACCTGGCGCTGCGGGCGCATCAGGACAGTGAGCGGATCGCCAGTGACGAGGCCGAGGCCCTGGCCGCGGCCAAGGACTGTGTGACCGCGACCCAGGCGCCCGACACCCAGGCGATGATCGCGGCCCAGACCAAGATCATCGAATGTTCGACGGGTGACTTCGGGGCGCAGGCCGGCCTCTACAGCGGCATGCTGCTCGACGCCTATCAGGCGGCCAACGTGCAGGTGAAGGTTTCGGACATGCGGGCCGCGGTGGAGAAGCACAACGACGACGGGTCGATGGACCTGTTGGTCGCGGTGCGCGTGCTGGTCACCAACACCGAGAAGTCGGACGAAGAGCAGGGCTACCGGCTGCGGGTGAAGATGGCCCGCGCCGAGGACGGCAACTACAAGGTCGCGCGGCTCGACCAGGTCACGTCGTGACCGCTGTGCTGGACAACGCCGACACGGTCACCACCTCGGGGGCCGGGGCGGACCAGACGCGGTTGGCGTCCTGGCCGGCGCGGGCCGGGGCGTTCGCCATCGACGTGCTGGCGCCCGCCGGTTTGATCGTGACGGCGACCCTGGTCGCTCAGGGTACGGCGCTGGGCAAGTGGTTGTGGTGGGCGGTGTACGCGGGCGGGTTGGTCCTGCTGGTCGCCGTCTCGTGTGTGAATCGCATCCTGTTGCCTGCGTTGACGGGCTGGAGCCCGGGCCGGTCGGTGTTCGGTATCCGGGTGGTGTCGTCGGCCGGTGATGCCGGTCTGGGGCGGCTGCTGCTGCGCGACCTGGCCCATCTGTTGGACACCGCGGCGGTGTTCCTGGGTTGGCTGTGGCCGCTGTGGGATTCGCGCCACCGGACGTTCGCCGATCTGCTGACTCGCACCGAGGTGCGTCGCGTCGATCGGCCCGAGTCCAACGTCCGACGCCGCGTCGGCGCGATGTTGCTGACGTTCGCGCTGCTCAGCGGAGTCGCGGTCGGGCTGGGGTATCTGCTGGTGTACCGGCAGGATCGGGCCGTGGACCAGGCCCGCGCGCAGGTCGCCGACCAGGGTCCGCGGATCGTCGAGCAGCTGCTGAGCTACGGAGTGGATTCCGTCGACGCCGATTTCGCCAAGGCGCAGGCGCTGACCACCGAGAACTATCGGCAACAACTGGTCGCCCAGCAGGACGCGGTACGCAAGGCCGGGCCGACCACCAACGATTACTGGGCCGTGAGCAGCGCGGTGCTGCCGGGCATCACCGAGGACACCGCGTCGATGCTGGTGGCCCTGCAGGGTCAGCGCGGCACCAATCCGCAGGAGCTGAAGTTCATCACCGCGACGGTGCGGGTGGAATTCCAGAAGTCGGACGACCATTGGCTCGTCGACAACCTGACGGTGCTCAAACGGCCGGTGCTGAACGGAGGCGGACAGTGAGCCCGCGGCGTCGGATCGAGCCCGACGAGCGCGACTACTTCGCCGTCGAGCCCAAGGAACCGAAGGAACCGATCCGCTGGGGTCTGCCGATCGTCGGGATGATCTCGGCCCTGATCATCGCGGCGGCCATCGCGGGCAGCTCGCTGATTCTGGTGCGACACGAATCGGATCGCCGAGCGGAGATCAAGACCGCGGGTGCGTTGGACTACGTGCGTGAGTTCATGACGGTCTACACGACGCTGGATCCGTACCACGCCAACGACTATGCCGACCGCATCGCGTCCCAGGCGACCGGTGATTTCCGAAAGATGTTCCAGGAGAAGCAGAACGAGATCGTCGTTCAGGTGGCGCGAGCCGAGCCGACCGAAGGTTCGGTGCTCGATGCCGGCGTCCAGCGATGGAACGACAACGGCAGCGCCGACGTCCTGGTCGCTACCAAGATCAGCACCCGAACCCCCGACGGAAAGTCCGTGGTCGAAAGCGGCAGCCGTTGGATTGCGACGACGATTTGGGAAGGACAGCAGTGGAAGATCAGCCAGCTGATTCAGGTGATCTGACCACCGGCGAGCCTGACAAGCCGCGCCGCAGACTACGTTTCGGGCGGCGTCGCCGTCCCGAGTCGGTGGTCGAGGAATCTCCGTCGGAAACCGACACGGCGTCTGACTCGGAACCGGAAGCCGAGGCCGAGAGCACTCCGGAACGTCGTACGCCGGTGGGCAAGACCCGTCGCAAGGCGGGGACCGAGCCGGCAAGTGACGTCGAGTCTGAGCCGGACGTTGAAGCCGAACCTGCGGCTGAGACCGACGTGGAGACGACGGACTCGGAGGCGTCCGCAGCTGAGCCGGAATCGGACGAATCGGAGTCGGAATCAGGCGAATCGGAGTCGGACGAGGCCGAACCCGATGAGGACGTGGTCCTCGTGCCGCACCGCGAGGCGGGCAAGCGACTGACGTACTTTGCCGCCGGCGCTGCGGTGGTGTTCGTGGCGGCAGCAGCGTTCGGCGGTGCGATGCTGCAGCCGTACCTGGCCGACCGGGCGTTGGTGGCGACGAAACTCCAAGTGGCACGGACGTCGGCCGACGCGATCACCACGTTGTGGACCTACAACCCGGACAACATCGAAACCCTGCCGGATCGGGCCGCGAAGTACCTGTCGGGCGACTTCGCCAATCAGTACCGGCAGCTGATCGACACCCTCGTGCCGACCAACAAGCAGGCGCAGGTCACCAACAACACCGAAGTGATGGGTACCGCGGTGGAGACGATCAGTCGCGACGAGGCGACTGCCATCGTCTACACCAACACGGTGTCGACAAGCCCGGTGACCAAGAACGTCCCATCCCTGCGATACATGTCGTACCGACTGATATTGCAGCGCCAGGACGGAGATTGGTTTATCACTCAGATGCCGGCGTTGACCCAATTGGACCTGTCGCCGCAGCTGTAGAGGCGAGGATGTAGGCATGGCCATCGCCTCGCCGGTGACGCAGCGGTCGACTGTTGTGGCGCTGCTGTTGTTGACGTCCGCTACGGGGATCGTCGACGCCGTCAGTGTGCTGGTGCTGGGTCATGTGTTCGTCGCCAACATGACCGGAAACGTGATCTTCCTGGGGTTCTGGTTCGTACCCGGGTCGGGCGTGGATGTGACCGGCGCGTTGGTGGCGTTCATCGGCTTCGTGCTGGGCACCGTGGTGGGCGGACGCCTGCGCCGCCATCTCGACAGTGATGTCCGCAACTGGTTGGCCACCGCGCTGGGTGTGGAAGTCGTTCTGCTGACCGTGCTTTCGATTCTGGCGGGCACCGGTGTCGTGGATTATCACGACAACCGCAAGTTCATGCTCATCGTCCTGGCCATGACCTTCGGGATCCAGAACGCCACCGCCCGGCAGTTCGGTATTCAGGAGTTGAGCACGACGGTGCTGACCCAGACGATCGTCGGCATCGGTTTCGACAGCCGACTGGCAGGCGGCACCGGTGATCGCGAGAAGTTGCGTTACGGCGTGGTGCTGACGATGTGCGGCGGCGCCGTATTGGGCGCGACGTTGTCGCGCTTCACCGTTGCGCCGGTGATCGCGCTGGCGGCCGTGGTGGTGGCGACCAGCGCCTTGATCTTCAAGTTCGGGCCGGCTCCGGAGGCGCCTGCGGAGAATGCTCGCTGATCCAGGCGATGCCCTCGTCGGCCGCGTGCCGCAGGGCGGTGAATTCGCCGAAGTAGTCCGCCACCGCCCCGACACCGGGCAGCATGCCGAGGTAGCGGTAAACCTTTTGTGGGTGAGGCCTTTTCGTGAGCTCACCACCGACCGCCCGTAATGTGCCGGCGAACTCCCAGAGCTTTCCGGGCAGGGATTGCGGCGGCGTGTCGGAGTCATCCGACGGAGCTTCGGACAACTGGCGGTCGCACAGGACGGCGCCGAGCAACTGCACCTGATCGTCGTAGTCGGTGACCCCATCTTCGCGGGCCACCGCGCACAACACGATGGCCTGGTTGGTGAAACCCAGGAAGTCCTGAATACCGAGCCGGTCGGCGATGACCCCGAACGCCCCCGGGAAGGCGACCAGGATGGTGGTGACGGCCCCGGCGCGGTGCACCCACCACTTCACATGGCCGTGCTGATCCATCTCGGCCCAGGCCTTGGTGCCCGGCAGCTCAGCGAAGTTGAGCAAAGCGGCTGCGACGTCGAGGGACTTGCCCACCGGGCCCTCGCCGGGTTCCTCGCGATGACTACGTCGTCTCAGCCCGAGTGGATCGAAACGGCTGAATACATCGAGTACCGGGTTGATCACGGATACCGCATGATCGAGCGCACCCGCGACATCGGCGTCCGAGAGGCGAGTGAACGGCAACAGGCTTATCCCCACCTCAGCTATCTTGCCGGATCGGCGCGGTTGTCGTCGTTCCGGTCCGAAAACTTGTCGTACCTCTCTGCTTTGATGGTGTTATGTCTTCGGACGCAGCTTCTTTCGCCGCTGGGGAATCCCCAAAGGAGCGGCTGGAGGTGTTGTTCGACGAGTTGTCGGAGCTGTGCGGTCAGCGCAACGCGATTGATGGGCGCATCGTGGACATCGTCGCCGAACTCGAACGCGACGAGTTGTGCGGTATGACCGGTGCCCGTTCGGTTGCGGCGTTGGTGGCCTGGAAGACCGGTGTCACCCCGCGTAACGCCGAGACCGTGGTGGCGGTGGCACGGCGGGTTGAGGAATTCCCCCGAGCGTGTCAAGTTTTCTGTGTAGATCGATTGTCTGAAACCTTCGGTTGTGGTG
>MSTD01000022.1:0-70316 GCA_001942045.1 Mycolicibacterium porcinum
GCGTGGCGGGCTGTGGTCGCTGGTGTCGCGGAAATTCGGTTGTCGTTCATGGCGATACCTCGTAATTTTTCGTATGCCCAGCCCGGAGGTCGTGACTATCTAAAAACCTACGCCGGTCATTGATGACTAGTCAAGCCAATTTAGTGGTCACGGCGGTACGCTGAAGTGATGACGACGACGTGGGCCGGCGACACCGAGACCAAACCCGCGCCCGGGCCGCTGGGCCGGATTCAGGCCCTGGTCAACACGGTCGAGTTGCCTGCCGGGCCCGACCGTCTCGCGGATCCCGGCGACGCGGCGCCTTGGCTGGCCGCCAACGGGCTGCTCGCCACAGGGGCGAGTCCGACGGCGGACGAACTGGACCTGGTGCGCCGGGTGCGCGAGGCATTGCGCGCGCTACTTGTTCACAACACCGGTGGTCCGCCGCCGGCCGCCGAACACCTGGCGGTACTGCGGGAGTTGGCCGAGGGCTCCACCGCGAGGGTCGATCTTGCCCCCGACGGGCAGGTCCGGTTGGTGGCCGCCGGCGATGGTGTGGGCGACCGACTGCTGGAGCTGCTGCTGGTGATGCGCGATGCGCAGCGTGACGGCACATGGGCACGGCTCAAGGCGTGCGGGAACGACGAGTGTATGTGGGCGTTCTACGACCAGTCCCGCAATCACGGCGGCACGTGGTGCGACATGGCCAGCTGCGGGAACATGTTGAAGAATCGGGAGTTCCGTGCGCGTCGCCGTGCCGGAGGCACGAATTAGGTACCGTGCCGGAGGCGCGAATCAGGTCAGGTAGACAGGTGCCACACCAGCGCGGCGGCCAGTGCGCCGACCCCGTTGAGTGACCAGTGCAGGGCGATCGGGGCGATCAGGCTGCCGCTGCGGCGCCGCAACCAGGTGAACACGAAGCCCGCGATGCCGGTGGCGATGACGGCCAGGACCACACCGGCGATCATGCCGAACACGCCGCCGCCGAACAGTCGGGTGAAGCCGACGTTCTCACTGGTCAACCCGAGCGAGCTGGCGATGTGCCACAGACCGAACAGCAGCGAACCGCCGGCGGCGACGCCGCGAAAACCCCAGGCCCGGTTGAGCGCTCCGTGCAGCACCCCGCGAAACGCCAGTTCTTCGGGGATCACGGTCTGCAGCGGGATGATCACCATCGACGCCAGCAGCGCGCCCGAGATGGTCGCGTAGTTGTCGTTCATAAACATCGGGCGGGTCCACGGCAGCGCCAACCCGATCGCGATCACCGAGACGACGAGCGCGACGGCGCCCAGGGCGTATCCGACACCAGAGCGCCAGTGCTCGCGGCCCAGCCCGAGCTCGGTCCAGCCCAGGCCGCGGGCCCGCACGAGCACCAGTAGGCCGACCGCGGCCGCCGGGACCGTGGCGACACTGGCCCACGGGGTGGTGAAGTGCGCGATCAGATTGGTCAGCGTGAGGATGACGACGACGATGCCGATGTCGGCGTAGATCCGGAAGTGGTGCAATGCCGAGAGCTGGGCCACCAGCGGATGGGGATGCGCGGCCACGGCGCTCTGATCAGACATGACTTGCCAATGGTACCGGCGCGGCGCAATTACCCAGGTCACACCGCAGCCCAGGTCCAGTTGGCGATCGCCGGATCGTCCTCGCCGTGTTCCCGGGTGTAGCGCCGGGCGGCCAGCCGTGCGTCCACCATTTCCTGGCGGAGTCCCGCCGCGCTTGCCGACAGGCCGTCGACCCGGTCGATCACATCCATGACCAGGTGGAACCGGTCGAGGTCGTTGAGCATCACCATGTCGAAAGGTGTGGTTGTGGTGCCGCGCTCCTTGAATCCGCGCACATGCAGTTGGGCGTGGTTGGTGTGCCGGTAAGCCAGCCGGTGAATCAGCCACGGGTAGCCGTGATAGGCGAAGATGATCGGCTTGTCGGTGGTGAAGATCGAATCGAATTCGCGCTCGGACAGCCCGTGGGGATGTTCGGACTCGGGTTGCAGGCGCATGATGTCGACGACGTTGACCACCCGCACTTTCAGCTCGGGCAGGCGGCGGCGCAGGATGTCGGCGGCGGCCAGGGTCTCCAGCGTCGGGATGTCCCCGGCGCAGGCCAGCACGACGTCGGGCTCGCCGGTCGTGGTGCTGGCCCACTCCCAGATCCCCAGGCCGCGGGTGCAGTGCGCGACGGCCTCGTCCATCGTGAGGTACGTCAGCGCCGGTTGCTTGCCGGCCACGATGACATTGACGTACTGACGGCTGCGCAGGCAGTGGTCGGCCACCGACAGCAGGGTGTTGGCATCCGGCGGCAGGTAGACGCGCACCACCTCGGGTCGCTTGTTGGCGACGTGGTCGATGAAGCCGGGATCCTGATGCGAGGCGCCGTTGTGGTCCTGGCGCCACACGTGAGAGGTCAGCAGATAGTTCAGTGAAGCGATCGGTCGGCGCCAGGTCAGATGAGAACTGCTGAACAACCATTTGGCGTGCTGGTTGAGCATGGAGTCGACGATGTGCACGAAGGCCTCGTAGCAGTTGAACAGCCCGTGCCGGCCGGTCAGCAGATAACCCTCGAGCCAGCCTTGGCACAGGTGCTCGGAGAGGACTTCCATCACCCGGCCATCGGGGGCCAGGTTCTCGTCGACGGGCAGGGTCTCGGCCTGCCAGGCCTTGTCGGTCTTCTCGAACACGGCGGCCAGGCGGTTGGAGGCGGTTTCATCCGGCCCCATCAACCGGAAGCGGTCCGGGTTGTCGGCGATGACGTCACGCAGGAACGTGCCGAGCACCCGGGTGGCTTCTGCGGTCTCGGTGCCCGGGTTCGCCACGGTGACTGCGTAGTCGGTGAAGTCGGGCAGGTCGAGATCACGCAGCAGCAATCCGCCGTTGGCATGCGGGTTGGCGCTCATCCGCCGGGTACCCGAGGGCGCCAGCGCGCGCAGATCGGGCCGCAGCGCCCCGGTGGCGTCGAACAGTTCCTCGGGCCGGTAGCTGCGCAGCCAGGTTTCCAGCTGCGCCATGTGGGATGGGTTGGTCCGGGTCTCGGAAAGTGGCACCTGGTGGGAACGCCAGGTGCCCTCGACGGGTTTTCCGTCCACTTCATGCGGCCCGGTCCAACCTTTGGGCGTGCGCAGGATGATCATCGGCCACAGTGGGCGCCCGGGTTCGCCGTCGAGCCGGGCCGCGCGCTGGATCGCCGCGATCTGGTCGAACGCCTCGTCCATGGCCGCGGCCAGTTGCTGGTGCACGTTGGCCGGATCGTCACCGGCCACCGTGATGGGCCGGTAACCGTAGCCGTAGAACAGTGATTCGAGTTCCTCCTGCGGAATGCGGGACAGCACTGTGGGATTGGCGATCTTGTAGCCGTTGAGGTGCAGGATCGGCAGTACCGCTCCATCGACTGCCGGGTTGAGGAACTTGTTCGAATGCCAGCTGGCCGCCAGCGGGCCGGTCTCGGCCTCGCCGTCGCCCACCACGCAGGCCACCACGAGGTCCGGATTGTCGAACGCGGCGCCGTACGCGTGCACCAGCGCGTACCCGAGTTCGCCGCCCTCATGAATGGATCCGGGTGTCTCGGCGGCCACGTGACTGGGAATCCCGCCGGGAAAAGAGAACTGGCGGAACAGTTTCCGCAGACCGTCGGTGTCCTGGCCGATGCCGGTGTAGACCTCGCTGTAGGTGCCTTCCAGGTACGCGTTGGCCACCAGGCCCGGGCCGCCGTGGCCCGGCCCGGTGACGTAGATGATGTTCGCGTCGCGTTCCCGGATGATCCGGTTGAGGTGGGCGTACAGCAGGTTCAAGCCCGGGGTGGTGCCCCAGTGCCCCAGCAGTCGGGGTTTGACGTGCTCGGCTGCCAGCGGCTCGGCCAGCAACGGGTTGTCCAGGAGGTAGATCTGGCCGACCGACAGGTAGTTGGCCGCGCGCCAGTAGGCGTTGAGCTGCTCGAGTTCCGTGTCGGTCAGTGCCGGTGTGAGGGTCGCGTCGCTCATGTTCTCCATAGTGGCCGGTCTCGGTGAATGGCGCCCGGGATCCGGGTACCCGGATTCGGACCGGTCAACCAACTTCCGAGGACATTGCCGAGGCCACGCGTCGACGGCAGTGCAACCCTGCTCTGGCTAGCGCGCCGCGAGCTCCCGCTGCGCCAGGGCGAGGACCTCGTCGGTCGTCGGTGGGCTGGGCGGATGGTAGGACAGGCACCAAGGCGTCTGAATCTTGTGAAAAGCGTTGCCTTCCAACGCCACGTAGAACTGGCCCGACCTCAGCTTGCTGATGTCGGATACGTGGCCGCCCTTCACCCGGGCCATCTCCCGGGCCACCGCGATCTGGGCGGGGGAGTTCAGCAGGCCGTAGAACTGCGTCGTGGCATTGCCCGGGATGTGGTTGTGCAGGCCGCGCGGGGACTGCGTCGCGAACACCAGCCCGAGCCCGTACTTGCGGGCCTGCGAGGACAGCGCCAGGGTGCTGTGGGTAGCGGCGGTCGTGTGAGTGGACGGGGCGAAGTTCTGCGCCTCGTCCATCACCAGCAGCCCGCCCAGCGGGCGGTCCCCGGCCGGGTTGCGCTTGATCCAGGCGAACAGCGCCATCTGCAACTGGTTGACGAACCCTTCGCGTTGTTGGTCGCTGGTCAATCCGGCCATGTTGATCACCGACACCCGGGCCCGATAACCCGGCGACGGAGTCAACAGCATCCCGGGGTCCGCGGCAGTCCCGGTGCCACCGAACAGCGGATCGTTGACCGTCGCGGCGCGAAGGTTCTGCGCCAGCTCGGCCGCGAGCTTCTGTGCCCCGCCCAGCGCGCTCACTTCGACGGGCAGATTGCTGAGCAGGTCGATGAAGCCGCCGAGGCCCTTGGCGGAATTCGCCCCGTAGAACCGCAGCGCCTCCCGCAGCACCGCGCGGGATCGCTCCGCCTTGGCGGTGTTGCCCGCGATCAGGGCGCGGGGTTCGATTGCGGCGACGGCGGATTCGACGGCGTCGGAGAACTCGTCGTCGTCATCGATGACGCTGGCGAAGTCCGGGAGCGGCTGGAACGACAGCGGACGACCGGTCGACCGGCGCGGGGTCCACACCACGACCTCGGCGTCCTCGAAGTACGCGTCGGCGCGTTCGTCATCGGCTGGATTCCATCCCGGGGGATTGTCGGGCCAGCGGGCGCCCAGCCGCGACAGGTCGTTGTTGGCGTCCAGCACGATCGACGACACACCCCGCAGCGCGCACTCCTCGACGAGACGCCGGATCAGCACGGTCTTGCCCGATCCGGAGCCGGCGAAGATCGCGGTGTGTTTGCGCAGTGCGGCCAGATCGACCGACACGGGACGCCCGCCGGGGCTGTCCAGACCCAGGGTGATCGCGGTGGGTGAGTGTTCGATCACCGGCTCGGCCTGCTGTGCCCGGATCGGGCCGGTGGCGAGCTCGGCGTCGACATCGATCTGGGCCGGCGGCGGGGGATCGCCCGCGATGTCACCGAGCGCGGCACGCAGCCAGCCGATGCCGTGGGCCGGGCGGCGCAGCCGCAGCCACTCGGGCAGGTCGGGGTGGTTGTCGTCGATGAGGTCGCGCAGCGCCGTCATGGTGCGCACGTCGTCCTCGCTCATCGGCAGCACCCGGCCGCCGGCCGCCTCGAATTCGGCGATCATCACGGTGGTTTTGGCGCCCTTCGGCCACGCGGTGTTGCGCAGCAGGAACAGCTGACGCCGGTCCGGGTTGAAACCCGTTGCCTCCCAGGCCTTCCGGATCCGGTTCTGCACCGCGACGGCGTTGCCGGACGAGACCGCGCGGAACGCCCAGTGCCGCTCGTCGTCGGTGGCGGCGTCGAGCGTCTGGCGCAGTCGCCCGTGCAGCACGACCCGCTGGCCGGGCAGCGGGTCGGGGCGGAACGCCTGCCCGGCCTCGCCGAGTTCGGTGATCCACGCGTCCAGCGCGGCAGACAGCAGCCCGGGCATCGTGGTGTCTTCGCCGTCGGGATCCAGCGCGGCAACGGTCACCGCGCGCCGGCGGTAGTCGGCGTAACGGCGGTCCAGCTCGCCGGTGTCCCCGAGTGCGGTGCCGGTCCCGGTGGGTTCCTGGGGTCCCGAGACTTCACCGGTGAGTTGCGTGAGTTCCTCGATGGTGTCGCGTTCCAGGCAGCGGCGCACATGGGTGTCGGCCCGCTTGAGAAGCTGGCGCGGCGTGTACTGGGTGGCCTCGTCGAACGCCGAGGGCAGGATCGGCCAGCTCGGGTAGGGCGCGGCGAATCCGATGGCCGAATAGCTGGCGGTGAACCGCCGTTCCAGGATGGCCCGGCCGACCTCCGGCGTCGGCAGGCCCTGCAGCAGCGCGGTGGTCCGGAACCGGTCCTGCACGGTCGCGGTAGCGCGGTCCTGGATCGCCTCCCAGGCCGCGGGCAGGCAGGCCACCACGCCGACGGTGCGGCGCATGGTCTGGCGGATCGACATCAGCCCGTGCGCGATGTGTTCGAGGTCGTTGTTGCCCGCGGAGCGGGGGTCGGTGCCTGCCGCGCCCGCGGTCTCGGTGCGCTCGCCGGACTGGGCCAGCAGTGTGTCGATCTGGTCGAGCGCCAGAACCGACGGCCCGGCGAGGGCGATCAGGCGGGAGATGTCGCGCACGGATTCCTGCGGCGTGAGCACCGGCGCGGGCAGGCCCCAGGCTTCCTTCTCGCCGTTGCCGGTCAGGAAGGCCTCGCCGATGTCCTGCAGCTCGAGGTCGCCGGCACCGAGCAGCACCAGGGCGCGCAGGGTGTGGTGTGCGCGCTTGACGGTGTGCCGGTGGACCTTGTGCAGGGAGTTGACGAAATCGGTGAGGATCTCCGGGGTCAGGTCGTCGTCGCCGATCACGGCCCGGCGATTGGCCCGGGAGATATGGGCCACCGAGGACAGTTCCCACAACAGGTCCTTGAGCTGGGTTTCGCGCTCGCTGCCCGGCCGGCCCAGGCTCTCCAGGATGCCCGCGCGGGCGGACTGCCAGAAGCTGGCCGCATCGAGTAGTTCGACGAGGAAGAAGAAGCCGCCGCCGGTCTGCACCTGCTCACGCACCTGACCGAGCAGGTGGGTCTTGCCCGATCCGGCCGGGCCGCGAACCACCACGCCCAGCGGGCTGGAGTCGGACTCCCGCTCGGCATCACCGAACGCGGCCATCACGTCGGCCATCGGGCGGTCGTGCAGGCCGCGCACGTGCAGCGCACCCTGCGAATGCCACAGATCGTCGGCGGTGGGCGCCCAGGTCAGGCGGAGCGCGCTGAGCGCTTCGCGGTGCTCTAACTCCATCAGGACTCGATCGCGATCAGGTGCTTGTCCTGGTTACCTATCTCCACCGCGGCTTCGCGGTCGGCGGGGGTGAGCACCTTCTGGTTCTCCTCGGGGATCAGGCTGACGCCGGGTTGCTGGTAGAGGCTGATCAGCGCGGCGTCGACGGTGGGTCGGGGTAGCCCGGGCACGGCCTGGCGCAGCCGCAGCAGGCTCACCCAGCCTCCGGGCCGGGCGGCGAGCCCGGCGTAGGCGGTACGGAGCTGGATCTCGGGGCCGGCCCCGGCGGCCTGGGCAGGCGCCTCAGTGGGCTGCTCGGCAGGCAGGAACACGTCGGCGGGCACCAGTTCGGCGTGCTCGAAGTAACGGTTCAGCGCGCCCAGCAGCGTGTACAACGCCTTGCCCTGCCCGGTGGACCGTGGCGGGGCGCCGGCGCCGAACAGGGACCGACAGAGTGCCCAGCCGGCGTCGGTCAGTTCATGGACGAGCGGCCGGGTGCCGGTGGACTCGATCAGCCCCAACCGGTTGAGCCGGTCGCGCTTCGGCTTGTCGAGTTTGGGTCCGAGCCGCTCCAGCTCGGCGTTGGGCACCGGGCGGGACTCGGCCATCAGTACCAGCAGCACAGCCTGCTCGGTGCCGGTCAGCTCATCGACCGCGACATTCACCGGATGCTCACCTTCCTGCCGTCATGTTTGTGGCACGCGGGCGGGGCGATACCGGCACGTGTCTCAAGCACGTTAGCGCGTACCGGTGACCCCGGGAGAATGTTGTTGCGCCACACGGTTTTCGCCCGCACGGTGGGTGGGGCGCCCGCAGCTACCCGATCGACAGCGGCTGCGCCGGGTCGGCGATGCGTTCCGGATCGACCGGGGCGGCCGACCGGATCAGCGTCTTGACGTCGTCAAGGACATCCCACACGTTGACGTTCATCCCCGCCAGAACACGGTTGGCGCCGTCGAGCCAGAACGCGATGAATTCACGTCCAGCAACGTCGCCGCGGAAAACCACCCGCTGATATTCGGGGGCGTGGCCGACGTATTCCATGCCGAGGTCGTACTGATCGGTGAAGAAATAGGGCAACTCGTCGTATTCGGCGGTTTTGCCCAGCATCCCCAGCGCCGCCACCGCGGGTTGCTTGAGCGCGTTGGCCCAGTGTTCGGTACGGATCCGCACCCCGAAGAACGGATGCTGCGCGGCGGCGATGTCGCCGACGGCGTAGATGTCGGGATCACTGCTGCGCAGCGACGCGTCGACGAGCACACCGCCGTCTCCGATGGCCAGCCCGGCCCGCTCGGCCAGGCCGATGTTGGGTGCCGCGCCCACGGCGACCAGCACCGCGTCGGCGGCGACGGTGGAGCCGTCCCCGAGCCGAAGCCCGGTGGCGCTGCCGTCGGCGGCGGTGATCTCCTGGACCGATTGATCCAGTCGCAGATCGACGCCGTGCTCCCGGTGCAGTTGCGCGAACACCTCACCCACCTCGGCGCCGAGGGCGGCCAGCAGCGGCACATGGGCGGCCTCGACGACGGTGACGTTGACGTCGCGGCCCCGGGCACCGGCGGCGACCTCCAGCCCGATCCAGCCGGCGCCCACGACGGCGAGCGTCGACCCCGGGGCCAACGCCGCGCTCAGGGCTGCGGCGTCGTCGATCGTGCGGAGAAAGTGCACCCCCGCGGCGTCGGATCCCGGGATCGGCGGGCGGCGGGACGAGGACCCGGTGGCCAGCAGCAGCTTGTCGTACCCGACGGTGGTGCCGTCGGGCAGGGCCAGCGTGTGCTCGGCGGCGTTGACGGCGGTCACCTCGGTGCCCAGCCTGAGGTCGACGTTGTGGTCGCGGTACCAGGACGCCGGATCGACCGTGAAATCCTCGAGCTTCTTCTTGCCTGCCAGGTATTCCTTGGACAGCGGCGGACGCTCGTAGGGGAGCTGGTCCTCGGCGGCGAACAGCACGATATGGCCGTCAAAGTCGTTGTCCCGCAGTGCTTCAGCAGCCTTGGCGCCGGCCAGGCCACCGCCGACTATCGCGAATGTGGACGACGTGGTCATGTCGATTCAGCCTACTCGCCCGATACCAACTGCTTCAGTTTTCGGGCGTTGCGTACCGCGTGACCACCGAGATCGTTGTTGAAGTACACGACCACGCGGTGGTCGTCGTGGTCCCACTGCCGGATCTGCCGCGCCCACGCGCGCAGCTCGTCATCGGAGTAACAGCCGGCGTATCTGGCGTCCTCGCCGGGACCGTGCATCCGGAGATAGACCAGGTCGCTGGTGGTCACCGGGCGGCAGGTCAGCCCGGGTCCGCTCATCACGACGTACGCCGCGCCGTGGTGCCGCAACACGTCGTACACGGCCTCCTCGTGCCAGGACGGATGGCGCAGCTCCATCGCCACCCGGATCCGGCGGGGGAGTTGCGACAGGAACGCGCCGAGGAGTTCGTCGTCGCGCTCCAGGGCGGGGTGCAGCTGAACCAACAATGCTTCGTTGTGGCTGCCGAGCAGTTTCCAGTACTCCTCGAACCGCGGGGTCCAGCTCTCCGGCGACCGCAGCCGCCGGTAGTGGGTCAGACCGCGGTGTGCCTTGACCGACATGGTGAACCCGTCCGGCATCTGGTCGCGCCAGCCGGTGAAGGTGGTGTCAGTGGGCCAGCGGTAGAAACTGCCGTTGAGTTCGACGGTGTCGAACTCGCCGACGTAATGGGCCAGCCGGGACTTCGCCGGTGTGCCGCGGGGATAGGGCACATCGGTCCAGTGGTCGTATGACCAACCCGAGGTGCCGATCCTGATCATGTGCCATCGCTAGGGGACGTCTGTGTAGTGCGGGGAGTAGCCCTCGGCGGAGAAGGTGAAACCTCGGCCGGTCAGCTCCCGCACACAGGACACCCCGGACTGCTCCTGAACGTTGCACCGGAATCCGGCCACTGCCAGCACGTTTCCGAACGGCAGCACGACGGCGGTCGGCTGCGCGAATTCGGGCTGGGCCAGGTTGACGAACTGGGCGTCGTTGTCCCGGTCGAGGACAAGGGCATTCGGGGCTGCCGTCCCTCCGGTCGCGTCGGGCACCTCGGTCGGGGCTCCGGTCACCGCCATCGCCGCTGCGCCGCCTGCGGCCTGGCACCCCGCGCGATCGCGGGGCAGGATCGCGCACTGCCACCGTCCGCTCGGCGTGCTGAAGTAATAGGCCTTGTGTCCGTTAACGTCGAGCAGGTAGTCAGCCGCGTTGACCAGGTGGGCGGTGCCGAATGTCGGCGGCGCGGTGGTGGTGCTGGCGGGCGGCGGTGCGGCGGCATCGTCGGTGTTGACGACGGTTCCGGGCGTACATCCGGTCAGTGCCGCAGCAGCGGCGAAGATGACGAGGCAAGCCTTCACGACGCAAGACCCTAGTCAATCGACGTGCGGCCCGGACGGTAGCGTCGCGTTTCCGTGACACCTGAAGCGCGTCCCGCGGCGTCCCGGCTCACCATCGCGTTGCTCACCGCGGGCGTGGTGGGCGGATCGTTGATCACGGCGGTGTCGCTCACCCTGGCGTTGGTGCGTCCGGGTTTCGATCTGACCCGGCATGCTAATTCGATGCTGGCTCTTGGTCATTGGGGCTGGATCCAGACCGCGAACTTCATCGGCTGTGGGCTGTTTTTGATCGCCTTCGGGGCGGGGATCTGGCGTGTGGCCTCGGATCTGTGGTCCGGGCGGGTAGCGGCGATATGTGTCGCGCTGTACGGGCTGCTGGCGGGTGTGGTGGTGGGGCTCAACCCGACCGATCCCGGGTTCGGGTTCCCACCAGGTGCGCCGCAGGGCTATCCGGGGGTGGACGGCCTGAGCGCCTCGGCCAAGATCCACGGCGTGGCCGGCGGCCTGGGATTCCTGGCCGCAACCGTCGGATGTTTCGCGCTGGCAAGGTTTTTCGCGCAATTGGGGGACCGGGCCTGGGCGGCGCTGTCAGCCGTGGTCGGCGTCGCGGTGCTGGCGGTGGGTGCGTATATGGGTCTCAACGCCGGTGCACAGAGCGGGACGTTCAATTATGTGCCGACATGGATCAGTGGGGCGGCGCTGTGGCTGTTCATCGTCGCCGTTGCCGCGCGGCTGCTGCGCTCACATCGCGACGCACACGTCGGCGCCCAGTAGCAGCACCGGCCACAGCAGTGTCACCTGTCCGAAGGCCACCAGATCGGCACCGGCCGGGAATCTGGTCAGCAGGCTCGACTCGATGAGCTGCACCTGTTCGGGGTGGAAGAACGTCCACACCAGACCGATCACGAGGTAGGGCAAGGACAACCACATCAGTGTCTCGAGCAGCTGCTCGACGCTGAGTTTGTAGCTCAAGGTGCGGCGGATCCGGTCCATCAGATCAGCGCCTTGTCGGCCGCCACCCGCCGGCGGACGTCGGCCAGCAGCAGGTAACTGCCACCCTGGCGGATGAAGACCGGCAGGAAGCGGTTGCCGAATGCCACGGCCAGGAACAGCCATTCGAACAGCCGCTGCCGGCCGCGGCCCCAGCCGAAGCCGACGGCGTCGCGGAACACCGGGGCCAGGAAACCTGCCGTGAGGAACTTCAGCAGCGGCCGGAACGGTATGCGCAGCAGCGGGTTGATCATCTGCAGGTCCACCAGATCGTGCAGATACTTCCTGACGACGTCGTCCATCTGAATCCGGCTGCACGCGGCGTCCCAGTATGTGTCGAAGTCGGCCCGCGTCGCGGGCCACTGCTCCTGGCTGACCTGCAGGGTTGTGCCCAGCGTGGCGGCGGATTGATAGAACTGCTCGGCCTGGGCCTCGGTCATCTCGCCCCGCAACAGCTGGTAGACATCCTCCAGGCCGACGAACAGGCAGGCTGCCACCCACATCTGAAGGTCGCGGTCAAAGGCGTTGTACGGCACGGGACTTGCCGGCCCGGACCGGACCTGCCGGTGGGCGGTGTCGACGGCGTCGCGGAACGCCGCGCGATCCTCCGGCGTTCCGAGGATGGCCACCGCCAGATAGCTCAGGGTGGTGCGGGCCCGCTTCCAGGGGTGCTTGAGCAGGTTGCCGGAGTCCACCGTGCTCTCGACGACTCCGTAGCCGACTCCCGGCGCGGACAGCTGCATGATCACGTTGGCCGCGCCGGCGGCGAAGCCCCACAGGTCCATCGCATCGGCGATCGTCACATCCTCGTCGGACCAGCGCGCGGTGCGGTGGGTGATAGCGATGCGGTTGGCCGCGGTGGTATTGCCGGAAGGCATTCGTCGGCTCCTCCTCATCTCATGCACACGTTGGTGAACAGCAGGACCGGCCAGGAGACGATCGAGCCGAGGAAGGACACCGTGGCATCTGCACCGTCCATACCGGCCAGGTGGCCGGTGTGGGTGAGCGACCAGATCAGGCCGATGAGCAGATAGGGAACCGCGAGGATGATGGCGGTGCCGATCCACTCGGCGATGGTCATCTGGAAGCCCAGAATCTTGCGTACTGCGGTCAACATGTGAAGTGCGCCCCCGTCGTTGTCAGGCGCGCTCTATGTTAATGGCGATTCTGGTTGGCCGCCCCGGAAATCACTTGGCCGGAAGCCCCTTGGCGTAGGTGATGCCGCGCTCGACCCAGGACTGGAGTTGGCGCCTGGTCTTGATGCCGGGTCCGGCGATCCGCAGCCAGCCCCGCATCTCGCGGCCGCCCATCACCATCGGCTCGACGTGGTCGCGCTGCAGGAGTTTCTCGCCGTCGTCCCGCGAGACGCGGACCATCAGGCCGCCCTCGCGGGTCGCCGCCACCGCCATGTTGCCGTTGATCAGGAACGCCAGCCCGCCGAACATGCGCTTCTCGTCGAGGCCCTTTTCGGATGCCGTCAGCTCGCGGATGCGGTCGGCCAGATCGGGATCGAAGGCCATGGCGCCACCCTACCGAGGGTCAGTCGGAATCAGTGGACTCAAGTTCGGCGCGGAAGGTGGCTTCGCGGGCGAGGTGTTGCGGCCGACGCCGCAGCACCAGCCAGGCGATGCCGAGCACCAGGAACCACACCGGCGTCACCAGTTCGGCCTGCAGGGTGTCTTCCTTCTGGGTGAACGCCCACAGCAGGAAGGCGAAGAAGGCCAAGACGACGTAGCACATCACCACACCGCCGGGCATCTTGAACTTCGACGCCTCGTGCAGGTCCGGCCGGCGCTTCCGGTACACCAGGTAACTGACCAGGATGACGGTCCAGACGAAGATGAAGCACAGCGACGAGATCGTGGTGACCAGGGTGAAGGCCGCGACGATCGAGTCGCCCGCGGCGACCATGACCACACCCGACAGCAGGAACACCCCGGACAGGAACAACGCGTTGGCGGGCACGCGCCGTGAGGTGAGCTTGCCGAACAGGCTCGGCGCGTCGCCTTCGGTGGCCAGGCCGTAGACCATCCGGGATGTCGAATAGATGCCGGAGTTGGCCGACGACGTGGCTGAGGTCAGCACCACGAAGTTGACCACCGATGCGGCGATTCCCAGGCCGGCGAGGCTGAACATGGCCACGAACGGGCTGAGTTTCGGATCGATCTCGCGCCATGGCGTGACCGCGATGATGATGGTCAGGGCGGCGACGTAGAACAGCATGACGCGCACCGGGATCGAGTTGATCGCCTTGGGCAGGTTGCGCTCGGGGTCTTTGGCTTCGGCGGCGGTGGTGCCCACCAGTTCGATGCCGACGAACGCGAAGGTCGCGATCTGGAAGCCGGCCACGAATCCCATTGGGCCGGTGGGGAAGAAGCCACCGTCGTTCCACAGGTTCGCGAAGGAGGCCTCAGCGCCGGTCGGTGCCTTGAAGCTGGTGAAGATCATCACCAGGCCGACGACGATCAGAGTCACGATGGCGATGATCTTGATCAGGGCGAACCAGAACTCGGTCTCACCGAAGGCCCGCACCGTCGGCAGGTTCAGCCCGATCAGCACCACGACCGTGGCCAGCGCCGGGATCCACAGCGGTAGGTCCGGCCACCAGAAGGCCACATACCCGGCGATCACCACGACGTCGGCGACGCCGGTGACGATCCAGCAGAACCAGTACGTCCAGCCGGTGAAGAACCCCGCCCACGGGCCGAGCAGATCGGCCGCGAAATCGGCGAAGGACTTGTAATGCAAGTTGGACAGGAGCAGCTCGCCCATCGCCCGCATCACGAAGAACAGCATGAAGCCGATGATCATGTAGACGAACAGCACCGACGGGCCGGCCAGCGAGATGGTCTTTCCGGAGCCCATGAACAGGCCGGTACCGATCGCACCGCCGATCGCGATCAGCTGGATGTGCCGATTGGACAGCTGGCGGGAGAGGTGCTGTGGCTGCCCGGACGATGCGGGCGATTCCGCTGAGTCAGCGGACAGATCACTGGATCGGGTCATAACAACCTCAAGGATCTCAGGCCCCATGGGGAGCGCGGAATGCGGGCGCCTCCCCGCTCTGTCGCTTTGAACCTGAGAGTTTTCACGAACTGCCTGTCGGCGCTTCGCTTGCCCCTTCGGTGAGCCGGCCTGGCCGACTGCTTTCCAGAGGTGCCTAGTCGCGGCGATACCGGGGCCTGAGAGATTCCTGGGGAGGATTTGCTCCTGCGGCGCCCGCCGGCTGGATGGGGCGGGACTCTCCCGCCGCGACTCAACGGCGTCTTAAGTTGTGAGCCACCCCGAACCCCGGAATGTGCCGCGCGTCACGTTAGCAGCCGAGTGCGGATTGCGCACCCCCATGGTCGATCCCACGCGCCGAGCGACCGTGTCTGCCCGGTGACCCGCCGTCACCTGCGGACATCCACGGTCGCTCGTGCTGGGTTCCTCGTTACGCGGCCTTACGCGGCGGCGTTCGCCACCTCGCCCGCCGGCTCCAGAGCCTGGGCGATGATGTCGGCCACGTCGATCATCGGCTTGACCTCCAGTGCGTCGAGGACTTCAGCGGGCACGTCGTCCAGATCCGGCTCGTTGCGCTGCGGGATGAAGACCGTCTTCAGCCCGGCCCGCTGCGCCGCGAGCAGCTTCTGCTTGACGCCGCCGATCGGCAGCACCCGGCCGTTCAGCGTGACCTCGCCGGTCATGCCGACATCGCCGCGCACCTGTCGTCCGGTGGCCATCGAGACCAGTGCCGTGACCATCGTGACGCCGGCCGACGGACCGTCCTTGGGCACCGCGCCCGCGGGGACGTGCACGTGGATCTGCCGGTCCAGTGCCTTGGGATCCACACCCAATTCCGCAGCGTGGGCCCGCACGTAGGACAGCGCGATCTGTGCCGACTCCTTCATCACGTCGCCCAGCTGACCGGTCAGTTTCAACCCGGGTTCGCCCTCGTTCGAGTTGGCCTCGATGTAGAGCACATCTCCACCCAGGCCGGTGACGGCCAGGCCGGTCGCCACGCCCGGCACCGCGGTCCGTTCGTCGGATTCCGGCGTGAACCGTGGACGGCCCAGGTACTCAACGAGATCCGGCTCGTCGATCGTGATCGGGGCGTCGGCGGAGTCCAGCTTCGTGGTCACCTTGCGTAACGCCTTGGCCAGCAACCGCTCGAACTGCCGGACACCCGGCTCGCGGGTGTAGTCCGCGGCGATCTTGCGCAGGGCCGCATCCGTCACGCTCACCTCGTCATCGGTCAGGGCCGCGCGTTCGGTCTGCCTTGGCAGCAGGTAGTCCCGCGCGATCGCGACCTTGTCGTCCTCGGTGTAGCCGTCGATCTGCACCAGCTCCATCCGGTCCAGCAGGGCCGACGGGATGTTCTCGATGACGTTGGCGGTGGCCAGGAACACCACATCGGACAGGTCCAGATCCAGGTCCAGGTAGTGGTCGCGGAACGTGTGGTTCTGCGCCGGGTCCAGCACCTCCAGCAACGCGGCCGACGGGTCGCCCCGGTAGTCGGAGCCCACCTTGTCGATCTCGTCCAGCAGCACAACGGGATTCATCGAACCCGCCTCGCCGATGGCCCGCACGATGCGGCCGGGCAGCGCGCCGACGTAGGTGCGCCGGTGACCCCGGATCTCGGCCTCGTCACGCACACCGCCCAGGGCGACGCGCACGAACTTGCGGCCGAGGGCGCGGGCGACGGATTCGCCGAGCGAGGTCTTGCCGACCCCGGGCGGACCGGCCAGCACCATCACCGCACCCGAACCACGGCCGCCGACGACGGCCATGCCACGCTGGGCCCGACGGGCCCGGACGGCCAGGTACTCGACGATGCGGTCCTTGACGTCGTCCAGACCGTGGTGGTCGGAATCCAGAATCTCGCGGGCGCCCTTGAGATCGGTCGAGTCCTCGGTGCGCTCGTTCCACGGCAGGTCCAGCACGGTGTCCAGCCAGGTGCGGATCCAGCCGCCCTCGGGGCTCTGGTCGCTGGACCGCTCCAGCTTGCCGACCTCACGCAGTGCGGCTTCGCGCACCTTGTCCGGGAGATCGGCCGCCTCGATGCGGGCCCGGTAGTCGTCAGACCCCTCAGGCTCGCCTTCGCCCAGTTCCTTGCGGATGGCCGCCAGCTGCTGGCGCAGCAGGAATTCCTTCTGCTGCTTGTCCATGCCGGACCGGACATCCTCGGCGATCTTGTCGTTGACCTCGACCTCGGCCAGGTGCTCGCTGGTCCAGTCGATCAGCAGCCGGAGACGGCGATCCACGTCCGCGGTCTCCAGCAGTTCGCGCCGCTGCACGTCGGTCAGGTATGACGCGTACCCGGCAGTGTCGGACAGCGCGGACGGGTCGTTGATCTTGTTGATCACGTCCACGATCTGCCAGGCTTCACGCCGCTGCAGAATGGCCAGCAGCAGCTTCTTGTATTCGGCGGCGAGTGCTTTGGTCTCGTCGGTCGGGGTTTCAGCCTCGGGGGCTTCTTCTACCTCGACCCACAGCGCGGTGCCGGGTCCGGTGGTGCCGGAGCCGATGTGGGCGCGGCGTTCGCCGCGGACGACGGCGGCTTCCGCGCCGCCGGGCATGCGGCCGACCTGCACGATCGATGCGATCACGCCATGGGTGGGGTAGCGGTCGTCCAGGCGCGGAGCGATCAGGAGTTTTCCGGATTCGCTGGCCTGGGCGGCGTCGACCGCGGCGCGGGCGGCGTCGTCGAGTTCGATCGGCAGCACCATTCCGGGCAGGACGATCGGTTCACTCAAGAACAAGACCGGTAGCGCGTTGGATTCTGTTGTCTCGGCCATCAAACCTCCAAAGTTCAGTCTGATGCGCTCAACTCTGTGGGGCCTGAGTTTGTTCCCGGAGGCGTTCGCCGCCAGCCCTGGCCCGCTTCGCCACCACGATCGTCATCAGCATCAGCAGGGCCGTGAAGGCCAGCGAAACGACCGTGTTCACACCGTTCGCAACGTCTGTGGGCAGCGAAAAGATGATCGCAAGACTGATGAACATTCCGATGAGCAGCCCGATGCCCCACATCGCTGAGAGCGAAACGTGGACGCGGCGTCGGAAGGCCGCCTCGCCGGGCGTGGAGGTGTCGTCGTCCGCGGTGGCCCCGACGCGCTCGGAGATGATCTGGGTCAGCGGCTTGCCGAGGAAGCAGGTGGCCAGGATCAGCAGGGCGCCGATACCGCCGACGAGGGTGTTTCCCGCCATCAGCATCCGGGCGTCGGAGGTCGCGAGCCCCACCGCGAGGCTCAACCCGAAGCTGAGCATCAGGTAGGCCGAGAACGGATCGAGCCGGCTGGCCCTGATCGCGTCGTAGGACACCTTGATCCCGGCCAGCACGGTGGCGGCCAGGAGTGCGACGTACTCGGAGACGCCCGCCGCGCGCAGCCCGTAGTAGGCGATCAGTGGTGGGGCGACGTCGAGCAGGATGCCCCGCATGACGGGGAGCAGCGAGTGTTCTCGGCTCACCACTGCGAAGATATGGACGAGCGCTGTGAATTTCCTGTCCGTGAGCCCGGGCTCGTCGGATTTCTCAGAACCGCTGGGCGCCAACATTATTTACGCTTGCGAATGCCATTCGCGCGCAGCCGGATTCCGGTTGTCAAATCGAACCGCGCCTGATCTGATCGAAGCATGGGGGAGCGAAGGGTTTCGCGGTGGCTGCTGACCAACCCCGCGGTGCACCTCGGTGTGCCGGTCGCCGCCGTCGCCCTGGGGATTTCGGGTCTGTTCGGCGGGCTCGCGCCTGTGCCCCTGGCTGATCGCGTCGACGTCGTACAGCCGGATGCCGAGGTGACCGTCGAGCCATTCAAGCTGAAGCTCAAGCAGGCCGTCGTCGTCGACGAGATCGCGGATGTGGTCAAGGCCCGCGCGCCCGGGAGTCATCTGATGGTGGTCCGCATGGAGGCCGAAAACGTCAGTTCAGAGTCGGTGGGCAGCCAGATGCTGATGCCGGTATCACGGGCCAGGTCGTATCTGAGCCGCAACCTGGTGGTCCTCGATGACCGGCTAGTGCCCGCCGCCGCAACGGTCTACGACGCAGATTCGAATGTTGCGGTCTCGGCACTCAGCCCGGGCCTGACCTATCGACTCGCCGTGGTGTGGGAGTTCGGCGGCCCCATTCCGGAGCGGTTGCCGCTGGGGCTGTCGGAGCTGACCCTGCGCGGCGATGCCATCGCAGCCGAGGATTTGCGGTGGCAGGCCCCCGAGGAAGCCGCAACGGTGACCTTGCCGGTCCGCGACGCGACGGAGTCGGCATGAGCTGGCCGGTGCGGGTGGGGTTGAGTGTCGCCGTTCTCGCAGCGCTGGCAGCCGGCCGGGCGGTCGATGCCGCGTTGCCTGTGGAACACACCGACGAACGCCCGTTCGTGCATTCGGCGACGCTCGGTGAGCGCGTCGGCATGGAATTCGCCGATGTCACGGTGGATGCAGTACATACCGCCAAAGCGTTGGACTCGGTTCAGGGCCGGGTCGGCACCCCCGGGCGCTGGCTGGTCGTCGACCTGACCGTCGTGGCCCGGGGGCGTCCGCTTTCGAAACCGGGAATCTCGTTGGTGGACAGCTCCGGGCGCACTTTCGCCAGCGACCCGAGATCGGGGTACGACTGGTCTGCGGCTCCGACCGGGGTCAGGTGGCGCGCGCACATCCCGTTCGAGATACCGCGCGACAGTTTGGCGGGTGCGGTGCTGGTGTTCAGCCGCAATGCCACCGACAACCGGCGCGACGACGTGGCAAGAGTCGACCTCGGCATTGCGGGGGACGACGTTCAGGCACTGTGGGACACCGAGAATACGATCGAACTCGGCTCAGCGGAGATGGTCGAGCCATGAAGCACTGGCTGCGACGCAACCGCTGGGGGCTGCTGGCGCTCCCGGTCGCAGCGGTTGCCGCGATCTCGGCCAATGCGCAACGCCTACACGACTATTGGTGGGACCAGGACCTGCGCAACGCTGCCGCGACGGGCAGCGTGGACCAGTGGGTGAGCTGGACGGATTCGTTCTCTGACGCGATGGGGCCGGGCACCAGGACTTTACAGGTGAAGGTCACCGACGCCGGGCCTACGGACATGGTCGAGTCCAGGCGGGGCCCGAGGACTGTCACATTGCCGTCAGACCTCACCGGATGGGGTGTCACGCTGAACTTCAGGGCCGCCCCGGACCAGGTGCTCAGCGGCTGCCGGTTGGCGCTGCTCGACACCGACGGCAACCGTTACCTCTACCAGATGACGATCGGTGATGTGTCGCAAGAGCTTTCACCCTGCCTGCCGCCGGATCATCCCGGGCCGATGGCCTCGATCTCGGCCGGCGAACCGCGATCGGTGCTGCCCGGTGAGGAACGACCGCCGCAGTGGACCACCAGACCGGTGGTGATGGTGCCGCGCAATGCCGAGATCACGCAGGTTCTGATGTGGTGGGAAGAGCCGGATTACCTTGCGGTGCAGGTGAGTTGACATGGCGTAGCATTCGGTCCACGCCTGCGGCGAGCAGTGCGGCCAGCACGGTCAGCATCACCGCATTCGCGATGGCGCCCTCGATCGGCGCCCAGGCCACGTACGTGTCGCTGTCCACCGGGCCCACCACCAGCCGCCAGATGGCGCTGATCAGATACGGGACCCGCAACGCCAGCAGCGCAGCGAGCCCGAACAACAGCATCGGCACCAGGCCGGCCCGGGCCATCAGTCGCAGCCCGGCAACGAATGCAGTGAAACGCGACGTGACGTCCTCGGTCAGACCGGCCACGGAGCGGACGACAGGCTCGGGGATGGCGCTGGGCCGGGTGAGCCAGGGATGCTCCATCTTCGGTGCGGGCGCGAGTTTGTGGCCGAGTACCACGGCGCCGACGGTGATCCAGGCCAACGGCACGATGATCACCGAATCGACCGCGCCGAGTAACTCGGTGAACCATGTGGTCGCCACCTTGGCCGGTTGGCCGAGCGGACCCATGTGGTCCAGCGCGGCGTTGTACAGGTCGGTGGTTTTCGCGACGACCACCCGACTTTGAAGCCAGGTCCACGCAGCGGCCTTCTGGCCGTCGATGTAGCCGGCCACGTTGGCGGACCAGTAGACCTCGACCAGGGCGCCCAGCACGGCGAAGCCGAGGAATCTCCACCGCTTCTCGGCGCGGCCCAGCGCAAACCGAAGAACCCAGGCGACCAGGACCAGTCCGACGACCAGGGTGACACTGTTGATGAAGACCCGACTGAAATCCGGCCCGTGACCGGTTCCGTAGAAGTCGACCTGGTTGATCTCATCGGCCCCGGCCTCGTTGAGGAATTGAGCGACATCGTGCGTCAACAACCCTGCGCTGACGTACACGGCGAAGAAGGGCACCACCATCGACGTCGTCACGTCGATCAGCCTGCGTTCCCGACCGGTGGTGGCATCGGCGGGTGCGGTGACCGTGCCGGCGCGGGCCGTGTTCGGCAGGTCCCGGCGCAGTACGCGCAGCATGGCGATCATGGCCAGCAGAAACCCCAGGGGAGCCAGGATGACCAAGCCATGGCCCAACCAATTCACGTGATCGCTGACCTCGACCGCGGTCCACAGCGCGGCCCCGCGAAACGCCATGCCGCCCAAGCTCAGTGCCAACAGTACCGGCCAGTGGCGCATCAATAACCGCCCGGCATTGACGAACATGTCTGCTGCGTCCCGCCCGAACTCGCGCGCAACCCCCATGTGAAGGAGCCTAACCAGTACCCGCCGACGTGCCCACCCCGCGAGATGACCGCCTCACCGCCCGGCGACGCCGCGCGTAGCATCCAACTATGAACCGGGGATTCGTCGTAACCTTCGCGGTCGGGGTGATCGTGGCGCTGTTCGGCCTGATCTGGGCACTACAGGGATTCGGTGTGTTGCAGGGGAGCCCGATGAGCAACACCACCACCTGGTCGATCATCGGCCCGATCACCGTGCTGATCGGCGTGGTGATCTCCGTCTTCAGTTGGCGCAAGATTTCCCAGAAGTAGGGATCGGCGTCAGGCCACGGTGAAGTCCACCGAATGCCACCCGGTGGCGCCGTCGGGCACGGTGGGCGCTTGGTCCGAAGTCTGGACCGTGCCGGTGTTGTCGGTGGCCCGCACCGTGATGGTGTGCCACCCCGGAGAGTTCGCCTGCCATTCGAAGCTCCACAGCCGCCACGTCTCGTTGGTGTAGGCGTCGCCGAGTTGCGCGGGTTGCCATGGGCCGTCGTCGATTCGGACCTCGACGCCGCGCACACCGCGGTTCTGCGCCCAGGCGATCCCGCCGAAGGTCGTCGGTCCCACCGGTACCGGCTGGCCACGCTTGGGCACTTCGATGCGTGACTCGGTCTTGATCGGTCCGCGCGGTGCCCACCCCTGTCTGGTCCAGTACGCCTGTGCCCGGTCGAAGCGGGTCAGTTCGAGGTCGGTGACCCACTTGGTGGCCGACACGTAGCCGTAGAGTCCGGCCACCACCAGCCTGGCCGGGTAGCCGTGTGCGACGGGCAGCGGCTGCCCGTTGAGGCCGATGGCCAGCATCGCGTCACGGCCGTCGGCGATGGCCTCCACCGGGGTACCGACCGTGAAGCCGTCGACGGACTTCGACAGCAGCATGTCCGCATCGGGGGACACCCCGGCCGCCGCGAGCAGGTCGGCAAGGCGATAACCCGTCCACATTCCCGTCGAGATCAGGTCACCGCCAACCGGATTGGATACGCACGTCAGCGTGACGGCCTTCTCGATCACTTCGAACCCGTCCAGGTCGGCGAAGCTGTAGGTGATCTCCCGGTCCACCATCCCGTGGATGCGCAACCGCCATTCGTCGCGGCTCAACTGTGGCACGGACAACGCGATGTCCACGCGGTAGAAATCGGCTGCGTCGGTGAGGAAACTCGGCAGGGCAACATCTTTCGGTTGCGCCCCGGTCGGTATCTGGGGAGCGGGGACGCGTGGACGGGGGATGGCCAAGGTGTCGCGTTCTGCTGCCACGGAGCTGGTCAACCGGTCGATGACGAGGCCGAGCAGTCCGCTGGCCACCCCGAAGCCGAGTAGGCCGCCGGTCGTCAGCCACGTTCTTCTGCTGACGTTGACGTCGTCGTCCCCGTCCTCCGAGTCGTCCGTGTGATCAGGTGCCGGCCACAGCCGCAGCGCGAGCCCGCGCAGCACCGCCACCCCCGCCGCGGTGCCCACCACCGTGGGCACGATGTCGGGCAGGGTGGCACCGGGTCGGGTGAGGACGGCCGCGCAGCCGAGCAGTCCCGCGGCGACGAAGATCGCGCTGCCGACGGGGCGGCGTCGGGTTTCGTAGGTGGCGGCGAGGGCGGCGATGGCGGCGATCACCACCAGGACCACGACCGCCAGGAAGAGCTTGTCCAGGCTGCCGAGGGCTTGAATGACGAATTCTTTGACGGGGCCCGGGGTCAGGTCGACGATCGCCGATCCGATCGCGTCGCGCGGATCGGCCCGAGGTGGGAATGGGATGGCGACGAGCGCGGCCACGCCGAGCGACACCGCGGCGGCAGCGACTCCGCCGAGCATTCGGGCGTTGGGCGAGGAGCCGGACGAGGACCTCGACGAGGACTCAGCCATCGCCACCAAACTACCCCGCACACAAGCAGGGAGCCTGTCGTTGGGGGTGACGACAGGCTCCCCTGGTGGATGGATCTTCTAGGTGGCGGACTGTGCGCCGAGCACCCGCTGGATGTCGGGCTTCATCTGCTGCAGCTGCTGTCCCCAGTAGCCCCAGGCGTGCGTGCCGTTGGCCGGGAAGTTGAACACCCCGTTGGTGCCACCGGCGGCGATGTAGTTGTCCCGGAAGGTGACGTTGGTCCGCAGCGTCAGTCCTTCGAGGAACTGGGCGGCCATCAGGTTGCCGCCGTTGGTGCCCGCGTCGAGATCGGACGGGGTGCCGGTGCCGCAGTAGATCCAGATGCGGGTGTTGTTGGCGACCAACTGGTTGATGTTGACCATCGGGTCATTGCGCTTCCATGCCGGGTCGGTCGAGGGTCCCCACATGCTCTCGGCGTTGTAGCCGCCCGCGTCGTTCATCGCCAGCCCGATCAGCATGGGCCACCAGCCCTCGGACGGGTTCAGGAAGCCCGAAAGCGTTCCGGCGTAGATGAATTGCTGCGGGTGGTGGATCGCGTAGGTGAGCGCTGCGCTGCCGGCCATCGAGATGCCGACGACGGCGTTGCCGGTCTGCGAGACCCCGCGGTTGGCCGCCAGCCAGGCGGGGAGCTCATTGGTCAGGAAGGTCTCCCACTTGTAGGTGTAGTCCTGACCGTTACCCTTCGACGGCTGGTACCAGTCGGTGTAGAAGCTGGACTGGCCACCGACGGGCATGATCACCGACAGGCCCGAGCCGTTGTACCACTCGAATGCGGGGGTGTTGATGTCCCAGCCGTTGTAGTCGTCCTGGGCGCGCAGGCCGTCGAGCAGGTAGACCGCGTGCGGTCCGCCACCCTGGAACTGGACGCGGATGTTGCGGTTCATCGACGGCGAGAACACGTCGAGGTACTCGACCGGCAGACCCGGACGGGAGAATGCTCCAGCGGTCGCCGAACCTCCTGCGAGACCGATCAGCGCGGGCAGGGTGGCGGCTGCCATTGCTCCCGCCGCCAGTCGGCGCGTCCACGCTCCGCGAATCTTGTTGAGGAACTTCATAACGGCAACCAACCGTCCTTTCTGCACGTATGCCAAGCAGTTTGCCGCTTGCCTCGGTAGTGAAACATGCGCCACTTGAGTCACACGCGTAACAGCACCGCACCCGCAGATCGCGGTTTACTAACGGTTGGAACTCGGCGTCGAGACCTAGTCCCCAGCCCCGGCGAGCGCCCGCTGGACAACCGCTTTGCGTTCTTCGATCGCGCGACCGATGTCCTGTAACAACACCGGGTTCCGCAGCACGAGCGCCTCGATGTGTTCGCGGTCCACCTGCACCGCGACGACTTCGTCCTGTGCCCGGGCCGATGCCAGTACCGGTTCGCGGGTCAACGTGCTCTGACCCAGGTAGTCCCCGCGCTCCAGGGTCCGGACGGCGACCGGAGTGTCGTCGTCCGTGCTCGCGGCAAGACGAACCCGGCCGGTCACCACGAACGTCATGCGTGTGGGCACTTCGCCGGCGAACTCCAGCGTCTCGTCGGTCCCGTACCGAACGATCCGCATATGGGGTAAGAGAACCTCCTGGTCGGTGCGCCCGATCCGCAACGACTGGCGCAACACCGACGCGGCGTCCTCGGTCACCTCCGGACCGGGGAAACCGTCGGTGTCCTCGCCGACGCCGTCGAGGTGCAACCCGGCTCGCCGCGACGCGTACCACAGCCAGCGCAGGAACGTCGACCGCGCTGCCGCATCCTCGCCCGTCCTGCGCAGCGGAATCGTGGTGGTGTACTCGCCGCCTGCCTGCTCGGCGACCTCGGGTACGGCGTCGGGCCGCAACTGCGGCAACTGTCCGCCCACCTGCGCCAGCACCGCACACACCTGATCGGGCGGGTCCGATGGAGAGAAGGTAGTGACCACCTCCATCGAGCGGCCGCCGCGCGGCAGGCTCAGATTGATGAACCAGTCTGTGGCCAGCAGCGAGTTCGGCAGCACGTACACACCGCTGCCGGAGTCGAGATGGGTTGCTCGCCAATTCACTTCGATCACCCGGCCGCCGCCCGGGATCAAGCGGGTGGCCACCGTGTCGCCCAGATGGAAGGGCTGCTCGAACAGCACCAGCAACCCGGAAATGATCTGTCCGACCGAGTTCTGCAGGACCAGGCCCAACACGATGGAACCGACGCCGAGGGCGGCGAACAGGCCGCCGACGTTGGCGCCCCAGATCCAGGCGAAGATCACCGCGATCCCGACCGCGATCACCACGAACCGCGCGACGTCGAGGAAGATCGACGGAACCCGTTGGCGCCAACTACCTTCCGGCGCGCCTTGGAACAGGGTGGCGTTGAGTCCGGACAGCAGCAGGACCAGCACCACGAACCCGAAACCGGTCGCGACGATCCGTACCGCGGTGGCCTCGGTCGCGACTTCGGTCGCCTTGACCAACAGCAGCAGCAGTGCGCCCAGCGGCAGCACGTAATTGCGGATCAAGCTCACCGGTCGGGCCAGGTAGCTGTTCCGGCGGACCAGCACGTTGTGCAGCTCGGTGAGGAACACCAGTGCCATCGGCAGCCCGACCGCGACCGCGACGGCCCACCAGAACCACGGTGCCGAGAACAGCTCGCCCGTCATTCTCGCTCCGACAGCCGCCAGACGGGTTCGTTACGTCCGTCGACCGTGATCTCGCCGGCCGCGGTGAATTGTCGCGAATCCCGGATGGTTTCGAACACTTTGGCGGTCACGTATACGCCCGGTTCCGAGAAGCCGCTCTGCACCTGATATGCGAGATTGACCGCGGCGCCCCACATGTCGTAGGCCAGGCTGGTTCGTCCGACCAGTCCGCTGGTGACCGTTCCGGTGTTGATACCCGCCCGCAGCCGCAGGTGATTGCCGGTCTCGCCGTTGAAGCGGTCGATGATGTGCTGCATCTCGACGGCGAAGTCGACGGTGCGCCGCACGTTGTCCAGCCGCGGCACATTCAGCCCGCAGCTGGCCAGGTAGCCGTTGTGCAGTGTGCGGATCTTCTCCACGCCGAGGTTCGACGCGGCCGCATCGAACTGCCGCACAAGGTGATTGACGATGGACACCGATTCGTCCGACGACAGATTGTTGGCCAGCGCGTCCAGGCCCGCGATGTCGGCGAATATCACCGTGACGTCCTGATGGTCCTGGGCGATGGTCTCCTCACCTTCGCGGTATCGCTGCACCACCTGTTCGGGCATGAGGGACAACAGCAAGCGGTCGTTCTCCCGGCGCTGTTCGTTGAGCAGGTCTTCCTTGATCCGCAGATTTCTGCTCATCTCGTTGAAAGCATGTGTCAGATCGCCGAATTCGTCACGCGAGATGAGCGGCAATGTGACGTCGTAGTCGCCGGCGCTGATTCGCCGTGCGCCGGCCTCGAGTTGGCGGACCGGGCGCACGAAGAGTCGAGCCAGCAGCAGCGCGGCGATGCAGACGACGAAGATGATCACTGCCGTCGACAACACCAGCGTCCGCGTGAACGTCGCAACCGGGGCGAACGCTTCCGCTGTGTCGAGTTTCGCCACGATGGTCCAGTTCAGACCCGGCAGTTTGACCGGGGCGTACGCCTGCAGCGTCGTGTGACCTTCGTAGTCCCGGGCGATGAGTGTCCCGCGGCGCCCCTGTAGTGCCAGACTCGCCGCATCCGTGGCCATCGGTTGCACCAGTGTCGTGCCGTGTTGCCGGATGGCCCGGTCGGCGACGTCGGCCGGGGTGCCGGCGGCCACGACGTCGCGGCGGTAGGCGTCGGGGTTCTCGACGAACGACCGGGCATCCGACCGCATCAGGCCGTCGGGTCCGACGATGACGGTCTCGCCCGTCGTCCCCAGTCCGGCAGCTTCCCATTTCCCGTCGAACGTCATGACCCGATTGAGTTTCGAGATGGGTAGTTGGAACGCGAGAACGCCCTGGATGCCGGCCGCGGGACCGACCGGCGAAACGATCCAGGCTGCCGGTTCGGCAGAGGGCCGGTAGTCGCCGAAGTCGGTGATCGCGACGTGGTCCAGCGAGTTGGAGTTCAGCGCCTCCCGGTACGCACCGGTGAGGTTGCTGGCGCGATACGGGCCGTTGAGGATGTTGGTTCCCAGGTCGACGCCCTTGTAGGCCGAGTAGACGACGTTGCCCCGGGTATCGATCAGCAGGGCGTCGCCGAACTCGAACTTTCTGACGATCGTGGCGAAATAGTCGTTGAAGCGGGCGTTGGCGGCCGACCAGGCGCTGCCGTCGCGCGCGTCGGCGAGCTCGACCGCGGCGTTCCGGTCCGTGCTCGGGGCGGTGTAGTGCGCCTGCAGGTACCGCTGTGGGGTCGACGACGGGAGGAGCGCGTCGATGTCGACCTCGGAGTCGTCGCCGGAGGCACCGTCGCCATGCGGTGCGAACTCCCGCGCGTAGCGATCGACCAACGATTGTTGTTCGCGGGGGCTGATATTCGCAGTGCCGAGCTCGGCAAACCCTGCGGTGAACGCGCGCATCGCATCTTCGGCCGTGGCGCCGCGCGTGTAGACCGCCATCGAATTCGTCAGGTTCCCCACCGTGGCCTCGAGGTGGCGGGCCTGCGATTCACGGATCTCGGTCAGCCGTTCGAACACGGAGTCGCGCAGCGATTCACGGCCCGACCGGTAACCGATGAATCCCACCACGGCGGCGGACAGGACGCTCGTCAACAGCAGCATGAGCAGCAGCTTGGACTGGATACTCACCCGGGACAGCGTCGTACGCCGCGGCCCCTTCCGTTTCGTCGCGTTGTCGGTTTCGATGCGGGTCACAGGTTCGTCGGCTGATGTCATAGACCTTCTTCACGTTAGCCTGCGACACTTGCCGAGAACACCGGTGGAGAGAACTCGCTGAGATGACACCTGCTGATACTTACGGCCTGCAACGCTTCGTGACAGCGCAGGACCCTGTCTACCCAGCGGTTCTCGCCGAGCTGCGGGAAGGCAGAAAACGCAGCCACTGGATCTGGTTCATCTTCCCGCAGCTGCGCGGGCTGGGCCGCAGCCCGACCGCTGCCCACTACGGCATCGCGTCGGCCGAGGAAGCGCGTGCCTACCTGGCCCATCCGACGCTGGGGCCGCGGCTGCGGGAATGCACCACGCTGGTGACGCAGATCGACGGGCGGACCGCCGAGCAGATCTTCGGCTGGCCGGACTGGCTGAAGGTGCGTTCCTGCATGACGTTGTTCGCCGAGGTCGCCGCGGACCCGGCCGAGCGGGCTGAGTTCCAGGCCGTGCTGGACAAGTTCTATGACGGGCTGGAAGATCACGCGACGCTCGAATTGCTCAGTGCGGCTGGATGATCAACCAGCCGTGCGGCGGCACCTCGGTGTGGCCGATGTCCGCCTGCGGTGGCGCGCCCGACCCCGCGATCACCCGTCCCGGTCCCGCCCCGAGCTCTGGCAGTGACAGCGGCAGCGGCGCCTCATCGATGTTGAGCGCGACGATCAGCGAGTCGGAGCCCGCGCCGGTCCGGTAGACGTAGCCGGTGTTGGTCAGCAGCACCGGTGTCGTCGTCGCGGTGTGCAGCCACGGATGCCGGCGGCGCAGTCCGATCAGGTACTGGTGCAGCCGCAGTGCATCGGAATCATCTGGTGCAGTGGTGAATTCCGGCCGTACCGCGTCGTCGCCGCCGCGGCGTTCCTCTTTGACACCGCGGTAAGCGGACTCGTCGCCGGCATAGATGCTCGGAGTTCCGCCGGTGGTCAGCAGAAGCACCAGTGCGTGCTCTAGATGCGCGGAATTCTGCAGCCGGCTGGCGATCCGGGTCACGTCGTGGTTGCCCACGAAGGTCAGCGGCACGAAGGTCTCGAGGAAGTCGTTGTGCCGCTTCAGCGCCCAGTCCAGTTCGTGGAAGTTGCCGTCGTTGAGGCTGCTCCAGATGGCCTTCCACAGCTCGTACTGGGTCACCGAGTCGAACGTGGCGGCCCGGACGGTGGCGGCGTAGTCGCCGTGGATCACCTCGCCGAGGAACCAGGCGTCGGGGAACTCCCGGCGTACCGACGGCAATACCTGCGCCCAGAACGCGTCGGGCACCGCGTAGGCGGCATCGAGGCGCCAGCCGTCGGCGCCGCGGCGCAACCAGTGCGCCATCACCTCGGCCGTGTAGGCCACCACCTCCGGGTTGGCATGGTTGAGCGTGATCAGCTCGCCGTGCCCTTCAAAGGTGCCGAAATCGTTGCCCCGCTTCTGAAACCATGAGGCGTCCCCGTCGCGGTACCGGGCGAAATCGGTGCCCACGTGGTTGAACACGCCGTCGAGCAGGATGCGCAGCCCGCGCGACCGGGCCTCGGCCACCAGGTGATCGAAGTCGTCGTCGTCGCCCAGGCGAGGGTCGATACGGAAGTGGTCGGTGGTGTCGTAACCATGGGTCCGTGACGCGAAGATCGGGCCGAGCGCGACGCCGGAGGCGCCGAGTTGCACGGCATGATCGAGCCATCCGACGATGCGGCGCAGCCGGTGTTCGTCGGCGGAGGGTGGTGGGTCGGCGGGGAACGCGCCGACGAAACCCAATGGGTAGATCTGCCACCAGATGGCGTGCGCGACCCAGGCCGGCTCAGGCACGAAACTTCGCCGCGTACAGATCCTTCATGGTTGCGGCCAGTTCGCGGGCCGGGCCGTCCACCTCGATGCCGGGGGCCACCGTGGTGATCGGCAGCGGAGCCACCGGACCGGGCGGCACCCCCCACTCGGACAGCCAACCGCTCAGCTGCTCCGAGGAGGTGGCGTAGACGATCCGGCCCAGACCGACCCAGGCGTGCGCGGCGGAACACATCGGGCAGTGCTCGCCCGAGGTGTACACCGTGGCGCGGGCCCGGTCCTGCGGGCTCAGGTGCTCGACGGCCCAGCGGGCGATGGCGAATTCGGGATGCTGGGTGGAGTCCCCGTCCTTGACCCGGTTGCGGTCGCTGAACACGGTGGTTCCGGTGTGATCGACCAGTATCGACCCGAAGGGTTCGTCGCCGTTGTCGAGTGCTTCGCGGGCGAGGTCGACACATTTGCGCAGCTGACCGAGGTCGTTCTCGCTGATGGCCACGGACGCGAGTTTACGCCCGCGCCGAGGCCAGGCCCCTCAGTCGTGGCCGCAACACGGGCTGGCCACCTCGAGGCGGCACGCGCAGGAGGCGTGCACCGCGACGTCGGCACGCGCCTGGGCCAACTCGAGTTGCTGTCCGATGATGACGGCCTCGGCGTCGCGGCCCAGCCGGCGAAGACATTCGTGGTAGCCGTGCAGACTCCACACGTTGTTCGGGTGGTGGCTGGACCGGCTCAGGGTGGGGTCGAGGCCCAGGTCGGCGGCGTAGACGCGGGCGGCTTCCTCGACCTGGCCTTGTTCGAGCAGCAGCGCGCCGTAGGCATGCCGGGTCGGCTGCATCCATCCCCAGGGTTCGTCGTAGGGGAGGGCATCGTCGAGTTCGATGGCGCGCCGCAGGTAGCCGAAGGCCGTGTCGTAATCGCCTTCCCGGTAGGCGATTTCACCGTTCAGCATCTGCTCGGCGATGGCCAGGATGTCCAGGCTGGTGTTGTTGAACAGGTAGCGCGTGTCGGGGATCCGGCGGTAGGCGTCCAGGAACTTGTCCTGCTCGGCACGGGCTTGCTCCACCTGCCCGGTCGCCGCGTAGGCGACGCCGCGGCCGTAGTGGATGGTCGCGGCAGTGGTGCAGTACAGCTCGGGATCGGCGGGCAGGGGTTCGGCGATCAGCTCGTCCCAGCGGCCGAACCGCACCAGCACGTGCACCCGCAGGGGAACGAAGGCCTCCAGCCAGTCCGCCATGGGCGGTGAGGAGACCGAGAGCACCTCGGGCGTCAGTTGAGCCGCCAGCTCCTCAGCGGCGGCCAGGGCGATCTGCGAACTGCCTTCGAACATGGCCGAATACACCACGAAATGCAGGTCGTGTGCCCGGTAGAGCGAATAGAAGTTCAGCGCCCCCTCGCGGGCGACGAACTTCCTGTCGGCTTGTACCGCAGCGAGATTGGCGGTCACCGAGTTGCGGTAGTCACCGCACAGCACGTCGATGTGGCTGGCCATGTGTTGCAGATGCCCCGCGTCGGGGACCAACCCGCGCAACAGGTCGGCGGCCGGCAGCGCGGCCTGCGGGGTGGTCGACATCTCCATGGCGTGGATGTAGAGGTGCAGCACGCCTGGGTGCTGCCGTCCGGCGGTGGTGGCCAATGCCGTGTCGAGGATCCGCTTCGCCTCCACCACACGAGATCCCGGGGCGGGCTCACCGGTCCGGCCGTCCCACAATGCCCACGCCGTGACGTTGAGCAGGGCGTCGGCGGCCAGGGTCTGCACGTCGATGTCGTCGGGATAGGCCGCGGCCAGCGCGGTCATCGCGTCCGCGTACGCGGCGTGCCCCGCGGTCAGAGCTTCCGAGTCCTCGGGGTCGTCGGTCGGAAATCGCTTGTGCAGCGCGCTGATCAGGCCGCGTTCCAGGTCCGAGGCGCGGCCGGTGCCGGCCCGCGCGAGTTCGGCCCGGGCCCGGGTCAGCGACGTGCTCAGGTCGGTCGGGTCGAACGCGTCCCAGGCCTTGTTGTAGTTGGGTCCGACCGCGTAGGCGATACCCCAGCGGGCCGGCGCGAGATCCGGGTCGAGCTGCAGCGCCCGCTCGAAGCACCGGATGGCCTCCTCGTGGTTGAAGGCATATGACCAGACCATGCCGCGGTCGAACCAGATCTGCGCCGGCGGCGAGGGCGTGTCCGTCGGCCGGTGGTAGTTCCCGAGCCGGTAATAGGGTTCGGTCTGGGCGGGATCCGTCACGAGGCTGACGGTACCCGGGTGGCTCGACACCGGCGTGTCGAACATGTTCTAGTTCACCAATGCCGGGATATACCCATGCCGAGGGTCTCACTTCCGCCGATGTGCAGCATCTGCGGTCGGTGTGGGCGCCGCTGGCCGAGTCCGTGCGGGCTCTGATCGACGCCAGTATCCGCTCGCAGGTCGACGCCGACGAGGTCGCCGCCGTGCGGGCCCAGATCGACGACGCGACCGCGCGGTTGCGGGCCAACCAGCTCGACGGGCCGTTCGGAGTCCAGTTCACCCCCGACGGGGACCGGATGCCGTGGGGCAACCCGGCGATCGGCATCCGCAATCCGATCGCGCCGCCGCTGGTGATGGTCAAGGACGCCGACGGCGGTGTGCATACGGATTTCCGTCTCGGCGCCGCCTATGAGGGGCCGCCGGGGCATGTCCACGGCGGCATGGTGGCCATGGTGCTCGATCACGTGCTGGGGGAGGTGGCGGCCAGCGACTCGGACCGTCCGCGGTTCACCGGCACGCTGACCATCCGATATCTGCGGGCCACCCCGCTGGGCGATTTGCACGCCGAGGGCCGGATCACTCGTACGGACGGCATCAAAGCCTATGCCTCCGGCCATGTTTCCGATGCCGACGGGATCACCGCCGAGGCCGAAGGAGTTTTCATCTTGCCGAAATGGGCACGCGGGTGAGTTAGTGCGAGCCCCCGGCGGGCTCGACGCGATCGATCGCGATGTCTTCGAGGCTGCGGGTGATCGTGGTGAGCTCGCCGATGAGGATGCGGGCCGCGCCGTTGTCGGCGGACAGTGTCGAGGCTACGTTGTGCACGCGGCGCAGGGCGGTCGACAGTTCGGCGGTGTCCAGGCTCCACGGCACGGCGGGGCTCGGTGGGGCTCCGCGAAGCGCTTCCACGTAATCGTCCACCGCGGCGATGAATTCACTGTGCAGTGCCGACGACGGATGCGTCGGCAAGCTGTTCTCCAGTGTGGTGCAGGCGCTGGTCACCGAGTTGAGCGCGGTGCGGTAGGACCGCAACCACCGGCGCAGCACCGGTGGGTCCAGGCTCGTCGCGCCCCAGGCGGCCTCGAACGCCGCCCGCGCGCGGAACGCCCGCTGCCAGGCCGCCGACAGGATCTCGGCCGGGTGGTCGATTTCATGCACGAATGCCTTGATCACCAACGCGGCGTAGTCGATTTCGGTCATCAGCAGTTCGCCGGCCCGCTGACGCAACCGGATCATGGCGTGGTCGGGCAGCGCGACGTGCGCCATCACCGCCAGGGCGCCGCCGATCAGCACCGCGAAGAGTCGGTCTGTGTTGCCCGACCAGGGCGCCGAGGCGCTCACGCCGACCGCGAACATGATGATCGCCCCCACCGCGGCGCCGACGGCCAGATATCCGAACTGTGCGACACCGTAGGCCAGTCCGACGAACAGCAGTGCGCAGACCGCTGAGCCGACCGGGCCGGGTTGCCAGATGAGGGTGAGCACCGATGCGACGATGATGCCGACGCAGAGGCCGGCGATCCGCCCGGCGCACCGCGTGTAGGTGTGTGCGGTCTCCGGGCGCAGCACCACCACGACCGCCAGCGGCATCCAGTAGGCGTGCTCGAGGCCGCCGTACCGGGCCGCGGCCACCGCTAGTGCGGTCGTCACCGACAGCCGGATGGCGTGGCGCAGGATCGGGGAGGTCCAGGTCAGATGTGAGCGCACCACGGCGGGCGCCGAAGCCAGGGATCCGAGCAGGTCGGGCCGGTGCAGCTGGCCGAACCGCAGGACCACGGCCTCGCGTAGTTGTTCGCAGAATCGTTGTGCCAGTGCCGCTTCGGGACCGGTCACGGCTGCCGCGGCAGTGTGGACGCGCACCAGGGCATGCTCGGCGTCCCGGCGCGCCGTGTGACCGTGATCGGCGATCGCATCGAGCAGCACCGCCGCGGCGGTCAGCAGTTGCGGCAGCCCGTTGTCGGCGGCGGATTCGTCGGCCTCATCGGCACGATCGTCACGTTCGGCGCTGGAGTGCAGCGACGCCAGGGTGCCGGCCAGGCGTTCCGGCAGCCGGTATCCGCCGTGGTAGGCCCGGGGCCGCTGGCTGACCTGAGTGTCGGCGAACACCTCACGCAGCCAGGTCAGCGGTGCGTCGTCGACGTCGGCGGCGCTGTTCGCCGCGACGTTGCGGGAATCGGTGGCCAACGACCGGTAGGCGCGGGTGAGTCCGTCGCGCTGGGCTCGCCAGCGTCGCGGCGGCCAGACTGCGATGAGCGCAGCCTGGACCACACCCGCGAGCACCACCAGGATCGGTGCCAGCACAGCCTGCCCCACTGTCGGGGCGACCGGGGGTGCCAGCACCAGCAGTGCGCTGGCCGCCGAGGCGACCAGCCCGGCGTTGGCGCCGAGCGACCACTGCATGCCTGCGGCGAAGCACCACAGCGCCACCGCGGCGATGAACACCGGGCTGTGCCACCCGGTGAGCGTACCGAGCAGCACTGCGATGGCCAGTTCGACGGAGCCGGTGACGACAAGGGGGACCCGGCCGCCGGGGCTGCGCTGCAGCGCGATCGCACCGGCGATCACGCCTCCGCTCAGCGTCCACATCGCGGTCGTACCGGAACCCAGCGCCAGGGCGACAGCAGTCACTGCCAGGACGCCGATCAGGCTGCGCGCCACCGCGCCGGCGTCGGGGGTGCTCAGCCGGAGCGCATCGGCTGCCTGTCCACCCGTGTGCACCCCACCATTCTCACTCGCTGCGGGCCGGCGGTGGGGCAACCACCCACGCGTGGCGCGGATCGGTCCGCCGGTAGGTTCTCCCTCCGTGGAGAAAGTCATCGTTCTGCTGCGCGCGGCGCACTCGGATCAGCAGTGGTGCGAGCGGTTGCGCACCGACGTCACCGATGCGCTGCTGACGCTCGGGCTCCCGGGCCTTGCGGTCAATGTCCGTGACGACGCGGTGCGGGAGTCGTTGATGACCTTGACGACGCTGGACCCGCCCGTGGTCGCAGTGGTGAGCCTGTGGGTTCAGCAGTACTACGGCGAGCAGGCTCGTCGGGCGATGGAAATGCTTGCCGCCGAATGTGATTCGATCGCGGCGTATCTGGTCACCGAATCGGTCCCGATGCCCGCACCGCTCACCTCGGCGGGGGAGCGGACCGACGGCCTGGCCAACATCGCGCTGCTGCGCCGGCCCGCGGAACTGGATGAGGCCACCTGGCTGCGCCGCTGGCACCTCGACCACACTTCGGTGGCGATCGAAACCCAGGACACGTTCGGCTACACGCAGAACGCCGTGGTCCGCGCCCTCACCCCGGATGCCCCGGCGATCGACGGCATCGTGGAGGAGTTGTTCCGCCAGGAGGCGGTGTCGGATCTGCACGTGTTCTTCGGCGCCGCCGACGACGACGATTTGGCCGACCGCATGCGCCGCATGGTGGCCAGTACGGACGCCTTTGGTGCGAGCAGCAACATCGACACCGTGCCGACCAGCCGTTACGTCTACGCCAGCCCGTTCGCCGGCGGAGGAGACGCACCCGGTCGGGAATAGTGAAACGTGTTCTAGTTAGGCTGCAGCGGTCACGGCGCGCACGCGAGGAGTGAGATATGGCCCTGCTGATCGAGGACACGAACCGGGTTCGCACCCTTACCTTCAACCGTCCGGATGCGCTCAACGCGTTCAATGAGGCGCTCTATGACGAGACGACGGTTGCCCTGCGCGCCGCGGCTGAAGATCCGGATGTGGCGGTGGTGCTGCTGACCGGAGCCGGCCGGGCTTTCAGTGCGGGCAATGACCTCGTCGAGATGCAGACCCGGATCACCAATCCGGAGTTCACGCCGGGGGAGCACGGTTTCTACGGGATGCTCGACGTGCTCGCCGATTTCCCGAAGCCGTTGATCTGCGCGGTCAATGGGGTCGGCGTGGGCATCGGCGCGACCATCCTCGGCTTCGCCGATCTGGCGTTCATGTCGTCCTCGGCCCGGTTGAAGTGTCCGTTCACCAGCCTGGGGGTGGCGCCGGAGGCGGCCTCGTCGTATCTGATGCCGCGGCTGCTCGGCAGGCAGAACGCCGCCTGGCTGCTGATGTCCTCGGAGTGGGTGAGTGCGACCGAGGCCCGTGAGATGGGTCTGGTGTGGAAGGTCTGCGAGCCCGACGATCTGCTGACCGAAGCCCGTCGTTACGCCGAAACTCTGGCGGCCAAGCCGATTTCGAGTCTGATCGCCGTGAAGCAGGCCATGGTGGCACCGATCCGGGACCAGATCTCGGCGGCCGTGGAGCGAGAGAAGGCGATGTTCGTCGAACTGGTCGGGGCGGCGGCCAACGTCGATGCGCTGGCTCAGTTCGCCGATCGCAAGCGTTAGCGGGTGACGCGCGAGGGGCAGCCGTTGAACTCCGACGGGCGCCCCTCGGCCGCTTGGTGGGCGGCGATGATGGCGCGGATCGTGCGCCGGCACCGTCCGCAATCGGCCCCGGCGCCACAGGCTTCGGCGACCTCTTTGGAGGTGGTGGCCCCGGACTCCACGATCTCGTTGACGACCTGACTGGTCGCACCGGTACAGAGGCAGACGAACATCAGTCGTCCTGCTCGTCGACGTTCATGATGTAGGCCAACTTGCCGACGAACAGGCTCGGGTACGCGCCGAACCCGGCGGTGGTCATCCACTCGGCGGCCGCGTCGGGGTGGTCGATCCACTGCCGGGCGCTGATCTCGTCGGAGACCTCCTGCAGGATCATCACTTCCTGGCCGTCGTCGAGCGCCTGATATACCCAGATCTTGCGGATGCCGCCCTGCTCGAAGCGGTCGAGACCGTCGTGCACCTTGCGCATCAGGGTTCCGACGTCGTCGACGGTGGCGACCGCACCGACGATCACCCCGGCCACGTGCCCTTCCGGTGACGGCTCGGTCAGGTCGATTTTCTCGACCACTTCGCCGCCGAATATCGGCGGGATATCTTCGACGCCGGAAATATCGAACCACTCGAAAATCGCTGGTGAACGCAATACGTCGCGGATGGACCGGGCGTGCCGGATTCCGATTGTCACCAATACCCGGCCGGGTTCCCAAATTGATTTATAGAGCACCACGTGATGGGCGCCGATCGACAATAGGCCGGACCGGTGTTTCTTCATCCATTTCCACATTTGTTCGACGTCGTCGACGCGGAAATCGCACGAGAGAATGAGCGAGTGCAAATCGTACTCACTCATTCGACACCGGCCTTTCTTTTTGAGGTGTACCAACAGATTAGCGCAGTCTAACCTTAGTTAGGACAGCCAGTCCACTCTTTGTGGCCACGCCGCGGCCCGAGGGGCCACGAGGATCCAAGAATGTGGGACGAACACGCCGAATTAGCTGTCAACCATTGCGCCCGGCAGTGCTTTCTGCACTAGATTGGATGTGCACGGCACACGGCAACACTTGACCAGCCCTCAAGGTGCTTAGGAGTCACGATGCAAGGCGACCCGGATGTCCTGAAATTGCTCAATGAGCAATTGACGAGCGAACTCACCGCAATTAACCAATATTTCCTGCATTCGAAAATGCAAGACAATTGGGGATTTACCGAACTGGCCGAACACACCCGCTCCGAATCTTTCGAAGAGATGCGGCATGCGGAGACCATCACCGACCGAATCCTCATCCTGGACGGCCTGCCCAACTATCAGCGGCTGTTCTCGCTGCGCGTCGGCCAGACGCTTCGCGAACAGTTCGAAGCCGACCTGGCGATCGAGTACGAGGTGGTGGCCCGGCTGAAGCCCGGGATCATCATGTGCCGGGAAAAGCAGGATGCCACCTCCGCGAACATCCTGGAAGCCATCCTGGCTGACGAGGAATCGCATATCGACTACCTCGAAACCCAGCTCGAGCTCATGGAGAAGTTGGGCGACGCGCTCTACGCCGCGCAGTGCGTGTCCCGGCCGCCCCACTGAGCCCGGTAGGCGCGCACCCGTTTCGATCGAAGCCGCTCCGGGTAGCCGGTGACCGCCGGTTACCCAGGGCGGCTTTGTTCGTGCTGTAACTTTCATAGCTTGTCTAACGATAATCTTGGTTGAACTGGCAGGCTGGTGAAAGGAAGACATGTCGAGCCCATCAACCACCGCCGAGCAGACCTCTGGCGCGGCGCTGCTGAGCGTGCGCAGGCGCAACTTGGTGTTCGTCGCCGTCCTGCTCGGCATGCTGCTGGCCTCGCTGAACCAGACCATCGTCGCCACCGCCCTCCCGACGGTGGTGGCGGACCTCGGCGGAGCCGGCCATCAGGCGTGGGTGGTGACCAGCTACCTGCTCGCCTCTACCGTCGTCACCGCGGTGGTCGGCAAAGTCGGCGACATCTTCGGCCGCAAAGTCGTGTACCAGGCCGCGGTCCTGTGTTTTCTGATCGGATCGGTCCTGAGCGGCCTCTCCGGTTCGATGATCATGCTGGTGGCCGCGCGGGCCCTGCAGGGCATCGGCGGCGGCGCGATCATGGTGACCTCCTCGGCCCTCATCGCCGAGGTGATCCCGCTGCGCGACCGCGGGCGATATCAGGGCGCGCTCGGGGCGGTCTTCGGTGTCACGACCGTGGCGGGCCCGCTGCTCGGCGGCTTCGTCACCGATCACCTCGGCTGGCGGTGGGCCTTCTGGCTCAGCATCCCGGTCGGCCTGGTCGTGCTCGTGGTCGCGGCCGCCACCATCCCGGCACTGACGTCGCGGCCGGCCCGCCCGGTGATCGACTACGCCGGCATCGTCTGGGTCGGAATCGGCGCGTCCGGTCTCACCCTGGCCACCAGCCTCGGCGGCGAGTTGGCGTGGACGTCACCGACAATCATCGGTCTGGTGGTCGGGTCGATCCTGGCCCTGGCGATGTTCGTGCGAGCCGAAACCAAGGCGGCCGAACCGATTCTGCCGATGCGGCTGTTCCGGAATCCCGTCTTCACCATGTGCTGTGTGCTGTCGCTGGTGGTCGGCTTCGCGATGCTCGGTGCGCTGACGTTCATGCCCACTTTCATGCAGTTCGTGGACGGCGTGTCACCGTCGGAATCCGGGCTGCGGACGATGCCGATGGTGATCGGACTGCTGATCACCTCGACCGTCAGCGGCAGCCTGGTGGGCCGCACCGGGCGCTACAAGATCTACCCGGTCGCCGGTACCGCGATCATGCTCGTCGGTTTCGTGCTGCTGTCGCGGATGAACGCCGCGACGCCGATCCCGCTGCAATCGCTGTATCTGTTGATCCTCGGCGCCGGCATCGGCATGTGTATGCAGGTGCTGGTCCTCATCGTGCAGAACACATCCGATTTCTCGGATCTGGGCGTCGCGACGTCCGGCGTGACGTTCTTCCGGACCATCGGGAGTTCGTTCGGTGCAGCCATTTTCGGTTCGCTGTTCGCCGGATTCCTGTCGGACCGGCTGCCGGGGGCGCTCGCGGCCAGCGGCGCCCCGCCCGTCGCGGGTGCGTCGCCGAAGGCCTTGCACGAGCTGCCGCCGGACGTCGCCGCCCCGATCGTGTCCGCCTACTCCGATGCGTTGGACCTGGTGTTCCTGTGCGCCGCACCGGTGGCGCTGGTCGGCTTGATCGTGGCGCTGTTCCTCAAGGAAGTGCCGTTGGTCGAGGCGGAGGCAACGCTGGCCGCCGACCTCGGTGAGGGGTTCGGCATGCCGAGCGCGGAATCCTCGGATCAGTGGCTGGAGACGGTGGTCAGCCGACTGATGCGCAGCTCGCCGGAGATCCGGCTGCGCAACGTCGCCGGTGGACCGGGTTGCGAGCTGGACGTGGCCGGGCTGTGGGCGCTGCTCAAGATCTACCGGCACGGGCAGATATTCGGCGCGGCTCGACTGACCGAGATCGCCGACCGGTTGATGGTGCCGTTCGAGGTGCTCGAACCGACCTTCAACCGGCTGGTGCAGGACGGATATGTGTTGCGTACCGGCGACCAGCTGTGGCTGACCCAGAGCGGGGTGCGACAGGTCGACGGTGTGTCCGCCGCACTGGTGGGGCGGATCGTCGACAAGCTGGGTGAATCACCGTCCTTCGACGGACGCCCGGACCGGGCCCAGGTGGAGGCCGCGCTGGAGCGCATCGCCCACCGGGTGGTGGTGCAGCGGGACTGGGGTGACGACCGAGAGGCGGAACTGACCGGCTCGGGAACGAAAAACTAGAACTTGTTCCAGAATTGTCGCTGCGCGCGTACGATTCGGCCATGAGCCGTATCGGAGATTTTCCCGACGACGACGTGGCCGGCTGGATCCTCAGGTCTCCCGAGATCGGCACCGCCATGGCCAACTACACGAACGCGGTGTACACGAAGGGGCGGTTGCCGTTGCGGGTGCGCGAGCTGGCCCGGATGGTGATCGCGCTCGACAACGAATGTGTGGTGTGCCAGAACACCCGTGACTCCGACGGGGCCGTGGCGGGGGTGGACGAGGATCTCTACGATCACGCCGCCGAGTGGCGGACCTGGCCGGGCTACAGCCCGCAGGAGCGCATCGCCGCCGAGTTCGCCGAGCGCTTCGCGAGCGATCACACCGGACTGCGTGATGACGAAGACTTCTGGGAGCGGGCCGGCGAGCAGTTCGACGCCGAGCTGCTGACGGACCTGGCGTTGTCGTGTGCGATGTGGCTCGGAATGGGCCGGATGCTGCGGACCCTCGACATCGGCCAAACCTGCAAGATCACGCTCTAGCGTTCGCGCCTCGGCGCACAATGAGGCTGTGACAGCTGGATCATCGGGACCGGCGAAACCCCTGGCTGCGGCCGCCATCGCGCAGCTGGAATCCGACGGTGTCGCGACCCTGATCGGCACCGTGGTCAGCCCGGCCGGGCTGACCCACGCGAAAACCGTTCCGCTGCGCCGGATGGGGATCTTCGCCGATCCGGGTCTGGGCGCCAGCCCGGTGTTCCATGCGTTCACCATCGATCAGACCGGGATCGCGATGGGCGGGGACATCGGCGTCGTGGGAGATCAGCGGATCCGCATCGACCTCGGCGCTCTGCGGATCCTCGGCGACGGATTGGCTTGGGCCCCAGCCGCTTTCTACAACCAAGACGGTTCCGCAGATCCGTATTGCAGCCGCGGCGTGCTGCAGCGGGTGCAGGACCGGCTGGAGGCCGCCGACCTGACCGCACTCGTCGGCCATGAGGTGGAGTTCGTCCTCGTCGGGCCCGACGGGAGCCGGCTCCCGTCGCTGCTGTGGGCGCAGTACGGGTTGGTCGGGGTGCTCGAATTCGAGGGGTTCGTCCGCGATGTCACCGATGCGGCCAACGGCTCCGGCGTGGCGATCGAGCAATTCCATCCCGAGTACGGGACCAACCAGTTCGAGATCTCGCTGGCGCCGTTGCCGCCGGTAGCCGCCGCCGACCAGCTGGTGCTCATGCGGATCATCGCGGCCCGGGTCGCCCGGCGATACGGATTCCGGGTCAGCCTGTCCCCGTTGCCGTTTGCCGCCGGGGTGGGTTCCGGTGCCCATCAACATTTTTCGCTGAGCCGATCGGGTGTGCCGTTGTTCTCCGGTGGGACCGGGACGCGGGAAATGACGCCGGAAGGGGAGTCCGCGCTGGCCGGACTGCTCGCCGGGCTGCCCGCCGCCCAGGGTGTGCTGTGCGGATCGGTGCTGTCCGGCCTGCGTATTCAGCCGGGGTACTGGGCCGGCGCCTACAACTGCTGGGGCACCGAGAACCGGGAAGCCGCCGTGCGATTCCTGATCGGCGGTCCGAGCAATCCCTACGGCGCGAATGTCGAGGTCAAGGTCATCGACCCGTCGGCCAACCCGTACCTGGCGACGGCGACCATCCTCGGGTTGGCCCAGCACGGAATCAATCAGAGCCTGGCACTGGGACCGGAGGTCGTCGTCGACCCGGCCTCCCTCACCGATGCCCAGCGTGCCGACGACGGCATCGTGCGGTTGCCCAACCGACAGGCCGACAACCTTGCCGCACTGGATTCTTCGGCGCTGATCCGGGAGATTCTCGGCGATCAGCCGGTGGACGCGGTGCTCGCGGTCCGCAGGTACGAACAGGAGAACTTCGGCGATCTGGATGCCGAGCAGCTCACCGATCGGTTCCGGATGGCGTGGAGTATTTGAGTGTTTGCGTGCCGCCCGCACCGGCAATACCGATCCGATGATCGGAACACTTCGCTCCGTCGTACTGGACTGCCGGGATCCGCGGGCACTGGCCGCGTTCTACGCCGAGCTCCTCGGCGGAGACGTGGCCGCTGAGGACGACACGTGGGTGGTGGTGACCGACCCCGCGGGTCGCCGGGTGGCGTGTCAGTACTCACCGCAGCACGAGCCTCCGCATTTCCCGGATCCGCGAGGGTCCCAGCAGCTCCATCTCGACATCCTGGTCGATGATCCGGACCTGGCCGAGCGCCAGGTTCTGGCGCTGGGCGCGACGTCGGTGCCGGACGCCGTCGAGGACAAGAACTTCCGGGTGTTCCGGGACCCGGCCGGCCACCCGTTCTGCCTCGTCTGGGGTTAGGTCGTGTCTGTTGATTGCGAACGGACCTCAGCCCTGGCTGTGCCCGTGCCGAGTCTCGCGAATCGGACCTTCTCCGCGGCAGATCAGGTCCCCCTGTATGCCACAACGCCATTCATGTTGTTAGATATGCTCTACGTCTCGGTCTGCAGCCACATGCTGGCAGCAATCCTCGGCGTAAGTGCTTCCAGGGTTTCGTCAAAAACGACCTAGTCGCTCAAACCAGCCCGGTGGCGTCGAACACCCAGGACATGTCGGCGGTGGCGAAGTTCTCCAGCCAGTCCGGCGGGGCGTGGTTGGCCAGTGCGCCCATGTCCCAGTAGTCCTTCCACAGGGTCACCTTGCCGTTCTCGACCCGATGGACGGTGACGAACTTCAGTACCGCGGATTCGCCGCTGGCCCAGTGCCATTCCTCGTGATGCTCGTACATGGCGTCACGACCGTTGTCCACCAGCAGGCCGGGGAAGTTTTCGTAGGATGCCAGCGGTTCGAGGCCGATCTTGAGGCGCTTGACGATGTCCTCGGGTCCCTTGGCGGCAGCGGCGGGGCCCACCGGCATGTCGAGGTATATGCAGTCGTCCGACAGGTACGTCTTGAGCAGCTCCCAGTCGCGTTCCGACAGCGCCTTCCACATGCCGTGGACGGTTTCTTCGATCGACAGGTCTTCAACGGACACTGGTCAGCTCACTGTCTTCGGCGGCGATGGACGGGGTCTGGTGGGCGGCCCGCAGGAACCGGCCGGTGCGTTGCTTGCCGACCAGGTCGGTCAGCCGACCGTCGGCGAACACCGTGCGGCCGCCGACGAGCACGGCGGTGACGGTGTCGTCATTGCGGTTCACCATGCGTGACAGCCCGCCGTAGTGGTCGACGGTCTCCTCGGCGTAGGCATCGAGGGAGTCGTCGAGGCGCTCCGGGTCGATCACCACGACGTCGGCGCGGTCCCCGATGCGCAGGTGGCCGGCGTCGATCCGGTACCAGTCGGCGAGCTCACCGGTGAGCCGGTGCACGGCCTGCTCGATCGACATGAACGGCGTGCCTGCCCGCTCAGCATCGCGGACATGCCGCAGCAGCCGCAGTCCCATGTTGTAGAAGGCCATGTTCCGCAGGTGCGCACCGGCGTCGGAGAAGCCGAGCTGGATACCGGGATCGCGGGCAAGCTTCTTGAGCACCTCGGGCCGGTGATTGGAGATGGTGGTGCGCCACCGGAGCGCGGTGCCGTGCTCGAGCACCAGATCCAGGAAGGCGTCGACGGGGTGCAGCTCGCCCCGCTCCTGACCGACCTGGCCGAACGACTTGCCGACTACGGATTCGTCAGGGCAGGCCACGATTTCGGCGTCGAAGAAATCCCGGTGCCAGACCCGCACGCCGAACTTGTTGTCGTAGTCCTTGCGGAACTGCCGCCGGTACGACTCGTCACGCAGCAGCTCATTGCGCTCGACCTCGTCGCGTAGGTGCAGAGCGGCTGCGCCGGAACCGAATTCCTCGAACACCACCAGGTCGATGCCGTCGGCGTACACCTCGAATGGCACCGGGAGGTGTTGCCACCGGAAGTTCCCGCCGAGCTTGTTCACCAACCGGGCTACCGGACCCATGATCATGATCGAGTACGGGTTCGCCTTGCTGTCCGCGGCCGAGAGCAGGCTGGTCTTCAGATTGTTGCGGAACAGCCCGAGCGACTGGGCCAACTGCGAGACGAGGTTCAGCGGATTCTGGATGTCCGGACCGGACTGCAGGACCCGGCCCGAGCGGCGCAGCATCGACTTGAGGCGGCGCAGCTCACGCGGCTTGGCGTAGGTCGACGGCAGCGTCCGGGAGCGGCAGGTGTCGCCGTCGATCTTGTCGAAAAGCAGTTGCTGGGACGACATTCCGACAAATCCGGCGTCGAGGGCCGCTTTGAGCATCTGCTCCATGCGGGCCTGTTCGGCGGCCGTCGGTCGCTCGTCGCTGCGGGTGGCGCGGTCGAGTCCCATCACCGCGGTGCGCATGTCCGAATGCCCGATGAAGGCGGCGATGTTGGGACCCAACGGCAGGCTCTCCAGCGCCGTCACGTATCCGTTGCAGTCGGACCACGTCTTGTTGTCGTCCACTGCGGCGATGACCTGGTCCCGGGGGATCGCCTCGACGCGGCCGAAGAGGTCGCCGGCGTCGGTGCCGCCGACGTGCACGGTCGACAGCGAGCAGGAACCGAGCATCGCGGTGGTCACGCCGTGGCGCAGCGACTCCGACAGCGCCGGGCCGTTGAGCACCTCGACGTCGTAGTGCGTGTGGATGTCCAGCATCCCGGGCAGGACCCACTTGTCGGTGGCGTCGATGACCTGAGGACAGTCGGTCTCATCGAGGGGTTCGGGGGAGACGGCAACCACGTGGCCGGCGCGAATGCCGATGTTGCGCACGGCGGAGGGGGCGCCGGTGCCGTCGAACCACCGGCCGTTGCGGATGATCGTGTCGAAGCTCACTCAGCCATAGAACAGGCCCGGTCGGGCCAGTGTCAATGAAAATAGTGAACAGATTTGAAAAAATGTCTACTGGATGGGACGGAGGGCGATTCACCTGGGGTTATAGCGGCGCCCAGGCGTCAGGGACTCGCCCGTCGAGGTCGCTGAACCCGTAGTGGCGGGCCAGTGTGGCCGAGCTGACGGACTGCTGGTTCCAGCGGTTCCGGTCCGGGTCGGCGGCCACCGCGGCGACGCCGCGACCGACGAACCTGGGAGATTCGGACTCGGCGAAGCCCGGCGGTGCCGCCGGGTAGCCGTCGGTGCGGGCCAGGTCCAGGGCGGAGCGCCAGTTGGCCTCGGTGACGCCGTAGTTGTCGAGCATCATCTCCGAGCGCAACCAGCCCGGCGTGATCGAGACCGCGGTGGCGCCGAACGCGGCGAGCTCGTGTCCATGGCTGAAGGCCAACCGGTTCACCGCGGTCTTGACCAGGTCGTAGAACACCGAGAGTCGCGGGTGGTCGGCATTGAATTCGGTTGTGCCATCGGTGATCTCGACCAGAAGACCGCCGGGGCGATCGGCGAGCAGCGGCAGGATGCAGTGCGACGTGACCAGGTGCGTGTCGAGTCCGAGTCTCAACATCCGTAACCCGTCGTCGAGGTCGTGCTGCCACATCGGCCGCCCCCAGGTGTCGGGCGGGCCCTTGAGCACCTCGGCGCCCCAGATGTCGTTGACCAGGATGTCGACGTGTCCGTAGTCGGCCTTGAGCCGCCCGGCCAGCATGCGGACCTGCGTCACATCGAGGTGGTCGACCTGAACGGCGACGCCGAGCCCGCCCAGGTCCGTGACCAATTCGGCGGTTTCCTCGATGGTTTCGGGCCGGTTGTAGTCGGAGTCGCGGCTTCCGCACCGGCTGCTGCGACCCGTGCAGACGACGGTCGCACCGACTTCACCCAGCGCGGTGGCGATGCCTCGGCCCGCGCCGCGGGTGGCACCGGCAACCACCGCGATGCGTCCGCGCAGCGCGTCCGGGTCCGGTGTCCAGCCCATCCGATGAGTATCCCGCCGTCGGCACTTCTATAGCTGCGGTTCGGGATATCGGCGCATACTTGCGGAGGTGACCCCACTGCAGCGCTATATCGCCGAGGAAATCGCGACCGACCACCTCGACGGGCTGTTGTCGCGCCGGGAGGCCCTGCGTCGGCTGGGCCTGCTCGGAATCGGCGCCGCCGCGGCGGCCGCGTTGATCGCCGCGTGCGGTGAAACGAACGAGTCCGCTCCGGGTTCGACGCCCGGCGCGGCACCGGAATCCGCCCCGGAACCGGCTCCGCCGCCCGGAGCCGAGGGCGCGGTGCCCAGCGCTGAGGTGACATGGACCGGTCCCGCCGGTGAGTTGAAGGGTGCCTGGGCGGCCGCGCCGGAACCCAGGGGTGCCGTGCTGGTGATCCACGAGAACAAGGGACTCACCGACCACATCCGTTCGGTGGCCGGGCGATTCGCCGGCATCGGGTATTCGGCCCTCGCGATCGACCTGCTCTCGCGCCAGGGCGGAACGGCCGCCTTCTCCGATCCTGCCGCTGCGACTGCCGCGTTGAGCCGGATCGAACCGCCGCAGTTCATCGCCGATCTGAACTCGGGCATCGCGGAACTGCAGCGGCGAGTGCCCGACCACAAGGTCGCCGCGGTCGGATTCTGCATGGGCGGCGGGCTGGTGTGGCGGCTCCTGGCCGCGGGCACACCCGCACTGGCTGCCGCGGTGCCGTTCTACGGCCCCGCGCCCGATGCCCCGGATTTCGCCGGCTCGCGCGACGTGGCGGTGCTGGCCTTCTACGGGTCCCTGGATCAGCGGGTCAATGCGACCGAACCGGTGGTACGGGCGGCGCTCGAGAACGCGGGCATGGTGCACGAGTTGGTCACCGAACCCGATGCCAACCATGCGTTCTTCAACGACACCGGCGATCGCTACCAGCCCGCCGCCGCGGCCGACGCGTGGCGACGTATCCAGGACTGGTTCGCGAAGCATCTGGCCTGAGCGCTGGCTTGTTCAGCCGCTGTTCAATTCTCGGTTGCAGCCTCGTTGTTGACCGCACACGCGGCCCGGTTCTCATCGTGACATGCGGGTTGTCCAGGTAGCGAACTTCTACGGCCCGCGATCGGGTGGTCTGCGCACCGCGGTCGACCGCCTCGGCGCGGAGTACTGCGCCCTGGGGCACGAGGTGTTCCTCATCGTTCCCGGGGCGCATCCGCAGCGGCACGTTCTTGCCAGCGGCGTCGTACGAATCTCCTTGCCCGCCAGGCTCATCCCGTTCACGGGTGGTTACCGTGCGGTGCTGCCGGGCCCGGTGGTCACCCTGCTGCAGCAGCTGGGTCCCGACGCCATCGAGGTATCGGACCGGCTGACCTTGCGGTCGCTGGGACCGTGGGGTCGCAAACACGGCGTGGCCACCGTGATGATCTCCCACGAACGCCTGGACCGGTTGGTCGGCCAGGTGCTGCCGCGGCCGGCTGCGGTCATGGTGGCGGACTTCGCCAACCGGCGTACCGCGGCCAACTACGACGCCGTGGTCTGCACCACGGGATTCGCGCGGGAGGAGTTCGACCGGATCGGCGCGGACAACGTCGCGACCGTGCCGCTCGGGGTGGACCTCGAGCAGTTCCACCCGAGCCGGCGGTGTGCCGAGATGCGGGGGCGGTGGGCCGCCCCGCAGCAGACCCTGCTGGTGCACTGCGGCAGGCTGTCGGTGGAGAAGCATGCCCATCGCAGTATCGATACCGTTGCCGCGCTGCGTGATTCAGGGGTCGACGCACAGCTGGTGGTGGTCGGTGAGGGGCCGTTGCGGGCCCGGCTGGAACGGCAGGCCAGTGGGCTGCCGGTCTCCTTCACCGGGTACGTCGGCTGCCGCGACACCGTGGCCACGATCCTTGCCTCGGCCGATGTCGCGCTGGCGCCGGGTCCGCACGAGACCTTCGGCCTGGCCGCCCTGGAGGCGCTGGCCTGTGGAACCCCTGCGGTCGTGTCGCGCACCTCGGCGCTGGCCGAGATCCTCACCTGCGACAGCGGGGCGACCGCCGACAACGACCCGCACGCCATCGCGCGGGCCGTCACCTCGGTGATCGGCCGGCCCGAACCCCTGCGACGCAGCAGTGCCCGGCAGCGAGCCGAGCAGTTCACCTGGCCGCGGTCCGCGGCCGGAATGCTCGATGTCCTGGGAGCCCGGTAACCGAACCGACTTTTGCGCACGCTGACGCCAGACCTGGTGTGCCGGTGCCCGGCGGCCCTATGTTCCCCGGGTCATATTTACGCGCACGCAGTCTGAAGGACGGTCGAGCATGTCCGAAACCACCACAGCCCCAGAATCGTTGGGGTACCAGCTGCCGCCGACGGGACGGCAGCTGCGCGGCAACCTCGGGGTGGCCTCGATCGTTTTCATGGTGGTGGCCGCGGCCGCCCCGCTGGGTGTGATCGGTGGTGTAGTGCCGTTGGGTATCGCGTCGGGCAATGGCGCCGGATTCCCCGCCACGTTCATCGCCGCCACCGTGGTGCTGCTGCTGTTCGCGGTCGGCTTCACCGCGATGACGCCGTATGTCGACGAGGCGGGCGCCTTCTTCTCGTATGTTCGTCAGTCGCTCGGTCTGCCCACCGGCATCGGAATCGCGTTCGTGGCACTGGTGAGTTACGTCGCGCTGGAAGCGGGGGTGTACGGCCTGCTCGGTCCAGCCGGGGCCGCGGTCGTGGAACTGGCCGGCGGACCTTCGCTGCCCTGGTGGGTGTTCGCCGCGGCGGCCTTCGCCGTCACCACCTACCTCGGTTACCGCAACATCGAGCTGTCGAGCCGCGTACTGGGCGTGCTGCTGACCGCCGAGATCGCGATCGTGCTGGTGCTCGACCTGGTGATCGTGGCCAACGGCGGCGAGCACGGACTGTCCTCGGGCATCGTGAGCCCGAGTGCGATCTTCTCCGGATCACTGGGCATCGGGCTGCTTTTCGCGATCATCAGTTACGTCGGGTTCGAGGCCACCGCGATCTTCCGCGACGAGGCCCGGACTCCGGAACGGACGATCCCACGGGCCACCTACCTGGCGCTGATCCTGATCGGCGTGTTCTACGCCGTCACCAGCTGGGCGCTGATCTCGGGTTGGGGTGACGAGCAGGCGATCGCGCGCGCCACCGACTCCGGTTCCACCTTCCTCGGCGACACCGCACACCGGTACATCGGCGCGGCGGGCGCCGACATCATCACGGTGCTGTATTTCACCAGTCTGTTCGCGTGCATCCTGGCCTTCCACAACGTCGCGTCGCGGTACGTGTTCGCGCTCTCGCAGCGTGACGTCCTGCCCGCGCGGCTGAGCCGACCGCATGACCGGCACGGCTCACCGCACCAGGCGTCGCTGTGGATCTCCGGTGTCGTGGCGGTCAGCGTGCTGCTGGCGGTGGTGTTCGGGCTTGATCCGGCCGCGCAGTTCTACACCTGGTTCGCCGGCGCGACGACGGTCGGCGTGGTGCTTCTGATGATCGCCACCAGCGTAGCGGTGCTGGTCTACTTCGCCCGCGATCGGCACGGCCACTCGCTGTGGCGGGTGCGGATCGCCCCGGCGCTCGGTCTGGCGGGTCTGCTCGGCGCGTTGGTGCTGATCCTGACCAACCTCAATGACCTGGTCGGCGGTTCCAGCGTGCTGGCCTGGGCGATCGTCGGTGTGCTCGTCGCCGCGTTCGCGGCAGGTGTGGTGGTGGGCCGTCGGGTGGGGAGCGCCTCGTGACGGTCAACGGTACGGTGAGCGCCACGGAGCCGACTGCCGGGGACGCTGCGGTGCGCGGCATCGGGGACGGCTCGATCACCGAGATCGAAGTCGCCTGGAGCGATCCCTTCGGTCACGCGCAAGGCAAGCGCATCCCGGCCGCCGGGTTCCTGGACCGGGCCCGCGGCAGCGGATTCGCCTTCTGCGAAGCATCTTTGGGATGGAACGCCGATGCCACCGTGATCGACGGGCTGCGACTGACAAACTGGGACAGCGGCTATCCCGACGTGTACGCGGTGCCGGACCTGTCGACCTTCCGGCCGCTGCCGTGGCGCCCCGGTACCGGGCACGTGATCTCCGACATCGTCACCCATGACCGCAGCCCTTCACAGCTGGATCCGCGCGCGGTGCTCCGCCGGGTGCTGGCCCAGCTGGCCGAGCTCGGCTACACCGCCAAGGTCGGCGTCGAGTTGGAGTTCTATCTGCTCGATCCGGACGGTTCGGCATTCCAGCCCGACATTCATGCCTACTCGCTGGAAAATGCCAACGCCCTCGACCCGTTGCTCGGCGACCTGCAGCGGTCGCTTGCCGCCTTCACCCGGCTGGAGGGGATCGAAACCGAATACGGCCCAGGGCAGGTCGAGGCGAACCTGATCTACGCCGATGCGCTGGACGCCGCCGACGATGCCGCCCGGCTCAAGTACGCGGCTAAAGAGGTGGCCCGACGGCACGGCAAGATCGCCAGCTTCATGCCCAAGCCGTTCACCGAACACTCGGGAAGCTCGGCGCACCTGCACATCTCGCTGTGGCGGGACGGCGAGCCCGCGTTCGCGCCCCAGGACGGGGCGGAGAACCCGCTGGCGTTGTGGTCGATCGCGGGCCTGCTCGAGCATCTGCCGTCGATCACGCTGTTCGGCGCGCACTCGGTCAACGCCTACCGGCGGTTCGTACCGGATTCGTTCGCTCCGGCCACGGTGACCTGGAGCCGAGACAACCGCAGCGCAGCGGTGCGATCCCTGGTGGACGCCGACCCTTCGGCGACTCGCATCGAATTGCGCAGTGGTGCTTCGGATTCCAATCCGTACTGGTTGGTGGCCTCCGCGCTGGCCGCGGTGGTGGCCGGGATCCGGGCGCAGCGCACGCCACCGGCGGCCGAGGGCGGCAACCTGTATGCCAAGGGGATCGCGTTGCCGGAGTCTCTCGGTGTCGCCGTCGCGCTGGCCACCCAGGACGACACGGTGGCAGAGATTCTCGGGCACGATGCCGTACAGGATTTCGCCGCGATCGCGCTCAGCGAGTGGCGCGAATACAGTGGTCACGTCAGTGACTGGGAACGCCGACGTTACCTGGCCGGCTCATGACCGCGACGGTGAACGGTTCAGAGACCGAACATCGACAGCTGCTCGGCGGTTCGGTGGCCGACCGGCTGGGCCGGCTACCGGATATCGTCGACGAGCTCCGGCGCGGGGACGTGGCCGCCGAACGGGACCGCGTGCTCCAGCACGACGCGGTACACCGGCTTCGGACCGCCGGGCTGCTCGCCTTGCGGGTGCCCACGCGCTACGGCGGCCCCGGTGGTACTGTGCGCGACGTGCTCGGCGTGGTGATCGAGATCGCGCGGGCCAGTTCCAATGTCGCCCAGGCACTCCGGGCTCATTTCGGATATGCCGAGCGGTTGTTGAGCAATCGCGCTACAGAGGACGAGCGGGTGCGCTGGTTCGCGCGCATCAACGACGGGCTGGTGTTCGGCAACGCGATCACCGACGGGGCCGGCCGCTCACCGTCGAGTGCCGACACCACCGTGCTGGCCGGCGACGACGGCGTGCTGCGGCTCAACGGCTACAAGTTCTATTCGACCGGATCGTTGTTCGCCGATGTCATCGCGGTGTCGGCGGTGGACGCCGAAGGTCGTGACCTGCAGGCGATCGTGCCGACGGACCGGGCCGGGGTCGAACTGTTCGACGACTGGGACGGATTCGGCCAGCGGTTGACCGCCAGCGGCGGTACCCGGTTCACGGACGTGGTGGTGCACCCCGACGAGGTCACCACGGTTTCCGACGGAAATCACCTGGGCCACAGCACCACATTCCTGCAGCTGTACCTGGCGGCGGTGGCAGCCGGCATCGCGTACGGCGTCCTAGACGACGCGGTGCGGTATGTGCGTACCAAAGCCCGGCCCGCGGCGCACTCTCTGGCCGACACCGCCGCGGTGGACCCGTTCGTTCTGCAGGCCGTTGGTGACATCGCGGCCGACGCGGAGGCCGCGGGCACGCTGGTGCTCGGTGCGGCCGACGCGATCGACGGCGTCGTGGACGGCGGCCGCCAGCACGACGGACAGTCCCTCGCCGACGTGGCGATCACGGTGGCCCGCGCGCAGCTGGTGGCCGAGCGGCTGACCCTGTCGGCGGCGCAGCGGTTGTTCGACACCGGCGGTGCTTCGGCCACGTCGCGGTCGCTCAATCTGGACCGGCACTGGCGCAATGCCCGCACCGTGGCGAGCCATAACCCGTTGGCCTACAAGGCGTATGCCGCGGGAAACTTCGCGGTCAACGGAGTCTGGCCGCCGGCCAACGGATACTTCTGAGTCGCCGGATCGGCAGAATCGGGCACATCACACCGTGGCGGGGACGATAATTGTCCGCGGCCAGGACAACCCCAGGGGGCCCGGATGTATCGACTTGCAGCGTTGGCGGTGTCGTGTGTCTTGCTCGCGGGGGCGAGTGTGGCCTGCGGGCAAGCAAATTCGCCGGGCGGCCACGGCGAGCATTCCGAAACGGTGACCACCGGCTCGGGCACGTCCGTCCCGACCGGGCCCACCATCACGATCGAGGGCATGGGATTCGGCTCCCTCGGGTCCGTCGCGCCGGGGACCGAGATCACGATCGTCAACAACGACGAGGTAGAGCATTCGGTGACGTCGCGGACCAAGGGACTGTTCGACGTCCACGTCGAAGGCAAGGGGCGGGCGACGTTGACGGCTCCCCAGGAACCGGGGGAGTACGCGTTCTACTGCCTCTACCACCCGGCGATGCTGGGGACGCTGACCGTCAAGTGACTGCGGCGGGTTGCCTTGGTGCATAACGCAACAACGCGGCGACGCCGTTCGTCGCCGAATATCCGGCAGGCATCTTGGCCAGATCGGCACCGGTCGAGATCGCTCTCATCGGCAACGCCTCGTCCGCACGCAGCACCCGGGTGGGTGCGACGCCCAATTCGGACAGCACCTCGGGGTTGGGTGCCACAGTGTCCAAATCGTCCGAACTGACCACGGTGGCATCGCCGATGTCGCCGACCAGCAAGGTATCGACGGCTCCGGCACGCAGCGCGGCGCACACCCCGGGCAGCCCTTCGGTGGCTCGGCCGCTGCCTCGGCGTATCTCGGCTGAAACATCGTCGGCCACCGCGTCCACCGCGTCGTGTTGGTGCTGCACGAGCCATTCGGTGACGGCCTCGTTCAGCGCCGTGGGATCGAATCCGCTGTGGCGGGCCCCGACCTGCAGGTGGACGACGAGTTTCGTGACTCGTTCGGGTAGCGCGGCGGCCAGATCGTTGCGGGACCGCACTTCGCCCACGACGAATACCGCATCGGGCTTCTCGTCATCGACGAACGCGGTCACCCGATCGGCGACGGCTCGGATGTTCTTCGACCGGCTTTCCTCGGTATGTTGCTGCGGATCGCCGTAACCCAGAGTCTCGGCTCGGCCGGCCTTGTGCACCGGAAAACTGCCGCCCTCGACGGTAGTTGCGACGACCGCCGGCTGGTCGGGCCGATCACCGTGCAATTCGATGTCGGCGCCGGCGTGGTCGACGATGACCACCAGATACGAGTGCTGTTCCGTGCCGGTCTCCAGCGTCGGCAGAATGTACGGAAGCTCCGAGACCCGCGCATGAAGTTGCCCCTCGCCGTGGCTGAGGTGCTGATCCACCAGCACGCCGTCGGCGTTCGCCACGACGATCCGGCTACCGCGTCCGACGGCCGGGCGCCGCGTGGTGACGGCAAGCTCCAACCGGCGGAGAAGTTCGGGTCCGGCTCCCTGGCGTTCGAGTTCGGCGCGCAGCGCGCGCCATTTCAACTCGATGGTGCCGGCCGCATCCGCGGTGTCGTGTGAATCGTCGAAATAAACCGACCCGTAGGGTCCTCGTGAATTCAGCAGGATTCGGAATCGCTCGGAGTGCATGGTCCCTCCGTCGGTGTCGTTGGCTCTCCCTCAGGAGTGCCCCGACGGCGGGTCGGCAAACCACAGGCCACGACCTGCGTTGCGGGCGATGCCTAGCGCCAGGCCACGGGCATGCGCTTGATGCCGTGGATGAACTGCGACTGCAGGCGGTCGGGTTCCTCGGTCACGGCGATGTCGGGCAGCTGGCGGTGGAGTTCCTCGAACGCCACCGTGATCTCACGGCGCGCCAGGTTTGCTCCGAGGCAGAAATGTGCACCGCCACCGCCGAATCCGAGGTGGGGATTCGGATGCCGGGTGACGTCGAACGTCCACGGATCGGCAAACTTCGACTCGTCCCGATTCGCTGATCCGTACCACAGCGTCACCTTGGCCCCGGCGGGCAGCGGGGTCCCGCCGAGCACGGTGTCCTGAGTGACCGTGCGGCGCATGTAGCTCACCGGCGACGCCCACCGCACGATCTCCTCGACCGCGGTGGGAGCCAACTCCTCGTACCGTGACCACCACTTCTGGCGCTGTTCGGGGAATCGGCTGAGCGCGAGCACGCCGTGGCTGATGGCGTTGCGAGTGGTCTCGTTTCCCGCGACAACCAGCAGGATGAAGAAGGAGGCCACCTCGGCCGAGGTCAGCCGTTCGCCATCGACCTCGGCTTGAACCAGGCTTGTCGTGAGGTCCTCTGTGGGCGCGGCGCGGCGCTGGTCGGCCAGGGCGGTGGCATACCCGCCGATGTCCGTCGCCACCTGGAGGAACTCGTCGAAGTCGGTAGTCAGATCGGGATCGCCGAACCCCAGGATCACATTGGTCCAGTGGAAGATCTGCTGGTGGTCGGGCTCTGGGATGCCCATCATGTCGCAGATGATCTGCAGCGGTAACGGCCCGGCGAGTTCGGTGACCAGTTCCGCGTTGCCGTCGGGATTTCTGGCCACCATGTCGGTGACCAGGCGCCTGGCACGATCGCGGACGGAGTCCTCGATCAAGGCCACCACCCGCGGCGTGAACGCGCTGCGCACGATGTTGCGCAGGCGGGTGTGTCGGGGATCGTCCATCACGATCATGGACCCGAAATACTCAGCCAATTCCGGAGTCTGGTCGCCGATGGTGATGCCGGACGCAGAACTGAAGATCTCCGGGTGACGGCTCGCCTGGAACACGTCGTCATACCTGGTCACCGCCCAGTGCCCGGGGCTTTCCGGAAAACCCTCGAGGACGCATGCCGGGTGATACGAGATGGGGTCGTCTCGGCGGAGTGTGGCGAACGCCCCGTCGCGGATGTCGTCGTCCTCGCGCCAGAACTGCCATGACCCGAGATCGACCTCGGAGCGTGGTATGTCCGGAGGAGGGGCGCCATTGACCCGCGGTGCGATACCCACCCCGCCAGGGTAGGTCGGCAGCCGCCCGGACAACGGGTAACGCTCGGATCCGTCTCGGCGATACCTCACTGGGGTGCACGTTTCGCCGCTCGCATCGGGCCGAGTTGCAAGGCGTTGCGGCGCCGGGCCATTGGGGGATGGCCAGCGCCTGGGTCACGACTCGAGGAGGTCCAGGTATGAAACTGTCCAAGTTCGTGGCGGCCGCGTTGACGGTCGGTGCGTTCGGAATGGGCGTCACAGGAATGGGGGTTCCGCTGGCGTCGGCGTCGCCTGCGGTGCCCGCACCGCTCAAGCCGGGGCACGGCAACGACGACTGCTTCCCGTTCTGCAACGGCGGCCCGCCCGGCCACGATCGCGATTTCGACGGTCACGGTCGCGGACCTGACTTCGACAACCGCGGTCACTGGGATGACAAGGGCCCGTGGTGGGCGAACAACCGGCACGACTGGTGGGATGACCGCCAGGGTCCGCCGCCGTGGGGCTGGGGCCCGCCGCCTCCGTTCCACTGGCGGGGCGGTCCGCTTCCACCGACCATCAACTACTGGGGATACAACTTGAACCCGGTGTGGGACAACGGGTTCCGGCAGTGGGGCGTGTGGCTCTTCGGCGTCTGGATCCCTATCATCGGGGTCGGTGTCGGCTGATGCCCCGCCGGTAGTGCCACCGGCCACGCGGCATGCCGGTCAGCCGCTGGCACGGGTGGGGCCGTTGTCGCCGTCCTGATCGGAGTCCTCCTGATCGTGGCGGACGACGCGGACCTGCCCGTGTGGCAGGCATGCGGCGTAGCCGTGGTACTTCCCGTACAGCTCCCACGAGGTTTGGCCTTCGTCGGGCCGGACATCGATCCGGTGACCGTCGGAGAAGCCCAGGTGGAGGCTGCCGTCCTTCTCCCAGTCGGCATGCGTGCAGCGTTGACCGGCGAAATCGAACAGCGGCCGCACCTCGTTGCGTAGTGCGCGTGGGTCCAGCGACACCACTTCGGAGTCGTCGGTGCCCGTTGCGGGCAGCGTCAGCTCCAGCGGAACCGAGATGACGAGTTCGTTGTAGTCGTCGAGGTTGAGCACCAGGCCATCACGAAAAGTGATCCGCTGGACCAAGCACCCTTGAATCCATTGTTCGCTCATTGTCTTACTCTGTACCGCCGCGCGAGCGGGCACAAGAGGCGCCCTTCAGGTGTTACGCCCAATATGGATGGCATGGGAACGCACCGATGAAGGTTCGATTCGGCGTCGGGTTGGGCGCGGAAACCGGCCCGGACGAGCTGGGCGACATCATCGATCACCTGGAGAGTTCCGGCGTCGACTCGGTGTGGTTTTCCGAGCTGGTCTATACCCCGGCGGTCGACCCCGTCGTCGGTATGGCCTACGCGCTGGCCCGCACCCGGCGGCTCAAGGTCGGGACCTCGGTCGCGATCCTGCCGGGCCGCCATCCCGTTCTGGTGGCCAAACAGCTGGCTTCGCTGGCCGCGCTGGCACCCAAGCGGGTGCTGCCGGCGTTCGGCCTGCATTCGGCCCTTCCGGCCGAGCGGGACATCTTCGTCGTTCCCGACGGGCGCCGGGCCTCGGTGTTCGACGAATCGCTGGCCCTGCTGCGGTCGGCGCTGAGCGGCGGCGACGTGTCGTTCGAGGGTGAGTACTTCACTGTCCGTTCCGCACAGGTGCAGCCGCTGCCGGCGACACCGATCGATATCTGGCTGGGCGGATCGGCCCCGGCGGCACTGACCCGCATCGGCAAATACGGCGACGGCTGGCTCGGCAGCTTCCTCACCCCCGACGAGACGGGCGCGGCGCGCCGGCGCATCGAAGCCGAGGCGGTTGCCGCGGGCCGCACCATCGAGGCCGATCATTACGGCATCAGTCTCGCCGTCGGGGACGGTACGCTCCCGGCCGATCTGCTCGCCGCGGTCCGTCGCCGCCGACCTGACGTAGACCCCGAGGAACTGGTCGCCGCCGATTGGCCCACCCTGCATCGCCAACTCGACGGCTATCTGGCCGCCGGTCTGACCAAGTTCGTGATCAGGTCGGCCGGCCCCGCTGACCGCGGTGCGTTCCTGGAGCGGTTCACCGCTGAGCTGCTGCCGCGGCAGAACTGAACTGCCGGTACAACTCCCGGCCAGTTGAACTTCCGCGTGTCGACCGTCGTGTTAGGGGGTGTGCGCAGGTCACGCGTGTGCCGCGCCTCGACCGAAGGAGACCGTCATGAGGATGCGAGGCCTGTTTTGTGCGCTCGCGATCGTATTCGCACTGGTCACGGCGCCAACAGCGGCCGCTGACGATCGGTTGCAGTTCACCGGCACCACCTTGTCGGGTACCCCGTTCAACGGGTCGAGCCTGGCCGGTCGGCCCGCGGTGCTGTGGTTCTGGACGCCGTGGTGCCCGTTCTGCAACGCCGAAGCACCGTCGGTGAGTCAGGTTGCCGCGGCCAATCCGCAGGTCGCCTTCGTCGGTGTGGCGGCACACTCAGATGTCGGGGCCATGCAGGGCTTCGTCGACAAGTACCACCTCAACTTCCCGAATCTGAATGACGCCGACGGGTCGATCTGGGCCCGCTACAACGTGCCGTGGCAGCCGGCCTACGTCTTCTACCGTGCCGACGGGTCATCCACGTTCGTCAACAACCCGACGTCGGCGATGCCGCACCAGGAGCTGGCCGATCGGGTTGCGGCTTTGAAGAGCTAGTCACCCGCGTGCCAGACAACCTGGTGGGGTTGGCGTTCGGCGCGGGACTCGTCGCGGCACTCAACCCCTGCGGGTTCGCCTTGTTGCCCGGGTATCTCGCGCTGGTGGTGCGGGGCACCTCGCCGCGCGGACCATTGCCGGCGCTGGGTCGGGCGCTGGTCGCCACCGTGGTGATGACCGCCGGATTCGTCGCGGTGTTCGGTGCGTTCGGGCTGCTCACGGTCGCCGCCGCGAGCACGGTTCAGCGCTATCTGCCCTACGTGACCCTGCTGATCGGGGTGGTCCTGGTCATTCTCGGTTGCTGGCTGCTGGCGGGGCGGCGGCTGGGGCTGCTGTTGCCGGACGTGGTGGCTCGGCATCCCGGGTGGGCGCCAACCGCACGGCTCGGATCGATGGCCGGCTACGGCGTCGGGTACGCGCTGGCCTCGCTCACGTGCACCGTGGGGCCGTTCCTGGCGGTCACCGGCGCCACCCTGGAATCGAATACGGCCTTGCGTCGAGTTGCGGTGTTCGCCGCGTACGCGGCAGGTTTCGCGCTCGTCGTCGGTGTGCTCGCCGTCGCCGCGGCGCTGGCCGGCACGGTCGTGGTCGACCGGTTGCGGCGTGTCGTTCCCTATATCAGCCGGATCAGCGGCGCCTTGCTGATCGCCGTCGGCGCCTATGTCGCGTACTACGGCTGGTATGAGATCCAATTATTCAGTGCCGCAGGCAATCCCAGCGACCCGGTGATCGCTGCCGCCGGCCGAGTGCAGGGCACCCTCGCCGGCTGGGTACACCGGCACGGGGCCTGGCCGTGGTTGCTCGCCCTGCTCACGTTGGTGGCATTGGGTGTGTGGCTGGTCAGATTCGCCGGGAGAACTCGCCACGCACATCCGGCCACGGTGGACGACGCACCATAGCGACCGTGGCCAATGTCGCTGCCACCAATCCGATCAGCTCACCCATCAACGCGATCCGCGTGTTGTCCACGGCCGGTTCCCAGGTGGACTTGCCGTCCTTGATGACGAAGATCCCCAGTGGTCTGGAATGGGAGCGCCCGCTGTCGGACCGGTGCCGGACCTTGCTCACCGGTATCACCGTCGCTCCGTCGGGCGTCACATACGGATCACCGAACACCCGTGATGTCGTCGCGGAATCGGCAGAGATGCTGTCGAGCGCATCGGGTAGGCGCATGCCGGGCATCCTTCCTGTCAGCGGTCGAAGTCGGACTCGTCGTCGAGAGGTACCACGATGGCCTGATCGATCAGATCGGCTTCGGCGGCGTCGGTATCCGTCGAGATTCGCACCCGCCGCAGGTCCGACATCGCATCGTCCTCATCGTCGACACCGACCGGTATCAGTTGTTCGACGACGTCCGCTTCCGGGGCGTCGTCATCGAATTCACCACGTTGCGTGTGCGTCATGATCCTCCCCTCACAGACCGGCATCGCCATCCACACCGATTGTGCTACCCGGGAAGTGGTGTTTCAACGAGAATTTCGGGCCGCTCGGCGCACGGGCGGGAAGATTCATTGTTCGGCAACGGAACTCAGTGCGGTGCGGACGCGTTCGGGAATGGGGCGCTTGGACCAGTCATCGGTCGAGACGATGACGTAGACGTTGCTCCCGCACACCCTGGGCTGTTCGTCGCCGGAAGCGTCGGTGCCGAGGACCGTGAAGCCGATGGTGAAGCTGGTGGTGCCGATGCGTTCACACCGCACGGCGATTCGCACCGACTCCCGCCAGCGGACCGGCGCCCGGAAATCGATCTCGCTGTGCACCACCTGCATGTCGAGGCCGTCGGCGATCAGGTCGGCGTAACTGACCCGCAGGTGGTCGAACAGCCCGGTGCATGCCTCGTCGAACCAGGTGAGGTAGTGGCCGTTGAACACCACACCCTGCTGGTCGATTTCGGCGTAGCGCGGCACGATGCCGAAGCTGTACTGAGTCACGTGAGCACTCCAAGGTCGGCGGGTCTGGGGCTCCACGCTAACGGGTCGCGGCCCGGCCCGGACTTTCGCCGGTTCGTTCGACGGGAGAGACTTGTGCCGTGAAGCTGGTGACCCTCGACGACATCGCCGCCGCGGCCCGGCGGATCGACTCCGACATCGTGCGGACTCCGCTGCTGGCCGCCGGGTGGGGTGACCCTGAGCGACCGCTCTGGCTCAAGCCGGAGAATCTCCAGCCGATCGGCGCCTTCAAGATCCGCGGTGCGTTCAACGCCCTCGGTCGGCTCGAACCGGGGGTCCGGGCCAGGGGAGTGGTGGCCTATTCGAGCGGCAATCATGCTCAGGCAGTGGCATATGCGGCGGCGGCATTCGGCGTCGCCGCCTACATCGTGATGCCCGAGGAGACGCCGACCGTGAAGGTGCAGGCCACCCGGGATCACGGGGCACAGGTGGTGCTGTGTGGCGCCGGGCAGCGTGAAGCGGTCGCCGCGGAGTTGGTCGAGCGGACCGGCGGTGTGCTGGTGCCGCCCTTCGACCATCCTGACGTGATCGCCGGTCAGGGCACCATCGGTTCGGAGATCGCGCAGGACCTGCCCGAGGTCGCATCCGTGTTCATCCCCGTCAGCGGCGGCGGGCTGGCCTCGGGTGTGGGCACCGCCATCCGCGCGTTGTGCCCGCGCGCCAACATATTCGGCGTCGAGCCCGAACTCGCCGGCGACACCGCCGAAAGCCTGGCAGTCGGCCACCGCGTGGACTGGCCTGTGGCGCAACGTAACCGGACGATCGCCGACGGATTGCGCTCGACCCCCTCCGAGCTGACATTCGCCCATCTGCAACGTGTGCTCGACGATGTCATCACCGTGACCGAGGACGAGATCCGGTCGTCGGTACGGGAACTGGCCCACCGTGCGCGTCTGGTCGCCGAACCCAGCGGAGCAGTGGCGCTGGCGGGCTACCGCAAGGTGGCAGCGCCGCCTGGCCCGGCCGTGGTGATCGTCTCCGGTGGCAACATCGAACCACCGATGCTGGCCGACATCCTGTCCGCCGGTCAGTGAACCCCTTCCATCAGCCGGCTGATCCGAGGCGACAGCAGCAGAACCACGACGCCGGCGAGGATCGCCACCACTCCGAGGATGCCGAAATAGGCGAACTCGTGCGCCGGGTCGTAATGCTGCGCGAGTACACCTGACATCGCGGTGCCGAGCCCGACCGAGAAGAAGAACAGCGCCATCATCTGCGCCCGGAATGCCTGTGGGGCAAGCTTTGTCGTAACCGAGAGTCCGATCGGTGACAGCAACAGCTCGGAGACCGCGAACACCACCATGATGCCGGCCACCAGCAGCGCGGGCACCACCCGGCCCGCGGTCGAGGCGGTCGGCAGGAACAGCAGGAACGCCGCGCCCATGCCGATCACGCCGTAGGCGAATTTGTGCGGGGTGGTCGGTGCGCGGTTGCCCAACCGGGTCCACAGGATCGCGAACAACGGTGAGAGCAGGATGATCCAGACGGGTTCGATCGACCCGATCCAATTCGACGGCGCCTGCCAGCCGAATACGGACCAGTTGACCCGTTCGTCGGAGTAGACGGCCAGCACCGTGAAGGTCTGCTGGAACAGCGACCAGAACACCGCGTTGGCGATGAACAGGGGGATGAACGCCCTGACCCGGGTGCGTTCGATTTCCGACACCTTGGCACTGGTCAGCATCACCACGAAATACATCACCGAGGCCACCACGATCACCCCGGTGGTGAACTGCGACAGGTTCGCGAGATCGACCACATGCATCGCGAACAGCGCGGCCACGGCCACGCCAAGTGCGGCGACAACGCCGATGACCTTGCCGATTGCCCCGGGCGGCAACGGGTTTGCCACGACGCGTCCGTGGCTCCCGAGATTGCGCCGGAACACCACGTACTGCGCGAGCCCCAGTGCCATACCGATGGCCGCGGCGCCGAACGCGTAGTGGAAGCCGGCGCGGGTCTGCAGCAACCCCGTTGTCAGCGGTCCGACGAAGGCGCCCAGATTGACTCCGAGGTAGAACAACGTGAACCCGCCGTCGGCGCGCGGGTCGTCCTTGTCGTACAGCGTGCCCAGCAGCGAGGACGCGTTGGCCTTGAGGGCGCCGGAGCCGAGGGCGACCAGGACCAGGCCGACGCCCACCCCGGACAGGCCCGGAACGACCGCCAGGGCGATGTGCCCGGCCATCACGACAAGCCCGCCGTAGAACACCGTGCGTTCCATGCCCAGCACGCGATCGGCGATCCATGCGCCGAGGACGGTGGACAGGTACACCAATCCTCCGTACGCGCCGACGATGCCGGTGGCGGTGCTCTTGGGTAACCCCAGGCCGCCTTCGGTAGCCGTGTAGTACAGGTAGTAACCCAGGATGGTGAGCATCCCGTAGAACGAGAAACGCTCCCACAATTCCACCCCGAACAGATTGGCCAGCCCGATGGGATGGCCGAAGAACCCGCGGTGGCGTGGTGGCTCCGGCACGTGCTGCATGGGTCACCACCTTGCCATGCGCGGCCGCCGGCCGACAGATATTGACGGCGATTTCGGCAAACTACGGCGCCGTTGTGTACTGGCGCTTCTGTGGCACAGCACATTTCGGCACGTGCGAGCGTGCGCGATCGAAGGTCCGGGGGATGGCTACGATGCTGCCACCCGGTAATGTCACCGTGAAACGTTTGGACGACGGCCACACTTTTCGGGGGTGAACGTGGACGCGGTGCTCGGTGTTTCGTTGACACCGTCGACCGTCGGCCTGGTCCTGGTCGAGGGCAGCGAGGCTGACGGGGCGACCGTCGACCACAACGCCCTCGACATCCGCGGCCTTGCCCCCGCGCGGACCGATGACATCTGCGCTGACGTGGTGAAGGCAGTTCGGCGCGCCGAAAGGGTTGCGGCAGAACATGGTTTGCGGCTGACCACGATCGGTGTCACCTGGAGTTCCGGGGCGGCCACCGAGTCAGCCGTGTTGTTGAAGAAGTTCGCCGATGCCGGGTTTGCCGACGTGGTTCCGGTGCGGTTACCGCACGCGACCGATGCGCTGGCGCGCCGCGTGGCCGGCATCGTCGGATTCGACACCACCGGCGTCTGCGTTCTGGAACCCGATGTCGTGCAGGCGATGACGGTGGCCGGCGACAGTCCGGTTCAGACCACGGTCAGTCGTGGCATCGAAACCGTGGCCGGCCTCACCAGTTGGTTGTCCGACATCTTCGACACGGCTGATCCCCGCCCAGATGCACTGGTGGTCGTGGGATCTGCCGTCGATCTGGACTCGGTGCTGCCGAAATTGGAACGAGCGCTTGCGGTATCGGTGTTCACACCTGCCGAACCGGGGTTGCCGTTGGCCCGCGGCGCCGCACTGGCCTCGGTGCGCCGAGGCCGGTTGACCGCCGCCAATCGCACCGGTCCGTTCGGTTGGCGCTGGCCCACCAGGCAGTTGACGCCACTGGCGATATTGGTCGGTGGAGTACTGGCCTTCGGGGTGTCACTCGCGCTCGCCGTCGGTCAGCAGCTGCTACCGGGTTCAGAGCCGACACCGCACCGGAGCACTCGTCCGGTGGTGAGTACCTCGGGGGACTCCGGCGCCGTACAACCGCCCGCGGCGGTCCCGCTTCCGGCGGCTCCGGCGGCCGAAGTCCCGTCCGTACTCGAGCCCGTGGTCGAGGACGCAGGGCCGGAGCATCTGGTGGATCAAAGCGTCCCAGCCCCATCCGAACACACCGCGGTGCCCAGCGAGCAGCCGGCTCCGACCGGGTCCGAGCTCGCACCGGTGCCATCGGAGCTGCCGCCGGCATTGCCCGAGCAGGTGCCCGGTGCGCCCCCACCCGAGGCGGGAGCACAGCCACCGCTGGCAGACCCCGCGGCGCCGCAGCCGCCCTCGCCGATCTCGGAGGTGCCGCCGCCTCCGGCACCTCCGCCGTCGCCTACTCCCGAGGTCTCGCCGCCGCCTGCGCCGAACCCGCCACCGGAAGCGGCACCCATACAGCAGACGGCAGCGCAGGCACCGGCGGCCGAAGCGGCGCCGCCCGCGCCGGAAGTGGTACCTCCAGCACCGGAAGCGGTGCCGCCCGCACCTGAGCCGGTTCCGGTGGCGCCAGAGTCGCAGGCACCCGAACCGGAGGCACCGCTTCCGGCCGCACCCTGATCTGTGACGTTGCTGAGACGCGGAGAGGTGCGCCGATCTTGCGGTGAAACGTTCTGACGCGTCGCGTCGATGTGTTCACCATGGGCAACTCATCGCGCTCCCGGCGACACCGTTCTGCCGCTGTCACGCTGCGCCTAAACGGTGCAGTCTCGGCGAGCACCTACACTGGAGGAATGCTGAGCGCCCCGTCGTCGTCATTCAGAACCGTTCGAGCGTCGGTCCTGAAAGTGTTTGCGGCGATTGGTGTCGCCACCTTGGCCGCTGCAAGCCCGGTATACGTCGCATCGGCCGCGGTGAGCACGCCCGCGCCGGGCGCGACCATCGAGCCCGCTCCTGGTTCGGTGGTCGGTGTGGCAATGCCGCTGACGGTGACTTTCGACAACCCGGTGGCCGATCGCGATGCCGCACAGCGCAGCTTGCAGATCAGCTCATCGAAGACGCCCACGGGCACTTTCACATGGCTCAGTGACGACGTGATGCAGTGGAAGCCGGATCAGTTCTGGCCGGCTCACTCGAAGATCTCCGTGTCCGCCGGTGGGGCGAAGACCAGCTTCGAGACCGGATCCGAGGTACTCGGTGTCGCCGACATCGACGCCCACACCTTCACCGTCAGTATCGATGGCACGGTGGCCCGCACGATGCCGGCCTCGATGGGCAAGCCCAAGCACCCGACCCCGGTCGGCACCTTCAGCGCCCTGGCCAAAGAGCCTGTCGTAGTGATGGATTCGCGCACCATCGGCATTCCGCTGAGTGACCCCGAGGGGTACAAGCTCACGGTGTACGACGCGGTCCGCGTGACTTGGGGCGGCGTCTATGTGCACGGAGCACCCTGGTCGGTGGGGTCACAGGGCTATGCCAACGTCAGCCACGGCTGCATCAATTTGAGCCCTGACAACGCCGATTGGTACTTCAACACGGTGCACCTGGGCGATCCTATTGTGGTGCAGTCGTAACCGCGTGCAGGTTCTTCGCCGTCGGTGAGGAGGGCACCGACGCCGGGTCGGGGTATGTCCTCAGCGCTCGGTCGGCGGTTCCCGCGGTGGTGACCGTGAACCAGTAGTGCTCGTTCTTGTAGTGGTGTTGCCGATGATTGCGCCAAACCGCGCGGTATGCACGGGTTTTCGGCTTGTAGTCGCTGTGGATCAGGTAATGGCACCACTCGTAGGACAGGCCCAGCACGGTCAGCAGTGACAGGAATGTCAGGCCGAGGCCGAGGCGCGGGAAGGTCAGGACGGCGACGGCCACTGCGACGGGCAGGACCCATAGCAGGGCCCGCCACGGTATGAAGATCAACGGGACGTCGCGTGGGTCGACGTGGTGTCGTCGGTGGTCACGAGCCAGCCGTGAATCCAGCGTGATCGGGCCGAATCGCCTTGGCCGCCAGTGCAGGATGAAAACGTGGACGATCCATTCGAAGAACGGGAACGTCACGAGCATCACCGCGGGCACGAGCACGTCGGTCAGCTGCCAGTCTCCGACCGCGCATCGTGCCGCGACGCTGATGATCAGTGCGGTGCCGATCATCCAGGGCGACGGGTGCCTGATGAATTCGCCCGCCGCGTCCCGCAGTGTGAAAGCGTTGCGCGTCATCGGGTTTCCTCCAGCGCGGCGAGGGCTCCCATGAGTGCGTCGGTGGCCGGCCCCAGCAGGTCCTGAGCGGCCCGGCCCGCAGCTGCGGCGTCGCCCGCTTCGATAGCCTCCACGATCCGGCGGTAGGCGTCCGGTCGTCCGACCTCGGCGGCCATCATGGTGGACAAGGCCGGCAGCGCGGGCTCATAGGTCTGCCGAAGAGTGTTGTACATCAAGCGGAATGCGATCGAATCGGCGCCGTCGACCACGAGATCCCAGAAGGTCAGTGCCAGGCGCTGCTGTTCCACCGGATCCGGCTCGGCCGCCAAGGCGTCGACGGTATGGCCGAGTTGCGCGATCAGCCCGGCGGGGGCCCGCTCGGCGGCCAGGGCGGCGACCTTGGGGCCGTTGTGCAGACGGGTTTCCAGGATGCTGCGCACGACGCCGACGTCGAGTTCGCCTGCGCGCAAGAGGAGCCGGGGCAGCAGGTCAAGGCCGGCGTGCCTGCGGAAGTCGCGCACCGTGGTGGCGTCTCCCTGCCGAACCTCGACCAGACCGGCCTCCGTGAGGCGCTTGATCGCTTCCCGGACGGCCGGGCGGGACACCCCGAGTACCTCGGCCAGTCGGCGTTCGCTGGGGAGCGGCTCACCGGGCTGCATCTGGCCGCTGAGCACTTCGGCGACGATCTGTTCGAAGACGTCTTCGGGTACGGATCGGCGATTGACCGGTTGTAGCGCCATGACGCCATGCTGCCCGCCAGGCGGTCAGAGGTCAAGTGGTCAGACCAATCGCTTTATTTCGGGCCGCCGGTGTACTCCGGGTTCGGCGGTACCGACAGCGCGATGCCGATCCGGTTGGTCGCGCCGATGAACGCCGCGATCGAGATGGCCTCGAGGATCTGATGATCGTCGAGGGCGAGGGCACGTAACGCGTCGAAGTGGGTGTCGTCGAGATCCTGCGGATGGTTGTTGACGAGGACGGCGAGGTCGCCGAGGGCGCGCTCCCGGTCGGTGAGCTCGGCGACTTGCCGGTGATCGATGGCGACCCGTTGGCCGAACGACCAGTCGCCTGCGACTTTCCCCAACTTGTTGGCGTGGTTGGTGTGGCAGTAGGCGCAACGGTTTTCGCCGGACACCACCGTGGCGATCACCTCGCGTTCCCGGGCGCTCAATCCGTCGCGCCCGTCGGCACCCAGCAGGGGCAGTAGGTAGCCGTTGAGCCGTTCGAGATCGCCCTCGTTGAGGGCCAACGCGCGAAACCAGTTGGAGGTCAATCCTTCCTCGCGCTGCTGCCTGCTGAAGAAACCGCGCACACCTGCGGTGCTCAGTTCATCCAGTTCGGGCACCCGCAACCGCGAGATGCGTGCGGGGGACAGGGACGGGGGAGCGTCAGCGGTGGCAGTCATAGTCGAACTTTGTTGCAGGCAGCGTTGCCGGACAAGGGTTTCGACACCGTCGAGGCGAACCCTTGCGCGGCCCGCTCAACGCAGGGCGGCGGCCGTCTCGGCGTCCGCGGGCAGAAACGCCTCGATGCTCAGTTCCGCGGCGGTCAGATCCAGCGCAGTGCCGAACGTCGTGACGGTACTCAGGAAGGTCAGCACGCCGCCGTCCTGGGCGGTGAGTTCCAGTGGGACGACCACGCCGCCCAGATCGCGGACCGGTTCCATGCCTCCCGGATAGGACTCGATCTCGGCGAGCAGCTCGGCCAGGTCGGCCGATCCGCTCACGGTGACCTCACGGCGCAGCCGGCTGATCAGGTGATGACGCCACTCGGCCAGGTTCCGGATACGCGGGGCCATGCCGTCGGGGTGCAGCGTGATCCGTAGTGCATTGGGCTGGGCCAGCAGGTGGGGAGCGACGCCTTCCAGCATGACCGCGGTACCTGCATTGGCCTGCAACAGGTTCCAGGTGCGGTCGACGACCACACAGGGGAAAGGGTTGTAGGCGTCCAGAACTCGGGTTACCCCGTCGCGCACAGCAGCCATCTCGGGATCTTCCAGTGTTCGTTCGGCGTACACAGGTGCCAGCCCGGCGGCGAGCAGTAGCTGGTTCTGGTCCCGCAACGGCACGTCCAGGGCTTCCGCGAGGCGCAGCACCATGGCCCGGCTCGGCACCGACCGCCCGGTCTCGATGAAGCTGAGGTGCCGGGCCGACACATCGGCCTCGATCGCGAGATCCAGTTGACTGATCCGGCGGCGCAATCGCCAGTCGCGCATCAGTGAGCCGATCGGTGTCTGGGTTGCCGCGCTGGTCACCACCCGAGTCTCGCCCAGACACCGCGACAAGACCACTACCTGAGGGGTAATTGCGCTGATTACCCGATCGGCGGCACCGTGGATCACGTCCCCACCAAGGAGGCAAGGATGCGCAATTCAGCACAGTGGCCAGAGTCGATTCCGCGTTGGCTGCATTTCGTGATGGCGGCCGACCGGGCCGGGTCGTCCGCCTACATCGGCACCGGATTCTTCTTCGCGCCGGTGCTCGCCTTGGCGTCGCCGTGGCCCACGCTGACGGTGGTGCTCTGGATCGTGATCGCGCTGGCCGGCCTGTGGCTGGGTCTCCTCGGGATTGCGATGGCGACCGGTCTGGCGATCGTGCTGCGGTCGAACACCGAAATCCCGGAAGACTATTGGCGGTCCATCATCGACTACCCGAGCCCTGCTGCGAAACAGCCGATTTCGCGTCAGTGCCGCCCCGGTAGTCGACCTGCCAATGTTTGATTCCGTTCAGCCAGCCCGACCTCAGCCGTTCGGGTGCCGACAGCGGGGTCAGGTCGGGCATCACGTCGGCGATCGCGTTGAAGATCAGGTCGATGGTCATCCTGGCCAGGTTGGCGCCGATGCAGTAATGCGCGCCGGTGCCGCCGAATCCCACGTGCGGGTTGGGATCCCGCAAGATGTTGAAGCGGTACGGGTCCTCGAACACGTCCTCGTCGAAATTCGCCGAGCGGTAGAACATCACCACCCGCTGGCCCTTCTTGATCGGAACCCCGGCCAGTTCGGTGTCCTCCAACGCGGTCCGCTGGAATGACGTCACCGGCGTGGCCCACCGCACGATCTCGTCGGCGGCGGTGCCCGGGCGCTCCCGCTTGAACAACTCCCACTGGTCGGGATGGTCGGCGAACGCCATCATTCCCTGGGTGATGGAGTTGCGGGTCGTCTCGTTGCCCGCCACGGCGAGCAGGATGACGAAGAAGCCGAACTCGTCGTCGGACAGCTTGTGCCCCTCCACGTCGGCCTGCAGGAGCTTGGAGACCAGATCCTCGCCGGGGTTCTTCGACCGCTCGGCCGCCATCTGCATCCCGTACATGATCAACTCGACCGAGGCGCTGATCGCGTCGTTGGAGGCGAACTCGGGGTCCTGGTCGCCGACCATCTGATTGGACCAGTCGAACAGTTTCTTGCGGTCTTCCTGCGGCACCCCCATGAGCCCGGCGATGGCCTGGAGCGGCAGTTCGCACGACACCTGCTCGACGAAATCCCCCGAACCCTGGGCGGCGGCAGTCTCCACGATCGTGCGGGCGCGCTCCGCGAGGTCCGCACGCAGGCGTTCGACCGCGCGCGGGGTGAAGGCCCGCGAGATGATCTTGCGCAGGTGCGTGTGATGCGGGGCGTCCATGTTGAGCATCACGAACTTGCCCTGGTCGATCTGCTGCTGGACGGTGCCCTCCCGATAGCGCGGCAGGGCCGTCTTCTCCTGGCTGGAGAACACGTCGCTACGCAGGGACACCTCTTTGACGTCCTTGTGCTTGGTGACGACCCAGAACCCGCCGTCGTCGAACCCACCTTGACCCTTCGGCTGTTCGTTCCACCAGATCGGCGCGAGCCTGCGCATCTCCGCGAGTTCCTCGACCGGCAGCCGTTCGGCGTAGATGTCGGGGTCGGTGAAGTCGAATCCGGGCGGAAGGTTCAGGGTCGGCATGGCGTTCGCACTCCTCGCGACGACGTTCTGTAGTGGCGTATTGCCATTGCTACACCACAGGTGGGGCCCCTCGGAGCGGGTTTCGGAAACTCCCACATTGTTCATATTGGAACGTGTTCCGATTCTTGCGTTGTAACGGTTGAACGCGCGCGACGATGCACCCAGCGTTACCATCTGTCCCTGGAGCAACAGCAGGAGGCCAACCAGTTATGCGAGTCGACGTCCGTAGGTTCGGGATCGTGTTGACGGGCTGCGTGTCGGGTCCCGTCATTGCCTTGGCCATGGCTGCCGCGGCGGCCGCGGAGCCACCCAATCCGGCGCCAGCTCCCGCACCGGCACCCGCCCCGGGGCCGGCGGCTCAGGCCGCGGCCGGCGATCCGGCGGCACCGGCGGCTGCGGCTCCGGTGGGTACCCCTCACCTGGCGAGCCCCGATGCCCTTCCTCCGGGCGCAACGATGGACCCCACGGGACAGGGCACCGAGACGCCCAACCTGAGCTATCTCAAGGATCTGTGGCATGCCGTGCAGAACCAGGAGATCAGCGGCAAGGAAGCACTGGTGCTCGGGCTCGCCCAGCGCGGCATGAACACGCCCGTCCCCGGCCAGGTGCCCGGCCCCAACGTTCCGGTCGCGCCCGCGGCCCCGGCGGCGCCGACGGCAGGTCTGCCCGGCGGACCCCCGGTGGCCGACCCCTCCGGTCCCGTCACACCGGCCGTATCGGTGCCCGCCACACCCGCCGGCCCGGCCGCAGCAGTGCCTGGTCCCGCTGTGCCGGGCGCCCCGGTAGTGCCGGCCCCGCCGGTTCCGGCGCCCGCGCCCTGAGGGCCGGGAGTCTGATCAGATCGGAACGCTCTCGGCCGGAATCCGGTCGACCCGGGCCGGAACGTGCTTGTGCCAGGGTGTGCCCGCATACTCGTCGCGCCACTGTGAGGACGTGAGCTCGTTGGGTGCGACGCCGGGGATGACCGCCCGCCCGTCGGCGTCGGTGTAGTCGAGGCCGAACCCGTTGGGCAGCGCGGCGGCCACCGTGGAGATCAGCGACGCGATGCTGCCAGGGCACATCTCGCAGCCCAACG
>MSTD01000022.1:70326-95698 GCA_001942045.1 Mycolicibacterium porcinum
CGCTGCCGTGGTGATCCTGGCCTGGTCACCGTCGAGCAGACCGATGGCTTCGGCGTCGTGGACACTGATCCGCAAGGCGCCGTTGGTATCTCGCTTGCGCCAGCCCGGATCGCGGAAGATGTCGTTGGCGGTGTAGGCGCGCCGCTCGCCTGCGGAGAGCACCAACGGGAACTCCTCGGTGGTCAGCGCCGAGGGTGTCGTCGGCAAGGCCCGGACGGCGTCGAGCATCTCGGGCATGTCCAGCGCGATCTTGTGGTCCGCGTGGCTGATCAGGGCGAAGTCGTCCGGGTACTCGTGCACCGTGAACGTCAGCCCGGACCGGCCGGCCAGGATGGCCTCGAACAAGGCATTGCCGTCGGCGTGTCCGGCGCGGCGCACCGCATCGGGATAGGTCATCGCGGTCTTCTGGGCCAGGCCCCACAGCGCGGCCGCCCCGGCCAACCCGTCGGGCAACACCGGCCCGAGCGTCTCGTAGAGCACGTACGGCAGCACCCGGCCCAGTCCGGGGTTGGCCCCCACCGCGGCGAGAAACGCCGCGGCGTAGGCGTCGAGGCCTTCCCGGGCGGCGCGCCGCAGCGGGTCCAGCTCGGCGTCGTCGACCGCACCGATGGCACGCACCAGACGAGCCCAGATCTCCGGCTCGGGCAGGGTTCCGGGCAGCGGGTCGAACAGCGGGTGACGAAGGTGAAAGTTGTTGTGCGGGAACTCGAGGTTGAAGAACGTCGCCTCGGGCTTCTCGAACTGGTTGGCCGCGGGCAGCACGTAGTGCGCCAGCCGCGCGGTCTCGGTCATCGCGACGTCGATGACCACCAGAAGCTCGAGCGATTCGAGCGCGGCCCGCACAGCCGCCGAATCGGCGACCGAGTGCGCCGGGTTGCTGCTCTCCACGATCATCGCGCGGAACCGGTCGGGATGATCGGTGAGGATCTCCTGCGGCACCGCATTCGACGGCACCAGCCCGGCGATCACCGGCGCGCCGGTGACGGGGCTACGGCCCACCCCGCCCGATCCGAACAATGGGGCGAACGACGAATGCAGGTGCTGTCCACCGCGTTTCGCGAAGTTGCCGGTGAGGATCCACAGCATCTTGTTGAGGTACGAGCACAGTGTGCTGTTGGGCGCCTGCTGGATCCCGAGATCCTCGAACACCGCCACACTTTCCGCCCCGGCGATGCGCCGCACCGCTTGGCGCAGCAGGGATTCGTCGACGCCGCACCGCTGCGCGTAGTCGCCGATCGGAACCTGGCGCAGCACCTCCCGGACCGGTTCGACGCCGTTGACGTGTTCGGCCAGAAACGCCTCGTCGCACAGGTCTTCCTGCACGAGCACTGCAGCCATCGCGGCCAGGCACCAGGCGTCGGTCCCAGGCCGCACGCGCAGGTGGAAGTCGGCGAGTTTGGCGGTGTCGGTGATCACCGGGTCGATGACGATCATCGCGCGGCCCGGATCCTTGGCGATCTCGTTGAGCACGACGCGGGCCCGCGGGAAGCTCTGCGACATCCACGGGTTCTTGCCGACGAACACCGAGACCTCGGCATGTTCGAACTCACCCCGGGTATGGCCGCCGTAGAGGTGGGCGTCCACCCACGCTTCGCCGGTCTTCTCCTGCGCCAAGGCATTTGACCGATAGCGCGAGCCGATCGCCTTGAGGAACGCCCCGCTGTAGGCGCCGCCCAGGTGATTACCCTGGCCACCGCCGCCGTAATAGAAAATCTTGTCGCCGCCATGGCTGTCCCTGATCGTCAGGAACTTGGCAGCGATCTCGGAAATCGCGGTGTCCCAATCGATCTCTTCGTAGCTGCCGTCGGGTCTGCGGCGTAGTGGCGAGGTCAGCCGGTTGGTGCTGCTCTGGTAGTGATCCAGCCGCAGTGCCTTGTTGCAGGTGTATCCCTGCGACGCCGGGTGGTCTTTGTCGCCGCGGATCTTGGTGATGGCCCGGCCTTCGGTCTGCACCACGATGCCGCAGTTGCATTCGCACAGGATGCATGCGGTGGGCTGCCACTGGTCAACGGTCATGACGAGGTTCCTTCCGGCAGGAGTGCGCGAAGTTGACGGTGGATCTTCTCGAGCGGTTTGACGTCGCGAGTCGCCCGCGCCATCACCACGGCGCCTTCGATCGCGGTCATGATGAGCGTCGCGAGTTCCTCGGCACGTTCGGCGGGGACTCCGTCGTCGGCGAGTCGCCGGGTGATCTGAGCGGTCCAGCGGGTGAAGGCGGCCCCGGCACGGTCGAGCGCGGCGGTTTCGGTCGTGCCGGGTTCTCCTGCCTCGACCGCGACCGCGACGATCGGGCAGCCGGCCCGGAAGTCGCTGGCGGACAATTGTTTACGGAACCCGGCGATCATGGCGTCGAGCAACGCCACCGCGCTGTCGGCCTTGTCGATCCGCGCGGCCACCTGATCGCTGGCGTAGTCGACGGCTTCGCACAGGAGTTGGCTGCGCCCGCCGGGGAAGTAGTGATACGCCGATCCACGCGGTGCGCCGCTGTGGGCGAGTACGTCGGCGATCGCGGTCGGGTGCGCACCGCGCTCCCGGATCAGCAGTGCGGCCGAGGCCACCATGCGTTCGCGAGGACCGGTCATCGGACGCCCTTTCGCCGGAATATGTATGCAACCATACATAACGGCCGGGCATGGGTCTACGGCCTGGTTGAACGGGATGGGCAGTGTCCGGGCTTGTGCGGCGGATTGCTGCTTGATACTGACCGCAACCCGCCGCACAGGCGCATCAAACGGCTAGGTGACCGCCAACCACAGCACGAGGAAGGCGGCCATGCTCGTCAGGCAGATCAGGTGGTCACGGCAGATGGCGCGGGCCAACCGCGTCTGCTCGCAAGGGCTGCCGGTGCGGGAACCAAGGGCCACGGCATTGGGGACGGTGCGCAGCAGCGCCAGCAGCACGGGGGCGCCGGCCAAGATCGCGAACAGCGCCGTCAACCACCCTGCGCCGGCCCCGTCGAATGCACGAAAAGCCAATGCCGCCAACAGGATGGCCATGACGGCGGCGATCAGCAGGCTCATCGGGCGCGATGTGGTGGTCGCCCGGCGGTAATAACCGGCGATGGACGCCAGCACGGGTTCCGGCAATTCGGCCGACCTGCGGTGGGGTAGGACCTGAACGTCGAAGATCAGGTCCATCCACAGGACGGCGATGAGGAACCCGCTGCCGGCGGCCTCGATCACACCCCGGCGGCCTCGTTGAGGGCGTTGAGGGTGCCGGTCGCCTCCAGGTACTCCTGCACCCAGCGTTCGATCACCGCGGAGGTCTTCTCGACCTTGGTGAACTGGCCGACCACCTGGCCGACGGGGTTGAACGCGACGTCGACGCTCTCATTGGGGTACTTGTGGGTGGCTGCCACGGCCATCCCCGACACCATGTACTGCAGCGGCATGCCGAGCGGCTTCGGGTTGTCCGGGTTCTCCCAGGCCTCGGTCCAGTCGTTGCGCAGCATGCGGGCCGGCTTGCCGGTGAACGAGCGGCTGCGCACGGTGTCGCGGCTGGTGGCCTTGGCGTACGCGGCGTGCTGCTGTGCGGTGTGCTCGGACTCTTCGACCATGACCCACTGGGATCCGGTCCAGGCGCCCTGGGCGCCGAGGGCCAGGGCCGCGGCGATCTGCTGACCGCTGCCGATCCCGCCGGCGGCCAGCACCGGTACCGGAGCGACCTCCTTGACCACCTGCGGCCACAACACGATCGAGCCCACCTCGCCGCTGTGCCCGCCGGCCTCGCCGCCCTGGGCGATGATGATGTCGACACCGGCGTCGGCGTGCTTACGGGCCTGTGACGGCGAGCCGCACAGCGCCGCGACCTTGCGGCCCTCGGCGTGGATGCGCTTGATCATGTCGGCAGGCGGGGTGCCGAGCGCATTGGCGATCAGCGTCATCTTGGGGTGCTTGAGGGCGATTTCCACCTGCGGGGTCGCGGTGGCCTCGGTCCAGCCAAGAAGCTGCAGCGCGTCGTCGTCGCTGTGTTCGACCGGCACGCCGTGGTCGGCGAGGATCTTGCGGGCGAAGTCCAGGTGCTCCTGCGGCACCAGGGACTGCAGCATCCCTTTGAGTTCGTCGGCGGACATGTTGGCGTCCATGCCCTCGTACTTGTTGGGAATGACGATGTCGACGCCGTAGGGGTGGTCGCCGATGTGCTCGTCGATCCAGTTGAGCTCGATTTCCAGCTGCTCGGGCGTGAAGCCCACAGCGCCCAGCACGCCGAAACCGCCGGCCTTGCTGACGGCGACGACAACGTCGCGACAGTGAGTAAACGCGAAGATCGGGAATTCGATCCCGAGCTCATCGCAGAGTGCGGTGTGCATTCTCCAGCTCCTTGAGTGACGGTGCGGTTCGAGAGTCCTCGGCCGATCCGGCCCGGACAGAAGTGAAACGTGTTCTAGTTTAGTACCACGTCGGGCCGTTTCGGGTCGAGACCCGGCAGAATTACGCCAGCTCAGCCACGAACGACACTTCATTTCCGTCGGGATCGGCGACATCGATCACGGCGACCATATCGGCGATGACCTGCGGTTCTGTCACGACGACTCCATTGTCGCGCAGCCAGGCGACGGTGGTGTCCAGTTCGTCGACCCCGAATCGCACGGCCGATCGCCCCGCGCCGTCGGGATCGGTGACGACCTGTAGCCACGCGGTCCCGGTCAGCTGCCATTCGGCGACTCCTGGAACCGGTTCCAGGTCGGGTTCCCGGTCGAGTAACCGGCTGTACCAGGCTTTCGCCTCGTCGAATCGTCCGGTGCAGATGACGGCCGCGAGGTCCTTGATTCCGATGCAGTGCGATTGTGCGGACATCCCTCTTTTTTAGTCCTGATCCAGTCTCGACTGGCCGAGTGTCGTAGTGGCTTGGTTTAGTAGCCCCATGGGCCGCACGTTGTCGCCACCCGAGTCACTCGAGGAGATCGGGGCCGGTCCGGGTGGGCCGCAGGTGGGCGCATTCTTCGACCTCGACGGCACATTGGTGGACGGATTCACCGCGACGGCGCACGCCGGTCACCGCATTCGTCAACGGCAGGCGGCCGCGGGCGAGATCCTCGGAATCCTCGAAGCCTCGGTGCGTTATCGGATCGGCCGGATGCCGTTCGAGCGGCTGCTGGTGCGCGCCGCCGGCTATCTGCGCGGCGAGTCCCTGCTCGAGCTCGACGAGCTGGGGGAGTACCTGTTCGAGAACCGGATCGCGCAGCGCGTCTATCCCCACATGCGTGCCGTGGTGCGGCGCCACCAGGACCGCGGCCATACCGTCGTGTTGAGCTCCTCGGCGCTGACCATTCACGCCGAGCCGGTCGCACGGCACCTGGGGATCGACCACGTGCTGTGCAACCACTTTCTGACCGACGACCAGGGCCGGCTCACCGGCGGGATCGTCGAACCGATCATCTGGGGAGCCCGCAAAGCCGCCGCGGTGCAGGCCTTTTGCCGGACCGAGCAGGTCGATCTGTCACACAGCTATTTCTACGCAGACGGACCCGAGGACAGCGCACTGATGCGGTTGGTGGGCCATCCGCGGCCGGTGAATCCGCGGCCGGGTCTGGCCTCGGCGGCCACCGACCACAACTGGCCGGTGCTCAACCTGCCGCGCCCGGGTGGCCGGCGCCGCGGTGAACGCCGGCTCCGTCCCGGCGCCTAGCCCAGCCGGTGCAGGCCCTTGCCCGTGACGAGCGGCAGGTCCAGGGTGGTGCGGATGCCCGGCGCGGCGGCCACCACATCGGGGATGGAGTTGACGATGCGCCCGGCCGCGGCCACGATCGCGGCGTGGTTGTGGTCACCTCGATCGCTGGTCGGGCAGATGTCCACGACATACGACGGCTCGCCGGTGATCTCGACGCGGTAGGAGCCGCCGGGCTGGGCCGGTTGCGCCCAATCAGGTCGCAGGTCCGGACGCACCCGGGTGACGTGTTCGACGACGATTACCGGCTTACCGCCGACCATGCCGTTGATCTGAAAGCGCATCGCCGCCACCGTGCCCTTGGCGATGACGCCGGTTGCGACCTCGATGTCCTCTGGCGCGGGCTCCAACTCGTAGTGCTCGGTGATGTCTTCGACTTCGACGCCGAGTCCGGCGGCGAGCATCCGGATCGCGGTTCCCCAAGCGGCGCTGAGGATTCCGGGGAGAAACAACATGCCGGGCTGGTCGATCGGATTGCCGAATCCCATGACGATCGACATCACCTCGGTGCCGTCATAGGTCGCGTAGTCGGCGATCTCCATGGTCTTGATCTGATCGATGCGCTGACAGGTACCGGCGATCGCGAACGGCACCAGGTCGGTGGCGAAGCCGGGGTCGACACCGGTGATGAACACGCTGGAATTGCCCGCCTGGGCAGCTTCTTCGACCCGTGCGATGGCCTTCTCCGGCATGGCGCCCCAGGGGAATTGCAGGCCGCCCGGGGCCGAGCCGACCACATTGATCCCGGCGGCCAGTGCGGCCATCACATCGCGGGTGGCTTCCACGGGGCGGGTGTCACCCATCGCGCAGTACACCAGGCAGTCCGGTTTGGCGGCGATCGCGGCATCGATGCCCAGCGTGGCGGTGACCCCGGTGACGCCGCCCAGTCCGGCCAGTTCGCCGGCGTCCAGGCCGACCTTCGCCTCGGTCGAGGTGCCCACCGCGACGAGTTCGAACCGGGGGTCGTCGATGAGTTGGATCAGGGCCAACCGGCCGCAGTTTCCGGTGCCGACGATCGCCACGCGAATGGCCATACGGGTCTCCTCAAGGTGTGCGGTCGAATCGCAGTATGCCGATCCGGCGACAAAATTGGAACAGGTTCTAATTTCATCGCGCACGCGGTAGCCTCACCCGTCATGGGACGGGTAGACGGAAAAGTGGCACTCATCAGCGGCGGCGCACGGGGTATGGGCGCGGAGCATGCCCGGGCACTGATCGCCGAGGGCGGCAAGGTGGTGATCGGGGACATCCTCGACGACGAGGGCAAGACACTGGCCGCCGAACTCGGGGATTCGGCCCGCTACGTGCACCTCGATGTCACCCAGGAAGACCAGTGGAACGCCGCGGTGGACACCGCGATCTCCGAGTTCGGGCTGCTCAACGTGCTGGTGAACAACGCCGGGATCGTCGCCCTCGGCCAGATCGGCAAGTTCGACATGGCCCAGTGGCAGAAGGTGATCGACGTCAACCTCACCGGCACCTTTCTGGGGATGCAGGCGTGCGTGAAGGCGATGAAGGCCGCGGGCGGCGGCTCGATCATCAACGTCTCGTCGATCGAGGGCCTGCGGGGCGCGGCCATGGTGCACCCGTACGTCGCCTCCAAGTGGGCGGTGCGCGGCATCACCAAGTCCGCGGCGCTGGAGCTGGGGCCCAAACAGATCCGGGTCAACTCGATCCATCCCGGCTTCATCCGAACCCCGATGACCGAGCACTTCCCCGAGGACATGCTCAGCATTCCGCTGGGCCGGCCCGGACAGTCCGACGAGGTGTCCAGCTTCGTGGTGTTCCTGGCCAGTGATGAATCCCGCTACGCCACCGGCGCCGAGTTCGTGATGGACGGCGGCCTGGTCAACGACGTCCCGCACAAGCTCTGAGTCGCACCGGCCGCACGCGGCGGCACCGGCCACGGCAGAATGACCCGGCAGGGCATCGACTCATGGACGCGGTGCCACACCGGTCTGTGAGGAGCTGCCCATTTCCGCCCGGAATCGCCGCGCCGGCCTGAGCGTCACGGGTTTCGTTGTCGTCGCACTATTGCTGTTGTCCCTGTGCGCCGCCGATTTCCCGCCGTTCGCCACCCCGGAGCCCCCGTCCGGGCGGATGGAACTGGCCCAGGGCTGGCAGTTGGCCTCGGCGCGCACCGTGACCGCCGACGGCGCGACGATGTCCACCCCCGGCGAGGTGAACGCCGATTGGCACCCGGTCAAGCAGATGCCGTCCACGGTGCTGGCGGCACTGCAGGACGACGGCACCTATCCGGACCTGTACGTGGGGGACAACCTGGCCGACGTTCCCGACGACCTGTTCCGGCAGGACTGGTGGTACCGCACGACGTTCACCGCACCGCAGGGCAGCTCCAGTTACCGGCTCGATTTCCCGGGTATCAACTATCGCGCCGAGGTATGGCTCAACGGCACCATGATCGCCGGCAGTTCGCTGTTGGTGGGCATGCACACGATCCACGAGATCGACGCGACGCAGTGGATCAACCCCGGGGGTGTCAACACGCTGGCGGTCAAGGTGACGCCCGAGCAGGCACTGCAGGACATCGACGGTGTCGAGCTGGCCGACAGCTGGTGGGACTGGCTCAACTGGAACCGCATCGGCTACCAGGGGCCGGACAAGAATCCGCTGCGCGGCAATTCCTATGTGGCCGACCGCAATGCGGGCATCTTCAAACCGGTGTACCTGAGCTACTCGGGTCAGGTGGTGCTCAGCGACCCGCTGGTCACCACCGAGCTGCCGCTGCCTGCCACCGACTCGGCCCGGCTCACCGTCTACTCGGACATCCGCAACACCGCCGATGTTCCGATGCGCGGCGTGGTGCGGGCCCGCATCAGCCGGCCCGGGAAACCGGTCGTCTCGGTCGATCAACCGGTCAGCCTGGCGCCGGGGGAGAGCCGTGAAATCCGGTTCGATCCGGACACTTTCGCGGCCCTGCGAGTGAGCAACCCGGACCTGTGGTGGCCCTACACCATGGGCAAGCCCGACCTGTACGACCTGCGGCTGGAATTCCTGCGGTACGGCAGGCCCACCGACACCCTGGACTCCCGGTTCGGCATTCGCACCGTGGCGCAACACCGCGACAGCGACGAGCAATATCCGGACTTGGGCCGCGGCGGGAGTTTCTACCTGACCGTGAACGGGCGGGATTTCCTGGTCCGGGGCGCGGCCTACACACCCGACCTGTTGTTCCAGTACGACCCGCGGCGCGAGGACGCCATCCTCGGGTATGTCCGGGATCTGGGCCTGAACATGCTGCGGCTGGAGGGAAAGTTCCCGGGCGACAACATCATCGAGCGAGCCGACGAACTGGGCATCCCGCTGATGTACGGATGGATGTGCTGCAACCAGTGGGAGAAGTGGTGGCAGTGGGACGACGAGGACCGGCGGGTGGCCGACGAGAGTATGCGCTCGCAGATCCTCTCGCTGCGCGGACACGCCTCGGCCTTCCTGTGGGCCAACGGCAGCGACGGGAAGCCGCCGGCACCGGTGCTCGCGGGCTATCACGGCATCCTGCGCGATCTGCACTGGCCCAACACCGTCGTCGACACCGTGTCGTCGCTGGCCCGCGACGCCAACGGGGAACCCGACTGGGACGGCATCCACATGGCCGGCCCGTACACCTGGCGCCCGCCGAGCTACTGGTTCAGCGGGCGGTATCAGGCCACTCGCGGGTCCAACGCCGAACAGGGCGACAACGAACACATCCCGCCGTTCGCCAGCCTGCAGAAGTTCATCCCGAAGGACAAGCTCTGGCCGATCAACGAGGCCTGGTATTTCCACGCCGGGGCCAACCCGAGCAACGCCGCCCTGGAGAGCATCCGCACCGCGGTGGTCCAGCGGTACGGGACCTCGCGCGGCGCAGAGGAATTCGCCCGCAAGGCGCAGCTGGCCCATTACGAGTCGACCCGCGCACAGTTCGAGGCGTTCGCGGCCGGCGGGTGGGACAACCACAAGATGACCATCTACTGGATGCTCAACAATCACTGGCCGTCGTTCTTCGGACACCTCTTCGACTACTACCTGCGGCCCGGCGGCGCCTACTACGGGGCCAAGAAGGGACTGCGCCCGCTGTCGGTGGTGTTCGACTCCTATGCCACCGGAGACCACGACACCGCGCACGTGAGCGTGGTCAACCAGTCCCCGCAGGAGCGGACCGGACTGCGGGTCCGGGTGCGCACCTACGACCTCGCCGGCCGGATGCGCGACGACAGGGATGCCGAAGTGCCGGCCGTGCCGTCCAACGGCGTCGTGCCCGGGTTGTCGCTGCCCCGGCTGGCCGCCGACTCGCCGGTGGTGTTCGTCCGCGCCGAACTGCTCGACGAAAACGGTGCCGTCGTCGCCGACAACACCTACTGGCAGTCGCAGCAGCCCGACGACGTCGGCCCGCCCGGCAACGACCAGGCGTTCGACCTCGTGCAGACCAGCTGGGCCGACATGACCCCGCTCAACACCATGGCGCAGGCACCGCTGGAGGTGACCGCGCACCGCTCCGAGTCGGCCGACGGCGGCGCCGAAGTGCAGATCCGGCTGCACAATCCCGGGCGTCACATCGCGTTCTTCGAACGGGCCGAGATCACCACCACCCATGACGGTGACGAGATCCTGCCGATCGAGTACTCCGACAACTACGTCACCGTGTACCCAGGAGAGACCGTCGAGGTGACCGGCACGGTCAGCGGATCAGAACCCGAGGCGAACTGGGTCCGCGTCACCGGCTACAACAGCGCACCCACGGTGGTACCGATCGACCAACGGGCACGACGATAGGATCGCCTGATGACCACAACCGATGAGCGCCATGAGATCAGCCAGCTGGCCGAGAGCGGCGGATGGCTGCACCGTGACCTCGACCGGGTGGACGTCTACCAGCGGGGCGCCAACCGCATCAGGGTGGTGTGGCAGGGCCGGACCGCGCTGAGCGGGGCGACGCTGTACCAGGACGACATCATGACCACGTACACGCGCGACCTGGCCACCCTGAACAACTGGCTCAAGCGCTGAGCCGCTGAACGCTCCGACCGCCGGGCGGAAATTCGGTCGCTTCGGCGGGTGATGGTGTGGCACCGTCGGATTCCGTGACCGACAAAGCAGATTCCCCGGCAACGACTCTCACACTGCACACCGTCAGCGACTCCGACTGGGCCGGCATGGCTCTGCTCGGCAACACCGCATTCGGTGAGATCGGCCACCCCGATTCGATGTCGGCGTGGCAGAAGATGGTGCCCGCCGACGGCGGTGTGGTGATGCGGGCGGGCGGTGACGACGGGGACATCGTCGGGCAGTCGATCTTCCTCGATCTCGCCCTGACCGTCCCGGGCGGCGCGGTGCTGCCCGCGGCGGGAATCAGCTATGTGGCCGTTGCCCCCACCCATCGGCGGCGCGGGATCCTGCGTTCGATGTACACCGAGTTGCACCAGCGGATCGCCGATTCGCAGTATCCGATCGCCGCTTTGACCGCGAGCGAAGGCGGCATCTACGGCCGGTTTGGCTACGGCCCCGCGACCACCGTGCAGCTGCTGACAATCGACCGCCGGTTCGCCCAGTTCCATGCCTCCGTCCCGGACCCGGGCGGGGTGCGCCTGGTCAAGCCCGCCGAGCACCGCGACACCTTCGCCGAGATCTACGACCGCTGGCGGCTGCGGACGCCGGGCGGACTGGCGTGCCCGACGGCGCTGTGGGACGACCTCCTCGCCGACCGGGAGAATACCCGCGATGGCGGGTCCGAACTGTTCGCGTTCCTGCATCCCGACGGCTATGCGCTGTACCGGGTGCACGGCGAGGAGTCCAGGACGCTGCGGGTACGCGAGGTGACCGCGGTGACCACCGATGCCTACATCGCCCTGTGGCGGGCGCTACTGGGGATGGACCTCATGGAGAAGGTGAGTACCTGGACCTACCCCGGCGACACGCTGCCGTACCTGCTCACCAATCCGCGGCTGGCGCGGGTGACGTCGAGCAGCGACGACCTGTGGGTCCGGATCATGAACATCCCGGCGGCCCTGGAGGCCCGCCGGTATCAGGCTGATCTCGACGCCGTGCTGGACGTCACCGACGGTTTCCGTGATGACGGCGGACGCTTCGCCCTGCAGGTTCGCGACGGCCAGGCCCGGTGTACGCCGACCGACGCTGCGGCTGACGTCGAGCTCAGCCTGGACGTGCTGGGGAGCCTGTACCTGGGCAGCCACCGGCCCGAACCCTTCGTCGCCGCAAATCGGTTGCGGGGCAAGGACTCAGAGGTGGTGCGGCGGCTCGGCGCAGCGTTCGCGACGGACGTACCGGCCGAACTGGGCTACAGCTTCTGAGCCCGGCCGAGCGGCCGCTGCGTAGTGTGCATCTGGTGAGCGCACGTGCAGGCATCGTCGTTACCGGAACCGAAGTACTCACCGGAAGGGTTCAGGACCGCAACGGTCCGTGGCTGGCCGACCAGCTCCTCGAGCTCGGGGTGGAGCTCGCCCACATCACCATCTGCGGTGACCGTCCCCGTGACATCGACGCGCAGTTGCGGTTCCTGGCCGCCGAGGGAGTGGATCTGATCGTGACCAGCGGCGGGCTCGGGCCGACCGCCGACGATCTCACGGTGGCGACCGTCGCCGAGTTCTGCGGTCGCGAGCTCGTTCTGGACGAGGCCATGGAGGAGCGGATCGCCGCGATCCTGCGCAAGCTGATCGGCGACCGGCCCGGGGTGGATTTCGACGCGGTCCGCGCCGCCAATCGCAAGCAGGCCATGGTGCCCGTCGGTGCCGAGGTTCTCGCGCCGGTGGGCACCGCGCCCGGGGTCGTCGTGGGCGGCAGCCCGACGGTGGTCGTGCTGCCCGGCCCACCGCGCGAGTTGCAGCCGATGTGGCACACCGCCGTCGCGACCGAGGCTGTGCAACAAGCTATTTCGGGCCGCACGCAGTACCGGCAGGAGATGGTGCGGATGTTCGGCCTCGCCGAATCCGGCCTGGCCGAGACCCTGCGGGACGCCGAGCGCACGATCCCGGGTTTCGACGCCCTCGAGATCACCACCTGCCTGCGCCGCGGTGAACTCGAGATCGTCACCCGGTACGAGCCCGACTCGGCCGGCGCATATCAGGACCTGCTGACACTGCTGCGCGACCGGCACGGCGCGGCGCTGTACTCGGAGGACGGCACCACGGTGGACGAGCAGGTGGCCGGGCTGCTGGCCGGGCACCGGATCGCGACCGCGGAATCTTGCACGGCCGGACTGCTCGCTGCGCGGCTGGCCGACATCCCCGGCTGCTCGGAATACTTCGCCGGAGGGGTGGTCAGCTATTCGAACGAGGCCAAAGCCGAACTGCTGAACGTGGATCCGCTTCTGATCACCGAGCACGGCGCGGTGTCCGAACCGGTGGTCGAATCCATGGTCACCGGCGCGTTGCACCATTTCGGTGCCGACACCGCGGTGGCCATCAGCGGTGTCGCGGGCCCGGATGGCGGCAGCCCGGAAAAGCCGGTCGGCACCGTGTGTTTCGCGGTCCGGTCGGGATCGACGGCGATCACCCGCACCCTGCGTCTGCCGGGCAATCGGTCCGACATCCGGGAACGGGCCACCACGGTGGCGATGCATCTGCTGCGCCGCGCCCTCACCGGCGACGGCGACTAGTTCTTGGCCGGCTCGTCGGCGGCAAGTCGGGTCTTCGTGGGCCGCAACACTATTCACATTGATTAGGCAAGCTCTAGGTATAGGTCTGCAGCTACCTGGTGGCAGCAATCCGCGGCGTAAGTGCGTTTGCACATTCCCGGCCGCGTCGCCGGGACGAGCCGGTCGCCACCCGCCGCACGATCGCCGGATGCATCAACCGACTGGGCGGGTCAACCAGGTTCATCACCCGGAAGAACGCCTCGGTGACCACCGGATCGTTCTCGGCGGCGGTCAGCACCCGCTCGGTGTACCAGTTGGACAGCCGCACAGACACCGGTCGGTGCCCAGGAATCTGGGGCAGGGCCAGGTCCGCGCCGCAGGCCATCTGCCACGCCGTGTTGACGCAGCCGGCCGCGGCCCGCAGGAATCGGCGACCGAGATCGTCGGTTCCCCGGGCCAGACAGTCGCGCAGCGCCAGCGCCTCGAGCGCGGCCACCGACATGCCTTGTCCGTAGACCGGGTTGAAGCTGCAGATCGCGTCGCCGAACACCAGCAGACCCTCGGGGAAGCGGGGCATGCGCTCGTAGCGTCGGCGCACGCTCGCCGGATACCGGAAGGTGGCCACAGTTCCCAGCGGCTGGGCGCTGCGTAGGGCTGCGACGGTTTCGGCGGGAAACAGATCCTCGACGAAGGCGATCATCCCGTCCAGGTCGGCAGGTGGCTCCTGGCCGTTCATGCCCGCCGTGGTCAGCAGCCACGTGTCGTCTTCATAAGCGAACAGGGAACCGCCGCAAGGTCTTTCGGGAACCGCGCCGACGAGGGTGAGCCGGTCGCGGGGCGCGTTGCCGGTGAAGCGCATCAGCTGGCTGGAGTAGGCCACCTGCACCGCGATCCGGTCTTCCGGGGGACGCCCGAATCCAGCGCTCTCCAGAAACGCCGGTGTGCGTCCGGCGCGGCCCATCGCGTCGACGATCAGGTCAGCGGCGATCGCCTGCCCGGGACCACCGGCACGCGGGGCCGCGAGAACGCTGGTCACCCGCCGCTGGTCATCCATCAGCAACTCGACCGCGTCATGACCGTCGAGGATGTGGACGTTGTCGATGGCCCGGACCCGGTCCCGGACATGTGACTCCAAGAACGGCCTGCTGGCCAGATACGACTCGATCGGTCTGGCCGGCTGCCGGTCGAGATTGAGCCGGTGGCCGCCGAACGTCAGCGAGACGAGAGACAGATTCGCCGCGTCGAGCACTGTCGCGCCATCGGCGGCCAGTTGCGCGGGGAGCCCGGGAAACAGCTCGGCCAGCGCCTGTAGTCCGCCGCTGAGCAGCCCGTGGGCGTGCCTGCCCTGCGGGACGCCGCGACGTTGGACCGGGCCGTCCGGCAGTACGTCGCGCTCGACCAGCGTGACGGTGTCGAAGAAGTCGGCCAGCGCCCGGGCGGCCAGCAACCCGCCCATGCTCGCGCCCAGCACCACTGCGTGTTTGCCGATCGTTGCCATTGCTGACCTCCGGACCGCTGGCACATCGCCAGTTGTTCGAAGTATGGGAACGGGCCGGAGCCGGGCCTAGAGTAGTGCGCTACTCGAACTCACCGGGTCACCGGAATCGACGCCAATGCCTCCTCCACGCAGGCCGGCCAGGCGCCCTCGTCGAGGACCGTGACCGCACGCGCGCCGTAGGCGCTCGAGATGACGACGTCGGGCCGCAAACTCGCCAGCACATGCAGGCTGTCGGCCATGGCCGCGGCATCGCCGATGCCGGGAATCACGAATGTCGACCATCGGCCGTCGGCCGCGACGAACATGGTGTCCCCGGTGAACAGGTACCGGCCCTGAGCGCCTTCGACCAGATAGCTCGTGCTGCCGGGCGTGTGCCCGGGCGTGGGGATCACCTCGACGCCGCGGTCATCGACGTGGCGGGTCGACAGCGGAACGTCGATCGGGCGGTGCCGGCCGATCGTGTCGCGTTCAGCGGCAGGCGCATGCAACCGGGCGCCGAACCGTTCGGCGACCCGGGCCAGCATCGGGCCGGCCTCGTCCTGGTGCGACAGATAGTGGTCGTTGACCCCGCCGAGCGAATCCAGCGCGGCGAAGTCGGCGTCACTGGCCGGGCAGTAGAACAGCGCGTTGTGCCCGCCCGTGCTCCACAGGTAGGAGTGTGTGGTCAAACCGGGAAACGGTGTGTCGGTACGGGTTTCCCAGAGGTCGGTCCGGATCTGGGTCATCGAGGTTGTCATGACGACAGCCTCGACCCTCAACAATGGTTGAGGTCAACCCCCGGGCCGGCTCAGTCCGCCTTCGTCGTGTCCCACGTCGAGATCATGGTGCCCATGATCTCCTCCGCGCAGCCGAGCCCACCGAGGTGACTCTCATACGGCAGCTCGGTCATCACCGCGTCGGGCAGCCGGGAGACGACATGCTGACCGTGGGCGAACGGCACGATGTGGTCGTGATCGCCGTGCCACCAGTGCACGGGGACCTTGACCTCGTCCAGCCGGAAGCCCCAGTCCCGCTCGAACACCACGATGTCGTAGAACGGGGCGGCCAGTTGCTTGCGGCTGCCGTTGAGCAGGTCGTCGAGGAACATGGCCTTGAACTCAGGCCGGCCGAGCATGCGCCGGTCGCCCTCGGGGGAGATCCGGGCATAGATCTCCAGAGCCGGTGAGGCCACGGGACGGATCAGCCGGATCAGCCCGGAGGCGGCCAATCGGATCGGCGCACCGGCCACCTCCAGGATCGGGGCGACCGCCGCGCCGAGCTGCATCAGCGGGCTGCTGATCGCGTCGGGTCCGACCATCGGCGCCACCCCGCCGAGCACCCCGGCCGCCACCACCCGGTCGGGCATGGCCGCCGCGGTGGCCAGGGTGTACGGGCCGCCGCCGGACAACCCGATGACGGCCATCTTGTCGATGCCCAGCGTGTCGGCGATGGTGCGCAGATCGTCACCGAAATCCAGCACGCGGTCGTACTGGTGCGGGGTGGAGGATCCGATGCCGGGGCGGTCCACCCCGATCAGCCGGATGTGGTTCCGCTCGGCGTAGATCCGGGCCTCGGTCGGGATCTGCCGCCGCGCTCCCGGAGTGCCGTGCAGCCAGAAGACCGCACGGCCCTGGGGATCACCGAACTCGGCGAAACCGAGCTGCCGGCCGTCGCCCACGGCGACATTGCCCTCCAGTTTGGGGCGATCGATCGGGATGACCATCTTCGTGTGCCTCGTCTGGCCGGGGTCTGCGACTAGCCCGCGACGGAGGCGTCGTAGATGGACTGGATGGACTTGTCCAGCGTGGCGTTGAACTCGTCGTCGCTCTGCTGTGCCGAGAGGCCCTCGGTCAGCGCGCGGCTGAAGCTGGCGATCACGCCGGTGTTGGCGGCCAGCAGCTTGTTGGCCTCGTCGCGCGAGTAGCCGCCGGACAACGCCACCACCCGCATCACCTTCGGGTGCTCGACCAGCGACTGGTAGTGGTTGGCGCGAGTCGGCAGGGTCAGCTTCAGCATCACCTTCTGATCGGCCGGCAGCGCGTCGAGGTTCTTGGTGATCTCGTCGCGCAGCAGGTCCTCGGCCTCGGCCTTGTCGGAGATCGAAATGGTGACCTCGGGCTCGATGATCGGGACCAGGCCGTGCGAGAGGACCTGCTTGGCCACGTCGAACTGCTGGGCGACCACGGCGGCGATGCCCTCGGCGTTCGCCGCGCCGATCACCGAGCGCTCCTTGGTACCGAAGATGCCGTTCTTCGCCGCGCGGGCCAGCAGGTCGTCGAGGCCCGGCATCGGCTTCATCACCTGCACACCGTCGGCGGCGTCGGCCAGGCCCTTGTCGATCTTGAGCAGCGGAACCACGCCCTTGTCCTCCCAGAGGTAGGCCGCGGTGGGCTTGCCGTCGATGGTGCGGTCCATGGTCTGCTCGAACAGGATCGCGGCCAGCACGCGGTCACCGTTGAACACCGGGGAGGTGATGATGCGCGAGCGCATCTGGTGGATCAGGTCGAACATCTCCTCTTCGGAGGAGTAGGCGCTCTCCTCGACCCCGTAGAGCCGCAGGGCCTTGGGGGTGGACCCACCACTCTGGTCGAGCGCGGCGATGAAGCCCTTGCCCGCGGTCATCTTGTCGGCCTGCTGCTGGTTCACCATGAGGTTGTCTACTCCTTTGAAGACGGCGTCGGCGGTGTTGTTCTGCTGTGAGGCGCACACCACAGTGGCGCACAGTTCGACTCAGAGGATATGCGGCTACGTCCCGGCGGTAGCGGCCACCCATCGGGGCGGGGTGCGGGCCGCCCATGGGGCGGCCTGCTCGAGCTGGCCGGCCAGGCTGAGCAGGATGGATTCGTCGGGCGCCAGCAGCTGAACGCCGATCGGCAGGCCGTCGGAGGTCTGGCCAAGGGGCAGCGAAATCGCGGCCCAACCGGTCACGTTGGCCAGCGCCGTCCATCCGGTAGTGGCGAACTCGACATCGAAGAAGGCGCGGGTGGTGCCGCGCGGCTGGTTCAACAGCCCGTACGGCGGCGGACCGGTCAGCAGGGTCGGCACCAGCAGCACATCGTGACCTGCCATTTCCGTGGCGAACCGCCGCGTCTGCGCATGGATGTCGGCGATGGCTTTGGCATAGGCCAGGCCGGTCGTGGTGAAGCCTTCACGGATCATCACCCAGCTGCTCGGCTCGAACTCGTCCTCGCGGGGCTCCCGGCCCAGATGTTGCCGGGCCAGCTCGTGCAACTCGGCGTTGCTGACGGTGTGCAGCACCGCGATGGCTTCGGCGACGAGATCCGGATCGATCGTGGGTGCCCCCGGCGTGAGGTGGTGGCCGAGGCTTTCCAGCAGCCGCCCGGTGGACTCGACCGCCGACACCACCTCGGGGTCGATCCGGTCGGTGGGAAACGGCGACGAGGTGGCGATGAGGATGCGTTGTGCCGACGGGGTCTGCGCGGCCGCTTCCAGGAAGGAAACGGCCGGTACGGCGGCGCTGTATGGATCACCGGGTGCGGTGCCCGCGATGACGTCAAGCAGGGCTGCGCAGTCGCGCACCGTCCGCGTCAGCGCGTGGTTGTTCACCAGCCCCTCGAGTCCGTGGCCGCCGTCGGGGGCGAAGGAGGCGCGTCCGCGCCGTGGTTTGAGGCCGACCACGCCACAACATGAAGCAGGCACGCGGATGGAGCCGGTGCCGTCCCCACCCGAGGCCGCGGGCACCACACCGGCGGCGACGGCGGCCGCCGAACCACCGCTGGATCCGCCCGGGCTGCGGGTCGGCGACCACGGGTTGACCGTGGGGCCGGTAAGCAGCGGCTCGGTGGTGCAGTGATTGCCCCACTCCGGGGTGTTGGTCTTGCCGAACACGACGAGGCCCGCATCGAGGTAGCGGTTCACAGTCCACGCGGTGTCGGTTGCGACATGGTCGCGCAGCGCACGGGAGCCCATCGATTCGCGCGCGCCCGCCAGCGCCGCACCGAGGTCTTTGAGCAGGAACGGCACCCCGGCCAGCGGCCCGGTCCGCTCGCTGCGCAGCACCCCGGACTCGTCGAGGGCCGCGGCCTGGGCTCGGCCCCGCTCGAAGAGATCGGTGATCACCGCATTGAGCTCACGGGTCGCCTCGACCCGGATGATCGCCGCGTCGAGTAGTTCGACGGCGGTCAGCTCACCGGCGGCCGCGAGTGCGGCCTGCCCGATTGCATCGGTGCGGGCGAGTTCGAATGCGGACGACGAATCCATGACACATCACTCCGGGCGATCGCTGGTGGTATCGGTGGGCGCACTGATGCGGGTCAACTCGAGCGCGATGAGAACCTCGACCCCGGTGATGATCAGACCGGCGAAATACATCCATTTGAGGGTCGGATCCGGTTGTGCGGCAAAGTAAACGATCAGGAAGATCGGGCCGACGATACCGACCACGAACACCATGGCCTGGATACGGACGTATCGCCAGAATGTGGACATCGATCTCCCGCCGCGTGGCCGATGAGCGGCCAGCTTAACGCGGCTACCGCGGCGCGACGACGACCGGCGTGGACAGGATCTCCCGGTACTCGACCATCGGTTCGCGCTTGAGCACCGAACTTCCCGAGGTGACGAGCAACTCGGTCGGTGAGACCGCGTAGTTGACCTGGTAGTTGCGCGCGACGAACCGGCGGCCCGGCGTGACGTCAGCCGACGCCGCCAGCGCGGCCTTGTCGGACAGCCGGACACCGCGGTATTCCAGACGGCCCGTGCGGTCCAGACAGATCACCACGAGAGACGCTTCGGTTCGGCCGATGGCCCTGGCGGTCTGGGTGTCACCGCAGCGGGCGGCCGAATCGACGAAGCCGGAGCCGTCGGAGGCGAATGCCGCGGCGGCCGGAGCGGCGGCCCGCGCGGTGAAGCTGCGCTGCAGCGGCCGGCTCGGCTTCACGTCATACATCCTGGCGCCGACGGCATACACCGATTCCTTGGACGAGAACTTGGACGCGAGCGTGGTGAGGATGACGAATGCGGTGAGCATCGAGCTGACGACGGCCGCGGCCGCCACTCCGATACCCACGGGCAGCCAGCGTCGTTCCGGTGCCTTCCGATGCCGCCCACGGCGAACCGGTTGATATGGCGGATGCGGTGTGGAAACGAGGCAGGTGACCAAGCTTGCTCCCCGGGAACGGCGGTGTGATGTGGCGTGGCAGAGGCGCCGGGCGCGCTGACGCGAGCTCATATTCTGCACGACGAGGCAGGGCGCTGTGGGCGACACCCGGGAATTCGCCGAAATCGGCCGTCTGTGCGCGATGGTCACGCACTTGCTCTGAAATTAGCTCGGCAACAGTCAGATTCGGGCTCGCGCACCGGGCAGTTGCCAGTACGCCGCAGGCAGAAGCGATTTGGGTGTGCCACTCGGGCCGCGGCCGGCAACGCCGCTGCGGTATCGCGGGCACCGGTCGCCATTCCTGTCACGCCGATTCAAACCGGTAACCCACGAGACGAACCTCGTTAGCGTCGAATTTCCGATACAAGCAGCCGCTTTCGAGGGGAGCGTGGCTATGTCTACTACTGACCTGTCTACTTCTGAACTCACCATCAGTCCGCTGTCGGGCCACACCGGGGCGTTGATCGACGGCATCGATCTCGCCGCTCCGCTGTCAGCACAACAGGTCGAGGCCGTCCGGGCCGCACTGCACCGCTGGAAGGTGGTGTTCTTTCGCGACCAGGACCTCGACCATGCATCCCAGATCGCGTTCGGCGCCCAGTTCGGTGAGGTGACTCCCGGACATCCGTACGAGGGCGATTCTGCCCCAGCCGGATTCCCGCAGATCCACACGGTGTCACCGGCCGCCTACGATCACCGGTACGGCACCAAGTACCGCAAGCGGCAAAGTCCGAACGGTCCCGGCTGGCATGCCGACGTCACCCCGCTGATCAATCCGCCGTCGCATTCGATCCTTCGGGCAGAGCGGGTTCCGGCATACGGCGGCGACACCCAATTCACCAATGTCGCCGCCGTGTACGCGGGTCTGTCGCCGTCGGTGCAGACCCTCATCGGCGAACTGCGGGCCGAGCATCGCTTCGGCGCCACGACGTCGGCCGAACGCAGCTCCGAGAAGATCGGCGATCTGGTCCGCAGCAATCCGCTCGCCACCATCCACCCGGTGGTCCGGGTGCACCCGGAGACGGGGGAGAAGGTGCTCTACGTCAACCCCTCGTTCACGCGCGAGATCGTGAACCTCTCGCCACGGGAGAGCTGGCACCTGCTGGATCTGCTCTTCGAGGAGATCGCGCGTCCCGAGTATTCGGTGCGATTCAAATGGGAGCCGGGCAGTGTCGCGTTCTGGGACAACCGGGCCGCGCTGCACTTGGCTCCGCGCGACTTCGAACACATCGAAGGCGACCGGGTGTTGCACCGCATCACGCTGGTGGGCGACATTCCGGTGGGCCCCGACGGTGTTGCGTCCGAGTCCATTTCGGGCGACTACTTCGGGGCCGCCTGAGATGTCCACAGTGCTGTCGCGCCCGGCCGGAGCCGTGCGGGCCGACGCCCCGACCGGGCTTGTCGATCCCCGGGCGGCAGTGCGACGGGCGCAGCGCAAGGCGGTGGTGCCGCGGCCGGTCCAGCGGCTCACCGGCCCGATCCTGTTGGTCGGACTGTGGCAACTGCTGTCCACCGTCGGCATTTTCGACGAGCGCACGGTGCCGCCGCCGACTCGGGTGCTCAGTGCGGCCTGGACACTGATAGCCGACGGCACCTTCCAGGAACATCTGACTGCCAGCCTGCTGAGGGTCGGATACGGCCTGGCGTTCGGGATCGTGCTCGGACTCGGCCTGGCGCTGATCTCGGGACTGTCCCGGATCGGGGAGAACTTCGTCGACGCCAATATGGAAGTGCTGCGGGCGGTTCCGAACTTCGCGCTGGTACCGCTGCTGATCGTATGGTTCGGGATCAGCGAGGTGCCGAAGATCCTGCTGATCACGCTCGCCGTCGCCGTGGCGATCTACATCAACACCTTCAGCGCGATCCGCAGCGTCGATGCCGCGCTGGTGGAAGCGGCCCGCGCCTTCGGCGCCGGTCGGGCCGAGATGATCTACCGGGTCATCATTCCCGGGTCACTGCCGGGATTCCTGGTCGGCCTTCGTCTGGCGCTGACCGCCTCCTGGTTGTCGTTGATCTTCGCCGAGACGATCAACGCGAAGAAGGGCCTCGGCCGGATGATGACCGACGCCCGCGAGTATTTCCAGATCGACATCGTGTTCGTGCTGATCGCGGTCTACGCGATTCTCGGTCTGATCTCGATCCTGGTGGTCCGGTTCCTCGAAGGCCGCCTGCTCACCTGGAGACGCGCCTATGACGGCGACTGACACCGTGGTAGCCACGGCTGAGGCCCCATCCGTGGTGATCGCCCGCGAAGTCCGGAAGCGGTTCGGGGACAACGTGATCATCGACGGCCTCGATCTGGAGATCGGTGCAGGCCAGTTCGTCGCACTGCTGGGCCGCAGCGGTTCGGGCAAGAGCACCTTCCTGCGGGCCCTGGGTGCGCTCGACAGCGACGTGGACGGTTACCTGCGGGTGCCTGAGCGGCGCGCGATCGTCTTTCAGGATTCCCGGCTACTGCCGTGGCAGCGGGTGCTCGCCAACGTGACGATCGGGTTGCCGTCCACCGGTGTCGTACAACAACGCGCGCTGGCAGCGCTGGCGGAGGTCAATCTGGCGGACAAGGCAAAGGCGTGGCCGCGCACGCTGTCCGGCGGCGAGGCGCAGCGGGTCGCCCTGGCCCGGGCCCTGGTCCGCGAACCGCAGCTGCTGCTGCTCGACGAACCCTTCGGTGCACTTGACGCGCTCACCAGGATCAAGATGCACGGCCTGTTGATGGACCTGTACCGCAAGCACACCCCGGCGGTCCTGCTGGTGACCCACGACGTCGATGAGGCGATCCTGCTCGCGGACCGCGTGATCGTGCTGACCGACGGGGTCATCTCTCTCGATGTTGACGTCACGGTACCGAAACCGCGAGCCCGTGACACCCATGAATTCTCCTCGCTGCGAAGGCGATTGCTGTCCGAACTCGGAGTATCCGAAGACAAGGAATGAGTCACATGCCATTTGGTCGAGTGCGGCGGCATTCCGCGGCCCTGCTGCTGGTCCCGTTGCTGCTCAGCGCGTGCGGGTTGTCCGACGACGAGGCCGACACTGCCATCGACACGGTGAAGATCGCGGCCAGGACCGAGGTTCCGGCGGGCACCAAGCTCGTCATCGCCGAGCAGAACGGCACCCAGTCGTTGCCCTGGAATCTGGCCAATGCCGGCCAGGGAACGCCGTATGAGGTCGATTTCGCCGATTTCAGCGGCGGTGCCGCCGTGATCGAGGCTCTGCGGTCGGGGGCGGCCGACGTCGGATCGATCGGTGAGGCTCCGGTGCCCATCGCGGTGGACAGCGGGGTGACCGATCTGGTGACTGTTGGGCTGCAGGCGAACCCGGGCACCAGCGGCGGCTACTACCTGGTGGCCCGCCCCGGCAGCGGGGTGAAGACGATCGAGGATCTGCGCGGCAAGCGGGTGGCCTACCCGCCGGGGTCGGGCCGTCACATGGTCACCGCCGGGCTGCTCAAGCGGCACGGCCTGGACCTGCGAACCGATGTGCAGCCCGTGGAACTGGCTGGGGCAGAGGTGGTTCCGACGTTCGCCGCGGGTGCCGTCGACGCCGCCATCGTGCTCGGCAATCAGTACTACCAGCTGGGCGAGCCGCCGGTCCTCGGCGACGGCAAGGGAATCAACACAGGTATCCAGACGCTGATCGTCCGCCGTGACGTGCTCGACGACCCCGCCAAGGCTGCGGCGATCGGCGACTACGTCGGACGGGCAGTCGCGGCGAACAACTGGAAGGACACCCATTCCGACCAGTGGATCGACCAGTACTACGTGAAGGTGCAGGGCATCACGTTCGAACAGGGCAGGAAGCTGTACGACGAGGACGGGATCGCCTCCTACTACCCGATCGACGAGCAGTCCACGGCGCTGTTCCAAACCGTCGCCGACGGGCTGCACGAGACCGGGACCATCAAGGGCCGCGTCGACGTGAAGCCGTACGTGGACGGCCGCTACAACGACATCGTCACGGCGCAGAACGAACTCGACGGTGTCACACCGAAATCACTGAAGTCGTAAGGACTTCAACCGTCCGAACACAGGGGAGCACAGATGACGCAACTGGCATCCGCACTGAGTATCCGTCCGCAGTCCGGGTGGATCGGCGCCGAGATACACGGGATCGACCTGACCGCACCGCTACTCGACGAACACGTGGCCGAAATCCGTGCCGCTCTGCTCAAGTGGAAGGTGGTGTTCTTCCGCGACCAGTTCATCGGGCACGAGGATCATCTCCGGCTGGCCCGGGCGTTCGGCGCGCCGACCCCGGCACACCCGCTGTTCGATTCCATCCCGGACCCGGATTACCCGACGATCTACCCGATCTTCGCCGACCGGTTCAAGGCGCGCTACGGCAGCAGCCGTGGTTACGACAAGGCGAATTGGCACGCCGATGTCACCGCCGCGGTGAATCCTCCTGCGGCGTCGATACTTCGGGCCGAGGTGATCCCGCCGTACGGCGGCGACACCCAGTGGGCCAACACCGTTGCCGCGTACGACGGATTGTCCGCCCCGTTGCAGCGGCTGGCCGACGGGCTTCGGGCGGTGCACCGGTTCGCGCCTCCGGACGGTACGACGGCCACCGAGGACTACGAGCGCCGGGTGCGGCGACGTCCGCTGCTTACCGAGCACCCGGTGGTGCGGGTACATCCCGAGACGGGGGAGCGCGCGCTCTACGTGAACCCCGGTTTCACCAGCCACATCGTCGACGTCTCGCCGCATGAGAGCCGGCGGCTGCTCGGCCTGTTCTACGACGAGCTGGTGCGGCCCGAGTACACCGTGCGGTTCAAGTGGGAGCCGGGCAGCATGGCGTTCTGGGACAACCGCTCGACCGTTCATCTGGCACCGTCGGACCTCACCGGCGAGCACGACCGCCGGCTGTACCGCGTGACGCTGGTGGGCGACGTGCCGCAGGGGCCGGATGGCCGGCCCTCGCGGGCTTTGGACGGCGAGCCGTTCGGGGCTGCTTGAGGCGGCGAGCCGTTCGGGGCTGCTTGAGGCGGCGAGCCGTTCGATGCGGCGTGAGCGTCAGGCGGGCACCACGACGGTCAGCTCGTCGCCGTCACGTTCCACGTTCATGCCGGCGCGGCGGGCCACCGCCGCGACGGCGGCCGCATCGCTCGGTTCGGCCCGGTAGCCGGCCAGCGCGCGGGCCAGGTGACCCTTGTGGGCCTTGTTGAAATGGCTGACGACGGTGCGATGGCCGTCGGCGTGTTCGGCCAGCACCTGTACGCGGACGGCATCGGGGATCCGTCCCAGCCCGGCGTACGAGCCGGAGCGTAGGTCCACGATCAGTTCCTGGATGGCGAGGTCCGCCAGCACCGGCTCCAACAATGGCCGCCAGCGCGTGGCCAGGCCGGGCTGTCCGGGAAGCTTCGAGGAGGCGGAGAGCCGGTAGGCGGGTACCGGATCATCGGCCCGAAGCAGACCGAACAACGCCGATCCGACCGCCAGCCGGGCCCGGGCGCGGGTGGCAGCGGCGCCCCGTAGGGATCCGATGTCGACCGCGTCGTACATGACCCCGGTGTATC
>MSTD01000022.1:95708-96121 GCA_001942045.1 Mycolicibacterium porcinum
CGATACACCGGGGTCCTGTACGACGCGCTCGATGGCCGGCATCGTGGGCGCCTGCCAGAGCGCGGCGTTGCGCTCGATCTCGACGTCCTGCTTGGCCGAGATGCCCAGGGCCCTGCGGCACGCGGGTGGGTCGGCGGCGAGATCGACCAGCTCGTCGATCAGCGACTGGCGAAGCGGGGTGAGCTTCGGAGAGCTCAGAATGTCCAAACGCACCGGCGGGCCGTCCCCGCCGGTGCGTTTGGTCTCCGACGGTGGGAGGAGCACGATCACATCCAGACGTTATCCGAACGATCGTGGCCCGCTGACCACCGACAGGTGTGATGTCAGATGGCGACCGGAGCCGGTTCCTCGGGGGCCGGGGGCGCCGGGGGCGGCGGCACGTCCAGCATGATCGGGGCCGGACCGTCGACCGG
>MSTD01000023.1:0-681 GCA_001942045.1 Mycolicibacterium porcinum
GACCTCGGCCGCCACCCGGCGGCCCTGAGCCCGCCCGGCCTGCGCCGAGGGAACCCGGCAGTCGGGATCGAGCGGGTTCGTGCCGAAGGCGGCCAGGGCGTCGTCGTCGGCGAAGATCCCCAGCGACCGTCCGTCGAAGCCGTCGACCTCCTGCGCCGCGCCGGTGCCGAACGGCGACGGAGTGGCATGGCCCTGCGGCACCAGGGCCACCGCGGTGTCGCAGTCCGCGGCCAGCACCATGTTGACCGCGCTGCCGATGCCGCCGTCCATGAACCGGCGGCCGCCGATCGTCACGACCGGCCACACCGCGGGCACCGCGCAGCTCGCCGCGACCGCATCGACCAGCGACACCCCGGAGCTGCGGTCCAACGTCACCAGCTCGCCGGTGTCGATGTCGACGGCCGAGATCCGCAGGTCCCGCTCGGGCCAGTCATGCGAGGGCAGGCGCGCCTCGATCACCTTGCGCCGGACCTCCGGGTCGATGGTGGCGGTGTCGAGCGCCACGGCACCGATTCGCTGCAGCTTCTGCGCCTTGGTGGTGTTGGGCGTCAGCACGGCCTTGACGAACAGGTCGGTGACGGTGTCGATACTCACCCCGGGATCGAGTTCGGCCGATTCCGGACCGACCTGGCGCTCGTACAGCTCTTCCAGCCGCAGCCCGCTGCCGAGCTGTGCGGCCAC
>MSTD01000023.1:691-90133 GCA_001942045.1 Mycolicibacterium porcinum
CACCAGCACGTCGGAGGCGAGCAACGCGTCGGCAGCTTCGGGAGATTCGTCGGCGATGCCCTGCAGGATGCCGGTCTCCCAGGCAATGCCCGCGATACCGCCACCGGCGAGGACCAGTGCACGTTTGGAAGTCACGAAGGTCGAGTGTGCCAGGGCGCCTGAAGCGGCAGCTAGGCGTGCTGCGATGCGGCGGCCTGAGCGGACAGGTCATCACGGTGCAGGAGGTGGCGCGGTGGGTCGGGAAACGCGACCCGGGTGCTGATCCGCAGGTCCGCGTCGACGTGGACCAGCTCGCCGGGGGCGATGGGCCGCCAGTTCTCGTCGTCCATCGGTTCGCTGGCGAACACCACCGACGGCTGCGACGTCAGATGCTCGGATTCGGCGCGGATCCGGGCGCTGCGCAGGCGCAGGCGCCGCTGATCGGGGTGTCGACGGTCGAGCACGTAGAGGTCGTGGGTGTCCGGGTAGCGCAGAGCCCACATGTCGGTGGCCGTGCTGAGCAGGAGGTTGGCGGCGTAGATGGGCACGTTGTCGGCCAGCCAGCCGATGGCGTCGACGATGCCCGCGCCGATGTCTCCGTCGTGCGCGCGGATGGCCGCGGTGATGAGCGCGAAGACACGTTCGGAGTCGGTCTGTCCCTTGACAAGATCCGCAACGCCCCGTTCGCGCAGCCGTTCGTCGAGCGCGTCCAGGCCTTCGACGACGCCGTTGTGCGCGAAGATCCGGTCATCCTGGAGAAAGGGATGGGTGTTCGCCACATCGAGCGCCCCGGTCGAGGCGTAGCGGACATGCGCGATGAAGGTCGTCGCGGTGACATCGTGTGCCTCGGTGGCGAATTCGCTGTCCTGCCACGCCGCGACGGGCTCTTTGTGCAGCGCTGCGACGCCGTCGGCGCCGAATACGCCCAGGCCGGTGCCATCGGGGTTGCGCCGGCTCTGTTCGGCAAGGTTGTCGGGCGCGTCCAGCAGCCAGAAGGTCGCCGGCAGCAGCCGGCGCCCGGCGTGCAGACCGAACAATCGGCACATGACCTCAGCCCACCCGATGAAGTGCCATGATTTCCGATAGTAGCCGGGCAGACGCAACGAAGGGGACGCCATGACATCCGATCTGGGGCCGACCATGCGGGCGGAGCGCTTCTATGCCGACACCAAAAAGGTTGTGGTGGAAGATGTTCCGATTCCGGAACCGGGACCGGGCGAGGTGCTGGTCAAGGTGGCGTTCTGCGGCATCTGCCATTCGGACCTGAGCCTGATCAACGGCACCTTCCCGGCGCAGGCCCCGGTGGTCACGCAGGGCCATGAGGCCTCGGGCACCATCGCCAAGCTCGGACCGGGTGTCACCGGTTGGGCTGAGGGCGACCGCGTCATCGTCGCGGCCGGACGCCCCTGCATGGAATGCCCCAACTGCGGGCGCGGCGATATCGCCAACTGCATGCGAATCCAGTTGATGGCGTTCGCCTATGACGGGGCATGGGCCGAGTACACGCTGGCTCAGGCGGTCGGGCTCACGCGGGTGCCGGACAACGTGCCGCTGGAGCAGGCCGCGATCCTGGCCGATGCGGTGTCGACGCCGTACGGCGCGGTGGTGCGCACGGGCAAGGTGGGCATCGGCGAGTCGGTCGGGGTGTGGGGTCTGGGTGGGGTCGGCACCCACATCGCACAGCTGGCCCGGCTGGTGGGCGCGGTGCCGGTGGTGGCCGTCGACATCAAACCCGAGGTGCTGGAGCGCGCCTTGGAACTCGGTGCCGACTACGCATTCGATGCCGGTGACGAGCGGTTGGGCGAGAAGATCGCCGACGTCACCGGCGGCCGCGGGCTGGATGTCGCGTTCGACGCGGTAGGGCTCAAGTCGACGTTCGAGCAGGCGTTGAGCCAGCTGACCGTCGGCGGTCGGCTGGTCGCGGTCGGGATGAGCGCCCAGGAACCGACCATCGGCCCGACATCGATGTTCGGCCTGACCCAGATGCAGGTACTCGGCCATCTGGGCTATCAGAACGTCGACATCTCCACGCTGGCGACGCTGGTGTCACTGGGCCGTTTGGATCTGTCCCGTTCGATCAGTGAGATCGTGTCGCTGGAAGACATCGCTCTCGGCATCGACAAGCTGGAGCGCCAGGAGGGCAATCCGATCCGAATCCTGGTGCGGCCCTGAGGGTGTTCTGCTGCGCCGAATCTGAAGATATGTGCGAGTTTCCGCGATAATCTCGCACACAAGTTCAGGTTCGGCGGGCCTTGCCCGTGATCAATGGCAGGTCCGGGTAGGTCACCACGCCGGGTGCGGCGGCACACACCGCGGGTACCGAGTTGACGCAGTGCGCCGCAGTGGCGACGACGCCGGATTCCGGGCCCTCCTCGCCGGCCTCGGACTGGAACCCCTTGATGATGACGGTGAAGTCCGGGTTGCCACGGACCTCCATCTCGTAGCGCTGCCCGGCCGGACCGAAAGTCCATGCGGGATCGAGGTTTTCCTCGCCCATCAGCCAGTTCACCGTGACCCGCACGACGGGCTCGCCGTCGACGAGGGCCTCCCAGTGGAACTTTCGGCCGGCGACCTGGCCGGGTTCGATCACGCCGATTGGCGAGTCGATGGGCGCCGTGGCCACCGCGATCTCCTGGGTGGCGCGGATCCGGGGATCGATCTTGAACCCGACGTGATCTACGACCATCTTGACGGCCTGGATGAATCCGCCGTCGAGCATCTTCTGCATGGGGCCGCTCAGCGCGGTGTCCGGGGTGCCGCCGAAGCCCATCACGTGACGTACCACGTCCGGCGCATCGTAGGTGCGCAGGTCGGAAAACTCCTCGGCGCGCACAAAGTTCACCCCGGTGGCCATCGCGGACAACACCAGCGGGAACTTCTCGCTGATGCCGCCCGGGGCGATGCCGGTGCCGTGCAGCGTGGCGTTGCCCTCGAGCGCGGCGGCCCGCATCGGTGCGGCCTGCTTCTCGCTGGGATACAGCCAGCCGACGGGGGTGATCACGTTCTTGCCCGAGCGCAGCAGCGCCGCGACCTCGTCGGGGTTGGGGATGAGCGGCGAGTAGATCACCGCGTCGGCGTCCAGCGCGAGGATCTCCTCGGTGCTGTTGGTGGCCGCGACTCCGAGCGGCTCGGAGCCGATGATCTCGCCGACGTCCTTGCCGTTCTTGGCGTCGGAGTACACCCGGCAGCCGACGAGTTCGAGGTCGGGATGTTCGAGCATGCCCCTGATGGCGGCCACGCCGACGCCACCGGTTGCCCACTGCACGACTTTGAGCGTCAAGACCCCTCCTCGGCGAAACTAGAACACGTTCTACTGGTCTACACCACCCTCGTCGCCAGCGGAAGCACGATCTCGTCGCGCCACGTACGAGATGACGAGCACCACCAGCACCGCGGGCAGAAACGCGGGCACGGTCAGCAGCAGGGAATGGTCGGCGAGGTAAGTCATGCCCCTTGGACGAGGCACGGCCCGCGGATGTGACTGTCACATCCGCACCCCCTATCCCGTCTGACGGGTATGCAGATGAAATTCATTCAGTTCACCGTCGTGGTGGCGTCGTTGAGCATGCTGGTCACCGGGGTGTGGATGCGGATCGACCCGGCGTCGTTCGCGCAGTGGGCCAACTGGCCCAACCACGTGCACTTCCTGCACGACGCGGGCGTGTTCCAGATCGGGATTGCCGTGACGCTGCTGTTCGCGCTGTGGTGGCGCGACGTGATCGCCGTGGTGCTGACGGGATTCCTGGTGGCCAACACCCTGCACGCGATCAACCACTTCCTCGACCGCGACGGCGGCAATCCGTCGGACTGGTGGCAGCTCGGCGTGTTCTCGCTACTGGCCGCGGCAGCGCTCGCGGTGCGGCTACGCCAACTCCAGTTGAAGACGGTTGCCCGGATTTCGCGATGAAGTATGTTCCGTCGTATGGCTAACAAAGTGTTCGTCGTCGGTGTGGGGATGACGAAATTCGAGAAACCAGGACGTCGCGAGGGTTGGGACTACCCGGACATGGCGCGCGAATCCGGCACCAAGGCGCTCGAGGACGCGGGCATCTCCTACGACCAGGTTCAGCAGGGCTACGTCGGGTACTGCTCGGGTGATTCCACCTCCGGCCAGCGCGCACTCTACGAGCTGGGCATGACCGGCATCCCGATCGTCAACGTCAACAACAACTGTTCCACCGGGTCGACCGCGCTTTACCTTGCCGCACAGGCGATTCGCGGCGGCCTCGCCGACTGCACCATCGCGCTGGGCTTCGAGAAGATGCAGCCCGGTTCGCTTCAGGCGGGTGCGCAGGATCGCGAATCTCCGCTGGGCAAGCACGTCAAGGCGCTGGCCGAGATCGATGAGTTCGCCTTCCCGGTCGCACCGTGGATGTTCGGCGCTGCTGGCCGCGAGCACATGAAGAAGTACGGCACCACCGCCGAGCATTTCGCGAAGATCGGCTACAAGAACCACAAGCATTCGGTGAACAACCCGTACGCCCAGTTCCAGGACGAGTACACGCTCGACGACATCCTGGCCGCCAAGATGATCTCGGACCCGCTGACCAAGCTGCAGTGCTCCCCCACCTCGGACGGGTCGGGCGCGGCGATCGTGGCCAGCGAGGCCTTCGTAGACAAGCACGGACTGGCCGGCCAGGCGGTCGAGATCGTCGGGCAGGCCATGACCACCGACTTCGCCTCGACGTTCGACGGCAGCGCCGCGAACATCATCGGCTACGACATGAATGTCCAAGCTGCCCAGCAGGTTTACGCGCAGTCCGGCCTCGGACCCGAGGACTTCCAGGTCATCGAGCTGCATGACTGCTTCTCCGCGAACGAGCTGCTGTTGTACGAAGCCCTTGGCCTGTGCGGCGAGGGTGAGGCGCCGCGCCTGATCGACAACAACGACACCACCTACGGCGGTCGTTGGGTGGTCAACCCGTCGGGCGGGCTGATCTCCAAGGGTCACCCGCTGGGCGCGACGGGCCTGGCCCAGTGCTCCGAGCTGACCTGGCAGTTGCGCGGCACCGCCGACAAGCGTCAGGTCGACGGCGTCACCGCCGCGCTGCAGCACAACATCGGCCTCGGCGGCGCGGCCGTCGTGACGGCCTACCAGCGCGCCGAGCGGTAACACTTCTCCCGCCGAAATGGCATTCCAGCAGACAAAGTTCGAGTAGACGCCTGCTGGAATGCCATTTCGGCGATCAGCCCGTCAACATTGCATCGATCAGGCGGTGTAACACCTGCCTGATCTCGCGGCGGGCCTTCTTCGGGTCCTCGGCAGTGGCAATGGCCATGGCCGCCTCGTCGAGCGCGCCGATCAGCACGTGCGCCAGCGCCCGTACCGGCTGCTTGGCCAGCTGACCCGCCTTGATCGCCTCGGCCAACAGCTGCTCGGTCATGCCGAGGCTGTAGCGCTGGGCCACATCGCGGAATCCGGCCCAACCGAGCACGCTCGGAGCATCGAGCAGGATCAGCTGCCGCACCTCGGGATCCCCCGACACTTCCAGCCAGGCATCGACCGCGGCCCGGATCGCGTCAGCCGGTGTGGCCGCGCCGGAGGCCGCCACCTGAGCCCCCAGCCGGGCCATCACGTCTTGTTCGACGACCTCCACCACGGCCAGGAAAAGCGCTGCCTTGTCGGCGAATTGGTGATACATCGCGCCGCGGGTTACCCCGGCGGCGGTGGCGATCTCGGGGGTGCCCACCTCGGCATAGCCACGTTCGCCCCACAGCTGCCGGGCAGCCGAGATCAACGCCTCGCGGGTCGCCGCGGAACGCTCTTCCTGGGTACGTCTCTTGTTTTCCATACACCCTGTTGGTAAGTTACGGACACGCTGTTTGTAAATGTATCGAGCTGGGAGTCATCCATGTCGACCATTGAGATTAACGCCGGAACCATCCACTACGAGGAATTCGGACCAACCGACGGCAGGCCGGTCGTCTTCGTCCACGGGTACATGATGGGCGGTCAATTGTGGCGGCAGGTGAGCTCCCGCCTGGCCGCGCGCGGGCTGCGGTGCATCGTTCCGACCTGGCCGCTGGGTGCGCATCCCGAACCGCTACGACCCGGTGCCGACCGCACCATCCATGGTGTCGCCGGCATCGTCGCCGACACCCTGGCCGCCCTCGACCTGCAGGACGTCGTCCTGGTCGGCAACGACACCGGCGGTGTGGTCACGCAGCTCGTGGCGGTACACCACCCGGACCGGCTCGGCGCCCTGGTGCTGACGAGTTGCGATGCGTTCGAACACTTTCCGCCGCCCATCCTCAAGCCGGTGATCCTGGGCGCGCGGTACAAGGCGCTGTTCCGCGTGGGCGCCCAGGCGATGCGGATCCCCGTGGTGCGCCGGCGGTCGTTCGACGGGTTGGCCCACTCGAACATCGACGCGTTCACCCGCGAGTGGGTGCGCACCGCACTGTCGAACCCGGCGATCATCGAGGATCTCCGGCAGTTCTCCTTGTCGCTGCGCACCGAGGTCACCACCGAGGTGGCCGCCCGGCTACCCGAGTTCGACAAGCCGACGCTCATCGCGTGGTCGGCCGACGACCTGTTCTTCGAAGTCGGCGACGGCAAGCGGTTGGCCGACATCATCCCGAATGCGCGGCTCGAAATCATCGAAGGTGCCCGCACGTACTCGATGGTCGACCGGCCGGACCGGCTGGCCGATCTGCTGTCGACCGTCGCGGTGCGCACCTAGTCCCGCGAGGTCCCGCGAGCAGACGCAAATGTCCGCGACACGCCGGGTGTACGGGGACATTTGCGTCTGCTCGCACTAGAGCGTGATCACCTCGTAGGCACCTTCGGCGTGCCGGGCCCGGATGGTCTTCTTGTCGTACTTGCCCACGCTGGTGCGCGGCACCTGCTCGATGAACGCCCAGCGTTCGGGCAGCCACCACCGAACCACCTTGTCCGCCAGGAACTCCCGTAGCTCCGCCGGTTCTGCCGAGGCGCCCTCCTCGAGCACGACGACGGCCAGCGGGCGTTCCTGCCACCGCTCATCCGGCACCCCGACCACAGCCGCCTCCAGGACCGCCGGGTGGGCGATCAGATGGTTCTCCAACTCCACCGACGAGATCCACTCGCCGCCGGACTTGATGACGTCCTTGGCCCGGTCGGTCAGCGTCACATAGCCCTGCCGGTCGATCGTGCCGACGTCCCCGGTGCGCAGCCAGCCGGTGTCGAATTTCTCGGCGTCGCGGTCCAGGTAGTAGGAGCCGGTGATCCACGGCCCCCGCACCTCCAGTTCGCCCACCGCCTCACCGTCGGCGGGCAGGGGCGCACCTTCGTCGTCGACGACGCGCACCTCCACGCCACACATCGGCCGGCCCTGACTGACCCGCATCTGCCACGCGCGGTCCTCGGTCACCCCGGGCAGCGGCTTGGCGACCGTGGCCAGCGGCGAGGTCTCGGTCATCCCCCAGGCCTGCTGGATGTACACGCCGTGGCGCTCCTGGAATGTCTTCATCAGCGACAGCGGCACCGCCGAACCACCGCAGGCGACCAGTCGTAGGGACGAAACATCGTGTCCCGGTTCCTTTTCCAGCCGATGCATGACGTCGTTCCAGATGGTGGGCACCGCACCGGCCAGCGTGGGGCGCTGCGATTCGATCAGGTCGATCAACGAGGCACCGTCCATGAACCGGTCGGGCATCACCAGGTTGGCGCCGGCCATCAGGGCCGCGTATGGCAAACCCCACGCGTTGGCGTGGAACATCGGCACGATGGGCAGGACCGAGTCACCACAGCTGACGTCGAGCGCGTTGGCCGTGCAGGTGTTCAACGCATGCAGATAGCTCGACCGGTGGCTGTACACCACACCCTTCGGGTTTCCGGTGGTTCCGCTGGTGTAACACATTGCTGCCGCGTCGTTTTCGTCGATGTCGGGCCAGTCGAAGTCGGCGGGCTGCGCGGCCAGCAGTTCGTCCCAGCGCAGTACGGTCACGCCCCGCAAAGCGTCCACGTCGCCGTCACCGACGACGATCACGGTGTGCACGGTCTCCAGCAGCGGCAGCACCGGCGCCAACAGCGGCACCAGGGAGGCGTCTGCGATCACCACGCTGTCGGCGGCCTCGTTGGCGATGAAGGCGATCTGCTCCGGGGACAGCCGGATGTTCAGGGTGTGCAGCACCGCACCTATCGACGGCACGGCGAGGTAGGCGGCGAGGTGTTCGGTGTTGTTCCACATGAACGTGCCGACCCGCTGATCGCCGTCGACCCCGAGCCCACGCAGGGCATGCGCGAGTTGGGCGACCTGCCCGCCCAGCTCGCGGTAGCTGATCGTGCGGTAGCGGCCCTGGCCGCAGGCGGTGGTCACGGTCCGGTCCCCGTTGACCCCGCAGGCATGTCGCAGGATCGCGGTGATCGTCAACGGCCAGTTCTGCATCGTGCTCTTCACGGGCGCGATGGTATGCGCTCGCCGGTCGGTGTCGGCGGGAACGATTCGAATTCCCCGGACGATGTATGTAGGGGAAGATGGACCGGTAACGACGGAAGGACGTGTCCGATGCGCGCGAAGTGGCCGCTGGCAGCAGTCGGCGTGGCGGTAATGGGCGTGATCGGCGGGTCGACGGCGATCGCCTCGGCGGAGGAATCCGCCCAGGAAACGATCAACCGGCTGCAGTCCGAGGGGTACACCGTCACGATCGACAAGATCGGTACCGCGCCGCTGGAGCAGTGCACGGTCACCAGCGTGCGCAATCCCCAGCAGGTCAGTCAGTTGGTTCCGTATGTCGGACCGGGCCTGGGCGGCGACCGGATCCTGGTTCCGTCGATCACCAGCCGGACCGTGTCGGTGTCCCTGAACTGCCAGCGCTGAGGCTCACTTCGAACAGTCCAGCGACACCGTGATGGTGCGTCGCACCACGACGGGGACGAGGTCGAATTCCTTCGCACCGTTCTTGCCGAACCGCTCGACCCGGATCAGCTTGGTCTGGGTCTGCGGATTGCGAATGCTGGTGACGGTGCACTGCTCGAGTGGGGCGCTGCCCACCCGGTCGATGTTGACGTAGAAGCCCTCGGATTCCAGTAGACCGATGGTCTCGATCGCCGAGTCGGCCGATGCCGATCCGGCGGGCGCCAAAACGGTACCCAATGCCGCCGCCCCCGACGCGGCCACCATGATGATCGATGCGTACATGACCGTGTCTTCTTTCGTACTTCCCGCATACACCTTTTCGGTGATGTCCTGCCCCTTGTTACGGGCCAGGACGGGAAGAAGTTCAACGCAGAAGCCCCGGCCGGGTGCACCGGCCGGGCCTTCGGCTACCGCTCAGGCGCGAGCAGGTTCAGGGGTGCGGTCGGCGTGGTCGTCGACCATGGTGAGTTCGTCGAACGGATCGTCACCGCGCAGCACCGCATCGACCTTCGCCTTGTCCACGGTGTGTGTCCACGAGCCGACGAGCAGGGTGGCCACCGCGTTACCGGAGAAGTTGGTCACCGCGCGGGCTTCGGACATGAACCGGTCGATCCCGACGATCAAGCCGACCCCGTCGAGCAGATCCGGGCGATGCGCCTGCAGGCCGCCGGCCAGCGTGGCCAATCCGGCGCCGGTGACACCGGCGGCGCCCTTGGACGCGACGATCATGAAAACCAGCAGGCCGATCTGCTGTCCGACGGACATCGGGGCGTGCAGCGCATCGGCGATGAACAGCGCCGCCATGGTCAGGTAGATCGCGGTGCCGTCGAGGTTGAACGAATACCCGGTCGGCACAACGACACCCACGGTGCTGCGGTCGACGCCCAGGTGCTCCATCTTGGCGATCAGCCGCGGCAGCGCCGACTCCGACGAGGACGTCGAGAAGATCAGCAGGTATTCGCGGGCCAGGTACCGGACCAGTTTGAAGATGGACACCCCGGACACGGTCCGCAGCAGTACGCCGAGGACGCCGAACACGAACACCACACAGGTCACGTAGAAGCCCAGCATCAGGGTCAGCAGCTGGGTGACGGCGGTCCAGCCGGTCTGCCCGACGACGTTGGCGATCGCACCGAACGCGCCGATCGGCGCCAGCCACAGGATCATGATCAGCACCTTGAAGACGAGCTTCTGCAGGTGTTCGATGCCGCGCAGAATCGGTTCGCCGGAGCTGCCCATGCCCTGCAGCGCGAACCCCACCAGCAGTGCGACGAACAGCGCCTGAAGCACGCTTCCGGCGGTCAGCGCCGAGAACAGCGTCTCGGGGATGATGCCCTGGACGAAGTCCATGAGCCCGCCCGCCTCGTGTGCCTTCTCCGCGAGTTCGGCGCCCTTGCCGGCCGAGGTCTCCGACAGGTGCATGCCGCTGCCCGGATGGATCAGGTTGCCGACCACCAGGCCGATGGCCAGCGCGATGGTCGACATCGCCAGGAAGTACCCGAAGGCCAGGCCGCCGACCTTGCCGACGGTGGCGGCCTTACGCACCGAGCCGATCCCCAGCACGATCGTGCAGAAGATGATCGGCGAGATCATCATCTTGATCAGGTTGACGAACATGGTGCCGAGTACGCCGACGCTCTTGCCGACCTCGGGTGCCACGAGGCCGACGATGATGCCGACGACGACGGCCGCGATGACCGCGATGTAGAGCCAGTGTGTGCGGTCGCGACGCGGACGCGCCTCCGGTTGTGGCTCAGCGGTGACGCTCATCGGTACAACCTCCAGTTCGGTCCGGCTCCGCGGGAATGCGCTCTACATGCACTGTCGACCATAGGGTGAGCCACGTCACGTTTTAGTTCATTGTGTTCACGCAGCGCGTCGACCCCGAGGAGAGCAGTTTCGGGGCCGACGCGGGGAACGCTCTGTTCAGATACCGGTGCAGAGCGAGACGAACGGAATCGGCGCGCAGATGCCCACCGAGAAGTAAGGCGTGATGTCGCCGTTCCATGCCGGTGGCGGGGGCGGCGGAGGCGGCGGCGGTGCCGCGACGCACGAGTTGGTGGGCGGATCGTAGACCGTGCCCGGTCCGCACTCGGCCGCGCTACCGAGCGCTGGGGATATCACCGTGACGACTGCCAGTGCCGCCGCCGCGGTGATGAATGTGGTTGTCACGCGATGAATGATGCTTCTCATCGCAGGTCTCCCTTGGATCTACCCTCGACCCTGCTTACGGTCAGATTCTACGACTCCGCATCCGCCGACAGCAGTCCCGAATTGACGGTCGCGTAGGTCGCAGGATTGCCCCCGTGAAACCCGCTACCAGCGGATTTTCGGGCCGTTATTTTGAGAGATCATTGCCTTCTCAATCGGAGGTGTTGTGACGCGTTGGTGGCGACGGTTGTCGGGGCGAGCCTGGCCGCGCTCACTCGCCGGGCAGGCCATCGCGCTGCAGGTCCTCGTGGTCGCGGTGGTGGTGCTGGCCGGCACGGCGCTGGCCCTGGTCGATGCCCGCCGCGACGGCGAGGACGCGGCCCGTCAGCAGGTGATCGGGATCGCGACGGCCCTGGCAGATTCCCCTTCGACCGCACAGGCCATTGAATCCGGCACTGCAACACAGGTTTTGCAGCCGGTGACCGAGGCCGTCCGCATGAGCACCGACATCGCGTTCATCACGATCATGGCGCCGGACGGAATCCGGTTCACCCACACCGACCCCAGCCAGATCGGCGGTCATTACCTGGGCACGGTTGAGCCAGCGTTGCGCGGCGAGACGTTCAGCGAGGTCTACACGGGCACGCTGGGCCCGTCGGTGCGCGCGATCGCCCCGGTGCGTGGTCACGACGGGCGGGTCGTGGGCCTGGTGTCGGCCGGCATCACCCAGCAGACTCTGGGCCAGCGCTGGCGCGCGCAGATTCCGGTGATCGCGGCGGTTACCGCTGCGGCCCTGGCGGTTTCGCTGATCGGGGTGTGGGCCATCCGGCGCCGGTTGTTGCGGCAGACGCGCGGTCTGCGGCCCGATGAGCTGCGGGTGATGTACGACCACCACGACGCGATCCTGCATTCGGTGTCCGAGGGCCTGATCGTGCTCGACCGGCACGGGGTGGCGCTGGCCAACGATGAAGCTCGCCGGCTGCTGGGCCTGCCGGCCGGGCCGGTGCGGATACAGGATCTGCCGGAGTTCTTGCGCAGCGCCGATCCCGGTGCACGCGACGAGTTGCACGTCACCGCGGACCGGGTACTGGTGGTGAACCGGGCCCGGGTCGCGGGCTCGGGATCCGAAGTCGTCACGGTCCGCGATCGCACCGAATTGCAGGGCGCCCTGGGCGAACTCAGCTCACTGCAGGTCCTGGCCGACTCGTTGCGGGCGCAGGCACACGAGTCGGCGAACAAGTTGCACACCGTGATCACAATGGTCGAGATGGGCCGGCCCGAGGACGCGGTCCGGTTCGCCACCAGCGAGTTGGAGCTGTCGCAGCGCCTGGTGGACCGGCTGTCGCTGGCCGTCGGCGAACCGGCCCTGGTGGCCCTGCTGCTCGGCAAGACCGCTCAGGCGGACGAACGCGGGATCGCGCTGACGGTCACCGAGGACACCGAGTTATCGGCCGACGCCGCGCTCACCGGGCAGGAGATGGTGACCGTGCTGGGTAATCTGATCGACAATGCGATGGATGCCTGTGACCGCGAGGACCCGTGGGTCGAGGTCACGGTGACTCAGGACGATGACGAGTTGTTGATCCGGGTGGCCGACAGCGGGCCCGGTATGGACCCGTCGACGTTCGAAAAGGCCATGCAGCGTGGATATTCGACGAAGTCCGATTCGTCCGGACACGGCCTGGGTCTGGCCCTGGTGGCGCAGACGGTCAAGCGACACGGCGGGACGCTGAGCACCGATGTCACGTATGGTTCGGTCGTCACCGCAACGGTGCCGCGATGAGCGCTTGCGCGAAGAGCCGAGGACACCGATGAGCGCTTGCGCGAAGAGCCAAGGGCAACAGGTGATTCACGTCCTCATCGTCGAGGACGATCCGTTGATCGCCGAGGCTCATCAGGCCTATCTCGGGCGCCTGGAAGGGTTTTCGGTGACGGCGGTGGCGCACACCGCGCGTGACGCGATGCGGGCGGCCGCTGCGGCGTCCGCATCCGAGCATCCTGTCGACCTGGTGTTGCTGGACATCGGGTTACCCGATGCCAGCGGAATCTCGTTGGCGTCGGGCCTTTCCGGGCTGAGGCCGGCACCTGACATCATCGCAATCACGTCCGAACGCGACCTGGAAATGGTGCGTGCCGCGGTGGCCCATGGCGCGCTGGCTTATCTGCTCAAGCCGTTCACCTTCGCGGCATTTCGTGATCGGCTGGAGCGCTACCGCCGCTACCGTTCTGCGCTGCCGTCGGGAACCGATGCGGCCAGCCAGGCCGAGGTCGACCGGGCCTTGGCCGAATTACGGGTCGCCTCGGGAGACGCCGCCAAATCGTCGGTGAAAGGTGCCGCACCGCAGACCACCGAGGAGATCGCCGGCGCGGTGCGTGATGATCCCGATGGCCTGACGGCCGATGAGGCGGCCAAACGGGTCGGGGTGTCGCGGGTGACGGCGTGGCGTTACCTGGAGCGGCTGGCCGATGACGGTGTGGTCACCCGCACGACGGAGTACGGCAAGGCCGGGCGGCCGCGCACCCGCTACCGGTGGCGGTGAATCAGAGGCCGGCCGGCTCGAGGGCGGGCAGCCGGTGCATCTCGACCTCGTCCACCGCGACCAGCTGCGAGTACAGGGACTCGGCGACGTCGAAGACGTTGACCTGGCCGGCGTAGTCGGCGATGTACAGCCGGGTGCCGTTGTCACCCACGGCGACTGCGGCGGGCTGCTCATGCACGTCGACGCTGCCCTGGATCTGGTTGCTCAGCGCGCACCACACGATGACGCGGTCGTAGTCGACCAGGTAGGCGCGGGTGGCGTCCGAGCTCAGCACCAGCTGCGTGGGCGCTCCGCCGACCTCGACGGCGTCCACCACGGTCCCCGCGGACAGGTCAACGGTGTGCACCACGCCGCGGTGCTCAAGGTCTGAGGTCAGCACGTAGGCGACGCCGTCGCCGACCGCGATGTCGCGGATCGGAGCACCGATCCACACGGTGGCCTGCGCCTGGGCGGTCTCGGTGTTCACGACGACCAGCCGGCTGCCGCGGAAGTCGGAGGTCGCCACGTACAGACGCTTGCCGGACGAGTCGATCTCCAGGGCGTCCAGGTTGACGCCCGCACCGGTGGCGATGTCGATGGTGCCGACGCGCTCTGCGGTGGTGTCGATGACGGCGATGTCGATGCGCTCATGACCGGCGCGGCCGGCGAACACGCGCTTGCCGTCCGGGCTGATGGTCAGGGCGGTGACGCTGAAGGCCAGCGGGTACTCGTTGAGCACCGCGCCGGTGATGGTGTCGACCGTCACGATTGCGTCATGCCCGGCGGTGGCGACGCTGACGTAGGCCCGGTCATCGGCGACGACGACGGCGAAAGGGTCTCCTGCGAGCCGGACCGAGCCCACCACGCCCATGGTGTGGGGGTTGATCACGGTGATGCTCTGCGCCGCGGTGTTGGTGACCACGACGGTGTCGCGGTCGGGGTCGACGGCAATGTCGCCGATCGGCCCACGTCCGACCTCGGCCATGCCGGCCACGTCGATGTCATCGAGCGCACCGTCGAATGCGACGCTGCGGGCAGACGTATCGTCGATGGCGCGGTCATCGCGGCCGGGGCGCAGCGCGTCGGTCAGCGCGCGCAGGAAGTTGTTTGCCATCGTCATCGGCACCTCCGCCGGCAAGACTTATACCGGCTCTAGATTTCAGGTCGATCTGCGCCGGGAGTGGCGCGGTTGCATTGAGTCTAGCGACGAAACCGACAGGTCCTGAACGAGTTCACAGCGAATTGGTGACCGCCGCCAACACTCTCTCAGAATGCGCTTAAGAAATTCTTCGTTATCGACTCGTTACCTTTTGGTCTCAATTGATTAAATGCCCGTTACCAGGGACTTCTCAGCATCCGTCAGACGTGTCGCATTTCACGAGCGGCATGGCCGTCAATAGCAATTCTTACCATCTCCGGCAAAAGTGAGCGGTAGATCACACTCCGACACGCCAGCAAACTTTCTGGACCGTCAACGCCAGCTGCCCGGCAGAAACCGCAGACTTGTGTTACGGCTGTGAAAGCTGAGCCCTCCCAAATCGGGAGTTCGCTGCCCACGCCAACTTGCCCGACACCGGTTAGAGCCGCAGGGCCGCGGCGGTGGCCGGGCCGACGATGCCGTCCACCTTGAGACCACGCGTGCGACGCTGGAATTCCTTGACTGCAGCCTCGGTCTGCGGGCCGAACACGCCGTCGATCTCCAGATCCCCCGCATACGCCGCGTAGGCGGCCTTGAGCCTGCGCTGCAACCGGGCGACCTCAGGGCCTTCCATGGGTCGGAACAGCAGGGTGTCGGTGTACTGACCCACCGGCACCGGCGGCCGGGGCGTCGGTGCCGGATTCGCGACGTCACCGATCTGCGCCTGGATGTCGGCGCGCAGGATATCCATGTCGATGGCGCCCGGATCCCATTTGCCCTGTGCGCGGCCCGCGTACTCCTTGTGGCCGATGGTGCGTTCGGAGGTCTGCGCCAACCGGCGGTTGATCGCTGCGCAACACCGCACGAGCGCGAAATACTGTGCATCAGGCCAGTTTTTGCGATGCGGCGCAGTCGGACTGGTGCCGCTGTTGGCGCACTCGATACCGATCATGTGCCAATTGCCCATGTTCGTCGGCAACCACGGGTACTGACCGACCCCGGCATGCCAGGCCACCCCGAGCGCCACCACGGTCACCGTGCCGTCGCGGGCGATGTGGAGCTGCGACAGCGGGCCGGGTAGATCCGGGCGGCCGTTGGCGATCGACGCCGCCGTGGCCGTGTCCGACCCGGTGTGGTGCGCCATCACTCCGCGGATGTCTTTGAAATCCCCATGCCCCCGGGTACGCCAGCCGGGATACTCGACGAGGTCGACACCTTCCGCGCGGAGTACATCGGCGAGCCAGACCGGGTCACCGGTCCATCGTCCTGTCTGAGGCACCGAGATTCCTCTCCTTGTCCAGCAACCATCTGTAACAACAAGGCTACGCGTGGCCACCGACACCACACTGATTGTCACGGCCTCGTCAGACTGGTTATGCATCAATAGCTTTGCTGGTCCTCACCCCACCTGTACCCGGGCCCGTTCGACGGTTCGCGCACACCCCGATGAGCAAAATCCATGGCGCGGCAGGATGCGCACTTCCCACTCGCATCGACGGTGGGATGTGCGAGCATCTGCGCATGGACCCGAAGGACGACCCCGAGGCGCGCATCCGCGAACTCGAGCGCCCACTCGCCGAGGCCGCCCGCGCGTCGGAACTCAGCGCCGGGAGTTCCGTCGATCCGCCGCCGACCCAGCCGTGGCCAACTCCCAACTCCTTCCCGCCGCCGCCCCCTGGACCGCCGGCACCGTGGCCCGGTTACGAGCCGTATCCGACACCGCCACAGCCGCAACACCGCAGCGGCAGCCCGCACCTGTTCCTGGTGTTCGGCGGACTCGCGCTGGCGTTGGTGGTCGGCGGACTCGTCACGGCCTACCTGACGTTCAGCAAGACCGACACCGGCGACACCGCCACCGGCACGGTCACCGACAGCGAGTCGACGACCATCCGGCAGACCACGATCAACGGTGTGCCGGTCCCGGGATCCGTTGCACCGACGCAGGTTCCGGCCGGGGAAACCGTGATCGTCTCAGGGATCAACGAACACCGGACCGTCGCGTGCCAGGACAACACCGTGATCGTGAGCGGCATCCAGAACGAGTTGGAGATCACCGGCCACTGCACCGCCGTGACGGTGTCCGGCGTCGAGAACGTCATTACGGTCGAATCCACCGAGACCATCGGCGTATCCGGATTCGACAACCGGGTCACCTACCGCACCGGGGACCCCGAGGTGAGCAAGTCTGGTCAGTCCAACGTGGTCGAGCGGGGCTGACCGGGCTGCGCGCAGTCCAGGCGCCCGAGGAATTCGCGCAGCAGCGCGACCAGCGGTACCGGGTTGTCTTCTGGCGCCCAGGCGTACGAGTCGTCGATGTACTTGAGCGTGGCCTGGGGCAGCGTCTCGGCCAGCCGCCGCGCCCCCTCGGCGGGGAAGTACCGCTCCTCGCGTGGCCAGACCACGAGCGCGGGCCGGTGGTAATCGGCCAGCCGGGGCGAGTACTCGGCCAGGTACGCCGGCGACAGGGCGCCGAGGAAGCGCCGGAAATCGTTCCGCACCAATGGATCACTGCGCAGCGGCCCCAGATACTCGGCCATGATGTCGGCCGGGATCGGACGTTTCGTCGCTCCGCCGTAGGTGATCCGAAGCCGTTGCAGGGGTTTCAGCCCGATGGCCTTCGACTGCAAAAGCCCGGCTCCGGGTAGCGAGGTGAGCCGGGACAGTACCTTGATCGGCCACGGATCCGAGTCGAAGGCGTTGGTCGCGATGAGCACCAGAGCTTCGACCCGCTCGGGGTATTCGGCCGCGACCACCTGGGCGATGTCGCCGCCGTAGCCGTTGCCGACCAGTACTGCCTGCTCGATATCGAGCGCGTCGAGCAGGTCGATGACGGTCCGGGCCAGGCCGGGCAACGAGAGATCGGCGTCGGGCAGCGCCGGGGTGTGCGACCCCAACGCGAGGTCTGGTGCGATACAACGGATTCCAGAACCGAGACCCTCGGCGACGTGCCGCCACACCAATCCGTTGGCGACCAGGCCGTGTAGCAGCACCACGGGCCGGCCGCTGCCGAATTCGCGCACCCCGACTTGGCCGCAGGGCAGCTGGATCATCCTCCGGGAGCTGAGCGCGTTCATCTTCGAAGTCCTCTCGCCGCGAGCATCGGGACAATCAATACAGACTGTATGCAAACACATGAAGCGGCGAACATCAATACATACAGCTTGTTAAAATTTCGCGGTGAGCGATGACCCCCGCGACGGCCGAGAACAGCGCAGTGAAGCCACCCGCTCGGCGCTGGTCGCCGCGGCCCGCGCGCTGTTCGTCGAGCGCGGCTACGCCGCGGTCTCCACGGGCGACATCGCCCGCGTCGCCGCCGTCACGCGCAACGCGTTGTACTACCACTTCCCCACCAAAGAGGCGGTGTTCCGGGCGGTCTACGAGGACGTGGAGGGCGAACTGGCCGCGCGCGTCTTGCCGGCCGCTCTGGCCCACGACACCAGCAAGGCACAGCTCGAAGCCGGGATCGAGGAGTTCCTGGACGGCTGCCTGGATCCCACCGTGGCCCGGATCAGCGTGCTGCAGGCGCCGGCCGCGCTGGGGTTCGCCCAGATGCGTGAGATCGACAACCGCAACTACCTCGGCGCCCTGCGCGACGGCATCCGCGACGCCGTCGACGCCGGTGAACTGCCTGATCTTCCGGTCGACGCCCTCGCGTCGATGATCCTCGGCGCGCTGGACGAGGCGGCCCTGCTGATCGCGACGGCCGACGACCCGGCAGCGGCCCGTCGCGACGCCGGCGTGGTGGCACAGGCTCTCGTCGACGGACTGTTCGTCGGCTGACCCGGCCGGGCCGGGCTACAGCACCTTCGACAGAAAATCCTGCAGCCGTGGATGTTTGGGATTGTCGAACACCTCGGCCGGAGAGTCGTCCTCGACGATGTTGCCGTCGGCCATGAAGATCACCCGGGAGGCCACCTCGCGGGCGAATCCCATCTCATGGGTGACCACCACCATCGTCATGCCGCCCTCGGCCAGGTCGCGCAGTACCTGCAGCACGTCGCCGACCATCTCGGGATCCAGCGCACTGGTGGCCTCGTCGAACAACATGATCGAGGGGTTCATCGCCAGGGCCCGGGCGATCGCGACCCGCTGCTTCTGGCCGCCGGACAACGTGGCCGGTTTGACCTTGGCCTTCTCGGCCAGGCCCACCTGGCTGAGCAACTCCATGGCCCGCTTCTCGGCAGCGGCCTTGTCCATCTTCTTGGTCAGCAGCGGTGCCAGCGTCACGTTGTCGATCACCGTCATGTGCGGGAACAAGTTGAAGTGCTGGAACACCATTCCGATGTGCTGACGGACCTTGTCCAGGTCCACTTTCCGGTCGGTGAGGTCGAATCCGTCGACGGTGACCTTGCCGGCGGTGATGTCCTCAAGCTTGTTCAGGCAGCGCAAGAAGGTGGACTTGCCGGACCCGGACGGTCCGATGACGCAGACCACCTCGCCCTTGCTGACCGTGGTGTCGATGCCGTCGAGCACCACCAGATCGCCGAATGATTTCTTGAGACCCTCGATGCGGATCTTGACGGTGCCCTCGGGCTCGGCGGCCGCGGCTTCCGGTACCAACTGGGTCATTTCACCATCCGTTTCTCGAGCCGGTCGGAGAGTTTCGTGAGCGCCATGATGACGATGAAGTAGATGATGCCGATGATCAGCCACATGGTGAACGACTGGTAGTTACGGGCGATGATCAACCGCCCGGTCTGGGTCAGCTCGGCGATGCCGATCACCGACAGGATCGAGGTGTCCTTGAGGGTGATGACGAACTGGTTGACATAGGACGGGATCATGGTGCGAATCGCCTGCGGCAGAATGACTTTGCGCATCGCAGGTAGATAGCCGATACCGAGGCTGCGGGCCGCTTCCATCTGGCCCTTGTCGACCGACTGAATTCCGCCGCGGACGATCTCGGTCATGTAGGCCCCGGCGTTGAGCGAGAGGGTGATGATGCCCGCGGTCAGCGCCGTCATCTGGAAGCCCATCGCGGTCGGGATGCCGAAGTAGATGAAGAAGGCCTGCACCAGAAGCGGTGTGCCGCGGAAGATGTCGACGTACGTGGTGCCGATGGCCCGTAGCACGATCGACCGCGACACCCGGAACAGACCGAAGATGATGCCGAGCACCAGCGCGATCGCGATGGACACCACTGTCAGGATGATCGTCATCTTCAGGCCGGCCATCAGGAACGGGAAGGTGCTCTTGATCAATCCGAAGAATGAGTTGTCGGCCTCCGCGGCGCCCTCGCCGAGGTACTTCTCGACGATCTCGTCGTAGCGACCGGAATCCTTTAGTTCCTTGAGGCCCGCGTTGAACTTGCTCAGCAGTTCGGCGTTGCGCCCCTTGTTGACCGCGAATCCGTAGCTGGAGCCCTTCTCCTTCGGCGTCACGGTCTTGAACCCGTTGCCCTGCTGGATGCCGTAGGCGAGCACCGGGTAGTCCTCGAACACGGCAACCGAGTTACCCGTCTTCACTTCCTCGAACATCGAAGCGGAATCGGCGAACGAGACGATCTGGAAGCCGTATTTGTCCTTGATCGAGTCGGCGAACTCGGCGCCCTGGGTGCCGTTCTTGACCGCCACCCGCTTGCCTTTGAGATCGGCATACGACTTGATGTCCTCGTTGGTGGCCAACACCGCCATCTGCACGCCGGACTCGAAATACGGCTCGGAGAAGTCGAAGACTTTCTTGCGCTCATCGGTGATCGACATCCCGGCGATCACGCCATCGGCCTGATTGGCCTGCACGGCCTGCAGCGCGGCGTCGAAGCCCAACGGCTTGATCGTGACATTGAATTTCTGGTTCGCCGCGATCTCGTTGATCAGATCGATGTCGATGCCGACGAATTTCCCGTCCACGTCCTGAAATTCGAACGGCGCGAAGGTGATGTCGGTGGCGACGACGTAAGTCTCGCCCTCGGCGGCAGCGCGGGCCGGGGCCAGCATCGCGGCTCCGAACAACCCGACCAGCAACGCCACGACGGCGGCCATCAGCCGTTGCGGGGACCGGATGACTCCGGCGATGCCCCCGCCCGACGTGGATTCGGCTCTCATCGTCCGGTCTCCTATCCAGGTTTGAAGCGACGAGTCCTCACGCTATCGCCGCGACACCCGTTCGGGCGGGATTTCCGGGGGTCCGGCAGGCAGCACCACCTAGCATCGACCTATGGGGGACCTGTTCGGAAGCAAGACTCGGGTCAAGTCACATTCGTTCGGTGAGCGCAACGACGGGGTGGTGTTCAATGCATCTGGGGTCGTGCAGGTCGCTCCCGACTGCTTCGTCTTCATCGACAATCACGACGCCACAGCGATTTTCGAGGTCACGCTGGATCCGGACAAGGGCAAACTGCACGGAATCCGGCGGCGCGACCTGGCCGGGGTGGCCGAGCACCAGCTCGGTGATCCAGAAGGCTTGACCCGCGCCGACGTCCGCGGTCAGACATATCTCGTCGCGGCGTCCTCTCTGTCGGTTTCGGGTTCACACGTCAATGACGGGCTGGTCCGGATCAGCTACGCCGACTCCGGTGACCTGCGGGCCGAACCGATGACGGGGTTCCGGTCCTGGCTGTTGGCGCACGTACCCATCTTGGCGGCGGCGGCCGCTTCCGAACCCGATGACGGCGGTCTCAATGTCGAGGGGGTGGCGTGGGATCCGGGCGCATGCGCGCTGTTGTTCGGAGTGCGCGGGCCTGCGACGCCCGGGCAGGTGACCATCATCGAGGTGCCCGCGCGCATCGACACCGAGACATGGGCCACGGATTGTCTGGGTGAACCGGTCGTGCGGACCGTGCAAGTTCCTCATTCGGTGGCGCTGCAGGGTGTCCGCGACATCTCCTACGACGGGCGCTCAGCGGAGTTCCTGATTCTGCTCGGCAAGTCGTTGAGCCGGAAGGCCGAGCCGTTCGCGCTGTGCACCTGGGCTCGGGGTTCCGATGCGCTGCGGGTGAGCGGAGTTCGCTTCCGCGATTCCATGAAGCCGGAGGGCTGCACCGCCTTCTACACCGACGGCGAGCGGCGGATCCTCATCGTCGACGACCGTGGCGGCTATGCGGTGGTCGAGGGATGAGATCCCTCGCTCAAACCGTCAGTACAAGCAGATCCGCGAGCCGAGCGGCTCCTGATGGACCCGGGCCCGACCGCCGGGGGTGAGGTCCAATCCGTAGGTGGCCTGCAGGTTGGTCCGCGCGCTCACCAGCCGGAAATAGCCGCTGTAGGCGAAATCGGCCGGCACTGACGCCGAGGGCACGAGCGCGAACTCCTCGGCGTGGTCCGTGTTGGCCGGTGCGCAGGTATAGAGGTACTTGTGCCCCTGGCCGGTGGTCAGGCTGTCACTGGCGTGCAGCACGCGGCCGGAGCTCTGATTGGTCAGCGATTTCCGTCCACCGCCCACGTCGTTGACCCTCCACAGGTCAGCCGGATCGTCGTCGTCCTTCAGCGGCCAGTGGTAGACCTCGAAGTTCTGCGGTGGCGCCGCTCCTGGCGGGATCGTCTCGCTGTTGCTGGCGTGCAGCGCAGCGCCGGCCTCCTCGTTGAGCAGGTAGACGCTGACGTTGTCAGGGATCCCGGTAAGCGCGTAGGCGGCCGATTCGGCCAGGCGCAACTGCTGGCGAACCGTGGCGACCCGTGCGGCAGCATCGGGAACGCCGAGGTCGGTTACCAGGGCCTGCAACCGGTCGAGCAGCGGCTTGAGCACTGTCTGCTGGGATTTTCGGCTGAAGATCGTCTCGCGGTACATGCGGATCTGGCTGAACAGCTGCTCGCGGCGGGCCGGATCGTCGCGCACCAACTGAGCGAGCTTGGCCGTGCCGCCCAATTTGAACCGGTGGTCGGTGCGCAGGGTCTGGTCGATTCCCCACGGGATCAGTTTGAACTTGATGTTGCCGACGCCGGGTGTCTCGACAGCGGTGACGTCGTTGTAGACGTAGGTGTTGTTGGTGTTGTTGGAGTATCCGTCCCAGTGTTTGAGGAAGAACTCCATCGCATACAGCCGGATGAACTGCTCGAGGTCGAACACTTCGGCCGCCCCGGCAATGCCGTGGTGGGCGATGTGGTCGATGGCGAACTTCAGATCTGCCTTGTTCTGGAACGCCGACAGTTCCTCGGTGGCGATGAAGTGCGCGCGGCCCGCGACGAAGTCGTCCTTGTGCTCGATTTCGTACAGGTTCCCTTTCATGTTGCCGAAGTTGCGCTCGATGTAGCGCTTCATGATCGGCTCGGCGTTGACGTAGACGCCCGGTGCGTCGACCCCGGGAAGGCCCTGTCCGATCGGGGTGCCGTTGACGAAGACGCGGGCCAGGTTGCACCGCGAGTGCGGTAACCCGGCCATCCCCAGCAACTGATAGCCGAGCGGTTGGCGAATGAACGCCGGGTCCTGGATCGAATTGTTCAGGGTCAGGTATCGCGACCCGAACAGATCCTCGGCCTGTTCCTCGCTCGTGTCGCTGAACTTGCCGAAATCGAGGTGGATACACGGCTTTTCACTGTTGATCGAACCGCAGAAGGACTTCTTCTTGACGCCGACATCGCTGAATTCCGTCGGCGTCGGGAACGCGGTTCCGGAGATCTCGACCGAGGCGGCCTTGCGCCAGGTATAGCGCGAACCGCCGTCCCAGTCGAAGTTGCATATCCCGCCCGCGGGCTGCTCGGTGCGCACTGCGTCCCAGTCCGCCTGGGCCATAGTGATTCTGATGGTCAGCACGTTGTCGAGCGCGTACAGCGCATCGAGCTTTTGTTGTTGTTGGGCACTCATCGGATCCCCCCTGTCAGCGCCTTTCCCCTGGGTTTGACAATCAGTGTGCGCTCCGGTCGGTTGGGAATCCATCCCAAATCGACTGCGCCGGAACGAGATAGTTGCACAGGAAAAGTCCCCGCCGGTCGGCCATCAGCCAGTGGCAAACCGCGTGGCCGGCTTTACAAACGCATCAGGGTGTCCACTCTCCAGCCTCGGGAAGCCCGGCTGTAAAAGGACGTTCGGTCCGATACGTCCCATAAAGAGGTAGTGCACTACGCGTGAGGAATGACCACCGGCGGCCGTACGTTTCTCGCATGAGAGTGCTGGGAAGTACGGCGCTCGGTTCAGAGGAAGTTTCGAAATGAGCGTTTTCCATCCGGTTTCCGCCGTCCGACGCGAAGCCTCGACAGACATCACGACGCGCCGGCACACGCACGCGCCAGTGCTCATCACCGAACAGCAGGTGCTGTTCAGTACCGCGGTGGCAGCGGGCGCCCCCGCTCGCCACGGGGTCTTCGCGGCGGTGTCGCATGCCGTGTCATCGGTCGCAGATCACTGGCACGCGGCCACCGAACGGCGGCACGCCCGCTATTACCCCTCGCGGTGCAGCTACCTCGAGAACAGCCTGATGGCTCGGGAGATGGACCGACTCTGACCGGTCCGGGTCAGCCCGCCAGCGCGATCGGGATTACCACCTCGGAGTACCGCGACGCGTCCCCGGCGACCGCCCGGCTGTGCTGTCCGTGCACGTCGACCGGGATATCGCCGGCCAGCGTGATCCGGCTCAGCCGGCGGAACTGATCGTCGTAGTCGGCCACCGCGTAATGCTGCGTGGCCCGGTTGTCCCAGATCGCCAGGTCACCGGGTTCCCAGTTCCATCGAATCGTGTTCTCCAGCTTGATGACCCGGTTCTGCAGCAACTGGAACAGCGTGGCCGACTCCGCGGCGCTGACGCCCACGAACTGTTTGATGAAGTGACCCAGCAGCAATACTCGCTTTCCGGTCTCGGGATGGACCCGCACCACCGGATGCTCCGTCTCGTAGTACTCGGACTCGAACTCTTCGCGATACTGCCGGTGACCGTCGGCGAGCTCCTCATGGCGCCCGTCGTAATCGGCCGCATAGTCGTACTGATTGGTGTGCACCGCCCACAGGTTCTCGACCAGTGCCCGCAGCGGGTCGGGCAGCCCGTCGTAGGCGGCCTCGGTCGACGCCCAGGTGGTGGTCCCGCCGTACTCCGGCAACGTCACCGCCCTCAGCAGCGAGGCCTTCGGGATGCGGTCGACGAACGTCACATCGGTATGCCAACTGTTCGCCTTGTCATACCGCGAGTCGATGGGCAGGATCCGGTCGCCCCGCGAGGTGACGGTCGGATGCGCACCCGTGGGGGTGCCGAGCAACCGGGCGAACGCCAGCTGACCGTCGTCGTCGAGGTGATGTTGCCCGCGGAAGAAGATGACCTTGTGCTCGAGAAGGGCATCGTTGATCGCGGACACCGTGGCCGCGTCGAGGCCGCCGTTGACCTGGATTCCGTCGATGCGGGCCCCGATGTGGGCACCGAGCTTCACTACACGCAGAGAGGACACTCCGTCACCATCGGCGATGAGGTGTCGCGGCACCACGGTTGCGCTCATTACGAGCGCAAAGACCTTCGCGGGTCAGTCGATACGGATGACGTAGGTACCGTCGTCGTCGCGCTCGATCTGGCCGTCGAGGGCATTGATCCACACCGGGGTGTCGCGCCGCGAGCCGAGGAACGCGCTCTGCACGGAGCCACCGGGCTGCAGGTCGACGTTCCACTCGTCGTCCTGGGCGACGATGGTGAGGAGCTCCTCGCCGTTGGCGCGACGGATCGAGATCACCTGGCCGTTGGCGTCCAGGTCCTCCAGATCCGCGTCGTCGTCATCGAGGTACTCATCAAGCTCAGCGTCATCGAAGATCTCGGCGTCCGAACCTCTGACATCGTCATGCACGCCGACGACTGTACTCAGCATCACGTCCACCGATGAAGACCCCACGGGATTGAACCGCTAACGTGCATCCGACGTTTACAGGCTGTTCGCCCGGGGAACAAGGAGTCCCGCTGCGGCGTTGGCCAAGCATTGGTCTGATTTTTAGGAGGATCATCTATGGCAACCGATTACGACGCACCTCGGGTCAAAGAGACCGACGAGGCCACTGACGAGTCGCTCGAGGAACTGGCCGCCCAGCGGCGCACCGCGGCGAACACCGCGGTCATCGACGAGGACGAGGTGGTCGATTCGTTCGACCTTCCCGACGCCGATATCTCCGGCGAAGAACTCAGCGTGCGTGTCGTTCCCAAGCAGGCTGACGAGTTCACCTGTTCGAGCTGCTTCCTGGTGCAACACCGCAACCGGATGGCCCTACAGAAGGGCGACCAGCTGCTCTGCGTCGACTGCGTCTAGTTGGCGCTGGACGTAGCCGCGCCCGACGCGGATCGCTCCTTGTCTAGCGGCAGCAATTCGGGTCGAGCACAGTGCACAACGCGACGAGTGAGTCCCGGCGCGGGCGGTGGTAAACATTCATGCCGCGCCGTTCGGACTCCACCATGCCGGCACGTCGCAGCTGCGACAGATGGTGGCTGACCGTTGATTCGGCCAGGCCGACCGCAGCCGCCAGGTCACACCCACATACCTCTCCCGCCTCGGCGCTGAACAACAGCGACACGAGCTTGACCCGCACCGGGTCTGCCAGCGCTTTGAGCCGTAGTGCGATCTCCAGCGCGCCGTCGTCATCGATCGGTCCGGCCGCCACCGGTGAGCAGCAGACCGGTTCAGTGGTGTCGACCACCGGCAACGCCTTGGGCATGCACCCATTCTGCCAGAGGATATTGACATACGTCGAAGAGGTGGCATCATCGATGCTGCCCGAATGGTTCGACATAAGTCACAGAGGTTGGGGAGGCTGTCATGTCCCGCGCACAACTCGCCCTGAATGTCGATGATCTCGACGAGGCCATCACGTTCTACTCGAAGCTTTTCAACACGAAACCGGCCAAGGTCAAGCCCGGCTACGCCAACTTCGCCATCGCCGCTCCCCCGCTGAAGTTGGTGCTGATCGAAAACCCCGGCCACGGTGGGACGCTCAATCACCTCGGTGTCGAAGTCGAGTCCAGTGAACAGGTGCATGCGGAGATCGCGCGGCTCACCGACGAAGGCTTGTTCACCGAGGAGGAGATCGGCACCACCTGTTGTTTCGCCACCCAGGACAAGGTGTGGGTGACTGGCCCGGCGGGCGAGAAGTGGGAGGTCTACACGGTTCTCGCGGACTCTGAGTCCTTCGGTACCGCCTCGTCCGCACTCGATGGCGCCGACACCGGCGGCGCCTGCTGCACCTCGTGAACCCGCCTGCTGTCGCCAGGCTGTCCACTCTGGATCGGTTGCTGCCCGTCTGGATCGCGGTGGCGATGGCCGTCGGCCTGCTGCTCGGGAAGCTGGTTCCCGGGGTCAACAGCGCGCTGAATCACATTCAGGTCGACGGTATTTCGCTTCCGATCGCGTTGGGCCTGCTGATCATGATGTACCCGGTCCTGGCCAAGGTGCGCTACGACCGGCTCGATCGGGTGACCGGCGATCGCAAGCTGATGATCAGTTCGCTGTTCCTGAACTGGGTGCTGGGTCCCGCCCTGATGTTCGCGCTGGCCTGGCTGTTTCTGCCGGATCTGCCCGAATACCGAACGGGTCTCATCATCGTCGGGCTGGCCAGGTGTATCGCCATGGTCATCATCTGGAACGACTTGGCCTGCGGCGATCGTGAAGCCGCCGCGGTGCTCGTCGCCCTCAATTCGATCTTTCAAGTACTCATGTTCGCCGTGCTCGGCTGGTTCTATCTGTCGGTTCTCCCCGGCTGGCTCGGCCTGGAGCAGACCACTATCGACACGTCACCATGGCAGATCGCCAAGTCGGTTCTGATCTTCCTGGGCATTCCGCTGTTGGCCGGGTATCTCTCGCGCCGTATCGGCGAGTCCACGAAGGGCAGGGACTGGTACGAGTCCACGTTCCTGCCTCGTGTCGGCCCGTGGGCGCTGTACGGCCTGCTCTTCACCATCGTGGTGCTGTTCGCACTTCAGGGCGAACAGATCACCGATCGACCATGGGACGTCGCGCGCATCGCGCTGCCGCTGTTGGCGTACTTCGCCATCATGTGGGGTGGCGGGTATGTGCTGGGCGCCGTCCTGGGTCTGGGCTATGAGCGCACCACCACGCTCGCGTTCACGGCCGCGGGCAACAACTTCGAGCTGGCGATTGCGGTGGCGATCGCGACGTACGGTGCAGCCTCGGGCCAAGCGCTCGCAGGTGTGGTCGGGCCGCTGATCGAAGTGCCCGTCCTGGTGGCCCTGGTCTACGTGTCACTGGCCTTGCGAAAGCGGTTCCGCACCGCAGCACGAGTCGATCAAACCGTGAGGAGCGGCTGATGGTCGAGCGTGACCGCCCCAGCGTGTTGTTCCTGTGCACGCACAACGCCGGCCGCTCCCAGATGGCGATGGGGTTCTTCGCAAACCTCGCCGGAGACCGGGCATCGGTGTTCTCGGGGGGCTCGGAACCGGCCGACACGGTGAATCCCGCCGCGATCGCCGCCATGGCCGAGGTCGGTATCGACATCGGTCGCGCGCAACCGCGGCGCTGGACCGACGAGATCGTCCAGGCAGCCGATGTCGTGGTCACGATGGGATGCGGGGACACGTGTCCGTACTTCCCCGGCAAGCGCTACGAGAACTGGGAGCTGGCCGATCCGGCCGGCCTCGGTGTCGACGCGGTCCGCCCGATCCGCGATGACATCGAGCGGCGGGTTCGCGTCCTCCTCGTCGAACTGGGGCTCGACCCGACCGGCTGATTTCCGGTGCCCTGACTCAGCCTTCGCCGTGCTCGGACTGCCCGCCGGTGGACTTCCTGTCGGCGGCGGAGCCCTTCGTGCCTTTGTTGGCGCCGACCTTCACGCCGACGCGCTTCTTGCCGTCGGCGTGCTTGCTCAGATCGGCGGTCACTCGGTCGCTGAGGCTCTTGATGTCCGCCCCCGCCTGTTTGAGCGCGTCCTTCACCTCAGCGCGGGGACTGATCTTCTTCTTGGAGTTCGGTGAATCCTGGGGTTCTGCAACCAGATTGGCAGGCGCAGTCAGGTCCGGTTGGGACTCGGCCTTCACGACCGCGCCGGGCACATCGACCGTGACGGCCTTGAACGGGCCGTCGAGACCGATCGGCGCGGTGACCGACGGGCTTCGCAGCTGCGAGGCGCCGAAGGTCGGCGGGGGTGGCGGCGCGGTCGCGAGCGCGGTGGCGATTCCCAGCTGAGCGGCCTCGATGCCGTCGACGATCGACCTGGCCCCGTCGCCGAGGGAGATCAGGAAGTTCCTTGTTCCCTCGACCGTCGCGTCGACGATATTGCTCAGGTCGAAGGTGAGCACGGCGGCGACCAGATTCTGCGTGCCGTCGATAAATGCCGTAGCGACACCGCTGCCCGCCTCGAGCAGCCCGTTGGCCACATCGATGACCGCCTGGGGCCACGCGGCCTGCATCGCGGCCTGCACCACCAGGTACTTCTGATTGCGCCAGATCGCCGAATCCAGCAGTGGCTGCCCGACGGCCACCACCGAATCGCGCACTGCCTGGGTGAAGGTGTCGAAGGCACCGACGAAGTTGAGGTCGAGGATCTGCTGGATGATCTCCACCGTGACGCCGGGGATCGCCAGCACCGACTGGCCGAGACCGATGCCGGCCTTGCCCAGTCCAGCCAGGTAGACGGCCCAGTTCTCGGCCCAGTTACGGATCGACTGCCGCACGATCGGCAAGGTCAAAATGTAGGGCAGCTCGAAATCGGTGAGGTGGAATTCCAAGGCGACCGCCGGTGCCGCCACCTGCACGTCGGGCGCCTGCCACGACGGCGTGACCGGCGACATCGCGACCGCGGTCGCGCCGATCATCGCTACCCCGGTGGCCAACCACGGGCGAACCGCAACGTCCATGCACCAACCCCGATCCTGAGAATTACATGAGTATTGACGGCACTGTAACCGGTCGCCCGCGCCGTCGCGCACCAACCACCGAACGAAGTCGCGGCGAACCGCGGCGGTACGCCGGCGCCCTGACCTACCGTGACAGTCGTGACTGAAGCCGCCATTCGACAGCGCATCGCCGACGGTGTGGATGCGATCCGTGCGCGCGACCTCGACACGCTCACGGCGCTCTATGCGCCCGACGTGGTGTCGTTCGACCTCGGTGCACCGCTGCGGTACGCCGGTGACGACAACAAGCGAAGGGCCTGGCAGGAGGTCTTCGCGGCCTACACCGGCCCGATCGGTTACGACGTGCACGAGCTGACCATCACCACCGAAGGTGACATCGCGTTCGTGCACAGCCTGAACCACGTCAGCGGCACCCTCGCCAGTGGCCGCGACATCGACATGTGGTTGCGGTGGACGGCATGCTTGCGCTGCGTCGACGGTGTCTGGCTGGTGTTCCACGACCATGTCTCGGTGCCCGCCGACCTTGAGTACGGCAAGGCCGTCCTAAATCTCACGCCCTGATCTACCCGAACAGCCCACGGTAAGGCGCATTGTTCATATCCTCGAATCTGCAGACCGACAACGAGGTTGGGGGCGCAGATGACCGAGGGTGTGACGGCCGAATCTCGACATGCCGAGCGCAGCTACCACTTTGACCGACACACTCCGCAATATCGCGACCAGTTCGAACCGATCACTTCGGAGATGCTGGACTCCTGCCCGCTGGCGTGGACCGACGCCTATGGTGGGCACTGGGTGGCCGCCGGCAGCAGCGAGGTCTTCGAACTGGCCCGCTGCCCACACACCTCGAATGACAACGACATCATCGGAGCGCGAAAAGGCTACCGGGGCATCAACATTCCCCGTGGGGAGGTCAGTACGCAGTTCCGCGGCGGAATGCTGGAGATGGATGATCCCGAGCACCGCGCCTACCGGACACCGCTGAACGGGTACCTCTCACCGGCCGCGGTCGCGCGGTGGAAGCCGGTGGTCGACGAACTCGTCAGGGCATGTCTGGACGAGAAGATCGAAGACGGCAGTATCGATTTCGTCGACGATCTGGCGAACATCGTCCCGGCGGTACTGACGCTCGGTCTGCTGGGTGTCCCGCTCGCCGAGTGGGAGATCTACTGCGAGCCCGCGCACGCCTCGGTATATACGCGAGCCGACTCCCCCGACGCCAAACGCGTCTTCGACCTTTCCGTGGCGTCCGCGGTGCACATGATGGGCCACGTCGCCGTGATCCGCGACAATCCGCGACCGGGATTGATCGACGCCATGGTCCAGATGCGCATCGACGGCGAGCCGGCCCCCGATTCGGAGATCCTGGGCATGCTGATGCTCCTGATCGGCGGAGGTTTCGACACCACCACGGCGCTGACCGCGCATTCGCTCGAGTGGCTCTCGCAGCACCCCGATCAGCGTGAGCGGTTGAGCCGCGACCGCGCCGCCCTGCTCGACTCGGCAACCGAGGAGTTCCTGCGGTTCTTCACCCCGGCACCCGGGGACGGCCGCACGATCGCCGAGGACATCGAGGTGGACGGCGTACCGCTCAAGGAGGGTGAGCGGCTGTGGCTGTCCTGGGCGATGGCCAACCGCGACCCGCGTGTCTTCGAGAATCCGCACGAGCTCCTGCTGGACCGAACGGGCAACCGGCACTTCAGTTTCGGTCTCGGGGTGCACCGCTGCATCGGTTCGAATGTAGCGCGGACGGTGTTCAAGTCGATGCTCACCGGGGTGCTCGACCGGATGCCGGATTACCGGTGCGACCCGGCCGGAGCCGTGCACTACGAGACCATCGGCGTGATCCAGGGCATGCAGCACCTGCCCGCGACATTCACCCCGGGTCGCCGAACCGGTCCGGCTCTGGCTGAAACACTGGAGAAACTGCAACGGATCTGCGACGAGCAGCAGCTGGCCGCGCCGATCACGGTGCACAAAGCCACCGCGGAAATCGACTGAGAGCGAACGACATGAGACCTGACCATCACTGGGTTCGACAACTGATTCTCGCTGCCGGGTTCGCCGTCGCGATCGCCGCACCGATCGCCGCGTCGCCCGCGCCGTCGACCGCCCTGGCGGCCTGCCCGAACGGCGAGGACAACGACACCTACACCGGCAATTGTGTCCCTTACCTGGTGCCGAACTCACCGAGCGGTAACAGTCTGTGCCCTGCCGGCGTCAGCGGCACCGAGTGCAGTTCGGCCGAAATCCAGGCGACTCCGACCGCGCCCGTCGCGCCAACCGGTCCCGAGCAGGAACTCGAAGACGTCAGCACGCCTGACTTCTGAACAGACTCACGGTGGGGAGGTATCCGAGATGAGATTGGCTGCGGTGTGGGCAGGTTCAGTTGTGTGCGTGGGGTTGCCGCTGGCACCGCCGGCTTCCGGCGTGCCTCCGGCTGAGTGCGGAGTCAATCTCGCTGCACCCCAGATCGCCGTCACCAGCGTGCGCTACCAATGGCAGGACGATCACGTCGCGATGCTCGATCCGGAGCCGACATGACCACCGGATCCCACGGCGAGATCCAGCTCGAAAACGACTGGTTCCGGGTCACGAAGTGGACGATCGAACCTGGCGGCGCGATACCGATGCACCGGCACGATCACGAGTATGTCGTTGTCCCGCTGGTCACCGACACCATGCACGTCGTCACCGCCGACGGCATCGAGATCGTCGCGGAACTGGTAGCGGGTCAGAGTTATTCACGCCCCGCGGGCTCCGAGCACACGGTCGAGAACCGAGGCGACCTCGACCCGATCGTCTTCGTGGAAGTGGAGCGGCTCTCCTAGCCGCCCATCTCATCTGCCAGCCGGACCCGTGTGACGCACGTATCAGCGCCCCAGGGCTCTGACAGGCGGATTTCCCCCGAATTGGGGGACGACGTGGGGCCGGCGCGTTCATAATCTCGTTGCCATGGCGCACAACGGAAACAACGACTGGTCCCAGCCCGCAGCCCTCGCCATCCCCAAGGAGGGCTACTTCGAACTGACCCGGGGGCGCTACGGCCCGGTCTTCCCCCGCACCCCCGCGTGCTACGGCTTCAACATCATCGCCAAAGTAAAGGAAGGCCGCGAAGAGGCAATCCGGGCCTACGGCAAACAACTCGAAGCGGCGGTCGCCGCGCAACCCGACGTGCTGGCCCCGCTGAAGCTGCACTACCTACGGTGGAATCTGTTCGATGTCGGCTCGGGCCTGCATTTCCAGTACCAGGGCATCTTCGACACCGACTTCGACAAGTACACCGAGGACGCCGTCAAGTTGTTCAGCTCGACGGGCATCACCACCGCGTTCGTCAATCTGGAGGGCTTCCCGGAGGACTGGAAGACCAACCCCGAAGCGTTCATCATGTTCGTCCGCGACCACCAGGTGCCCAGCTTCCTGGAGTACGGCGAATACCCGTACGTGACGTCCGAGGAGGTCAAGAAGGCGCTGCGGCTCAAGGCCGCGTTCTCCGACATGCTGGACCAAATGCAATGAGCGAGCTCGAATTCGACGATATCCAGCACATCATGCTGACCGGGACGCCCCACTTGACCGGTCGCTACGAGTTCCTGTCCTTCGACACCCCCGAAGCCGGGCGAGCCTGGCTGTCCGAGATGGTGCCACTGGTCCAGTCCGCCACTGACGTCCGCGAGACGGTCAACGTGTTCAAGCGGTGGGTCAACCTGGCGTTCACCTGGAATGGGTTGCGGGCATTGGGCGTTGACGAGGAGTCGCTGGCCAGTTTTCCGGCCGAGTTCCGCGAGGGTATGGCGTCGCGGGCCGACATTCTCGGGGATACCGGTGCGGCCGCCCCCGAGCATTGGGTGGGCGGGCTCGCGGGCGACGATCTGCACGCGATCGTCATCCTGTTCGCCCGGGACGAGGAGGAACGCGTGCGGTGCGTCGGCGAACACGACGCGCTGTTGGCCCGCTGTCCCGGTGTGCGGTCGCTGTCGCATCTGGATCTGGCCGCCACCGCACCGTTCGAGTACGACCACGACCATTTCGGGTACCGCGATCCGGTGTCCCAGCCACAGATCGCGGGTTCGGGCGAGGCGTTGATACCCGGCGCCGGCGGGTACCTGGCCCCGGGCGAGTTCATCCTCGGCTATCCGGATGAGGAGGGGTTGGTGTCGAACCAGCCCACCCCCGAGGTGCTTTCGCGCAACGGCAGCTACCTGGCCTACCGCCGGCTGGAGGAACACGTCGGCGTCTTCCGCGACTACCTGAGGCAGAACGCCCAGGGCGCCGAGGGTGAGGAGCTGCTGGCCGCCAAGTTTATGGGCCGCTGGCGAAGCGGAGCACCGTTGGTGCTGGCACCCGAGCACGACGATCCGGAATTGGGCGCGGATCCGATGCGTAACAACGATTTCGACTACGGAAAGATGGATCCGCTCGGCTATGCCTGCCCGCTCGGTTCCCATGCGCGTCGGCTGAATCCACGCGACACGGAGCCGAATCCGAATCGGCGCCGGCTGATCCGGCGTAGCGGTACCTACGGGCCGGCGCTGCCCGAAGGCGTCGCCGACGACGGCGTCGAACGCGGGGTCGGGATGTTCCTGATCTGCGCCAGCCTGGTCCGTCAGTTCGAGTTCGCCCAGAACGTCTGGATCAACGACGCGGCGTTCCAAGAACTCGGGAACGAACACGATCCCATCTGCGGCACCCAGGACGGCACGCTGGACTTCACCATCCCGAAACGGCCGATCCGCAAAGTACACAAGGGATTACCCGCGTTCACCACCCTGCGCGGCGGAGCGTACTTCTTCCTGCCCGGCATGAACGCGCTGCGTTATCTCACGACTCTCGGAACAAAGGAGGCAGCATGAGCTCATACGCTCGCACCTACAACCAGGCCCACATCGCCCGCCCGCGCAACGGCAAACGCCGCGTCAGCATCTACTGGTCGTGGAGCTACCCGTGGGAGGTCCAGCGCGACCCCGCGGAGCTGTACAACCGGTTCTCGACCATGACGGAAGTTCGTCTGGCGACGTGGCCCGCGTATGCGGGACCTGAGTATGACCCGCGCGACTTCCTGCAAGGCATCGACGGAACGCTGGAACTGTTCCACCGCTCGTCCCTGAATTTCCAAGACGTGGCCGGCGAGGCGACCGGACATCCGGTGGCGGTGTTCCAGCGGGTCGATCAGGCCGGGTACCGGCTGCCGATCGACGAGCGCATCCTGAACGACACCGACACCTTGATGATCTTCGGCCTGGACCACCTGCTCGGCGACGAGGCCGCGACCGAGGAGGAGATCGCCGCGATCCAGCAGTGGTTGAAGCGCGAGGGCACCTGCCTGATGCTGGCACCGCATCACGACGTCGGGTTCATCGACGACAAAGAGCAGCAGCAGATGGAATACCTGCACCACGGTGATCCACTGACCCCTCGAATCCAGCGGTTCAGCGGCTACGCCCGGTCTCTGTTGACCGGACTGAACGTTCCGGTGCACAACACCTGGGGGCTGCGGCCGGCCACGGTCGAAGGAACCAAACAGATTGCGCCGCTGACCGCTTTCCGCGATCTGGATTCCGCGGGTCTGCTGCGCGACGTCAGCACGCTGGCGCTGCATCCGCACCTACCGCACTACGAGCTGACCGCACCCGAGGGCCCGGACCTGCGGGTGCTGGCCCGGCAACCGATCGACATGACCCGGCCACACCCGTTCACCCTGGCGGGCAACACCGAGTTCAACGCGATGATCCACATGCCACCGTCCGGTGACCGTGCCGGCGACATCGTGCTGGTCGACTCGACCCACTTCACGACGCTGTTCGGCGCCAGTGACAGCCTGAAGTCCTTCTGGCGCAACCTCGTCACGATGGCTTGATAGGAGCCGACATGAACGATCTCCTCTTGAAGGGTTCGAATGTCGCCGTCGTCTTCTTCGTGGTGTCCAGCACTCTGGCCGTCGGTCTGGGATTGACCGTCGGCCAGATTCTGGCCCCACTCAAGAACGTTCGCCTGGTGGCACTGTCGCTCGCGGCCAACTTCGTGCTGGCGCCGTTGGCCGCATTCGGACTCTGGAAGGTGTTCGATCTGGATGAGCCGCTCGGGATCGGACTGCTGCTGTGCGGGCTGGCGGCCGGCGCGCCGTTCCTGATCAAGCTCGCCGAGTTCGCGAAGGCCGACATGGCCTTCGCGGTGGGCCTGATGGTGTTGTTGATGGTGGTCACGGTCGGCTATGTGCCGCTGGTGCTGCCGATCTTCGTGGCGGGCACCGCGGTCAACCCCGCCCAGATCGCGGTGTCTCTGGTGGTGCTGATGCTCATCCCGCTGGCCGCGGGCCTGCTGCTGCGGGCTCGTGGTCCCGGTGTGGCCGACCGCATCCGCCCGGTGATCGGCAAGGTGTCCACCGTGAGCATGATCCTGGTGATCGTGTTCACGATCGCTGCCCATTTCAACAGTGTGCTATCGGTTTTCGGCACGTTCGGCATTCTGGCGGCCATCGTGTACACGGTGATCTGCGCCGGGATCGGTTGGCTCATGGGCGGTTCCGGGACGCGGCAGGTGCTGGCGCTGGGAACCGCTCAGCGCAATGCCGCGGCGGCATTCGTGGTCGCCGGGCAGAACTTCGACGACGCGAAGGTGGTCGTGATGATCACTGTGGTGCTGATCGTCGAGTTTCTGATGCTGTTGCCGTTCTCGCGGCGGCTCGCGCGCTCTCGCTGAGCAGCCCGAGCCGCGTCGCGCGCACTATCGCGGGGCGAACCCGTAGGTATCCCACCCGGCAATCACCCGCGCCTGCAATTCGTCTGGGTAGGCATTGCCGAAACTCGCGGTGATTCCGGTTGTCTCCCCGGCCAACTGGCTGCGCTGCAGACAGCTGATGACGGCTTTTCCTCCGCGTCCCGCCGCCCGATCCTCCGCAGTGAGGTACGGGACGAGAGGGATCCCCGGTTCGTCGTCGAAGCGGAACAGTCCGGTGGCTGGGTGACTGCGGGTGGCCAGCGCCCAGACCACCTGGCCGATATCGGTGACATCGATGTCGTTGGCCACCAGCAGCACCTTGGGCACCAACCAACCGACATGCGACCCGAACAGGGTGTGCGCGATGGCGTTCACCAGTTCCTGCTCGGTCGTGGGTTGGCGGCGCAACTGCTCCAGGTCCACCGATACGACCAGCCAACACGTCGCCGCTTCGTAACTGCACCAGGCCATGTCGACGGGAAGCCCGGTGGAGCGCAACAGGTCCAGCGCCGACGCCGAGATCATGGTGCCCCAAATAGTGTGGTTCTCTTCGGGCGGAAGACCGGCTACACAGAACGGCAGGATCGGATCGTCCCGGTGGGTGACCGCCTCGACGTGAAAGACCGGCTGCGGCTTCGGATCTTCGAACTGGTATCCGTGGTACTCCCCCATCGGGCCTTCCGGAGCGGTCTCGTCGGGGCTGATGTGGCCTTCGAGAACGATCTCGGCGTTGGCCGGCACCAGCAGGTCGTTGGTCTGGGCGCGAACCACTTCCACCGGACTTCCGGCCAGCGCCCCGACATAGCCGTCCTCGTTCACCAAGGCCGGCAGAGGCATGCCGGCGGCGAGTATTGCCGCCGGCGGGGCGCCGAGGACGAACGCCCACGGTGTGGGTTCGCCTCGGTCCCGCCACATCTGGTGGATCATGCCCAGGTGTTGCTGCGGCATCGCCGGGCCGACCAGCGACGTGCGGTCCCGCAGCATGGCGCGGGAGATCGACCAGCTGGTCCAAGTGCCGTCCGGAGTCCGCACCACGTGGAAACCGTAGGTGCCCAGGTAGCGTCCACCGTCCTGCTGGTGAAGCAGCGGCACCGGGAACCGTTCCAGGTCGACGTCACGACCGAGCGTGACGTTCTGCTGGACCGGTCCGGATTCGACGATCCGCGGCGGCTCGGGGCGCGCGTGCATCGCAGCGATGAGATGCTCCAGCAGCTCCCGCGGAGTCGTCTGACGGGGCAGCCCCATGTGCTCGGCGATCCGACCGTACGTACCGTCCGGGATCGAGGAGAGCCCGGCCGGGGCTCCGAGCAACCGGAAACCCTGATCTGTCCGAGACAGCCTCTCGAACAGCGGTGCGGGACTGCGGGTGTCATACACCCGGCGGGCCACGGCGGCGGCCTCCAGGTGTGGATCGACCTCGCGGTCGATCCGCACCGCATCCCCCTCTTCGAGGAGATTCGTCACGAAGTCCCGGAAGTTCAGCGCGCTGCCGTGCTGCATAGTGTCTCCCCGTTCGGTAGCCGTTCGATCGTGGTTACGCCGGACCGTGACATCCCGGTCCAGCGCTGCGCGGTGGGCAGATCCAGGCCGAACTGGTCAAGGATGCGCGCCACCATGTGCTCGACGAGGCCGTCGACGCCCTGCGGCTGGTTGTAGAACGTCAGCACCGGCGGCACGACGACAGCACCCATGCGCGTCAACTCGAGCATGTTCTCCAAATGCACTGCTGAGAGCGGGGTTTCGCGGGCGACCAGAACGAGCTTCCGACGTTCTTTGAGGGCGACGTCGCCGGCCCGGGCGATCAGCCCGTCGCCGTAGCCGATACGCAGCGCCGCCAAGGTCTTCATGCTGCACGGAACGATCGCCATGCCGTCGACGCGATACGACCCGCTGGCAATGGCGGCACCCTGTTCGTCAGGGTGATACGACGTGGTCGCCAGCGCCTCGACCTGCCGTACCGTCAGTCCGGTCTCCTGCTTCAACGTGGCCCGCGCCCATCGACTGACCACGAGATGTGTCTCGATGTGCATTTCGCCCAGCGCCTCCAGTAGGCGCACACCTATGGGCGCCCCCGTCGCGCCGGTCATCGCAACCACCAGTTTCACTTCACACCTCGCCAGATAGGACGTACACGTCGCAATCGATATCGAGTATATTAGGACGTGTACGGAATATTTTCAAAACGGGGCGGTAGAAGATGAACTCGACCAGTCCGGCCATCAGCGCCGCGCTCAGCGGAGTCGGCCCGCTGATCCGCCGGCTCGGACAGGCGCACACCCAGCTGTGGCACGAACGAATCGGGCCCGAGATAACCGGACCGCAATTCACCGTCCTGGCCCTGCTGACCCAGCACGGCCCCCTCGATCAGGGCACCCTTGGCGCGTATGCCCATCTCGACAAGTCAACTGCCGCACCGCTGATCGAGCGGCTACGTCAGCGCGGGTTGGTCGCCTTGGAGCAGGATCCCGCGGATCGACGCCGCAAGATGATTAGCGTCACGCCCGAGGGCCGTTCACTGGCAGGCAACGTCGCCAACGATGTCACCCAGGTCGGGGAACAACTGCTGGACCGGCTCACGCCCACCGAACGCGCGAAGTTCGTCACCCTCGCCCGGAAACTGCTAGCCGACGAGCCGTAGCCCCGACCCTCGCGCGTTCGTCACCGTCGGGCATTCTCGGCGAGCAACCCGAGCTTGTCGGCCTCGGCCACCGCGGCGGCGCGCGAGGAGACGCCGAGTTTCCGGTAGATCGACTTGGCTTGGCTCTTCACGGTTTCCCGGCCGATGACGAGCTCATCGGCGATGCGCTGCAGCGACAGGTGCGTGGCCAGATGAGGCAGCAGCCGCAGCTCGGCCGCCGTCAGCGACGGTCGAGCACCCCGGGCGGCGCGGGCGGACGACAAGGCCCGGAGACGGTCCAGCCACCGACCGATCCCGACGGCCTCGGGCTCACGCCGATGGGCGCGTTGCGCCTCGCCCAGGTGACGGTCGCACAGTGCGGTGTCGTCGAAATCGACGGCGGCCGCTGCGACCAGCACATGGGCCATCAGGGCGGTCCGGGCGGACAGATCGCCCAGCCGCTCGAGGAGCCGCTCGGTCGCTCGGACCGCCGAACGCGCTCCGGCCACGTCACCGCGGCGGGCCCGGACCAACGCGTCGACCGCGTAGACCACCACCATCGGGACCATGTCGGACAAGTCGCGGGAGTCGACGATCGAGCGCGCGGCGTTGGTGTGTGCCACGGCTGCCGGCAGGTCGCCGTCACCGAGATCCAATGCGGCCAGATGTGCCAGTGCCGCGGCCTGGAATCCCGGGAGGTCGTCGAGCACCGGTAACGCCGATTCCAGGGTGGCCCGCGCCTGTTCGGGCTCGCCGAGCATGGACAGCGCCGTCCCTTTCATCGTGGTCGCGGCACCCCACCACGGGTTGACCAGGTGATCGCCTGCACCACAGACGGTTTCGGCATGACGGATCACCTCGCTCACTCCCCCGACCCCGACCAACGACCCGACCAGCGCCGCGGCCACCTCGACCGACGGTGTGCCATCGGCCAGCGGTTGGCCGGAATCGGCTGCGCTCGCGGTCAGCAACGATCGCTGGATCAACTCGGCGTCGCCGGTCATCACCCCCAGCCAAGCTCGCGCGATCGCGGCGTCGGGGTAATCGCTGAAGGTCTGCTCGTCGATCAGGCTGAGTCGCCGGGCCAGAACGCCGGCCCGGCCGTCGAAACCCAACCGGACGGCGTCGATACCCACCAGTGCGGCGGCCTGGGCCCGGTCGTCGGCGGCCAGCGCCTGGGCCAGCGCACCGTCGATGTCGCCGGCATCGGCCAGCCGATCGGCGGCACGCGCCGCCAATTCGCGAAAGCGTTCCGGGTCCCGGTCGCGTAGACGCGCGCGCAGCAGGTCACCGAACAGCTGGTGATACCGGAACCAGAGGCCTTGGGTGTCAAGGGAAACCAGAAACATGTTGCCCGAGTGGATGATCGCGTCGAGCATCGCGGCCGAATCGTTCCGGCCCAGCAGCGCGTCGAGTTCGTCGGCGCAAAAGCGGTCCAGGATGGCCGATTCCGTCAGGAACGTCGCGGTGTCGGGTTCGAGCTGGCTGAGCACTTCCTCCACCAGATAGTCGGCCACCAGCCGGTGCCTGCCGGTCACCGCCTCGGCAGGGGCGCCGTCGCGCAGCGCCAACGCCGCCATCACCACACCAGCCGCCCAGCCTTCGCATTTGTCGAGAACCCGTGCGATCGTGGCCTTGTCCATCCCGGCGCCGAGCGCCGCGAAGGCGGCCGCTCCCTCGGATCCGGACAACTTCAGCTCCGGAATTCCGATCTCGACGACATAGCCCTGCAATCGGCGCCGAGCCAATTCGAGTGCCGGAATCTGTCGGCCGACGAGCACCAGCGTCGTCGAATTCGGGGCCAGGTCCACGACCGCGCGCAGAGTGTCGACGGCTGCGCTCGCCGTCACAGCGTGGACGTCGTCGAGGACCAGCACCACGGGCCCGCAACTTTCGAGCGCCTGGACGAACGCGGACACCAGTTGGCTTTCGGCGCGGCCCGCCCCCTGCAGGTACTGCAGCACCGCCGGGTCGATGGGCCGCGACTGGTTCAGTGCCGTGGCCAGATGCAGCAGCAGGTGGGCGGGGTCGTTGTCGAGGTTGTCGAGCCGGGCCCAGGCGAACGGACGCTCGTCGATGTCGTCCCACTGCGCCACCGCGGTGGTCTTGCCGTATCCGGCGGGCGCGGCCACGATCACCAGACCGCTGCGATCCTGCAGGACATCGGTGATCCCCGGACGCGGAACGCCGGCGCGTGCGGTTGCCGGCCGCCCGACGGTCGCCACCGGAATGTGCGCCGGCCAGGATCCTGCTCCCACCTGGGCATCGTAGGCCAGGTGTGATCGGTCAAGCCCGGACGCGGTGCCGGTTACGCAGGACCGGCGAGTACGGGGTCGGGTCGATGTCGGGACGCCGTTCATCGATCAGATCGGCCAGCATGCGGGCGGACCCGCAGGCCATCGTCCAGCCGACGTGGCCGTGTCCGGTGTTGTAGTAGAGGTTGTCGTGCCGCGCCAACCCGATCAGCGGAGGGCCGTCCGGCGTCATCGGCCGCAGTCCGGTCCGGTATCGCGCGGTGTCCCAATCGATGGCCCCCGGGAACAGCACGTCGCCCGCCTCGATGATGTCGGCGTAATCGGCCGGTGTGCTGCTGCGGTCGTATCCGACGAACTCGGCGGTGGCCGACATCCTCAGCTCTCCCCCGAATCTCGACCACGCCACCAGCGACCGCTCGTCGATGCCGCCGATGTGCGGTGCCCGGTCAGGGTCTTTGATCGTCGCGGTGAGGGTGTAGCCCTTCGCCGGGTACACCGGGATTCGTTGCCCCATGGTCCGGGCCAGCAGCGGGCTGGTCGGTCCGGCGGCTACGACGACGGCGTCCGCTCGAATTTCTCTGTCAGAACTGATGATTCGGGTCACCGACGAGCCGTCGGTGACGAGCCTGTCCACCGAGGTGCCGAGGTTGAACGTCACGCCAAGGCGGCGGCACACCTCTGCCAGGCCGGCAGCGAATCGGTGCGGGTCGCCGGTCCCGTCGGAGGTGTCGTGGATCGCCCCGGCGAACCGGGTACGGCTGTTGCCCAGGGCCGGCTCGAGCGCGGTCACCTGATCGAAGCTCAGCACTTGCTGGCGGCGGCCATGCTCCTGCAGGATTTGGGACTGCTGTTCGGCGGCACGGAGATCCGCATCCGTGTGGTGGAGGTACAGCACGCCGGAATGGGTCTGCCAGTACTGCAACCCTTCGCGCACCGCGAGTTCGTCCATCAGCTGCTGGCTGTAGCGCGCCAACCGCAGTTTGGCCAGCGTGTTGGTGTGTGAGCGCGACGGCGTGCACTCGCGCAGGAAGCGCAATCCCCAGCGGATCAGGTCGGCGTCGGCCCGCGGCCGGACCCGGATCGAAGTTGCCTCGCCGAGCAGAGATTTCACCAACATCGCCGGGGCTGTCGGTGATGCCCAGGCATATGAGTGGCCCGGTGCGACCAGGCCGGCGGTGCTGGCGCTGGTGTCCGAGGCGACGTCCCCGCGGCGGTCGTAGACGTGAACCTCGTGCCCGCGTTCAGCCAGGGCGTGGGCGGTGGCGACGCCGACGATACCGGCGCCGATGACGGCGATCTTCACAACGCCACCTCTGCCCGCGGCGCGGCCGGAACCGACACGGCACTGGACTCGGTGAGCAGCATGCCGTTTGTCTCCGGCGCCAGCAGCAGGGTGATCAACCAGCCCAGCGCGGCCACGATGGCGCCGACGAGCATCGTCAACTGCACCGAATGCGCGAGCAGCAGCGGTGCGCCGTACACACCGATCGCCGCACCGACCCGGCTTGCGCCGGTGGCGAATCCGTTGGCTGTGGCACGGACCCCGGTCGGAAACAGCTCGGAGGGGTAGATCGCCTCGAGGCACTGGCCCGAGTACATCGCGAGGCCGAACACCGCGAACAGGAGCAGTACCAACCACATCGGCGGGTGCGCGAGGACGGCGAGGCCGAGCAGTGGCAGCGCGGAGATCCCGAAGCTCCACAACAGCAGCTTGCGTCGGCCCCGGTTGATCCACAGCGCACCTGACAGGGAGCCGACGACGTAGAACAGCTGGATCACGACGGCACCCAGGTATGCGGTGTTGCCCTCGGCCAGCCCGAATTGCTTGAGGATCGCCGGCTCGTATGTGGCGATCGCGTAGATCGGCACCAACTGGCACGCCCAGAACAGGGCGACGAACAGGGTGCGTTTGCGGTACTCCGGCCGGAAGATCGTCAGGTAACCCGTCGGACTGCCTTGGGGCTCTTCGATATCGGCCAGGGTGGCGTCGGGCCCGAGCATCTGCTTGAGCACGGATTCGGCCTCGTCGTGACGCCCCTGGCTCAGCAGCCAGCGCGGCGATTCCGGCGTTCCCAGCCGCATCGTCAGAATGAGCACGGCAGGGATCGCGCTGCTGGCCAACATCCACCGCCAGGCCTCGGGGCCGAGTTCGAGCATGAAGTATCCGACGGTGTAGGCGACCGCGGCACCGACCGAGAACATGGTGACCAGAACGACCAGCAGCGGTCCGCGGGATTTCTGTGGTGCGAACTCGGACGCGATCGTGCCCGCGATGGCGAGATCCGCGCCGACTGCGACGCCCATGAGGGTGCGCAGCACGATGAGCTGCCACGGCTCGTTCGCAAAGAACTGCAGCGCGGAGAGCACGACGAAGCAGGCCAGATCGGCGATGTAGACCTTCTGTCTGCCGAACTTGTCAGTCACCGCGCCGAAGATCAGGCCGCCGAAGAACATGCCGACCAACGATGAGGCGCCGAGGAGGCCGGCGGCCACCGGGGTCAGCGCGAAGTGGGCGGTGAGCAGCGGAAGTGCGACACCGATGATGCTGAGGATGTACCCGTCACAGAACTCGCCACCACCCGCGTACAGGGTGATCAGCCACTGGGTTCGCGACGCCTTCGTGTGTTCGAGCGAAGCTGTGGATGTCGTCATGCGGCACGACGATAGTAACGGATGTGGCGCGGGTCACTGTATCTATTACACTTTTCTGGGCGCAGTTTTCCGATTGAAAATGTACGGAAAGTCCAAAGATGGAACCCGCGATCCTGACACCCGAACTCGCCGGCGAGATCGCCGACGAGACCACCCACATCCTCGGGCACAACGTGCTGATCACCGATGCTCAAGCCCAGGTGATCGGCAGCGGCGACCGCTCACGCATCGGCAGCGTGCACGAGGCTTCGGTGGCGGTGCTGCGCACCGGAGTCGCCGCGAGTCATGACGCCGCGCAGGCGGCAGCGCTGGTCGGCGTGCGGCCCGGCATCACCATGCCGATCGTGCTCGACGGTGCGGTGGTCGGCACCGTCGGCATCACCGGTCCGCCGGCGCAGGTGGTCAAGCTGGGCCGGCTGGTGCAGCGGCAGACCGAGATCCTGCTGCGCGAGTCGCAGTTTCAGCGCACCCGGCTTTTGCGTGCGAATCGGCTCAACCAACTGGTGCGCGACATCGTGGAGTTCGACCCGCGGCTGATCGATGAACGGATCATTCATGCCGGCGGCGTCGAACTCGGCTACGACCTGAACCAACCGCGCGTGGCGGTCGTCTTCGAGGTGCAGCCCGGGCCCGAGAGCTACCCGTCCTCGGTGCGCGCGATCGGCGAGATCTTCGGTGCTCGGACGGATCTGGTCGCCGAACTCGCGACCGGTCGATACGTTGCGTTGCATCGCCTTTCGCCGTCCGAGCCGCCACGGGACAAGACCAGGCGGGCAGCCGAACTGCTGCGCGAACGCCACGGCATCACCGCGCACGTCGGCATCGGCGAGGCGGGCGCGGGTGTCGCCGCGCTCGCCGAGTCCTATGCCGACGCGGTGGCGGCAGTACGGCTGGGCGCCGGCGGCTCCGCGATCGAGATCCACGAGATCGCCGACCTGAGAGTGGCGCAGGTGCTGGATTCGGTGAGCAACCAGGCGCGCGAGCGCTTCACGCGGTCACAGCTCGCGCAGCTGTCGAGCGAGAACGACTTCGCCTCGCTGCGAGCAACTTTGGTTGCCTGGTGTGAGAGCGGCTGCAATCTGGTGGCCACCGCGCAGCGGCTCGAGATCCACCGCAATACGGTGATCTATCGGCTGGACAAGATCTCTCGGCTCACCGTCCGGGACGTGCGCGAGCCGCGGACTGCCGTCGCACTGTATCTGGCGTGTCTGATGGCTGTCCGCTAGTACACAATTCGATCAGAAATGCCAGCGGGTGGTCTTGACGCGCTGCTGAAATGCCTCGAGGGCCGCCAGGTCCTTCTTCATCAGCGGCTTGTTGACCTTCTCGGTGAAGAAGTCGATCAGCGGGCCCGCGAAGAACGCGGTCATCACCGTCCCGATGCCGACCTGCCCATGGAAGGCCAGCGCCAGCGCGACGAACGCGAGGTCCTGGGCCACGCGCACCACCCGATACGGGAGCCGGGTGTGGTCGACGATGATCGGCGCGATCGCGTCGTACGGGGCGTTGCCCAGGGCCGCGGTCATGTACATCGAGGCACCGGCGGCGAACAACGTGATCCCGATGAGGAACAGCACGGTCTGCTCGAGCCGGGTCGGCTCGCTCGGCAGCGGTGGGCTCAGCAGGGCCGAGAACCATTGGACGAAGTACCCGGTCATGACCATGTTGATGATCGAGCCGATCCCGATGTACATGCGGCCGAGGAAGAGGACCGGGATCAAGAGGACCGCGTTGCTGATCAGCTGATAGGTGCCGAGGTCGAGACCGATCGTGTTGCTGATGCCGATGTTGGCCGCGGTGTACGGATCCACGCCGACCTGCGCGACGCGCAGCACGGCCGAGCCGAAACCCAGGACCGCGACACCCACCAGGGCCCAGAACGACCGTCGCACGTAGTGCATGTTCTGAGCGCCCACGATCCATGACTATGGCAGAGGTGGACGCGGCCGTTCGGCAGAAGAGAATTCCCCGTTGAGACCCAGCCGGTAGTTAGCGGGATTCGACCTCGGTCTCGACCAGCCCGGCGCTGCGGGCGCTGACGACGACGCGCTCCCAGCTGATCACCACGGCCGCGATCATCGTGATCGCGGTGGCGAAGCCGGCGAGTGAGGCAAGCACGGTCGCCCATTGGCCCTCGGCGCCCACGCCGAGCAGGATGGTGATCAACGCCCCGACGACGACCAGCGCAGCAGTCAGTGCACCGGGCCGCCGGATGCCTCGGCGCAAATATTCGATCGGCGTGGTCATACAACCCACTGTCCCCGCGCTGGCTGAGCAGGCATGAAGCGTTTCCTATGGAAATGTTCTGAACCGAACCCTCCGCTGGCAAAACCGTTCGATCCCTACCTGCGCACGCCGCACCGCTAAGGTGGTCCAACATGGCCAACTTGGATCGCCGAAAAATGATGATGCTGTCAGGTCTGGGCGTGATGGCGGCGGCACTTCCCGCTCCACAAGCGCAGGCCCTCCCGACCAAGCCCCAGGCACCGCGCCTTCCGGCGCCCGCAGCGCCGCAAGCTGCGGCAAGCTACGTGTTCGCGGATGAATTCGACGGTCCCGCGGGCTCGTCACCGAATACGTCGAAGTGGACCATCGCCAAGGCCCGCGAGACGATCAAGGACCCCACCTATTGGGAGCAGCCGGGCCGCATCGGCCAGTACCGGGACGACCGTAAGAACGCCTTCCTCGACGGCAAGGGAAATCTCGTCATCCGGGCCACGAAGGAAGGCGACACCTACTACGGCGCCAAACTGGCGAGCGTGTGGGAAGGCGGCGCCGGGCACACCTGGGAAGCCCGGATCAAGTTCAACTGCCTGACGCCGGGCGCCTGGCCGGCCTTCTGGCTCGGCACCCTGGGCGAAGGCGAACTCGACATCGTCGAGTGGTACGGCAACGGCAAATGGCCGTCGGCGACCACGGTGCACGCCAAGTCGAACGGCGGCGAATGGGAGACCCACAACATCGCCGTCGACACCGCCTGGCACACCTGGCGCACCCAGTGGGACGCCAACGGCGCCCGGTTCTGGCAGGACTACACCGAAGGCGCGAAGCCATACTTCGAGGTTTCGGCGAGCCAGCTGCCTGACTGGCCGTTCAACCAGCCGGGCTACACGATGTTCGTCGTGTTGAACCTCGCGGTCGCCGGCTCCGGCGGCGAAGACCCCAGCGGGGGTACCTACCCGGCCGACATGCTCGTGGATTACGTGCGCGTCTGGTAGCCACCCCATAGAGCTCGAACGCCGGCGACCACACCGTGGCCTGCACCGTCAACGATTCGTAAGTATTCGGTCGGGGGCGCGAATCGGTGGCCGCCAGCGGGTTACGTTGGCATTCGGCTGACCCCGCACAAGGCAAACATGTTGGGGGCCAATGGATGTCAACAAGGACCCGAGATGAGCTCTTCGACTCGTATGAGGAACGTCATTGCGTTCTTCAGGGCCGGCTACCCCGCCGACCTGACCCCTCCTGGGCACATCGCGTTGCTCGCCCTGTGCCCGGCTAGACCTCCATCCGTGACCCGACGATGACGGTGCGGTCCGAAGGCAGGTTGAAATACCCAGCCGCGTCGGCCGTCACGAGCGAGGTGGCGATGAAAAGCCGCTTGCGCCAAGGCACCATGTTGCGGTCCGCCCCCAGCTAGCGGCGCGGCTCACCGGCGCACCCAGTGCGGTGAGTGCGCCGGTGGAGCCGCCGATCTATTGCTTGGGCGTCACGGTCTCGGCGAAGGTGCCGTCACCGTTGTTCAGCCACGTGATGGTGCCGTGCTGAAATTCGCTGATCCAGCCGCCCTTCGCAACGTCCGGACCTCCGGCCGTCTCTGCCTCGTCGGCGGTCGGGAAACCCAGCTGCCCCGCTGGGCCGCCGTTGGCGGTGTAGACCCGCAAGATCTCGCCCTGCACCACGTGCGCACCGGTCGAGGGCGACGAATAGATGGTGCCGTTGGCGAAGGCCTGCACGGTGCCGTCACCGACCTTCTCCGGCTGCGCGGTCGGGAGTCCCAGCTTCGCCTCACCGCCGGCCTTGGTGAATGCCTCGGCAGTCGGGCCGTCGAGGGTCACTTCCCCGATACCGGGCGCGTTGATGGTGCTGGGGGCACCGGCCATGGCGGACGACACCGCGCTTGAGGCAGAGCTGGCTCCGGTCTTGGCCGCGCTCGTGCCGGCATCGACCGCGGAGGAGGCGGCGCTGGTCGCGCTCGACAATGCGTCCTTGGCCCCCTCTTTCTGAGCATCGGAACATGCGACGGCAGCAGCCCCGGCAATGGCGAAAGCTGCAGCCAGCGCACCTGTGCGTTTCATCAGCTTTGGGTTCATTTGCCGAACGTAACACCGCACACAACGCCCCGTCAGCAAATGTTGAGATCCTGGGACGGAATGCCCAGACCTGGGACGCTAGTCCCACATTCTGGCGCCGTCACGTACCGAAGCAATTTGCCGCAGCGACCAATTCCGTTAATTACGAGGGATTTTGGACTAAATCGTGGCGGTGGATCGTTGCGGGTGATCGAGCTGAAATCGTGGACATTGGCGCCGCAGCGTTCATGCCCCGACTCGTCGCGGCCACACCGAAGCGCACTGGCAAATATCGCGCCGACCGCGCGGGCCGGCACCGGCTCGACTATCAGGGAGCGGCTTGCGGCGTCACCAGGTACTTCTCGCCGGTCGCCTTCTTGAGATAGCTGTTGAACGCCTCGGGTTTGAGCAGCCCGGCCAGTGACACCTCTTGGGTGTAATTGCTGGCGAATGTCGTGGTGAGCTCGGCGGCGACGCGGGCACGCAGCCGGGCGATGGTTTCCGGCCCGGCGCCAGCCAGAAACGGGGTCAGCAGCCAGCCGCCGACGCCCCAGGCCATCCCGAAGTTCCTGGTCAGGACCGTGGGGCCGGTGTCGAGGCTGCCGTAGATGTACACCTGCTTGTGGACGGCCGACCCGTATCGGGAGTACTGGGTCGCGGTCGCGTTGGCCGCCTGCTCCATGCCGTTGAGGATCTGGCTGGCCAGCGTGCCGCCACCGGTGGCGTCGAATGCGAGCGTTGCCGACGTGGCCTTGAGCGCCTCGACGAGGTCTGCCTCGAAGGAGGGGGATGCCGAGTTGCAGACATGGGTGGCGCCCAGCTCGCGCAGGAGCTGCTGCTGTTCGGCCTTGCGGACGATGTTGACCAGTGGCACCCCGTCGGCGAGGCACGCCTTGACGAGCATCTGGCCGAGATTCGAGGCCGCGGCGGTGTGCACCAGCGCCGAATGTCCTTCGGCACGCATGGTTTCCAGCATGCCCAGCGCAGTGAGGGGATTGACGAACGACGAGGCGCCGTCCTTGGCCGTCGCGCCGTCGGGCAGCACAAGGCACGCCGCGGCGTTGACCACCCGGTACTGCGCGTACATCGCGCCGCCCGCGATGCCCACCGTCTTGCCCAGCAGGGCCTGGGCGGCCGGTGACGCCCCGGCGGCCACCACTGTGCCCGCACCTTCGTTGCCCACCGGAAGCGAGGCGCCGACGCGGGCCGACATGCCGGCCAGGGCGCCCTCCCGCAGCGGTGCGGTGACGACGGGACGCTCCGGCGTGCCCGCGACCGTCGCGGCAGTCATGTCGGCGGCGGCAGGAATCAGCAGCCCCAGGTCCGAAGGGTTGATCGGCGACGCCTCGACGCGGACCACGACTTCGTCGGTGGCCGGGGCAGGTACGTCGACCTCGTGCAACGACAGCTCAAGCGTGCCATCCGGCGTCACCAACGACCGCAGTTCCAATGCGGTCTTGGGTAGTTCCTCGGTCATGGTTGAACATTACGTCCGTTCTCGACGCCCACGGTGAGTCCCCGAATTTTGGTGCGATGGCGCCCTGTCGAGGCGGGTGAGAATGGAGCCAGCAGATTGGGGGGTGGCGTGGCGTACACGGTGTCGAAGGTTCGCAATTCGAAGCCCGACCTCCTGAGCACAGCAGCCGCCGACGCCGAGAAGTCAGCTCAACGGGTCGACGCGCAGATCGTCCAGGGCCGCGAGCAGATGACCAAGCTGCGCCAGGGCTGGACCGGCAAGGCGTCGGATGCGGCCGGCAAACAATACGACGAGCTCATCGCATATCAGCAGGCCTACAGCACGAAGCTGGAAGCGTTGAAGACGGCGCTGGACAAGCACGGCCCCAAGCTCGTTGATTACAAGGCGAAGGTCGATGCCGCGGTCAACGCTGCCGAGGGCCGATGGGACGTCGCCGACGACGGCTCTGTGTCGCTCGGCTTTTGGCTGAAGTGGTACGTGCGCACGAACCCGTGGCAGTGGTTCAGGGTCGAGGCGATGCGTATCGAGGTTGAGAACAACATCAAGCTGCTGCTCGCCAAGTTCGAGGCCGAAGACGTTGCCGCCGGCTACGCCATCCGCCAGATCGGCCGGGAGTTGACGTGACGGCTCCGGACTTGAAAGTCGTCGACGACGAACTGCGCGCCACCTCAGGAGTGATGGACAAGATCGCGAGCGGCTTCTTCAACGACGGCGGCGGTCCCATCCTGAAGAGCGTCACAGGCGCCGACTCCGAACTCGACAGCACGAAAGCCTGCGGAGAGGTCGGCGACATCTTCCTCTCGTACGCGCAGACGCTCGGCGAAGGTGTGTCGATACACGCAGGCAAGCTCAGCGCGGCGGCGGGCCATTACGAACGCGGCGACACCGCAGCCGCCGAGGCGATCGACTTCGACCCGCCCGAGGAGCGCGAGCTGGAGGTCGGCGACGATCCGGGTGAACCCGGCTACGACCCGGTCACGGAATACGAAGAGGCCCTACAGGACTCAGGCCTGCTCGACGGCCCGAGCTCGGGCATGTACCGCGAGTGGCTGCAGAACGCTGCCGACAACGACGTACCCCCAGAGACGATCGTCGAGATCGCCCGGCAACAAAACATCACGCCGAAAAGCTTCGATGTCCTCAAGGGCTTGGAGCGTGTCACGGACAACAACGGGACGCCAACCGACCCCACCGACGACAAGGATTACTTCATGCTGCCCGAAGGCGCGACTGCGGAACAGGCCCGGCAGGCGGCGCTGATGACCTACATTCTCAACGCTGGTACCGGATACGGGTCGTCGCGAGGCAGCACCAATAACGACTTCGCGGAAACGCCCTATTCAGCGGCGGAGGTACAACGGATCAAGGACCGGCAGGCGGCGAACAGCTGGAGCTACGAGTTGTTGGAACGCGCGACGGGGCGCTTCGCCGCCACGCCGAATGGCATGGTGATGGGGGTCGGAGGCGAGCTGATTCAGCAGACCGTCAGCCAAGAGGCAGGCACCTGCGTCGGCGATGTCTTCGCAGTCAACATCGACAATCCGACCAATGGTGCCGCTGCGCAGCTCCGCGACATCATTCAATCCGGAACCATGAAGTCCGATGCGGATCACGACGGCCAGCTCACGCGGGGCAATGACCTGGATCGTGTCCTACACCACGAGGAGCGGCACTCTCGGCAGTGGGCGGACAAGGGTTTCGCCAAATTTCTCCAGGAGTACTTCACACCAACCGAGGCAGAGCCCAACCCTTTCGAGACCAATGCCGGCGCCAGTGATGGTGGCTACCGGTGATGCGTCGGCTCTGCTCGATCCTGACGATCGTCGTGGTCGTGCTGGCTCTGGCCGGCTGCGACATTCACCAGGGCAAGGATCCTTTCGAGACTTCATTGCCGTCATCGAAGCTCGGGTTCCGCGTCACTGGCGGTCAACTGCACCTCTGGACCGGGTCGCCGTGCGAAGGGACAACTCAGGTCGTCGTCAAAATCCGTGGTCCGGAAAGCGGCGAGACCACTTTGGCGATCTACACTCCTACCCTGGAGCCGGGGCTGACACCGGGTGTCGAGTTCGAACACCTCGCACTTGACGGCCCCTATCCCGGCTTCAACGTCAAAGACCCCTTGCCACCGGGGTTCGATTGGCGCAATGCAGAATTCATTCAGATCGAGGTCCAGGGTCCACCCGTAGCCCGGGGACTGGACCGGAACTTCGCCTCGATTGCCACCGAGATCACTGAGCATTCCTCCGAGCATCCCGAGGACAGCTATTTCTTTCCCGACGTCGGCTGGCTCAACCCCGACGAAGTCGCGGCCAAGGACGGCAAGGAGTTCCTGACGGTCTGTACACCCGACCCCGCCAAGGAAGAGTCCAAGCAGGCGGTCGTCGGTGTGCGCGTCACCGACGGTGCCCTGCGGTTCTGGACAGGCTCACCGTGTCCCTTCGACTCCGGGGTGATGCTCACCTTCCAGCCCGGACAGGCCGAGACGATTATGCAGAAGGTCGAGCATTCCAGCGAGGGCGTCGAGTACGTCAGCTTCGGTGGCCCTGCCCCTGATCCGGAGCTCACCGTCACTCATCCTGCTCCCCACGACTTCGATTGGCGCACTGCAAAAACCGTCCTTTTCCGCCTCATCGAAACCAGGCCGGAGAACCGGAACAGCAGGCAAATCGTGTGGAGCAAGGCCACCGAACTGGCCGCGCCCATCACCGAATCCGCGCAACATCCTGCTGACACCTATTACTTCGAAGGACACGGTTGGCTGAACCCAGCTGACGTCGCTGCCCGCGACGGCACGTCGATGCAGACGATCTGCGGCAGGTAACTGCGCCGACCGGTGCCGGCATTACACGGAGCACTTGCCTCCGGTGAACAGGTCGCAGGTGGTGCGCAGCCCGTTGAGCACCCCGGCCGGGATGGATGTGATGAAGTCGGTCGCGCTGATCGCGCGCAGTGAGGTGAGATCGCTGGCTTGTTGCGTGCCGATCAGCACCGCGACGGCCTCCCCCTTGTCGGTGGTGATGATGAACGAGTCGTCGCCGTCGCCGTACTGCCCGGCGCAATCGGTGTCGCACGCACCCGTCTCGGGATCGATCTTCTCGTCGAACATGTCGTTGATCCACCCGGCGGACAACGCGCGGACGGCCAGCGGATTCTGCGGTTGCGGGAATCCGGCGATGGCGTAGGCCGCGACCTGGATCAGCGGGTTGCCACCCTGCATGGGATCCATGTGCACGCCGTCTTTCAGCACGACACCGGTGAACTGTCCCGGCCGCGATTCCGAAAGCTGGTCGTTGACATCGCTGAACACGTTGAGGAAATTCAGCGGCGCTCCGATCTCGTAGATCGGAATGTAGTCATTGGGGTCGTCGTCGCTGGGGTCCGCGGTTCCGTTCGTTTCCAGCTCGTCCAGGCGCTCCATGGCGTCGGGGATGATCGAGCCCATCGGCACCGCGTCGTAGATCACCACGCCGGCAAGCTCGTTGGGTGCGTCCAGGCCTTGCTCGCGGCGGCGGGTCAGACCCTCGGCGTAATAGCCGGCGACCCCGGGAGCGAATCCGCCGCCCAACGAGTGCCCGACGAGGACGAACTGCAGTGGCACATCGAGGTTCTCGGTGTGGCCGGCCTTCAGCTCCGCGGTGTCCATGCTGGCGTTGAGGGCTGTGCGATCCGGATCGAGGAACAGCTGGGCGACCGCCTCGTGCAGGTTGTCACCGCCCAGCCACATGCCGTCGGCCTCGAACGGGTTCGAGCTGAACGTGGTGGTGACCACGACGCTGTTGGTGGTGTGGGCGAGGTAGGACGCCGTGTAGCTGTAGAGCGGTCCGTTGGCGAGGAAGCCGTGCTGCAGGTAGATCATCCGGGTCGGCGGCTCACCGTTCTCGGATGTTGGGAAGTACCAATTGGATTCGACCTCATGACCTTCGGAGATGACCAGGGTGGAGGTGCTGACCTCGACGGCGTCGCGCAACTCGGGCGGCACCACCGGGTCGCCGCCGACGGCGCGCTCGAGGGTGGCGAGCGTGTCGAACACGGCGTCGGTGATCACCGACAGCGGCGTGGGATAGTTCTGCGGCTCGGGGTTGAGCGTCAGCTCTCCGAGGGTGCGGAGCACATCGTGGATCGTCTCGACCGGGTCGTTCTTGTCTGCGGTTGGCGCAGGAAGATTGGGTGCGGACACAGCCGACCGGATCTTTATCGGCGGCCGGGCCCGGACGCCAGCGGGTTGTGAGGCCATCGCGGTGCTGCCGGCGGTGGTGTCCTCGACAACGTCACGAGTGGCGTCACCGATCTCACGAACCGTGTCACCGGCGTCCCGGGTTACGTCCCGAATCGCTTTGCGCGCCTTGGCCGAAACTGACTCGGCACGGTGTCCGAACCGTTGCTTCGTGTCGGCGGCCTTGGTGTGCTGCTCCGACTTGGCCCGCGGCTTCGCCGAGCGCATTTTCCGAGGCTGGGTTTTGTCGGTGGTGTCGTTCTGCGTGGCCGACGGCTTCGTGCCCGGCTTCGACGTGCCACCCTCATCGGCGTGGGCAGTTCCCGCCCCGGCGAGTATCGCCGCCGACAGCCCGGCCGTGAAAACCCCGGCGCCAACCCACGTCACAACCCGCGTCATCATTCGCCCCCGTTACATCGGACCCGATCTTTGTCACGCTAGCGGGGATCGGCCGCCCTTCGGACGAGATTGGACGAGATGGCGGAACGAGCAGGCACAGCGGGTGTGCGCCTCCCCGCCAATCGCTCTAGCCGAGTTCGAGAGCTTCACGCGACACCCGGAAAAAGCGTCCGGTGCCGGTATCCGTACAGGTGACATCTGAGGGCTGCGCTTCGCACTTGATCGGGCCGGACCACCGCGCCTGACCGTACGGGAGCGTGGGCATTCCGGTTTCGAAAATGGTGTCGCCGTGGCAGTGCACGACAGGCGCACCGCCCGGCTTCAAGCTGATGCGGTTGCCCCAGTCCAATCGACAGTCCGCCGGCCTGGGCGGCGCGGTGTAAGTGTGTTCGCGGATCTCACATACGACGCCGTCGGCACCCTCCGAACCGCTCGACACCAAACACCAGATGTTGCCTGACGGGGTGACGAATTTGGTGCCCGCTGGGGCGGCAGATGCAGACGCGGGGAGCGCCACAACGACTGACGTTCCGGCGACAAATGCGACGAGACAACGTCGAACCGTGCCCACGGCTTTGGGCATGCGACGGTCACCCTGCCACATCCTCAACCGATTCCCTCCCCGCTCCGCCATAGATGCAGTATCTCCCCCGTGTCCAGACGTTGCTCAGCCCTACTCCCACCATCGGCAGCGTGCGGATGGGGACACCGAACTGACATTGACCTGCCACAGTTGACCATTCACACGGACGGGCAAATGGACAAAGCTTCATCCCCGCTCGCACCGACGGTCAATACCGGCAAATAAGCAGTCACGAATGCCTGAGCGCATTTCCGGCGCCGACGACAGCCCAGGGCATACCGCCAAAAGTAATGTGCGCGAGGGCAAGCGCCGCCGACCGTGCAGGAATACGGACTACGGACACCTGGCATTCGGGACCAATCTCCGAGGCTCCACGGCAAGCGCAGATATTTTCTTTCGAAAAGACCAACTACCTCACTTTGCAAGAAGTTCAGCATTCTCGTCCGGCGCCCCAGTTTCGCGGCATAACTTTATGTACGTTCGCGTCAATTATGGGGAGGTAGACACATGAACAAGCGTCGGGAACTCGCAATGACAGGACTGGTGGGTGCAGTCGCGTCGGGGTTGGCGGTCGCAGCGATGAGTACGCCCGCACCAGCACACGCGTGGTGCGTCGGAATCAGCGGTCTGGACATCGGTGGGGGCTGCTCGAGTACCTTGGGCAACTTCGCACTCGGCCTCGGGCCGGGCGCGATAGCCAGTTCCAACGGGTTCCTCACCGGCGCAATCGCGTTCGGCAACGCGTTCGCAGACTCGGGGGGTGCCCTCACCGCCGCGTGGGCAGGCGGTGACGGTTCTGAGGCATACACAGCCGGCTTCCTCGACTGGGCCGTGGCACAAGGGACCAACGTTTCGGCGGTCGCAGGTAGATCGAACAACGACTTCGCCAACTTCGCCTTCAACTTCGGCAATGCCGTCGAGCCATGGCTTGGCGGAGAAAATGAAGCACTGGGGACGAGCAACGTGGACGCCAGTTACGGCAGCTTCAACCTTGCAGCCAACTTGGGCGGTAATGCCAACGCGGTCGAGGGAATCACGAAGGACATGCGCGTGTGGGCGGGGGGCACGGAAGACACGCCTAGCTTCGGCAGCGCCGCGCTCAACCTTCTCGGCAACCGAAATGATGTGCAGGCGTTCGGTGACGGCGTCGCGGCGATCGCCGTCGGCAACTTCTTTGGGTTCCCCAACGGCAGTGACAGCGTCGTGAAGGTGGGTGATTTCCTCGAGGGGATCCCCGGCGGCAGCCTGAGCCTGGCGTTCAATGTCCAGCCCCCGTTCATCACTGAACCGTGCAATACGGGTCAATGCGGCAACACCGTGACGATCAACAACGGTTATCTGACGCTTGCGGGAGCAGTGGGATTGGTCAATCGGATCGTCGAAAAGGTTGGACCGGGAATCCAAATCAACACTCCCCTCAACCCGCCCGCCACCGTCACGAATGTGCTTGCGGCCCGTGACACGGACGGCGCGTCAACGGTGACCCCCACAGCGTCGGCGCGGAAGTCGCTCAGCGACCGCGTCAAGAGCGCCGCGCAGCGAAACTTCGTCCGGCCCAGCCTCAACGCCAATCAAGAAGCTAAAACGGCCGATAAGGATGCTGCGGCAGGCAAGTCGTTCAAGAGCCGGATCACCGAGGCCAAGAACAAGCTGAACGGCGTCAGCAAGGTTTCCGCTAAGAAGGCGACGAAGGCCAAAGCCGACACCGACTGACGGTCAAACGGCGCGTTCGTTTTCTAGAGCTTCGCGGCGACGAAATCGGCTGCCTGCGCGACCTTTCCGGACTGCACATAGGACACGTGGGCGCCCATGTCCCAGCCGCCTTCCCAACAGATCGGGTCGCCCTCGTTGCACTGGGTGATCGTGTTGGCGGCGTACTGCGGCGCCAGCATCGGCAGCACCTGCCCAGCCGCAAGCAGACCCGAGAAGCTGGTCTGCGGGGTACCGAACAGTGCACTGGCTGCCACGTGATCAGCGACCTGGGGAGCCGCCTCGTTGGTGGCCTTTTCGATGACGGCCGCACCCTGCGAGTAGCCGCCCAACACCATCTTTGTGTTCGGGCAGCCGGCCGCGGTCGACTCGATGAGGGTTCGCGCGGCCTCGGTGCCGGCCGGTGTGCTGGTGTTGAAGTCGTTGGTGGCCGGATAGTCGACCGGGATCGCGTCGACGGTGCGCGGGGCCACCCGCGCTCGCAGATCGTCGACGAACGGACCGCCGACACTGCCCAGGCCGGGCGGCTCATTGGTGCCGCGGGCGAAGACCACGGTGACGTCGGAACACGGTGCGGCTGCCGCCTGCGGTGCCGTCACGGTCGGGAACGCTGCGGCCAACGCCGCGAAAGCCAGGATCAAAGCGGGCTTGCTCGTCATACCCATCGATCGTAGAGAACGCGGCCGGCCGTTCCCCCGATCGGAGGACCCCCGATTCAGCCGATTCATCGTCTGACCAGCGGACATACACGGCGACTCCCAACCGGGATGGTGATTGCAACACACCAACCACCCACGAGGGGACACCACATGACCACCACCAACCGCATCGGGTTCGCCCGCCGCTTCGCACTCGTCGCCGCCGCGGTGGCCGTGCCGGCCATCGGCGTCGCCGTCGCACCGAGCGCCGGCGCGCAGGCCACCCAGTTCGGCCCGTGCGGAAACGTGCACGACAACGTCGACCTCTGGAAGGACGTCAGGTATGCCACGCCAGCACACAAGGACGGCGCCATCGACGTCGTGTTCCCCGGCGGGGACAAGTCCCGCGGCTTCGCGGTCCGCCAGGGACACCACCCCGCCCAGCTGACCGATCTGCTCGTGATCCCGACGGCCCGCGAGACCGGTATCGAATGCGACAACCTGCTGAACGCCGATGCTCCCCACTACTTCAAGGACGCCTACGAATACGTCGGCACGCTGCCGCTGGGCAACCAGGGTCAGAGCCCGGACTGGGCGCTGGGCATCAACTCCGCCGACAACCGCGGCCAGGACCAGCTGCACATCCACGTGACGCTGCTCGACCCGACCGCCCGCGCCGACATCGACCAGGCCGTCAAAAACCACAAGGTCACCCGGGATGAGAAGGCCTGGAAGACCTCGGTGATCGGGGTGCGCGGCCACACCGAGAAGGGCCCGATCGAGACGAGCCCCCGCGGCTACCGGGCGTGGAACACCGACAACATCGACCAGAACTTCTTCTCCGCGCTGAACACCCAGATCGTCGCGCCGCTGAAGAAGGCCGGCGCCGATGTGGGCATGAACAACGAGACCCTGCTGATCACCAAGAACCATCAGGGCCCGGGATTCATCGTGCTCGCCAGCGACGAGAAGTCCGGCATGACACCCTTCGGCGTCAACAACATCGAGCGGTTGCTCGACAAAGGCTGACGCTTGCGATCCCAACGGCCACCCGTGTGCGGGTGGCCGTTGGTGTTGGGTGTTCAGCGCGCAATCGTGAGCAACAGAGCTGCCTCGTTGTAGGGAAACGCCTTGTAGAGCAGCCGGGAACTCGGTGTCACCAGTGGCGCACCCTCGGCCTTGCTCACCACCCGTGGGTCGGCGAGCGGTATAGCCCGCCCTCGCTTGCGCAGCACCGCAGGTCCGCCGGCCAGCACGTTCTTCAACCAATCCGTCTGCCGGCCGTAGCCGACGAGGATGGCGTAGCCGTCGCGGGTCTCGAACACCAGAAGGGGCGTTCGATACCGCCTGCCCGACTTCCGCCCGACATGCTCAAGCGTCCCGAGGTTCGGAAGCCACGGCGTGATCGCGCGGGCCAGCGGATTGGTGACGTGCTTGTTGAAATGTGCGACTCGTCGAGGGACGCGCATTCTCGGAGTCTAGGGGCTGATCGTGGTCGGCTCACCGGCTGCGACTCGGTGGGCTTGGCCGTTTACGCAGGCCGTTCAAGCCACAACGACACCCGTGCCCCCAGTCGGACTCGAACCGACACTTGGCGGATTTTAAGAAGGGGCGAGCCGCGTTCCGCGACCCCGGGAAATGGATTAGCCGAAGGGCGTATTTTGACCGTAAGACAGCGATTTTGAGCGTTGCCAGTACAGTCCCGGTACGGGCGGGAAACGCCCCAGATTCGCCCCCGGTCGCCGCGTTCGCGCCGCGACGAGATTTGCTCGCGGGTGTTAGCTCTGGGACGTCCGTGACTCATGGGATGATGGCGCCGTGGCTAACGCAGAGTCGCAAGGACACCAGGCCTCTCGCTACGCGACGTGGTCTGTGGTTGCAGCATGCGTCCTCGGCTTCGCACTGCTGGTGGCAATAGTGTGGGGAGTCGCCCTCGCCAAAGATGGCGGCCAAACCCCGCTTGAGAGCTACATCTTTACGGTTGTCTTAACGGCTTTATCAATCGCGGGAGGTTGGATAATCGCCGTCTTGATGAACCAGTCGCAAAGCTTCGACAGGCGTGCCGCCGAAAGGCGGCAGCAGGAAGATCTTGAGCGAAGCGCACGCAGCGCCGTGACGCGCTCGTTTCGCATCATGGGTGCGATGGGCAGAATTCAGACCCATAGCCAGGGCGAGGATCAACACAATCTTGCGGAGCTACGTACGCGCATGCGCGTAATTAGCGAGGCGGCAACCATGAGTTTCGACCAGGCGCTAGACGCGATCGAAGATTGGCGCAGATTCGCTCCCGATGTAGTCGACAACGAGATCGATAAGGCTGAGAAGGCGTCTATCAGGCGCAAGGAGGGGTGGAATGACTGACAAGCCACAACGCGCGGAGGTCGGCCTTAATTCTCTTGTCGCGCGGGTTAATTCATCAACCGAACTTGTCCTCAACGTAGGTCTCGAAAACGGAGTCAAGCCTGGCGACATATTCCGCATCATGTCCGAGGACGGCATCCCAGTCAATGACCCTGAGACTGGCGAACAGCTGGGGCTCATTCCAGTAGAAAAGGCACGCGTCAAGGCGCAGACGGTCTACAAACGAATCTGCATCGCCGAAACCTACCGGACATATACCGTCGGAGGCGGGATTGGCTCTATGTCTTCGATTTTCGGTCCAGAGCGTGAGGTGAGAGAGAAGATGGAGGTCGAAGAGAGCCCGGAGGTAGATGTCGATACGACAGTCAGAGTCGGCGATACCGCCACCTTGATTACGTTGGCGAAGTAGAAACGGTCAACGCGGCAACGGCGTCCAGTCATCGTCCTTGACGAGAACGATCACGCCGTCGCCGCCGATCTCCCAAATACGGAATCCACGAGTGCCATGACGGTAACGGTCACGGCGCTGCCCGGCCCGCCAGAGTCGCCCATTCCACCCAGGTGGTGGATTGCTATCGCCATTCTCGAGCCAGTCAGGAATGCCGACATTCTCTTGATACCAGTAGTTCAATTCCGTTGCCTTGGAGGTGATTTCATCTATTAGCACCGCACTCCGCTGATTAATTTCGGCCCAGAACCAGGCTGCGAACTGACCGGCCGCGTTAACGTATCGCTCAACGATCGGCGCAAGGTCGAAATTTTCCTCCTGCTGCTGCAGGTACGTCTTGGCGGGACCGGTCCAACCACCCCAGCGGAGCAACTTATCGCGCTGTAATTGCAGCGTGTTGATCTGTTGAATGGACGGCATGCCCTGCTCCCATTTGATGGTCGTACTCAGCTCTGGTAGCGGGATGGAGTAATGGGTGCAGTAGTTCCGCAGCTTCGACATAAAGACGGCCTCCCCGGTCTGGAAGGTCTCGGCCATCTTCTCGGCGTAGTCTGTGCGCTCAAACTCCGATCTACCGTCATCGGTGGGCATCGGCCGCCCACAGGAGTCGCAAATTTCCGTCGTCACCTTTGAACCTTTTTGCGGCCACCGATGCCGCATGACGACGCGCTGCGAGTCGATCAGCGATGTGACGGACGTCAGGTAGTTGTGGAGTCGACGGACGAGTTCGTCCATGTAGCCATCTGAAGTCTCGCCTGCGATCTGCAGAGACATGACGAATGCAGCAACGTGAGTCGCAAGTTCCTTGGCGTTGGCATTGAAGACGTAGAAACACCGCTTCAGGGCGTCAAGGTCTTCGCGCAGCTGCGCGGCTGGCAATGCGTCAAGGTGCGCCTTACGCCTGTCCATCTCGATGCCGAAGGGTGACACGTACGACGACATGCCGAAAACGTACCAACCAACACTGACACCAGGTCAATGGAATATGGAACCCCTCACCCCGCCGTCGTAGCGGCACGACATTGCTTGCCGTCTCGGCCCGCTGGACTGGGACGGGTAGTTCGGGCAGCGTGTTGAGCGCGCCGCCGTCCTGCTCGGGGATGTAGTCGCCGTACGTGTCGAGCGTTAGCGTTGCTGTGCCCCAACCACTTCGACACCTGCATGAAGTGCATACCCGCCGACAGCTGTAGGACAGCGAACGTAAGCCGGAGGTCGTGGAGGCGTACGCCTCGGACGGCGGGTGTGTCCTTAGTCGCGGGACGGCTCGCCGGCAGCCCTACGGCCTCCAGGGCGGGCTTGAGGATGGTGTGGTAGAACGTCCCCATTGCGAGCGGCTGCGACCAGTCCAGCGGGAACCGTCTGCGAACCGCACGCGGTGCTCCATGTCGCCGCCGACGTTGCGAGTGCTGTCGACCATGCCGCGCTTGCCGGTGTGCGGGTCGCGCGGTATCAACACGACCACGCGGCTGCGGGGCGGGTAGTACGTCGCTTTCATGAGGCTGCTCCCAATTCCACTGTAGCCGTGGCACTCTGGTAGATGCGGCGAACGGTGAACGGTTGCCATGTTGGCCGGCCAGCGGGCGACAGGACGGCCTCGGCTTCCAAGGCGCGGGCGATACAGCCAAAGCCCAGACCCGCGTTGCGGTCGAGCACGATGCGCCGCACGACACCAGCGGTCGCGAGCCGTGGGCGACCGATCGGCTCCCCACGCCGCTTGCGGCGGCAAGTGCGTCCTTGGTGCGTTGGCTGACGAGGCGTCGCTCGAATTGTGCGAACGTTGCGAGCATGTGCGCCATGGCTTCTCCCGCTGGCGTGGTGAGGTCCATGCCAGGTCGAGCACCACCAGCGACCAGCCTTGACGCTCTGCGAGTTGGAGTATCGCAACGGCGTGGCCAACTGAGCGGGCAAGCCGATCCATCTTGGCGACCACAAGGTCGTCCCCTTACCCCGACGCCAGAAGGCTAGGCGCATCGCGTAGTCCTTCGTTGATGTCCTTGCCGCTCTTGCCTTCATCGGCTACGTGCTCGACGGCCCAACCTCGTCGCGCGGCCTCGGTGTCAATCGCCTCGCGCTGGGCGTCCAGGCCGTTGCGAAGCTCGGCTTGCTCGGCGGTGCTCACGCGGCTGTAGCCGAAGAACAGCGCCGAGCGAGTTCGAGGGGCTCCAGGTACTCGGCAGCTACGGCGACGCGTGGCTCATCGAGTCGCACTACGTGCCGGCCGGTTACGTGATCGTGGCGGCGACGGGCGGGCTCGACTCCGACCGCAACCCGATCGGCTTCCGCGAGCACGTCCATCCGGCGTATCAGGGGCTGCGCCATATTCCGGGTCGTGGTCCGTATCCCCTGATGGACAGCTTCTACGCGCGTGGGTTCGGGGTTGGAGTTCGGCACTGAGGCGCTGCCGTTGTCATGCAGGTGACGACGAACGGCTCGTACATCGCGCCGACCATCCAGACGTAGGGGCCGGACGTGTTCGAGCGCTACAGCCTCTCGCGCGACCCGGAGAAGGACTACCGCGACAGTCTGAGTTCGGTTTCGGGCCAGGGCCGGTCGCGCCCGGCAAGGAGCCCGCGCCGATTCGCGAGGGCGGTGTGTACCGAGCGAAGTGCCCGCCCGTCGAACTCACCCCCAGCACCGACCTCAACGTGCGTGTGTGCAAGGCCCGATGGCGGCCTGGCGACCCGCCACGTGGTCGCCCCGGCGAGCGCGTCGGCTGAGGCACACCCCCAGATCGGCCCGGTCACGAGGCGGAGTTAATGCCTTTCGACGCCCCGTGATCGGCTGCCTAAACGAGACCCTCGCGCTCAAGGACGGCGCGAATCTCATGGAACTTCGCTGAAATGTTGGCCTTTGGATAGCGAATCTGGGTGAGGCCGTGAATATTTGAGAAGTCTTCGCATCCGTCCTCAACCATCACTATGGCTTTATCGAAGCCAAGTCGACCTTGGAACAGACCTACTTCGTGGATCACGTTCTGCCTCGCGCGGAAACCGCCATCGGGTGTCTCGTCCTCCGCGGTCATCACCAGGAAAGCCATTGCTGCGCTGTCGAGCATTTCGTTGAGCCGCGCGATAGTGGAGTAACCCGCAGTTGGCACCCGGTTAAATTCATCAACCGGAACGCCAAGCTGATCCTGCAGGTAGTCCTTCAATTCCCGCCACTGCGCTGACCCTCCATGTCCGATGAACACGCGGCTGCCGAGTTGCGCGGTGGCAGCCATAGGAGGGTCGCTGGGTCTGCGCCGTAGGTGCTTTGCGGCATTCTCCGCGTGATCCGCGAGGGAACGCAGACATAGGTATGGAGCTTCGATGGCTTGGCGGTCCCCGAAGATCTGATGATGCGGAGACACGCGTAGACCTTGATTGATTGCGGTCGAGTCTCGCGACATGATCCGTCCACTCGGCAAGAATTGACGGGCAAAGGCCATCGCACTTGGAGCACTCAGGTCGGCTACTTTCTCGCTCAAGCCTGACAGGTACGCGTCATCCTGGCCCGATAAGCAGCTGGTCAGCACTGAAGACACCGTTTCCTTGCTATCGAGCAAGAGTTGGCGAGCTTTGTCCGACGCCTCGGAAAGAGACTTGAGGTCGCGTACGCCTGCGAGCTCGAAGACGTGAGCTTTGACGTCGTCTTCATCCTCGTAGACCACCCACCCGCGCTGGCGTGTCCCTCCGCGCATGAGACCCCATTCCTTATTGAATAGGTCGCCGGCCGGGGGCGGTTGGAACCCGGCGTAGTAGGTGCGGGCGTGGTAGCCAAGATTGGATCCGGACCACGACTTATGGACGGACTCCAGAGCGGAATCAAGGGCCTCAATCGGCCCTTGGTTTTCCGCTGCGTACCAGTCAGCGACGACCTCGCGCACGGCTCGCGCCGTGTCCTCAAGTTCCGCTATGTACTTGTCGCTGTCCGATCTTGCCCCCTCGGAGACCCCAGTCATACCGCCATTGTTCCACCGCCCGGCGACACCCACGGTGACGCAGCACGCCCACGTTTAGTACGCGCCCGCGTTCGGCAGAAGTGCGTTGGCCGACTCCGTCCGAGTTAGCTACCGGACCGACCTCCCCGAAGCGATTCCGCCGCCCGCCGCGACGACGCCGCGACGGGAGGCCCTCGTCGCCCATCCGCTCGGTCCGAAAGCGCTTCTACCAGGCCTTCCGGAGTGCCCCCAGTCGGACTCGAACCGACACTTGGCGGATTTTAAGTCCGCTGCCTCTGCCAATTGGGCTATGGGGGCGTCGCAGGAGAGCATATTTCAGGTCGGATCGTCGTCGTCAGACCGCCCCGAGTACCAGAGGCGTCGATCACCCGACCTCGACGACGATCTTGCCGAACGGGCCGCGATCAAGATGGTCCAGCGCGGCCGACAGATCCTCAAATGGATAGCGCGCACCGATCACAGGCTTCGTCTGCGTGCTGTCGATTGCACTGACAAGCTCGGTGAGAGCACGGCGATGCCCCGTGCCGATACCGTGAATTGTGATGTCTTTCATCAGGATTGGCATCACGGGCGTCGAAACCTCGCACCCGTCGAGCGCGCCGATGAGATGGATGTGGCCGCCGACCGCGACGACTTGCGCGGCCTTGCCGAGATGCGCGCCCCCGACGAGCTCCAAAACATGGTCCACACCGCGGTCGCCCGTGATAGCGAGGATGGTTTCGGCCCAGTCCGAACTCCGCCGATCCACCACATGATCTGCGCCCAGGTGCGCGACCCGGTCCAGCTTGTCCGCGCTCCCCGACACGATGACCTGGGCGCCGTGCATCTTCGCGATTTGGACTCCGAACAGCGCGACGCCGCCGGTGCCTTCGACCAGCACGACCTCCCCGGCCCGCACGTGTCCACGTTCTACCAGCGCGAACCACGCCGTGAGCCCGGCAACCGGCAGCGTGCTAGCCTCTGCCGGCGACAGGGTCCGTGGAGCCTGAACAACCCAATCCTGCGGCAGCACTACATATTCGGCGAGCAAGCCGGGGTAGAAACCGCCCAGTGTCCAGTAGGAGGGCGTCCGCGCATCACCTGCCCGGGCGCCGTCGATCCAGTCCGGCGTGAACACCGAGATCACCTGATCGCCCACGGCGAATCGGGTCACCGAATCTCCGACCGCGACGACCGTCCCGGCGAGATCGGACCCCGGCGTGAAGGGGAAGTTCAGTGGCAGCCCGCGGCCCGTTTCGATCACCATCTTGTCGCGATGGTTCAAGGAAACCGCCGCCACCTTAATCAGAACTTCGCCGGGGCCCGGCGGCGGAACGGCCATCTCACGCAGCCGGAGCGCGTCTCGGCCGATCCTGTCCATCTCCCACCGGCGCATGATTTCAGCCATGAGCCGCTGCAACCAGGCCGGTCGCGGGCCTATTCCCCGAAGGCGTGCCGACCCTCGCCCAAATGGGGGATGGCACCGACCTGGGTGCGCTTGGTTGAATAACCCCCAGGGCTGAACAGCGACGGGGGCCGCACATGCCGAGCAGTATCGCGAATTCGATTGCCGTAGTTGCCGAAAGCATCGCGGCGACACTCGGACCACGGGCGATGCGGATCATCGCTCAAGTCAATAAGTACGTCACCAACCCACTGCAACGGCTCTGGGCGCCGTGGCTGCCGTACATGGCCGTCATCGAGCACACCGGCCGCAAGTCGGGCAGGCCATACCGGACCCCGGTCATGGCGTTCATCGACAGCAGGTCGGTCCGGGTCGTGCTGAACTACGGCGTCCAGTCGGACTGGGTGCGCAATGTCCGGGCCGCCGGCGCCGCTGACGTGGTGCATCGGGGCCGGCGCTACCGCCTGTCCGAGCCTCGCATCATCCCGGCCACCGACCAGAAGGCCCGGTTCGTCGCCTCGTTGGCACCGGTTTCTACCGCTAGGTCGTGAAAATCGCGGCGGCGCGACCCAGGTGTGGAAAGCGGCGAAACAGAAGCAGGCGATAGGCGACACCCGCCGGGCGTAGGCTGCGCATATCCCGACTCCCGGGAGGCGGTATGCCCGAACTGGCCATCGAACTGCGCGACGTGGTGCGCGAGTACCAGGTCGGCGGGCAGACCGTGCGTGCCCTCGACGAGATCAGCCTGCGGCTGACCGGCGGGCAGTTCGTCTCGATCATCGGCCCGTCCGGCGCGGGTAAGAGCACGTTGCTGCACCTGCTGGGCGCGCTGGACTCCCCCGATTCCGGCTCGATCACCTTCGACGGTGAGGAGATCGGCCGCCTGGGTGACGAGCAGCAGTCGGCGTTCCGTCACCACCGGGTGGGCTTCATCTTCCAGTTCTTCAACCTGCTGCCGACCCTGTCGGCCTGGGAGAACGTGGCCGTCCCGAAGCTGCTCGACGGGGTTCGGCTGGGCAAGGTGAAACCGCAGGCGGTGGAACTTTTGGACCGCGTCGGCCTGGGCAACCGGACCGAGCACCGGCCGTCCGAGCTGTCCGGCGGCCAGATGCAACGGGTCGCGGTGGCCCGCGCCATGATGATGGACCCGCCGCTGATCCTGGCCGATGAACCGACCGGCAACCTGGATTCGACCACGGGTGCGGCGATCTTGACCTTGCTGGGCGACGTCGCCCACGAGGAGGGCCTGGGCCGGCTGGTGGTGATGGTGACCCACAACGCCGACGCCGCGGCCGCCACCGACCGGGTGATCACCCTGCAGGACGGCCGGCTCGGCTCCGATGAGATGTCGGTGGTGCCGGGGTGAAACTCGCGGCCGCGGCAAGTCGGCTCCGAGTGTTCAGCCTGCGCGAACTCACCGTGCACCGGCGGCGCACCGTCGCCTCGATCGCCGTAATGGCCGTGTCGGCAATGTATCTCGTCGCGATCCTCGGCATCTTCGGTTCGATCACCGGATCGGTGAACCGGCTGTCGGACGGTGTCGCCGGCATCGCCGCGCTGGAGGTCTCGGGCGTCACCGACGCGGGGTTCCCCGACACCGTGCTGGCCGATGTCGCCAAGGTCCCCGGGGTCGCGGCCGCCGCCCCGATGATCCGGATGTCCGCACCCACCGCGACCGAACCGGTACTGCTGTTCGGCGCCGACGACCGCAGCCGCGCCCTGGAAGGCGCGCTGAAAGACGCGGTCGGGGTGGACGTGCAAACCCCGACGGCACAAGAGGGTGTCCGCGTCGGGCCCGCCGTCGGGCACGCCAAGGGCGAGACGTTCCAGCTCGGCTCCGGGAAGGTGACCGTCGCCGAAGTCCTGGAGGGCAAGCAACTCGCCGATCTCAACGGCGGTCACTATGTGCTGGCCCCACTTCCGTTGGCGCAGAACGTCACCGGAAGACAAGGACAGCTCGACTCGATCCTGATCACCACCACCCCGGATGCCGACCTCAACAAGGTGCGCGAGCAGGTCACCGCGGCGGTCAACGGCCGGGCCATCGTCGCCGCACCCAGCCTGCGGGCCGCCCGGGCCGGCGACGGCGTCAAGCTGATGAACTACATGGCGCTGATGGGCGCGGCGGTCGCGCTGGTGGTCGGCGCGTTCCTGATCTACACCACGATGACCATGGCGATCGCCCAACGCCGCCCGGTCATCTCGATGCTGCGGGCCATCGGCGGCCGGCGCGCCACCATCGTCCGCGACATGTTGGCCGAGGCCGCGATACTCGGGCTGATCGGCGGCACCATCGGGTCGTTGCTCGGAATCCTGTTGGGCCGCTTGGCGATCGGCCGGCTACCCCCGACGATGACGCAGGGGCTGGAAGCCCGCATCGAATATTGGCTGCCCGACTACGCGATCCCGGCGGCCATCGCGGCGACGGCGCTGACCAGCGTGGCGGCCTCGGCCATGGCGGCCCGGCAGGTGTACAAGGTCTCACCGATCGAGGCGCTGGCCCCGGTCGGGGTGTCGGCAGCGGACAACGTGCCGCGCTGGCTGCGCATCACCACCGGGATCGCCGCGGTTGCGGTGCTGGCGGCGTCGATCCTGGTGGTGTTCTACGTGCCGGGGTCGATCGCGTTCGTGGCGATCGCCGCCCTGTTCACCGCGCAGATCGCGCTGGGATTCGCACTCGCCGGACCCATCGTCGAGGCCACCGCCGCCGTCGCGCGCCTGTTCGGTTCGGCCGGCGCACTGGCAGCAGCCACCATCGAACGTGCCCCACGGCGGGTGTGGGCAACCGTGATGACCGTGCTGATCGCCGTCGTCACCACCGTGGTGATCACCGGCACGAACAACGACATGATCCGATCGGCGCGCAGTATCTTCGCCCCGGTCGCCGAGGTCGACGTCTGGGTCAGCGCCAATTCACCCGACCAGTACCCCACCGGCCTTCTGCCCCAAGGCCTTACCCAGAACGTCACCGAGGTGCCCGGAGTCGCGAACGTCACCGAAGGTGCCCTGGGCTTCGCCGTCGTCGGCGGCACCCGCGTCATGCTCGACGGCTTCGCCCCCGGAAGCCACGACGCGCTCTTCCGGGCCCTCGACGACCAGACCCGCAACGACGTCCTCGCCGGCCACGGCGTGGTGCTCTCCCAGAACCTGGGCAAGACCCTCAACGTCCGGGCGGGCGACGAACTGCAACTGCAGACACCGCACGGGCCGCAACGAACGAAGGTGCTGGCGCTTGTCCCCTACTTCTCGACGGTGATCGGCACCGTCGGGATGAGCCTCGATCAGCTGCGCGCCTGGTTCGACCGACCTGGGTCGACGACGCTGCAGGTCACCGCCGCCAAGGGCACGGACACCGCTCGCCTGCTGGCCAACATCCGTGGCGTCGTGCCCGCGCCGAACCACGCCTACGACGGCCGCACCGCGCTGGCCGGCCTGGAGGCGCCGCTGCACCAGAGCATGCTGATCGCGAACGCCGTGTGGATCATCGTGGTGTTCGTCGCCGCCGTCGCGCTGCTCAACACGCTGACGCTGTCGGTGCTGGAGCGGCGCCGTGAGATCGGGGTGCTGCGCGCGATGGGATCCAGCCGCCGGTACACGTTGGCCATGGTGCTGGCAGAGGCGGCGGCCATCGGCATCGTGGGCGGCGTCCTGGGCCTGACGATCGGATTGGTTGACCAGTGGCTGTTCAGCCTCGTCAGCGGGGACGTGATGAACTTCAACGTCACGTTCCGGCCGAGTGCGATGGCGCTGGTGTTCACCCTCGGTGCCCTGGCGATCAGTCTGCTGGGGTCGCTGCCGCCGGCGCGACGTGCCGCGCGGCTCAACATCATCGAGGCCGTCAGCGTCGAATAGTCGCGACTCCCTGCAGATGTGGGGTGCAGGGCGGCGGGACCAGTGTGTGCGGGGTGCTGTGCAAGCCGCTGGTGTCGAATCCCGCTGCCGCCAGGGCGTCGACAGTGCGACGGTTCGGCTCGCAACCCGAGGACAGCCACGCCCACGGCCTCGCGATCAGGTCCTGGTACCGCCCCATCAAGCCTTCCCCGCGGACGTGCTCGAGCACCACCAATCGGCCGTCGGGCGTCAGAACGCGGCGGATCTCGGCCAGCGTGGCGGCCACGTCGTCGACCGAGCACAACACCAGGCCGACGTGGACCGAATCGAAACTGCTGTCCGGAAAGGGAATCGATTCGCCGGCCCCGTCGACCACGTCGACGTCGACGCCGTGGCGGCGGGCCAGGGCGCGCGCCATCCGCCGCATCGTCGGATCCGGTTCCACGGCCGCGACGGACGTCACCGCCGCGGGTAGGAACAGCAGATCGGTGCCAGGGCCGGGCCCGACCAACAGCAACCTGCCCGCCGCATGGCTCATCGCCGACCGCCGGTACCGGCGATAGAACAACCTGTCGAATACCGGCATACCCAGCCGATATACGTACGGGAACAACGGGTTACGACGCCTCATGCACCTCAATCCATGTCAATGTCCTACGCACGGCGCGCTGGTGACGCGTTGTCCCTGACCCGAAATGTTCACGTTCCCTCCACACAGCGCCGCCGCGAAGTTGTTGTCCCCGGTGACCGTCGAATGACTGCCCGGAATGGCGTACGACGTGTTGTTGTTGCCGGTCACGTGATTCGTGCTGCCGAAGGCGGCGCGGACATCGTTGTCGTTGCCGGTCGCGGTGGAGGTGCTGTCGTCACCGGCGAACACGAAGTTTCTGTCGCCGTTCGCGGTGGCGGTGCTGCCGTTGATCGCCAAGGCGAAATTGCGGTCTCCGTTGGCCGTTGCGGTGCTGGGGTTCTGCCCCGGCAGGTCGAAGGCGACAGCCACGCTGCGGCCGCTGGTGTTCGCGGTGCTGCTGCCCACCTGCACCACGTTGTGACCGCCCGCCGACACCGCGACGCCACCGGTATTCACCTGCTGCGTCGAAGAATTGGTGGACGGGGTGGCCCACGCGGTTCCCGCTCCGAAACAGAGCGCCGCGACCGGGGCACCGACACATGCACTGACGAATCTGGTTGATTTCCTCATTGGAACCCACCTTCTCTGGGTGCACGGTGTGGCACCCCACACCCTCTGCACGTTGGCGAGCACCCATTGGTTCAATCCGACGCCCCCAGATCCATTCGAAACGGTGGATATTCGTCGGTCATCAGCGAGACGTACGCGGCGACCCGGTAGCGCCACCGCACGATTCCCATCAGGAGGTCGAACATGCCTTGCGAGACTGTCCCCCGGGCCAGCAACCGCACCGCAGAGATGACGCACAGCACTTGCAGCGGTGCCTCCATCGCCCAGCACATGATGATCTGCGGCAGCGCCAGCAGCCACCACTTCACCAGCACCGCTCCTCGGGAGAGCTGTTCGGGATAGTCGACCTCGAGATCGCCCGGATAGTCGGCCTGGGGTTTGAGGGAGAACGGCGGGTACGTGTCGGTGGTGTTCATCGGGAACCGGTAATTCATCACGCGCCACGACCAGCGCAGCACCCCGACGTTGAAATCGAACAAGGGCCGCGGATACCGGCCGGTGCACATGATCGCGACCCCCGCGGCGAGCACCACCAGCGGATACACCAGGTACAGGCCGATCAGGATCGGATAGTGCGGCACGGCCAGCACACACCACTTGACGAGCCACAGCTTGTTCGACGGCGCGTCGATCGCGCCCCGCACGCGGACGGCTTCAGCGGGCATGTTCGTCGCTTCCCGTGGTCGGGGCGGGTGTCAGGTCCCGGTTGATATCGGCAGCCATCCGGCGGTGGCTCACCGCTCGCAGGAAGGTGGCCAGCACCCACGTCATCACCCGGTCGGGGACCATCGCCGCCGGGCGCAGCACGGCCTCGCCGTGCGACACCTGCAGGGAGGCCACCCGGGACACCGCCGCGACGCGGCGCCGACGGGTCTTCTCGTACCGGCGCAGCGCGTCGGACACATCGGCGCCCCCGCGGAGGTCCGAGATCGCCTTGCACAACACCATCGTGTCCAGCAGCGCCTGATTGGTGCCCTGCGCCAGCGTCGGCGGCATCGTGTGGGCCGCATCGCCCAACAACGTCACCGCACCGTGGCCCGGGCCGGGGATGGGATGGCGGAAATGCGGGTAAGGCGAACGGGCCAGGTCATCATCGGTCAACGTCGCGAGCACGCGATCGACCAGTTCGGACCATCCGGTGAAATTGGCGCGGAGCACCTCGATCGGGCGGCCTGGCCGGACGAAGTCGGGTGACCACGGCAAGTCGAACCACCACTGCACCTCGGTGCCGCCGGCCGGCCAGAAGCCGAGGTTCCCGTGCTCGCCGAGGATGACGAAGGCGACCCGGCGATCGGCCCCGTCCGGGAGGGTGGCCAGCCCCTGCCAGCTACACCAACCCGTCGGCTCCGCGTGCGGTGCACCGACGATCTCGCGGACCGTGGAGTGCAGGCCGTCCGCACCGATCACCAGATCGCCGTCGGCACAACCGCCGTCGGCGAAATCGGCGCGGACGCCGCGGCCACCTTCGGCGACACCGACCACCCGGGTATTGCACCGAATCCGTTCCGCCGGAAAACCTTCCAGCAGCCGCCCGAGCAGAATCCGACGCGGAACCATCCGCACCGGCGCACCCATCCGATTCACGATCGCGGTCACGTCCAGGGTGGTCATCGGGCGTCCCGTCGACGTCATCACCCGAACGGTCGACAGCTCCTGACCGGCGCCACCCATGTCGACACCGAGTTGGCGCAGCACCGTTTCGCCGTTGGACCAGATCGTGACGGCGCCGCCACCGGCCCGCACCTCGGGGCGCTGCTCGAACACCGTGACGTCATGGCCGTCCCGCAACAGTCCGCGGGCGATGGAGATGCCCCCGACCCCGGCGCCGACGACGAGGACCCGCAGCGACCGTTGCGCCGCTGGTTGAACGTGGTGCCGGCTCTGGGGCCGTTTTGAGCCCACGGCTCAATTTATGTCCGGTGCCGGGCCGCTGTACAGGTTTGTCCGGTACCCGCCTAGTGCGGCCCGGCCGAGACGACCACCACCGGCCGCGGGAAACGCAACGTCGCGCAGGCGTCGTCGACCGTCATCTCGATCGCCCGCGACAGCTCGGAAAGGTCGTCGGGGCCCGCGTCGAAGCCGAACCCGCTGCCGACCCACACTCGGGTGAGCACCACGGCGTGCGCCGTCCGAATGTCGGCCATCTCGGCGATCACCTCACCGACGACCTCGGGAGTCTCAGTGAAACTGTCCTTACCCGAACCGATTTCGCGATACACCCCGACCAGGTCGAGGCGCGGACCGTTCAGGACCGCCGTCACCACGTCGGCGGTGGTCGCGCCGAGAATTACCCGCTGCCGACGGTGCCGTACCGCACAGGACACCAGCAGCTGAACCTGCTCGGGGGTGTTCGCCACCACCCGACCGACACCGAGGTTGGCGCTGCAGAACACCAGCTCATCACCGCTGAACCCGTCGGCGTGCACCACCAGGCGCATCGGGTGAATGCCTGTCCCAATCGCCGTTGCGAGATCGCCGCTGCCCCGCACCTCGACGACCAGGGCGTGATCGCGGGCCCATTTGGCCACGTGGCTGTCCCGCAACGCCCGGGCAGGCAACGCCAGCTCGACCGGGTCGAGCGCGCGATGCCACGTGGCGCACCGGCGCATCGCCTCCTGCTCGGGCGACGCCGGCAGCATCGCCGAAGATGTGGACCACAACCCAGTTGTCAGTGTCACCGCAACCTCTTCTTCACCGCGCCGCGGCCGGATGCCACATGCGCCTGCTTCGAGCCTTCCGCTGCCGCGAGAACTCGGCCAGGATCTTTGCGGCGTCTTGACGGGAAGGAACGGAACCTTCACGCCGCGTTGACATCTCGCGGTAACAATGCGTGGACGGACGGGGCGACGGTGAGCGCAGGCCGCGGGATACGGTAACGCGCACATTGCTCCTCAACGACCTCGCTGAGCGCGTCGGCCACGCGGCGCAGCGCCCACGGATGCAGACCGAACAGGCCACCGTCCAAGCCCGCCAAGCTGATTCGGCTCAACAGCACTACGTGGCGGCGTCCGATCATGGCCATGTCAGCGAGCGCTGTGCGCAGGGCTGCGAGCCCGAGCGCATCCTGTGATGGGTCAGCCGAGCAGTGCAGGCCAACGAGGTCGAGTTGCCGGTGCCTGAGCACCTCGGCAACCACCGCCGGCATTTCATGGCCTGCACGAACGAGCACGTGCTCACGCCGCTGCGCGCCGCGTGCGACGGCGGCGGCCTGCTGTACCGAGTCGACCACCAACCGGGCCGCCTCACCTGTTCCGGTGCACGCGATCGCGACTGCGTTGCGCGGGTGCAACACGATCTGCGCCGACCGGATACCCGACGCCAGCGCCAGGTTGAACTCGGCGGCAGTCACGACATCGACGGTGACGCGGTGCCGACGCAACCACTCCGCGGCTGATTCGAAGCTGAGCAGCTCAGCGGGATAGCTCACCGATAATCCCTTGAATGCGTTGCGCCACACCGCGCAGCGCCTGAGTACGACCGCCTCGTCCAGCAACGCCGTGGGGCGCTCGACGTAACTGGTGGTCACGCCGCGTTCCGTCCGCCGACCGCGGCAGGCAGCGGCACCTCCGCCGTCCGGAAGGTTCGGCGATAGTCCTGGTAGCGCAGCAGAAAGTCAGAGATGCCGGTGGCCATTCTCTGACGATCCTGCAGCAGACCACCGCTGACCAGGGTCTTAGCGGTCTCTTGACGCGCCCGAGCCCAACCTTGACGGCCCCTTGATCACTGAAGCGCGTCGGCGACGGGACCGACCACAAGAGCCGGCAGGTACTCCAACCCGATGAGGAGCAGGGTGACAATCAGCGACAGCGGCAGCAGGATCCGGATCACGGTGCGCACCAGATCCACCCAGAAATTGCCGATCTCCTGGTTCTGATACTGTGCCAGCCCGCGGATCAATACCACCGCAACGCACATGCCGACCGCCAGACTCGCAAAGGCTTGCACGCCAAGGCCGGCCACCAGACCGACGTGCCCCAGCGTCGCCTCACCGGGGTAGTTCTGCCAACTGGTATTGGTCGTAAATGAAATTGCGGTATTGAACGCTAATGCCGGGGTCATACCTTTATGCCCCCACGGTTCGGGCAAATACACCTGCAAAAGCAGAAGCCCGTACAACAGCAGAACACTGACGGCCGAAAAGGCCAGCACCGCACTCAGATAGCCGGTCCAGCACTGCTGCCCGTCGGGGCGCACCCCGACCAGTCGGTAAATCACCCGCTCCACCCGCAAATCTGTGTGCGACGTATAGACCGCCGCGAGGTAGTTACCCAGCGGGACATGCAGAAATACGACGAGGACGGCGATCGCGACCAACTGGCCCCAGGCCGCTGTTCCCCACAACGATGGATTGTCGATGGCTCCGGCTCCTTCACGCGGCGAGACTCCCGGCACACAGTAGGAACGGGCAGCGCACGAATTCGACGGCGATTACGCATTTCCTACGCCGCAACCGGACGCTGTTGACGGCACCTTTACGCCGCTGACGAGGGCCCGAGCGGTCCGCGGGAAAGAACCCGTAAAGGTCCGGCGGCCGAGCGTAAAGAAGACATAAAGATCGTCGCCGGCCGGCCGCAGCGGACGGACGCTGGACCAGTCGCCGAGATCCGGCGACCCGAATACGTGTTGGAGAACCCATGTCCGTAGTGGAGTTCATCGTGCTGACAGTGGCGGTCTTCGCGCTGCTGGGCCTGGTGCAGAAGTTGGTCGAGGGACTGTGAGCTACGAAAACGTCGTCGGCCTGGGCCTGGCGATCCTCATCGCGCTGTTTCTCTTCGCGGCGCTGCTGTTCCCGGAGAGGTTCTAGTGACTACAACAACCGCGGGGATCGTTTTCCTCGTCGTCCTCATCGCCGCGGTGGCGGCCGTGCACGTGCCGCTCGGCGATTACATGTACCGCGTCTACACAACCGACAAGCACTCCCGTGTCGAACGCGTCATCTACCGCCTGATCGGCGCCGATCCGAAGGCCGAGCAGACCTGGGGCGCATACGCCCGCAGCGTGCTGGCCTTCTCCGCGATCAGCATCCTGTTCCTGTTCATCCTGCAGCTGGTGCAAGGCAAGCTGCCGCTGCATCTCAACGATCCGGGCACCCCGATGACCCCGGCGCTGGCTTGGAACACCGCCATCAGCTTCGTGACCAACACGAACTGGCAGGCCTACTCGGGTGAATCCACCCAGGGTCACCTGGTGCAGATGGCCGGCCTGGCCGTGCAGAACTTCGTCTCGGCCGCGGTCGGCATGGCCGTCGCGATGGCCTTCGTCCGCGGCCTGGTCCGGTGCAACACCGGCGACCTCGGCAACTTCTGGGTCGACCTGGTGCGCGGCAATCTCCGTATCCTGCTGCCGATTTCGATCGTCGGCGCACTGATCCTGGTGGGCGGCGGCGCAATCCAGAACTTCGCGCTGCACAGCGAGGTGGTCAACACGCTCGTCGGCGGCACGCAGACCGTCCCGGGTGGCCCGGTGGCCAGCCAGGAAGTCATCAAGCTGTTGGGCACCAACGGCGGCGGCTTCTTCAATGCCAACTCGGCACACCCGTTCGAGAACCCCACCACTTGGACCAACTGGGTGGAGATCTTCCTGATCCTGATGATCCCGTTCTCGCTGCCGCGCACCTTCGGCCGCATGGTGGGCAGCCCGAAGCAGGGCTACGCGATCGCCGCCGCGATGGGCGTGATCGCGACCATCAGCGTCAGCCTGATGATGCTGTTCCAGCTGCAGGCCCACGGCACCGTGCCCACCGCGACCGGCGCCGCGATGGAAGGGGTCGAGCAACGGTTCGGCATCGCCAACTCTGCGGTGTTCGCGGACGCGACGACGTTGACGTCGACCGGTGCGGTGGACTCGTTCCACGACTCCTACACCAGCCTCGGCGGCTTGATCACGATGTTCAACATGCAGCTCGGCGAGGTCGCTCCCGGCGGCGTCGGCTCCGGCCTGTACGGCATGCTGGTGCTCGCGATCATCACCGTGTTCGTCGCGGGCCTGATGGTCGGGCGCACCCCGGAGTACCTCGGCAAGAAGATCACCCCGCGGGAGATCAAGCTCGCCGCAACGTATTTCCTGATCACTCCGTTGCTCGTGCTGACCGGCACCGCAGTCGCGATGGCGATGCCGGGCCAACGGGCCGGCATGCTCAACACCGGGCCGCACGGCCTGTCGGAAGTGCTGTACGCCTTCACGTCGGCCTCGAACAACAACGGTTCCGCGTTCGCCGGCATCAGCGTGAACACCGAGTGGTACAACACCGCGCTCGGCCTGGCGATGGTATTCGGCCGGTTCCTGCCGATCATCTTCGTCCTCGCGCTCGCCGGATCCCTGGCCAAACAGGGCAAGACGCCCGAGTCCATCGGCACCCTGCCCACCCATCGACCCCAGTTCGTCGGCATGGTCGCCGGCGTCACGCTGATCCTGGTCGCCCTCACCTTCTTGCCCATGCTCGCGCTCGGGCCCCTTGCTGAAGGAATTCACTGAAATGTCAGTACCTACCCTCGCCTCACCGTCGTCCGCACAGCCGAAACCCCACAGTTCCAAACGAATCAAGGGCGGCCTGCTGGACCCGAAGATGTTGTGGCGCTCGATGCCCGACGCACTGCGCAAGCTCGACCCGCGCACGCTGTGGCGCAACCCGGTGATGTTCATCGTCGAGATCGGCGCGGTCTGGAGCACAGTCCTCGCCGTGCTCAACCCGTCCTGGTTCTCCGGGTTGATCGTCATCTGGTTGTGGCTCACGGTGATCTTCGCCAACCTGGCCGAGGCCGTCGCCGAAGGCCGCGGCAAGGCCCAAGCCGAGTCGCTACGGAAAACCAAGACCTCCACCATGGCCCGCAGGCTGACCGGCTGGTCACCGGGCACCGCGGGTCAGGAAGAAGAAGTCGCGGCGCCGCTGCTGCAGCAGGGTGACGTCGTCGTGGTCGAAGCCGGCCAGGTCATCCCCGGCGACGGCGATGTGGTGGAAGGCATTGCCTCGGTGGATGAATCGGCGATCACCGGCGAATCGGCGCCCGTCATCCGCGAATCCGGTGGCGACCGCAGCGCCGTCACCGGCGGCACCACGGTGCTGTCCGACCGCATCGTCGTGCAGATCACCCAGAAGCCCGGTGAGAGCTTCATCGACCGGATGATCAACCTCGTCGAGGGCGCCAACCGGCAGAAGACCCCCAACGAAATCGCGCTCAACATCCTGCTCGCCTCGCTGACGATCATCTTCGTCTTCGCCGTCGCCACCCTGCAGCCGCTGGCCATCTTCTCCAAGGCCAACAACCCGGGCGTCGCAGACAGCCTGGCGCTCAACGGAAACGGCATCTCGGGCATCGTCATGGTATCTCTGCTGGTGTGCCTGATCCCCACCACGATCGGCGCTCTGCTGTCGGCGATCGGCATCGCAGGCATGGACCGGCTGGTGCAGCGCAATGTGCTGGCCATGTCCGGCCGCGCCGTCGAGGCCGCCGGCGACGTCAACACCCTGCTGCTCGACAAGACCGGCACCATCACGCTCGGCAACCGCCAGGCCGCCGCGTTCGTCCCGCTGTCCGGCGTGACAGCCGAGCGGCTCGCCGATGCGGCGCAGCTGTCCAGCTTGGCCGACGAGACGCCCGAGGGCCGCTCGATCGTCGTGTTCGCCAAGCAGGAGTACGGATTACGCGGGCGCACCCCCGGTGAGCTCGACCATGCGCACTGGGTCGAATTCAGCGCCAACACCCGGATGTCCGGTGTCAACTTGTCCGGCGACCATCGCCTGCGCAAGGGCGCCACGGGTGCGGTCGCCGAGTGGATCCGGTCCGAAGGCGGCACGGTGCCGACCGAACTCGGCGACATCGTCGACGGCATCTCCGCCGCCGGTGGAACTCCGCTGGCCGTCGGCCACGTCGTCAATGGCAAGGCCGAGGTGCTCGGCGTCATCCACCTCAAGGACGTCGTCAAGCAAGGCATACGGGAACGCTTCGACGAGATGCGCCGCATGGGCATCCGCACCGTGATGATCACCGGAGACAATCCGTTGACCGCCAAGGCGATCGCCGACGAGGCCGGTGTGGACGACTTCCTCGCCGAGGCCACGCCCGAAGACAAGATGGCGCTGATCAAGAAGGAACAGGCCGGCGGCAAGCTGGTCGCGATGACCGGCGACGGCACCAACGACGCGCCCGCCCTGGCCCAGGCCGACGTCGGCGTTGCGATGAACAGCGGCACCTCGGCAGCCAAAGAGGCCGGCAACATGGTCGATCTCGACTCCGACCCGACCAAGCTCATCGAGATCGTCGAGATCGGCAAGCAGTTGCTGATCACCCGCGGGGCACTGACCACGTTCTCCATCGCTAACGACATCGCGAAGTACTTCGCGATCATCCCGGCGTTGTTCGTGGCGCTGTTCCCGGGCCTTGATCTGCTCAACATCATGCGGCTGCACAGCCCGCAGTCGGCGATCCTGTCGGCCGTGATCTTCAACGCGATCATCATCGTGGCGCTGATCCCGTTGGCGCTCAAGGGCGTCCGGTACACCCCGAGCAGCGCGTCCAAGCTGTTGAGCCGCAATCTGTACGTCTACGGCCTCGGCGGCATCATCGCGCCGTTCATCGGCATCAAGCTGATCGACCTCGTCGTCCAACTCTTCCCGGGAATGTGACATGAAATTCTCCAACGTGCTCCGTCAACACGCAGCGGCCCTACGGGCCCTGCTGGTACTCACCGTGATCCTGGGCATCGGCTACCCGATCTTCATCTGGCTGGTGGCCCAGATCCCCGGCCTGCGCGACAAGGCCGACGGATCGCTGATCGAGCTGAACGGAAAACCGGTGGGCAGCAGCCTGATCGGGCAGTCGTTCACCGATGCCGACGGCAATCCCCTGCCCCGCTATTTCCAGAGCCGGCCGTCGATGGCCGGTGACGGGTACGACCCGATGGCCACCAGCGCGAGCAACCTCGGCCCGGAAAGCGTTGTCGATCAACCCGACAAGCCGAGCCTGCTCACCGAGGTGTGCTCACGCAGCGCGGCCGTGGGCGAGCTCGACGGGGTCGACGGTGCCCGCCCGTTCTGCACCGGCGGCGGTGCCGGAGCGGTGCTGTCGGTGATCGGCCCACGGGATGCGCGCGGCAACGTCATTCACCCCACCCAGGTGGTCAGCGTGAACGAACCGTGCGACTCGACCAAGACTCCCTTCCTGAATACCTATGAGGGTGTCCGCGTCGAATGCGCGAAACCCGGCCAGGACTACAGCGCCGGGCTGATCGTGCCGGTCCGCGGCAGCGCGCCCGCCGATCCGCAGGTGCCGGCCGATGCCGTCACCGCCAGCGGCAGCGGGCTCGACCCGCACATCTCGCCGGCCTACGCCGATCTGCAGGTCAACCGGGTCGCCAAGGCTCGCGGCCTGAACCCCGATCTGGTGCGCTCCATGGTGGCCCAGCACACGGACGGACGGACCCTGGGCTTCTTCGGCGAACCGCGGGTCAACGTGCTCGAACTCAACATCGCCCTCGACTCGCTGTAGGCACGAGGATGATGGTCTTGTGAACACGCCGTCGTCAGGCCCCGCCAAACGCGGTGAGCTGCGCATATATCTGGGCGCAGCTCCCGGCGTGGGTAAGACGTACGCCATGCTCGGCGAGGCGCACCGCCGCCTCGAACGCGGCACCGACCTCGTCGCCGCCGTGGTCGAAACGCACGGACGCAAGAAGACCGCGGATCTGCTCGACGGCATCGAGACCATCCCGCCGCGCTACGTCGAGTACCGAGGAGGCCGGTTCCCCGAACTCGACGTGGCCGCGGTGCTGGCCCGTCACCCGCAGGTGGTGTTGGTCGACGAGCTCGCCCACACCAATACCCCGGGCAGCAAGAACCCCAAACGCTGGCAGGACGTCGAAGAGCTGCTCGACGCCGGGATCACCGTGATCTCGACGGTCAACGTCCAGCACCTGGAAAGCCTCAACGACGTCGTCACTCAGATCACCGGAATCGAGCAGCAGGAGAAGGTTCCCGACGAGGTGGTCCGGGCCGCCGATCAGATCGAGCTGGTCGACATCACCCCGGAGGCGCTGCGGCGCAGACTGTCCCACGGCAACGTGTACGCGCCCGAACGCATCGATGCTGCCCTGTCGAACTACTTTCGGCGCGGAAATCTCACCGCGCTGCGCGAATTGGCGCTGCTGTGGCTGGCCGACCAGGTCGATGCCGCACTGGCCAAGTACCGGGCCGACAACAAGATCACCGACACGTGGGAAGCCCGCGAGCGCGTGGTGGTCGCCGTCACCGGCGGTGCCGAGTCGGAAACCCTGGTACGCAGGGCATCTCGCATCGCTTCGAAATCCAGTGCCGAGCTCATGGTGGTGCACGTCGTCCGAGGGGACGGCCTATCGGGTGTATCGGCACCTCAGATGGGCAAGGTGCGCGAGCTGGCCGCCAGCCTGGGTGCCACCGTGCACACCGTCGTCGGCGACGATGTACCCACCGCGCTACTGGATTTCGCCCGCGAACGCAATGCCACCCAATTGGTGCTCGGCACATCGCGGCGGTCCCGCTGGGCCCGGATCTTCGAAGAGGGCATCGGCCCCGCCGTAGTGCAGCAGTCAGGCAAGATCGACGTGCACATGGTGACGCACGAGCAGGCCCGTCGCGGCTTCGACTGGTCGGCGGCCACCCCTCGGCAGCGTCATATCGCGTCCTGGCTTGCCAGCCTGGTGGTTCCGTCCGCGATCTGTCTGGCCATCGTCACCCTGCTGGACCCGTACCTGGGGGTCAGCGGCGAGAGCGCCTTGTTCTTCATCGGCGTGCTGATCGTCGCGCTGCTCGGTGGCGTTGCCCCTGCGGGGCTTTCGGCGTTGTTGTCCGGGCTGCTGCTCAATTACTTCCTGGTCGACCCGCGTCACACGTTCACCATCGCCGAGCCCGACAGTGCGGTGACCGTCGTCGTGCTCCTGTTGGTCGCGGTGGCGGTCGCGGCGTTGGTCGACGGCGCCGCGAGCCGGGCCCGCGAAGCCAGGAAGGCCTCGCAGGAAGCCGAACTGCTGACCTTGTTCGCCGGGTCGGTGCTGCGCGGTGCGGATCTGACCACCTTGCTGGAACGGTTGCGGGAGACGTACTCCCAACGGGCGGTGAGCCTGCTGCGGGAGCGCAACGGCACCGCCGACATCGTGGCCTGCGTGGGCACCAGGCCGTGCGCCGACGTGGACACCGCCGACACCGCGATCGAAGTCGGGGACGACGAATTCTGGCTGCTGATGGCCGGACGCAAGCTGGCCGCACGGGATCGCCGTGTGCTGAGCGCCGTCGCCAAACAAGCTGCCGGACTGGTCAAACAGCGCGAGCTCACCGAGGAGGCCAGCAAGGCCGAGGCGATCGCACAGGCCGACGAGCTGCGCCGCTCGCTGCTCTCGGCAGTCAGCCATGACCTGCGCACCCCGCTGGCCGCGGCCAAAGCGGCGGCGTCGAGCCTGCGCAGCGAGGACATCGACTTCTCCGACGAGGACACCGCAGAACTGCTGGCCACCATCGAGGAGTCCATCGACGCACTCACCGCGCTCGTCGGCAACCTGCTGGACTCGTCGCGGCTGTCGGCCGGGGTGGTCCGCCCCGAGCTGCGCCGGGTGTACCTCGAGGAGACGACGCAGCGCGCGCTCCTGGGAATCAGCAAGGGCGCCACCGGATTCACCCGCAAGGGGCTGGACCGGGTCAAGGTCGACGTCGGCGATGCGGTGGCGATGGCCGACGCCGGGCTGCTCGAGCGGGTGCTGGCCAACCTGATCGACAACGCCCTGCGGTACGCGCCCGACGGTCCCATCCGGGTCAGCGCCGGGCAGGTAGCCGACCGGGTGCTGATCGCCGTGATCGACGAAGGGCCCGGCGTGCCGCGCGGGGTCGAGGAACAACTCTTCGCACCGTTCCAGCGACTCGGCGATCACGACACCAGCATCGGCGTCGGCCTGGGATTGTCCGTTGCCCGCGGCTTCGTCGAAGCCATGGGCGGCACCATCTCCGCGACCGACACTCCCGGCGGTGGCCTCACCGTCGAAATCGACCTTGCTGCACCGCCAAAGGACGAACCAGCATGACACCCACCACCAACGTCGCCAAGACCCGCGTCCTGGTGATCGACGACGAACCGCAGATCCTGCGCGCGCTGCGGATCAACCTGTCGGTGCGCGGCTACGAGGTCGACACCGCCACCAACGGCGGGCAGGGCCTGCGCGCCGCCGCCGATCACCGGCCCGACGTGATCGTGCTCGATCTCGGCCTGCCCGACATGTCCGGCATCGAGGTGCTGGCCGGCCTCCGCGGGTGGCTGTCGGCGCCGGTCATCGTGCTCTCGGCCCGCACCGACTCGTCCGACAAGGTCGAGGCCCTCGACGCCGGTGCCGACGACTACGTCACCAAACCCTTTGGGATGGACGAGTTCCTGGCCCGGCTGCGCGCCGCGGTGCGCCGCGGCGCGGCCGCGTCCGAAACCGATGAGCCCGTCATCGAAACCTCCTCGTTCACGGTCGATCTCGCGTCGAAGAAGGTGACCAAGAACAACCACGAGGTGCACTTGACCCCGACCGAGTGGGGCATGCTGGAGATGCTGGTCCGCAACCGCGGCAAGCTGGTGGGCCGCGAAGAGCTGCTCCGTGAGGTGTGGGGGCCGGCCTACGCGAAGGAAACCCACTATCTGCGGGTCTATCTGGCCCAGCTGCGCCGCAAGCTCGAGGACGACCCGTCCCGTCCCGTGCACCTGCTGACCGAGGCCGGTATGGGGTACCGCTTCCAGGAGTAACCTTCTTCCGCCGAGCAGACACATATGTACCCGTTTCCCCGGCGTGTCGGGTACATGTGTGTCTGCTCGCGGTAGGTGGTGACCGACCGATGACCGCGCCTGAGGGACCACCCGTCGCGGCCGGGGCACCGACCAGCGACAATCACCGAACTCGGCTGGCCGGACACGCTACGGTGCCGGTATGTCCGGTTACCGCGCCCTGTTTGACGCCAGCCTCAACGACCCGGCCGCCTTCTGGGCCGACGCCGCCAAGGCGGTGACCTGGACGTCCGAGCCGCAGCGCATACTCGACGACACCAACGCGCCGTTCTACCGCTGGTTTCCCGACGCCGAGCTCAACACCTGCGCCAACGCCCTGGACCGCCACGTCGCCGAACGCGGCGACCAGACCGCGCTGATCTACGACTCCCCCGTCACCGGCACCAAGGCCACCTACACCTATGGCGAGTTGCGCGACGCCACCGCCAAGTTCGCCGGGGCGCTGCGAGGGCTCGGGGTAAATAAGGGCGATCTCGTGGTGATCTACATGCCGATGGTCCCCGAGGCCGTGATCGCGATGCTGGCCTGTGCCCGGCTCGGCGCGGTGCACTCGGTGGTGTTCGGCGGGTTCGCCGCGAATGAACTGGCCACCCGAATCGATGATGCCCGCCCGGTGGCCGTGGTGAGCGCGTCGTGCGGCGTCGAGCCGACGCGGATCGTGGAATACAAGCCCATGCTGGACGCGGCACTGGAGATCGCTGAGCACAAGCCGACGGCTTGCGTCATCCTGCAACGCGAGCAGTGTCCGTGCGAGCTGGTCGACGGACGCGATCGCGACTGGAAGCAGCTCGTGGCCGACGCCGCTCCGGTCGATCCGGTGCCGGTGGCCGCCACCGATCCGCTCTACGTGCTGTACACGTCGGGCACCACCGGCAAGCCGAAGGGCATCGTCCGCGACAACGGCGGGCACGCGGTGGCCCTGTTGTGGAGCATGCGCCACATCTACGACGTGGCACCCGGTGACGTGTTCTGGGCGGCCTCCGACGTCGGCTGGGTGGTCGGCCACTCCTACATCGTGTACGCACCGCTGCTGCTGGGCGCGACAACCGTTCTGTACGAAGGCAAACCGGTCGGCACCCCCGACGCCGGAGCATTCTGGCGGGTGGCCGCCGAGTACGGCGTCAAGGCACTGTTCACCGCTCCGACCGCGATCCGCGCGATCAAGAAGGAAGATCCCGACGCGACCAAGCTGGCCGATTACGACCTGACCGGGCTCAAGTACCTGTTCCAGGCCGGCGAGCGTCTCGACCCCGACACCTACCACTGGGCCGCCGACAAACTCGGCATCCCCGTCGTCGATCACTGGTGGCAGACCGAAACCGGTTGGGCCATCGCGGCTGACCCGATGGGCGTCGAAGCCCTTCCGATCAAGCCGGGTTCGGCCACCGTCCCGATGCCGGGCTACGACGTGCAAATCCTGCGTTCAGACGGCACCCGATGCGAGGCCGGCGAGGAAGGCGCGATCTGCATCAAGCTGCCGTTGCCTCCGGGCACCCTTCCCACGCTGTGGGGCGACGACCACCGCTACGTCGCGTCCTATCTGTCGGCGTTCACCGGCTACTACCTCACCGGCGACGGCGGCTACGTCGATTCCGACGGCTACCTGTTCGTGATGGGCCGCACCGACGACGTGATCAACGTTGCCGGACACCGGTTGTCGACCGGATCGATCGAAGCCGTCCTGGCCGACCATCCCGCGGTGGCCGAATGCGCGGTGATCGGTGTCGCCGACGAACTCAAGGGACAGGTGCCACGTGGCTTCGTGGTACTCAAGAGCGGGGCGTCGACCGAGGGGATCACCCAGGAACTCGTCGACCGGGTGCGGGAAAACATCGGCGCCGTGGCGGTTTTCAAGAAGGTCGACGTAGTGGCGGCGTTGCCGAAGACCCGGTCGGGCAAGATCCTGCGCAAGACCATGCGGGGTATCGCCGACGGCCTGGACGAACCGGTGCCCTCCACCATCGAGGATCCCGCGGTGCTCGACGCGCTCAAGGACGTCCTGCAGCGCTAGTTTCTCCGCCGAGCAGACGCAAAACTGCCCTGAATTCGCCTATTTTGGGCAGTTTTGTGTCTGCTCACGCTAGGAAAGTCGGGGCCAGGACCGGCTGCTCAGCAGCCGCAGACCGTTGAGCGCGACCAGGATGGTCGATCCCTCGTGACCGGCCACCCCGAGCGGTAACGGCAAGTGCCCGAACAGGTCCCACGTCACCAGAACGGTGATGACGGTGGCTGCGATCACCAGGTTGGCGATGACCAGGCGCCGGGCCCGCCGGGACAACGCGACCACCGACGCGATCGCCGAGAGATCGTCACCCACGGTGACGACGTCGGCGGTGTCTACCGTGAGATCGGCACCGGTGCGCCCCATCGCCATCGACGAGTGCGCCGACGCCATCGCGGGCGCGTCGTTGACCCCGTCGCCCACCACGAGCACGCGGCGCCCGCCGGATTCCAGCTCCCGGACCGCGGCCGCCTTGTCCTCGGGCAGCAGCCCGGCCCGCACGTCGTCAATTCCCAACTGTCCGGCCAGTTGTGCGGCCGCCGCGTGGTTGTCACCGGTGAGCAGCACCGGCGAACATCCGGTCAGGCCGCGCACCGCCTGCACCGTGGCCGCCGCGCCCGGCCGGGCCTGGTCTCGCAGCCCAAGCACCCCGATAACGTCACCATTGACAGTCACGACGACGGCCGTCGCACCGGTCGCCTCGATCTCGGCTACCACCGCTATCGCGGGACCCGCATACGCCGCGGGACTGAGCACCTCGACCGGGCACCCATCGACCATCGCCTTGACGCCGCGGCCCGCGCGGGCGGTGAAGCCGGTGGCCTTGGGCACCGCGACGGTGCGGGATGCCGCCTCGGCGACGATGGCCCGCCCGATCGGGTGCTCGCTGAATTGTTCTGCGGCAGCAGCGATTGCGACGACTCGGTCCGGCGCTACCTCGCCGAGGGAAACCACCTGCGATGCCTGGGGCGCGCCGGTGGTCAGGGTTCCGGTCTTGTCGAGCACGACGACGTCCGTGTCGGCCAGCCGCTCCATCGCGACCGCGGATTTCACCAGCACGCCGCGACGGCTGGCGTTCGCGATCGCACACAGCAGGGGCGGCATGGTGGCGAGCACGACGGCGCACGGCGAAGCCACGATCATGAAGGTCATGGCGCGCAACAGAGTTGAGCGTAAATCGGCGCCGAGCGCCAACGGCACCGCGAACAGCGCCAGCGTCGCTGCCACCACCAGCACCGAATAGCGCTGCTCGACCTTCTCGATGAACAGCTGGGTGGTGGCCTTGGTCGCCGAGGCCTCGGCGACGGCCGCGACGATCCGGGCCATCACGGTGCTCGAGGGGTCCCGGGTCACCGTGACCCGCAGCGCCCCGGAGGTGTTGAGCGTACCGGCGAAGACGTCGTCGCCGGGGTGTTTGGTGACCGGTAAGGGTTCGCCGGTGATCGAGGACTGGTCGACGTCCGAGGACCCACCGGTTACGGTGCCGTCAGCCGAGATCCGCTCCCCGGGCCGGATGAGGATCTGGTCGCCGGGCCGCAACGCCTCCGCGGCGACGACGCGCTGGGCGCCGTCGTCGTCGACCAACGTCGCATCGGCGGGCGCCAAGTCGAGCAGACCGCGCACCGAACGTTCGGTGCGCGCGGTGGCCACATCTTCCAACGCGCCGGACGTCGCGAAGATGACGATCAACAATGCGCCGTCGAATACCTGCCCGATCGCTGCTGCGCCGATCGCCGCCAGGATCATCAGCAGGTCGACATCGAGGGTGCGGTCGCGCAGCGCCTGCACGCCCGCCCATGCGGGTTCCCACCCACCGGCGGCGTAGCAGGCCAGATACAGCGTCCACCACACCGGTTCCGGGGCGCCGGAGAGCTGCGCGGCCAGCCCGACCAGGAACAGGACCAGTGCTGCGGCCGCCCATCGCACCGAGATGACCGACCACAGCCAGCCCAACCGTCGACCCGGTACCGCCATGGGACGGTTGCGGGCCGGCAAGGGCGCCAGTGCGGTCATGGAACGTCTCCCGTCAGATGCAACAACGCACACCTTTATACATGTAGAGATTGAAATGTATCACCTACGATTTGGCTCGCATGCTTGAATGAATGCCATGGGTCACGGAGTTGAGGGGCGCGCGACGCCGGCGGCGTCCCTCGACGCCGCCTCGGCGGCCAAAGTCGCCGAGACCCTGCAGGCCCTGGCCTCCCCCAACCGATTGCTGATCCTGACCCGGCTGCGGGAATCACCGTGTTCGGTCACCGAACTTTCCACTGCGGTCGGCATGGAACAGCCCGCGGTCTCCAACCAGCTCCGGCTATTGCGGGCGCTGGGCCTGGTGACCGGCCACAGGTCCGGCCGCAACATCGTGTACCGGCTTTACGACAACCATGTGGCGCAACTGCTGGACGAGGCCATCTACCACATCGAGCACCTCCGACTCGGCGCGCGCGATACCTCGGCCTGAGCCCCTAAGTCGGCTGCGGCCAAAGAGTTTCACACACTGTTCACCCGCGAGCGCCGCTCCGAAATAAGCAGCATGGCAAAAATGCGCGCCTTGCCGGAATCCTTTATTTTCACGGTGGGCCGAACTATTGTGAAGTCGTTATATGTTGATATCCATCCGTACTCGGGAGTTTGCTGCCGGTCGTCCGGCGGCACCCGAACAGTGAGGAGTTGAACAACGATGCGCATCGCAACCAAGGGATCCTGCACCTGTCGCTGCAATGCCTGCGACGGTGGCCACCACTGCGGCAACCCCCCGAACTGCAACGCGCGGCGCTGACGCCGTCGGTGGTCTGTCGTCCGGGCAACCGGCGACAGGCCACCACTAGCCCTGACGCCGCTTGATCCTCGGGCCATAACCTCATCGATCGCACCGATCGGTCAGGTGATCTCGCGCTTCGTCACACTTCTCACCGCCCCGGCTTCCCCGGTTCTGAGCCTGAGCCGGTTTATGCTGCGCCTGTGCTCACCGCGCTGACCTGGGGCCTGGTCGCCGCATCCTCGCTTCTCATCGGCGCCATCGCCGGTGTGGTCCGCGATTGGAATCAACGCGTCGTCGGCCTTGTCCTGGGCTTCGGTGCCGGCGCCCTCATCTCCAGCATCTCCTTCGAACTCGCCGAAGAAGGCTTCCGAGCCAGCGGTGGCTGGGCCGTCGCACTCGGCCTGGCCATCGGGGCCGTGGTGTTCTATCTCGCGGACAAGGCAGTAGATCGGCTGGGCCGCAATGGAACCCAGACCGCTGGACTACCTCTTTTGCTCGGCGCCCTGCTCGACGGCATTCCCGAGCAGGCCGCGCTCGGCATCGGCATCGCCACTGGGGCCGGCGTCAGTCTGGCGCTCGTCGTCTCCATCTTCGTGTCGAACCTCCCCGAATCCATCGGATCGGCCAGCGACATGCGCTCCGCCGGGGAGCCCACCCGTCGCATCGTGGGCGGCTGGGCCGCGATCGCCGCACTCTGCGCGCTGGCCACCGTCGGCGGTTACCAGCTGCAGAATGTCGCCGGTGCCCAATTGCAGGGCGGAATCAACGGATTCGCCGCCGGTGCGTTACTAGTCATGCTGGTGGGCTCGATGATCCCGGAGGCCACCGAGAAAGCCGGCGAGAATGCCGGACTGGCCGCCGTGCTGGGATTCGCGGTGGCCGCGGGTCTGTCACTGGCCGGGTGAGCGGGCCGCGGGTTAGGTTCGGCAGGTGACTGCGCAGTGGCACCTGGGGCCTCTCAGCGTCGGCGTGCACAACCTGTTCGTCGCCCTCGGGGTGTCCGCCGCGTTGCTGGTGTTCGTGTCCGAGGCCCGCCGGCGTGGGGCGGTCAACGAGCAGTCCGTGGTCGCCGCGGCCGGAGCGCTGATCGGTGGCGCGATCGGAATGAGGCTGACCGGATGGGTGCGTCACCTTGACCTCAGCGCCAATCCGACGCTGGCGCAGGCGTGGCAGTTCGGTTCGCGCAGCATTCTCGGCGGGCTGCTCGGCGCCTATCTCGGGGTGCTCATCGCCAAACGGCTCGGCGGCTACCGCGGAAAGACCGGCGACCTGTTCGCCCCCGCGGTCGCCCTCGGCATGGCGATCGGCCGGATCGGCTGCCACCTCACCGAAGCTCCCGGCCGGCCCACCACCCTGCCCTGGGGTATCCACGCTCCGGCCGACACCCCCGAATGCCCGGGTTGCCTCGCCGGGGCCGCCATGCACCCGTCGTTTCTCTACGAGATCGCCTTTCAACTCGCCGCATTCGCCGTGCTGTGGTGGCTGCGTCCGCGCATCGGCAGGCCCGGGGAGCTGTTCGTGCTCTACGTGGCCGGCTACGCGGTGTTCCGCTTCTTCGTCGAGTTCGTCCGCGCCAACGAGACCGTGTGGCTGGATCTGACCCGCCCGCAATGGTTCCTGCTGCCGTCGTTGCTGATCCTGGGGTTTCGGCTGTGGTACGGCTACCGCCGCGGGTACTATCGCAAACTAGCCCACTCTCAGGAGGTGCCCGCATGACGACACCGCCCGGCCCACCTGACGACCCGCCTCCGCACGGCTGGGTTCCACCGGATTTCGGTCCACAAAGCTTTGAACCACAAGGGGTTCCACCCGCCTACCACGGCGACCCACCCGCGCCACCGCCACCTC
>MSTD01000024.1:0-6789 GCA_001942045.1 Mycolicibacterium porcinum
GGGCTGCGACGCACGAAGGTCTTGGCAGGTTCGGCGGCGGGACGGGCGGCCGCGGCCTCACCGGCCGGGATCGACAGGTCCAGCCGGGTCTCGATGCGTTCGATGCGCTGCAGCAGCGCCGACTCGGTGTCATGCGCCGACGGCAGCAGCAGGCGGGCACACACCACTTCCAGCAGCAGCCGTGGCGCGGTGGCACCTCGCATCTCGCCGAGGCCGGCGTGCACCACCTCGGCATAGCGAGTCAGGGTGCCTGCGCCCAAGCGGGCAGCCTGCTCACGCATCCGTTCCAGCACATCGGCCGGTGCGTCCACGACACCCCGGGTGACCGCGTCGGGCACGGCCTGCAGCACGATCAGGTCCCGGAAGCGCTCCAGCAGATCGGTGGCGAACCGCCGCGGATCGTGCCCGGCGTCGATCACCGCTTCCACCGCACCGAACAACGCGGCCGCGTCACCGGCAGCCAGCGCCTCGACCGCGTCGTCGATGAGCGCCATGTCAGTGGCACCGAGCAGGGCCAGCGCGCGCTGATACGTGATGTGGTTTCCGGAGTCACCCTGCTCCGACCCGGCCAGCAGCTGATCGAGCACCGAAAGCGTGTCACGGGGTGAACCACCGCCCGCGCGGATGACCAGCGGGTACACCGCGTCGTCGACGTTGACGCTCTCTTCGGCGCAGATGCGCTCGAGCAGCGGACGCATGGTGCGCGGGGCCAGCAGCCGGAACGGGTAGTGGTGGGTACGCGACCGGATGGTCGGCAACACCTTCTCCGGTTCGGTGGTGGCGAACACGAAGATCAGATGCTCCGGCGGCTCCTCGACAATCTTGAGAAGTGCGTTGAAACCGGCCGTGGTGACCATGTGCGCTTCGTCGATGATGAAGATGCGGTACCGCGATTGCGCCGGGGTGAAGAACGCGCGGTCGCGCAGCTCACGGGTGTCGTCCACGCCGCCGTGGCTGGCCGCGTCGAGTTCGGTGACGTCGAGATTGCCCGGGCCGTTGGGGGCCAGCGCGATGCACGACGCGCACACCCCGCAGGGCGTGGGTGTGGGCCCCTGCTCACAGTTGAGCGAGCGGGCCAGGATGCGCGCCGAGGAGGTCTTGCCGCAGCCGCGCGGCCCGGAGAACAGATAGGCGTGGTTGATCCGGCCCGCGGTCAGCGCGGTAGATAGCGGCTCGGTGACATGTTCCTGGCCAACGACTTCCGCGAAGGTTGCCGGCCGATATTTGCGGTAGAGAGCCACGGAAGAAGGCTACCGACTGCGTCTGACGCCGCGCCGCTGCCCGTTGACTTTGAACCTACGCACACCGCTACTCGCACAAATACGGCGTCAGTTCAAAGTCAACGCCGAGTTCTGCACAGCCCGCGATTCATCCACAGGTGGCGACGCCGAGGTGGGGCACACAGCCATCCGTGTCCCCGCCACCGGCGACTGTCGCCGCATGAGTGAGCCCTTCATCGGCACCGAAGCCCTGGCGGCCGGCGTCGTCACCCGCTATCAGCTCAGCCGCTATCACCGCGCGATCCTGCCGAACATCTACGTGGACAAGCGAACTGCGGTGTCCCTGCGGCAACGCAGTACGGCGGCATGGTTGTGGTCGGGTCGTAACGGAGTGATCGCGGGGGCCGCCGCGTCAGCACTCCATGGCGCGAAGTGGGTGGCCGACGATGTTCCGATCGAATTGGTCAGCGCGAAGACCAAGCCACCCCAGAACGTGGTCACGCGACAAGACCTGCTCATTGACGGGGAAATCACCCGCCGCGATGGCCTACCGGTCACGAGCGTCGAGCGCACCGCATTCGACCTCGGGCGCCGCGGGTTGATCGGTGCGGCCATCGCGCGGCTCGACGCACTTGCCCGAGCCACAGGATTCAAGGCGGACGACGTGCTGACGCTCGCCGCACACCACCGCCACGCCCGTGGTCTGCGGCAACTCGAACGGGCGCTGGATCCGTTCGACCCCGGCGGCCAGTCCCCGAAAGAAACCTGGCTGCGGCTGATGCTCATCGACGCGGGGTTTCCACGGCCGCAGACGCAGATACCGGTGCTCGGACCTGACGGCTACCCGAGGTACTTCCTCGACATGGGTTGGGATGAACTGATGCTGGCCGTCGAATACGAGGGTGTGCAGCCCGCCGATCAGCTCGGCTATGACATCACGCGAGCCGACTACATCACGCGCGTCGGCTGGACCCAGGTGAGAGTGGCCGCGGGACACCGACGGCCCGCGATCATCGCCCGGGTGGAGCGTGAATGGGAGCGGCGGTGGCGGCCGGACCTCGGGGTTACAACGCGCCGGCCGCCGCTCGGCGGAGCCCCACTAGAACTCGGCTGTTGACTTTGAATCCACGCACACCGCTACTCGCACAAATACGGCGCCAGTTCAAAGTCAACGCAAGAGATGCTCGGTGGCCGCCAACAGAGCGCAGGTGGCGAGGCCGTCGATCGCCTCACGCACATCGGGTAGCGACGGGAACGTCGGCGCGATGCGGATGTTCTTGTCCTCGGGATCCTTGCGGTACGGGAAAGCCGATCCGGCTTCGGTAACCGCGATCCCGGCATCCCTGGCCAGCGCGACGGTCCGCTTCGCGGTGCCGGGCCACACGTCGAGACTCACGAAGTAGCCGCCCTTGGGGTCGGTCCACGACGCGATCTTCGACTCCCCCAGCCGGTCCTCGAGGATCTCGGCGACCAGGGCGAACTTCGGTGCGATCAACTCGCGGTGACGCTGCATGTGCAGCCGCACACCGTCGGCGTCGCCGAAGAAGCGGCTGTGGCGCAACTGGTTGATCTTGTCCGGCCCGATCGTCTTCTTGCCCGCATGCTGCAGGTACCAGGCGATGTTGCCCAGCGAGCCGCCGAGGAAGCTCACCCCCGCGCCCGCGAAGGTGATCTTGGAGGTCGAGGCGAACACCAGAGGGCGGTTCGGGTTACCGGCCGCCTCGGACAGGCCCAGCACGTCGACCTGACGGATGAACTCGCCGGTCAGGGTGTGGACAGCGTAGGCGTTGTCCCACATCAACCGGAAATCATTTGCCGCCGTGCGCATCTGGACGAGACGCCGGACAACTTCCCAGGAATAGGTGACCCCGGTGGGATTGCCGTACACCGGGACGCACCACATGCCCTTGATCGCGGGGTCGGCCGCGACGAGTTCTTCGATGAGGTCGACGTCGGGCCCGTCCTCGCGCATCGGCACCGGGATCATCTCGACGCCCAAGGACTCGGTGATCGCGAAGTGCCGGTCGTACCCGGGCGACGGGCAGAGGAACTTGACCTTCTCTTCCCGGACCCACGGCCGCACCGAATCCACCCCGCCGTGCAGCAGCGAGAACACGATGACGTCGTGCATCATCTCCAGGCTCGCGTTGTTGCCCGCGATGAGGTTCTGCACCGGGATTCCGAGCAGCTCGCCGAAGATCTCCCGCAGTTCGGGCAGACCGTGCAGGCCCCCGTAGTTGCGGGTATCGGTGCCTTCGCGGTCACGGAACGAGTCTTTTTCCGAGCCGGGCAGCGACAGCAGCGCGTTGGAGAGATCCAACTGCTCGGGAGCCGGCTTGCCGCGGGTCAGGTCGAGGCTCAGCTTTTTGGCCTGCAGCTCCGCATAGTTGCGCTGTTGGACTTCGTGCTGCGCGAGCAGATCGTCGCGGCCGAGAGACTGGAACGACACCGCGCGCCTTTCACAGAAGCGGAGAGCTGGACATAAGGGGACCCCGCGCACCCGCCAGAGCCCGTTGACCCTTGCTGCCTTCCGGCCCTGGGGGAGTTCACAGGATGGACGCCGCGCGGGGTCCGAAGGCGAGTGTAATACCCCGCCTGTCCCCGGCGTTTACGGGAGTGGTTCGGGCGTCGGTTACGATTGCCGACGGAGGATTCGCCTAGTGGCCTATGGCGCTCGCCTGGAACGCGGGTTGGGTTAACAGCCCTCAGGGGTTCAAATCCCCTATCCTCCGCGCTCGGGTCCGGGGTGCGACCTGCTGAATCAACCCTGATCAGCGGTTCGCACCCCGGCCCAATTTCAGTACCCGAGGAGGAGTATGGGCCGCACCGTCGCGGTGATCTGGCACGTGTCGTTTTCGATCGTGGCCGCCGGCCTCTACTTCTTTTTCGTTCTCCCCAGATGGCCCGAACTCATGGGCCAGACATCGCCGACGCTTGGGCTGATCCTGCGCATCGTGACCGGTGTGCTGATCGGTCTCGCGGCCCTGCCGGTGGTTTTCACCTTGCAGCGGACCAAGCGTCCCGAGCTGTCCACCCCAGAGCTCGCGCTGCGGCTGCGGACCGGCTCGATCGCCCTGCACGTCGTGGCAGCCGTGTTGATCGTCGGCACCGCGGTCTCCGAGATCTGGTTGTCACTGGACGGCTTCGGGCCATGGTTGTTCGGGATCTACGGCGCCGCCGCCGCGATCGCGCTGCTCGGCATCTTCGCCTTCTACCTGGCCTTCCTCGCCGAACTGCCGCCCCCGCCGCCGAAGCCGGTCAAGACCCGCGAGAAGGCCGAACACCGCGGCCGCAAGCGCAAGAAGGCTGCCGCCGCTGAGGCTTCCGCGGAGGAGGCCTCAGAGGTCGAGGAGACAGAAGAGGCCAAAGAGGCCCCAGAGGTCGAAGAGACCGCCGAGGCCGAAGAGACCGAAGCCGACGCCGACGCCGAAGAGGCAGAAGCCGAGAAGGCCGAGTCCGAAGAGACTGCCGAAGACGACAAAGACGAGGAATCGGCGGGCACATCGCTGCGTAATCGGCGACCGTCGAGCAAGAGCGGCACCAAGCGGCGGGGCTGGCGCTCACGCGGCGAAGTCGCCACCGAAGACTGACGCAAACGCCGATCGCGTCGACATCGGGTTCTTGCCCAGCCAAGATGGGTATATGAGCAAAGTGGGCTCACATCCGTTCAAAGTGTTTCTCGCGGCGGCACTGACCGCCGCGGCTGCCGTTGTCGTCCCGTCCGCGCCGGCCGGCGCCGCACCGGGTGACCCGGAGTCAGTCGCCTCTCAGGTCGAACCATCGGTGGCGCGCATCGACACCCGGGTGGATTACCAGCAGGCCTACGGCATCGGCACCGGCATCGTGCTGTCCCCCGGCGGCGAGGTGCTGACGAATTACCACGTCGTCCAGGGCGCGAACTCGATCAGCGCCACCGTCGGCGGCCAGAGTTTCCCCGCGGAACTGGTCGGTTACGACCGTCAGAACGACATCGCGGTGCTACAGCTGCACGGTGCGGCCGGCCTGCCAGCGGCACCGATCGGCGATTCGGCCACCCTGACACCGGGTCAGCCGGTCGTCGCCCTCGGCAATGCCGGAGGCACCGGCTCGCCCCTCACCCGAGAGATCGGCACCGTCAGCGCGTTCAACCGGACCGTCAACGCCGAGGATGAGCTCACCGGTACCAGCGACGAGATCAACGGACTGTTCGAGTTCGCCGCGCCCGTGCGGGCCGGTGATTCCGGCGGCCCGGTGGTCAACGACAGGGGCCAGGTCGTCGGCATGACGACAGCCGCGTCGGTGAACTTCCGGATGGGTCCCGGCGGCAAGGGATTCGCGATCCCGATCAATGACGCGATGGGCATCGCCGGGCAGATCCGCGCTCGCACCCCGTCGGCGACGGTGCACGTCGGGCCGCCGACCATGCTCGGCGTCGGCGTGCGCACCGCACAGCGCCAGAGCGGCGGCGTGATCGTGCAAGAGGTCATCCCGGGCGGTCCGGCCGAAGCAGCCGGCCTGATGTCCGGCGATCTGCTCACCAACATCGAGGGCACCCCGCTGAACTCGGCCCGCACGCTGACGCTGGTGCTCGACCAGCATTACCCGGGCGATGTCGTCGGCCTGACCTGGCTGGACCAGGCCGGCCAGCAGCACACCGGCAAGGCCACGCTGTCCGCTGGGCCGTAGTCCGTGGTCACGCTGGACCGCCTGATCAACGTTCTGGGCGGCTACGGGGTGCGGCTTCGCACCCAGGCGAATGGAACCTGTCCGGCGCCACGCTCCACCGAGCTGCGCAGCGTCGTCATGCACGAACCCGGTCAGGTGATCGGCGACGTCCTACTCGCGGTCGGGGCCGGGTCGGTGGCCGAGGCAGTGCAGTGGGCTGCGGCGGCCCGCGCTGTGGTGGTGCTGGTCCGTGGGTTCGACAGCCCGACCGATGACGAGCCGGTCGCCGACGACGGCATCGCCGTGATGACGGTGGATCCCGAGGTTTCGTGGAGCGAGCTGGCGGCCGTGGTCTATGGCGTCGTGCTCGAAGGCCGGGAGACCGAGTCCGGGCGCGGCCCAACCGATTTGTTCGCACTGGCCGACAGCGTCGCCGACGCGGTGGGCGGTTCGGTCACGATCGAGGACCGGCGCAGCGCAGTCCTGGCGTACTCGCGGCTGCAGCAGCACGCCGACCCGGCCCGCGCCGAGACGATCCTCAGCCGCGGGGCACCGGAACGGCTCCGGGACCTGTTCGACGGCCGCGGAGTGTTCCGGCATCTGGCCGAATCCGACGAGCCGATGTTTGTCGACGGTGACGACGAGCTCGGCCTGACCGGGCGGATGGTCGTCGCCGCCCGAGCCGGCCGCGAATTACTCGGCTCGATCTGGGTGACCTGCGCCGAGCCGTTGCCCGACGCGCGCCGGGCCGCGCTGGCCGACGGTGCCCGCATGGTCGCCCTGCACCTGCTGCGCTCGCGCGCCAGCGCCGACCTGGAACGACAGGTGGAATCAGAGCTCGTCATCCGGCTGCTCGAGGGCGCTGCCGACGCCACCTCCGCCGCCAGCCGACTCGGGCTGCCGCAGACCCCGCTACGGGTGATCG
>MSTD01000024.1:6830-89371 GCA_001942045.1 Mycolicibacterium porcinum
ACTCCGCTACGGGTGATCGCGCTGCGAGCCCAGACCGCCGACGAGCGGCACGCCGCGCTGCTGCTGGCGTTCGAGCGGGCCACCGCCGGCTTCGGCTGGTCACGTCCCGGACGCAGCGCCCTGGCCGGCAACACCGTCTACACCGTGCTGCCCGGCGCCGAGGCCGATGCCGCCAGCAGTTGGGTGACCGGATTGCGCGCCGCGCTGCCCGAACGGGTGACCGTGCTGGCCGGTATCAGCGGTCCCGCCACCGCCGCCGAGCTGGCCATGGCCCGCAGTGAGGCCGACGAGTGCCTGGCGCTGCACGAGGTGCGGCGGGAAGGCCCGGCTCCGGTGTACGACGAGGCCTGGGACGAGATCCTGCTGCAACGCCTCCGGATCGCGGCCCGCTCCGGCCGTGCCCCGCAGCGTGGTCCGGTCGCTGAGTTGCGGGCCCACGATCAGGCGCACGGCACGCAGTACGCGGCGACGCTACGGGCCTGGTTGGAAGCCCAGGGCGACCTGGCCGGGGCCGGGCGCGCGCTCGGCGTCCACGAGAACACCATGCGGTACCGGCTGCGCAAGATGACCGAGCTGACGCAACTCGACCTGGCCGATGCGCGCAAACGGTTGGCGATGATGATCGAGCTGGCCGCCACCGAGGAGTTGTCGTAGACCGACAATCACACCCACTCTGATTGTCGAGATCCTGCAAACCAAGCGCACGTGGTCAGGCTCACCATGGGAGCATGAATGGGGTCGAGCGCATTGACGGCGGACCGCGGTCAGCGGTGGTCGTGGGTGCAGGCATTGTCGGCCTGTCCACGGCATGGTTTCTTCAGGAGCGCGGGGTCGAGGTCACCGTTGTCGACCGCCGCGGTGTGGCAGCGGGCGCATCGTGGGGCAACGCCGGCTGGATTTCGCCGACGCTGACGATCCCGCTCAACGACCCAGCAGTGCTGCGCTACGGCCTGCGATCGCTGTTCGACCCGGCCGCGCCCCTGCACATCCCGCTGACCTCGGGACCCCGGCTGCTGGCGTTCCTGGCCCGGTTCGCGCTCAACTGCCGGCTGTCGACATGGACCCGGGCCGCCAAGGCCAACGTGCCGTTCAACGAGGAATGCCTCGAGGCCTATGACGTACTGACGGCCAACGGAGTATCGGTACCCACCACCGACGGACCCATCACGGCGCTGTTCGAAACCGCGCATCAAGCCGAACACCTGATGACCGAACTGCGCCGGATGGCCGCCGTCGGCCAGACCGTGAGCGTCACCGGGCTGTCGGGTGAGACGCTGCGCGAGCATGTGCCGCTGGCATCGGCGGCCATCACCGCGGGCATCAGCGTGGAAGGCCAGCGTTTCGTCGACCCGGGCCGGTTCGTGCAGGCGCTCGGCGAGGCCGTCGTCGCCAGGGGCGCGAGGCTGGTCATCGGTGAGGTCACCGAGGTGCGCGCCGAAGGTGCCCGCGTCACCGTCGACATGACGAATCGTTCCGTGAAGGCCGACACCGCCGTGATCGCCACCGGCGCATGGCTTTCGAAACTCGCCAAGCCGTGGGTCCGCACGCCGGTCCAGGGCGGACGCGGCTACTCGTTCACCGTGCCGGTGCAACGCCCGATCCTCGGGCCCATCTATCTGCCCGACGCCCGCGTGGCCTGCACCCCGTACCAGGGTGGGCTGCGAGTGGCCGGAACCATGGAGTTCCGCTCCCCCGACGATCCGCTGCAGCCCGCGCGCGTCGACGCGATCATCGCTTCGGCCGCCCCACTGCTCGACGGTGTGGACTGGGACGCCCGCACCGATGTGTGGGTGGGCCCGCGTCCGGTCACCCCCGACGGACGCCCGCTGATCGGTGAAGTGGCACAAGGAATCTACGTGGCCGGCGGTCACGGCATGTGGGGCCTGGCCCACGGCCCCGTCACCGGCCGCCTGCTCTCCGAATACATCACCACCGGGAAACAACCTGAGGTGCTGCGGGAATTCGACCCGCTGCGCTGATCAAGACATCGCCCTAACGGGCCATCAAGCCGTCAGGGGCGGCGCACGAACCCGCCCCTGACGGCATCTCCGCATCATCGGAAGGAACGACAATGACTGCCAGCCAACGCATTTGGTTATCTCCACAGGCATATGAACGCTTACAGACCGAGCTGTCGACGCTGCGGGAGCTGATCTCGACCGAGGCCGCATCGGATTCCGACGAGAACGAAGTGGCCATTCAGCGGGCCCGCCAGACGCGCATCCAGCAGATCCACGATCTGCTCCTCAACGCGGTCGTCGGGGAGGATCCGCCCGACGACGGGGTGGCCGAGCCGGGCATGGTGCTGACCGTGCGTTTCGACCAGACCGAGGAGATCGAGACGTTCCTGCTGGGCATCCGCGGCGCCGAATACGGCGATCTGGAGGTCTATTCGGTCAACTCACCGCTGGGCGAGGCCATCGTGGGCGCACGCCCCGGCGAGCAGCGCCACTACCCCGTCCCCAGCGGCGAGGCCGTGCCCGTCACGCTGATCAGCGCGGTGCCGTTCGGGATGCACGAGGTGCGGACCTTAACCTGAGTGAGTGGCAGGTGAACGCAAGGGCACGCCAGGCAGCTTGACCGCTGACGACTGGATCCGGGCCGGGTACGCCCTGCTGGCCTCCGACGGAATGCGGGCGCTGAAGATCGAGCGGCTCTGCGAGCAGATCGGCGCCACCCGAGGCAGCTTCTACTGGCACTTCACCGATATGAAGGGCTACCGGGCGGCGCTAGTGGCGTCGTGGAATGCGTTCTTGGAGCAGGACCGTCGCGCGCTGGCCGAACTCGAGGACCTGCCTCCGCGTGAACGGCTGTCGCAGATGATGAAGCAGTTGCTGAGCCCACGGCACTGGACGTTGGAGCGCGCGATGCGGGAGTGGGCCCGCTCCGACGACATCGCCGCGGCCAACGTACGCGCGGCCGATCACCGGGTCTTGGTTGCCGTCACCAAGGCCTACCTCGACTACGGGTTCAACCCCGAGGACGCGGCCCTGCGCGGCCAAGCCACGTTCGCCACAGGTATCGGCGTGCTGCATCTCATGGACTCAGCCGACGCGCTGACAGCCGCCGACCGCTACGAACGCTTCCTGGACCTCATGCTGGCTCGATGATCGCGGAGAACACGCGCTCGAAGAGATCCGTCAATTGGTCGGTGTCGCAGTCGACAAAACCTGGGCTACGGATCACCCGGCGCATCAACAGGACCCCGCTCATCACCGACAACATGGCGTCGGCGCGGAGCTGACGGTCCGGCCCGGACAGTTGGCCGGCCAACCGCCGGCCGACGTGGCGCGCGATCGCGTCGCGCACGATGTTCACCGCAACCGGGTTCGAAACCGAGCGGAGCATGATCAGGAAAGGCTCCAGCGGGTCGGCATCAGGATCGGAGCGGTCGGCCAGTGCGGTGGCAGCGTCGCGCACGAGGGCCGCTGGTTTCTCGGCCACGATCGTCGGTGGCGCGAAAGACGTTTCGACCGCCTCGGCGAACAGCTGCTCCTTGGACCCGAAGTAGCGATTCACCAGCATCGCGGTGACCCCGGCGTCTCGTGCGATCTCACGAACGCCGACGCCGTCATACCCGGACAGGGCAAAGTGGCGGATCGCCGATTGCAGGATCGCCTCGCGGGTGGCAGCCGCATTGCGTGGTCGGGAGGAACCCATGCCAAGAAACGCTAGGGAATATCCGGCCACAAGTCTACGTATGTATACCCATCAGATGTATACGAATGTAGACATAGGAGCGCATCATGGATATCGGGTCATCGGCAACATCATCTGTATTTCTCGTTTCGGGCGCGTCCCGCGGCCTGGGCCGCGCGATCGTCGAGGCCGCACTGAGTGCCGGGCACCGCGTCGTGGCCGGCGTCCGCTCCTCCACGGCGCTGTCCGACCTCGCCACCGAGCAGCCGGATCGCCTCGCCGTCGTCGAACTGGACGTGACCGACGACGACCAGGTGCGTGCCGCCATAGCCACGGCGGTCGAGCGGTTCGGACGCCTGGACGTCCTGGTCAACAACGCGGGCTACGCGAACATGGCCGCTATCGAGGACTTCGACTTCGATGACTTCCGCACCCAGATCGACGCCAACTTCTTCGGCGTCGTGCGCCTCACCCAAGCTGCACTACCCGTCATGCGCGCCCAAGGTGCGGGCCATATCGTCCAGATTTCCTCAGTGGGCGGGCGACTCGTCCGCGCCGGCCTTGGCGCCTACCAGTCGGCCAAGTGGGCAGTCACCGGATTCTCCGGCGTGCTGGCACAGGAAGTGGCACCGCTCGGAATCAAGGTCACTGTCCTGGAACCCGGTGGCATGCGCACCGACTGGGCCGGGTCGTCAATGCGCGTCGCCAGGGTCCGCGACGAGTACGCCGACACCGTCGGTGCGTCGATAGCCCAGAGCACCCCGGAGAACCTGGGCGCCAGCGACCCGGCCAAGGTGGCCGAACTCGTCCTGTCCATCACCGAGATGCCCGATCCCCCAAAGCGGTTGCTCGTCGGCCCCGATGCCTACCGCTACGCCACCGCCGCGGGACGCGACCTACTCGCCGACGACGAGAAGTGGGAGGCCCTCAGCCTTTCCACCGCAACCGATGACGTCACCGCCGCTCAGGTCAACCCGCTGGGAGCGGTTAAATGACAACAACGACTCAGCGCCCCGCATTCGGCTCGGCGACCGTCACCCTCGGACACTCCGAGCTGACGGTACGTCCAGTCGGCCTGGGCTGCATGGGAATGTCACAGTTCTATGGACCCGCCGACGACAGCGAGTCGGTGGCGACCATTCGCGCGGCTCTCGAACTCGGGGTCGACTTCCTCGATACCTCCGATGTCTATGGCGCTTCCGACATCACCTTCGGTGTGCCGATCCGTGGCTTCGGCCACAACGAGCAACTGATCGGCGGCGCGATCGCCGGTCACCGGGACGAGATCGTGCTGGCGACCAAGTTCGCGGCGAAGATCAACGGCGCCGAGAACGGGATCGCCATCGACGGCCGGCCCGAGTATGTGCGGACCGCTTGTGAGGCAAGCCTGCGGCGGTTGGGTACCGACGTTATTGACCTGTACTACTACCACCGCCTCGACCCGAGCGTGCCGATCGAGGAAACCGTGGGAGCCATGGCCGAACTCGTCGCGGCGGGCAAGGTCCGTGCCATCGGGCTCAGTGAGGTCGGCCCGGACCAGATCCGCCGCGCCCACGACACACACCCGATCTCCGCACTGCAATCCGAGTACTCACTGTGGGAACGACGGGTCGAGGGCGGCATCACCTCGACATGCCGGGAGTTGGGCATCACCCTGGTTCCCTACAGCCCGCTAGGCCGCTCGGCGCTCACCGGTTCCCTGAAATCCGGCAGCACGTTCGCTGCGGACGACTTCCGCGCCACCAACCCGAGATTCTCTGCCGAGAACCTCGCGGTCAACCTCGAGCCCGTCGAGAAACTCCAGGCGTTGGCAGCGGAGAAAGGTTGCAGTCCAGGACAACTCGCGTTGGCCTGGTTGCTCGCCCAGCCGTTGGATGTAGTGCCGATCCCCGGCACCAAACGAATCCCGTTCGTCCGAGAGAACATCGCCGCCACCGACGTTGCGATCAGCGCAGACGAAGTGGCTTTCCTGGCCGGAATCTTCGAACCGGGGCGCATCGCCGGCGAACGCTACGCCCCGGTTCACGCACGGACAGTTCGGTGAGTGCCGCGCGCTCAAGCACGCCGGTTGCCGTCGTCGTCCCAGTTCTCGGCGACCTTCTTGCTCGGCTGCACCCGCGGCGGCTCACCGGGCATCTTCGGGTAGTTCGGCGGGTACGGCAGATCGCCGAGACCACGTTCCTCATCGGCGGCCACCAGGTCGAGCAGTGGCTGTAAGGACTGCTTCTCCGAGTCGATATCGACCCACGGATCCTCGCGTCCGGCAAGGAAATCCGGCACGGTGGCGATCGTGTAGTCGTCGGGGTTGGCGGTGCGCAGTTCGTCCCACGACAACGGCGTCGACACGGTCGCGATCGGGGTCTTACGGGCTGAGTAAGCCGAGGCGAAGGTGCGGTCGCGGGCGTTCTGGTTGTAGTCGATGAACAGCCGCTCGCCCCGCTCTTCCTTCCACCACGACGTGGTCACCGCGTCGGGGGCGCGCCGTTCCACCTCGCGCGCCAGGGCAATCCCGGCCCGGCGCACCGCGATGAAGTCCCAATCAGTCTTGATCCGCAGGAACACGTGTACGCCTCGGCCGCCGGAAGTTTTCGGGTAGCCGACCAGGCCAAGCTCGTCCAGCAGCGGCTTGAGCACGTCGCAGGCGACTGCGGCGGCCTCGGCGAACCCGGTGCCCGGCTGCGGATCCAGGTCGATACGCAGCTCATCGGGATGCTCGGTGTCCGGGCACCGAACCTGCCAGGGGTGCAATGTGATCGTGCCCATCTGCGCGGCCCACGCGATGGCCGCCGGGTGAGTCACCTTGAGCGCGTCGGCGGTACGGCCGGACGGGAAGGTGACGACGCAGGTCTCCAGATAGTCGGGATGCTTCTGCGGCACCCGCTTCTGGTAGATCTCCTCACCCTCGATGCCGTCGGGGAACCGCTGCAGATGGGTGGGCCGGTCCTTGAGCAGCGCGACCATGCGGTCCGCTACGGACAGGTAGTACTCCATCAACTTGCCCTTGGTGCCGTCCTTACCCAGCTTCGGGTAGTACACCTTGTCCGGGTTGGTGAACCGGACTTTGATCCCGTCGACGTCGAGTTCGGTTGCCGGTGTTGCCATTTCAGCTCTCCCCCGCCAGCACGTCGTACAGGTCATAGTTCAGCGGAACGTCGAGCTGGTCGAACGTACAGCTGGACGGTTCCCGGTCCGGGCGCCAGCGCAGGAACTTCACCGCATGCCGAAAACGCCTGCCGTGCACGGTATTGCCCTCCATCTGGTCATACGCCACCTCGCACACCCGCTCGGGGCGGACCGGGATCCAGCGCTTGTCGGCTGCCGAGTTCCAGCGGCTCGGGTCGCCCTCGCGGACTTCGTCACCCTCCCGCAGCGGCTCCAGGTCGGCCAGCAGCTTGAGCCGGTCCTTGACGCTGAACGAGGCCGCGCCACCGACCATCTGCAGTTCACCGTCGGCGCGATACAAGCCGAGCAGGATCGAGCCCACGCCCTCGCCGCTCTTGTGGATGCGATAGCCGATCGCCACACAATCGGCGTCGCGATGATGTTTGACCTTGACCATCTCCCGCTTGCCCGGCAGGTAAGGACCGTCGAGCTTCTTGGCGATCACCCCGTCGAGCCCGGCCCCCTCGAATGTCTGCAGCCACTCGGCACCGAGATCGGGATCCGTGGTGGTCCGCGTGACATGACACCACTGCTTCGCCTTGACGGCCTCGATCAGCGCCTCCCGTCGCGCCCGGAACGGCTCGGCGAGCAGTGACCGGTCACCGATGGCTAGGGCATCGAATCCGATGAAGTGCGCCGGCGTCTGCTCGGCGAGCATGCGCACCCTCGACTCGGCGGGATGGATCCGCTGCGACAGCGACTCCCAGTCCAACCGCACGCGGCCGTCGATCGGGCGGGGCACCACCACCTCGCCGTCGAGGACACAGCGGTCGGCGAGTTCGTCCCGCAACGCGTCGAGCAGCTCGGGGAAGTACCGTCCGAGTTCCTTTCCGCTGCGCGACTGCAACACCACCTCGTCGCCGTCCCGGAACGCCAATGCGCGGAAGCCGTCCCACTTGGGTTCGTAGGACCACACCCCGGCCTCATCAGGCACTTTCACCTGGGCTTTGGCGAGCATCGGTTCGATCGGCGGCACTACGGGTAGGTCCACGGGCTCCATCCTGGTTCATCGGGGTGTCATGGAGCTAGACCGCCGCGCGGCCGCAAAGTCATCGCAGCACGCCCGGTGGCGGGTGGGACCAGTCACGCTCTGCTTGACGCATACCCGATGGGCCGCCTGAAACCCGGTGCTCCCGCTCTTGTCTCGCGACTCGGCCGGACTGTGTCGCGCATACTGAGTAGCCGCAACCCGCACAATCCACACCTAGATCCGGACCCATGCTGCTACCCGTGATGCCGCCCATCTCGCCGATGCTGGCCAAGCCGGCGACGGTGATCCCACCGGACGCGTCCTACGAACCCAAGTGGGACGGCTTCCGGGCAGTGGTGTTCCGCGACGGTGACGAGGTCGAGTTGGGCAGCCGCAACGAACGACCGATGACCCGCTACTTCCCCGAACTCGTCGAGGCAGCCAAAGCCGAGCTCCCGCCGCGGTGTGTAGTCGACGGCGAGATCGTCCTCCCGACCGACGGGGGCCTGGATTTCGAGGCCCTGCAACTACGGCTGCACCCGGCGGCGTCCCGGGTACGCCTGCTGGCCGAACAAACCCCCGCCTGCTTCATCGCCTTCGACCTACTGGCCCTGGGCGACGACGACCTCACAGCGAGTCCGTTCAGTGAGCGTCGCGCCGCCCTGCTCGATGCGCTGGGTGCCGGTCCGTCGTTCCACGTCACGCCGGCGACCACCGATATGCCGACCGCGCGGCGCTGGTTCGACGAGTTCGAGGGGGCCGGTCTCGACGGACTGATCGCGAAACCGCTCACGCTCACCTATCAGCCAGACAAACGGGTCATGGTGAAGATCAAGCATCAGCGGACCGCAGACTGTGTCGTCGCCGGCTACCGCCTCCACAAGTCGGGCCCCGATGCCGTCGGCTCGCTGCTGCTCGGGCTCTACACCGACGAGGGCGAGCTGGCATCTGTCGGCGTCATCGGCGCCTTCCCGATGGAGCGGCGACGGCAGCTGTTCACCGAATTACAGTCCCTGGTCACCAGTTTCGACCACCACCCGTGGAACTGGGCGGCACAGGTGGCGGCCGACCCGGACCTCGCCCGCCGATACGGCGGCGGCTCGCGCTGGAACGCCGGCAAGGACCTGTCCTTCGTGCCGCTGCGACCCGAGCGCGTGGTCGAGGTCCGATACGACCACATGGAGGGCAGACGCTTCCGGCACACCGCCCAGTTCAACCGCTGGCGGCCGGACCGCGACCCGCGGTCATGCACCTACGCCCAACTGGAACAGCCGGTCACCTTCCGGCTCAACGACATCGTTCCGGGTCTACTCCCCGACTAGTGGCGGTCCCGTGGCTGCAGCCAACTCGCCAGATTGCGGACGTAATCCTTGAACACGCCCAGCCGCGACGGATCGGCGCCGATCTGCCTGCCGGGCCGATCGGTCACGAAGGACGGGGCTCCGCACCCGAGATCCCAGTTGTAGTCGGCGAAGTGGTGGAACGTCGACTCGGCCACCGCCCGTCCCATCGGCCTACCCTCCGGCGTGCGCTCACCGTCGAGGGCCACCGCGAGATTGAACTGTCTGCCGGTCGCGGTGCTGCGGCCCCGCGCCACGACCGTCGCGAACGGCACCCGGGCCGAGACCGCACCCTCATGGGGATGCGCCGGGAACCACTCGATGCGACCCGTCGCGGTCCGGGAGGTGCGCAGCAGCTGGTGCACCGGTTCCTGGGCCAGCACCGGCTGGTAGTCGCCGTTGGCCCCCGAGTGATAGTTGGGCCACGAGATGTCCGGATTGTCCTGGTCGTCGCACCGCGACACCGGGTCCAGGCTGGCGTCGTGAAACTCGTTCACCTGCCCCAACGAACCGAGCCCCCGCAGGCAGCTGCCCAGGTCCTGGTGATCGCGGGCGGTGAGCACTCCGCCGCCGAGCGCGCGGAACCTGCCGATCGCCGCGCATTCCTCGGGAGTGAGACCGTTGCCGACGTCGACGGCCATCAACCACAGCTGATCGAACCCGAGTTCGTCGAGATGGCTGAGCACCGGATCAACGTGATCGGCCCGGTTGCGGGCCAGCACATCGTGGCCGTCCGCACGTAACTCGGCAGCCAGCATCGAGAACCGGCTGACATCCCAGTCGTCGGGATTCTCCGTGATCGTGGTCTGCAACAGGATCGTCGCCATGCGATCCAGCCTCGCCGCCGCGGTGCCGCTTGGGACCCTTGAAAACCCGTGGTCTCAGCTGCTCCACGACACAGAACGCAGCTGCCTGCGAGAGCGGACTCCCAGTTTCACGAAGACCTTGCGCAGGTGCCATTCCACGGTGTGGGTGCTGATGAACAACTGCGCGCCGATCTCCTGATTGGTCAGCCCGTCACGGGCCAGCTGCGCGATCTGCGCCTCCTGGGCGGTCAACTCATCACCGGAGGCCAGCGGCTGCTTGCGTACCTTCTCTCCGGTGGCGGTCAGCTCGCGGCGGGCCCGCTCGGCGAACGCATGCGCGCCCATCTTGGTGAACATGTCGTACGCGATGGTGAGCTGTTCCCGCGCGCTGGTGCGCTGCTTCTGGCGACGCAGCCATTCCCCGTAGCGCAGGTAGGTCCGGGCCAACTGCACCCTGACGCGCGTGCGGCCAAGGCGCTCCAGAGATTCCTTGAACAGCGCCTCGGCCTCAGTGTCGTCGGCCACCAGGGCCCGCGCGCCGGCGAACACCCCCAGCCCCCAATCGGTTCCGCTGGCGCCCGCAGCCGATTCCAGCCGGCGGACCGCATCCTGGGCGATCTCCCGCTCGCCGACGCGCGCAGCGGCCTCGGTCAGCTCGAGCAGGGTCCAACCGTAGAACCCGAGGTCGTGATATTCGCAGGCTTTCCGGGCCGCGGCCAACGCCTCCTCGTACCGGCCCAGACCGTTGTACAGCACTGCAGCGGCATAGCCGCTGATCCCGAGCAGCCGGCCCTCACCCTTGGCGGTGCCCTCGGCCATGCCTGCCTCGATGAGGTCGCCCGCCTCGCTCAGATCTCCACGCCACGCCGCCAGCTCCAGCTTGTGGTACTTCATCGGGTGGTGACCGATGGCTGTCGAGATCGTGTCGGATTCTTCCATAAGCCTTGCCGCCGTAACGAATTCGCCTTCCATCACATGTACACCGGCCTGGTGGGCGATCGCCGACGGCAAGACGGCCAGCGCACCCGTCGCACGGGCGTAGCCGACCATGGCGGTGGCCAGCCGATCGTTCGACTCGAAATCCCACAGCTCGCCGGCCGCCGATTCGTGCATGATCGGAAACGCCAGGGCCAACCAGCGCAGCGCCCTGCCATCGTGCCCGCGCGCCTGCTCCGCCCACAGTTCCAATGCGGTACGCAGGTGGTCGACCGCCGCGGGCAGTCCCTCGGTGACCAGCTTCGCCATGCCGATCAGCAGATAGTCGATGGGCCGGACCGGCGCGGTGATCGCGGCGACCGCCGCACGCGCGGCCTCAGCGGCGTGCACCAGGGCCTGCGGCTGACTGCGCGAGGCGAACATGGCCGCAGCCATCGCCTCGATGTAGGTCTCGCGGGCCAGCTCGTCGTCGAGGTTCTCCAGCCGCATGGCGGCGTCGAGCAGCAACGCAGCGGCATGACGAACCGGCGGCGCCCCGGGCTGCCCACCCCGGCTGCGGGTGAACTCCATCTGCGCACGGAGCCGGTCCACCTGGGCGCGCTGCAAGTCGGTCAAGGGGTTCAGCTCGGCCAGGGACAGCAGCTCGTAAGCGGCTGCCGGCGCGGCAGTTTCGCGTTTTGCCTCCGCAGCGGCGATCGCCCGGGAACTGCGCAGGATCGGGTCGGCAGACAGGATCGCCGCCCGCTCGAGAAATACTGCCGCAGCAGCTATTCCGCCGCGGCTGTGCGCGCGCCACGCCGAGGCCTCCAGTTCGGCGGCCACCGCGTCGTCGGGCCCGGCTGCAGCGTTGGCGGCATGCCAGGCCCGGCGGTCGGGATCCAACACCGGATCGGTGGCCGTCGCCAGCGCTCGGTGTATCGCCCGGCGGTCGGCCACGTCGGCGGCCCGGTAGGCCGCCGACCGAACCAGCGGGTGGTGAAACCGCATGCGGGCGCCGAACTCGATCACCCCGGCGGCCTCGGCCGGCGCCAGTGCATCCATTCCGATGCCCAAATACCCTGCGGCACGCGAGAACACCGCCGGATCACCGGTCGGATCCGCCGCCGCGAGCAGCGCCAATCGACGAGTATCCGCGGGCAGCACCTGGATTCGGCGGACAAAGCCCTCCTCGACCTGCCCGACCGACGGCCGCGTCCCCACGATCCAAAAGCCTCCGGCCCGCTCGGCGGCCGAGACATTACGCGGGACTTCCAGCAGCGCCAGCGGATTGCCACGACATTCGGCGATGAGCCGGTCCCGGACCCGCTCGTCGAGCCGGCCCAGGACCACCGAGTCCAACAGGTCCCTGGCGTCGCTGTCCGACAGGCCCTCGACGCGCAGTTCGGGCAGCCCGGGCAGCACCTCGGCGCTGGCGGTGCCGTCGTGGTTGTCGCGGACCCCGAACACCAGGACCACCGGCTCGGCCAGCAGCCGCCGCGCGACGAAGCCCAAGGTCTGCACCGAGACCTGGTCGAGCCACTGCGCGTCGTCGATCACACACAGCAGCGGCTTGTCGTCGGCGGCGGCCGCCAACAGGCTCAACACCGCCAGGCCGACCAGAAATCGGTCCGGTACCGGGCCGACGCCACGACCGAACGCCACCGAGAGCGCGTCGCGCTGCGGGTCGGGGAGCCGGTCGAGACGGTCGAGCAGTGGCGCGCACAGATGGTGCAATCCGGCGAAGGCGAGTTCCATGTCGGATTCGACCCCGGCGACGTGGGTCACCCGGAAGCCCGGCGCCTGCTGGACGAGATAGTCGAGCAACGCCGTCTTCCCGACACCCGCCTCGCCGCGAACCACCAGCACCGCGCTGCCACCCGAGCCGGCGTCCGACACCAGCTGCCGCAGTGCCGCACATTCGCTGACGCGCCCGCGTAAGGGTGGGCCTTCGCCCGTCATCGCCATCACACCACCGCGTCCGATTTTTGCCGAAACCTTACCAAGCCGGCCCATGTTCGGCGCTCCGGTACTGTGCCGCCATGACCACGCCAGCAGCACCCGTTCCGTGGCCCGACGGTGCCCGGTGCGCCGCCTCGTTTACGTTCGACGTCGACGCCGAAGCCGGGATGCTGGGCGTCTCGCACGCCCATGCCGACCGTATGTCGGCGATCAGCCACCAGGCCTACGGGCCGCTGACCGCGATGCCCCGGCTGCTGGAAATGCTCGCCCGGCAGAACATCACCTCCACCTTCTTCATGCCCGGCTACACCGCGTTCCGCTACCCGGACGTGGCGAGGGCGATCGTCGACGCCGGCCACGAGATCGCCCACCACGGCTACCTGCACGAGCCGTTGCACGGCTTGAGCGAGGCCGAGGAGACCGCGATTCTCGACCGGGCATCGGACACCCTGGAGCAGATCACCGGAGTGCGCCCCGTCGGGTATCGGGCCCCGATGTGGGAGCTGAACTGGCACTCACCGAAGCTGCTGCGGGACAAAGGTTTTCTGTATGACAGCAGCCTGATGGACACCGACCATCCGTACGAGCTGGCGGTCGACGGCGGCGGACCGCTGGTTGAGATCCCGATCGGGTGGGGCCTCGACGACATCCAGCAGTACTGCTTCGTGCCGGGCTTGTACGACACCGGCGTGATCGAGAGCCCGGCCAAGGCCACCGAGGTGTGGCGCCTGGAATTCGACGCAATGCGCGAGGCCGGAGCCTGCTGGGTGCTGACCAACCACCCGTTCGTCTCGGGGCGGCCATCACGGGCCAAAGCTCTGGAGGAGCTGGTCGCCTACGTACGCGGGTTCGACGACGTGTGGGTGGCGAGCCTGGGCGCGATCGCCGAACACGTGCGCGAGCTGGGCCTGGCCCCACGCAGTGTCGAACGACCCGATCCGGCCGACTACTGAATCAGCCGAACCGCAGCGTCGGCGTCGGCAGCGAGTCGACACCGCGGTGGGCGAATTGTGTCCAGCGAGTACGCATCTCGGCGGAAAGCTGGGGATCGATCGTTCGCTGCGGGCCGAGCATCGGGGCATCAGCCCAGGTCTGCGGTGAGCCGAACAGGAACGGCAACTCCATGCAGTGGCAGGCGCCCAGCGGGGCGTCGGCCGGTGTCCAGTCGAACCGATAGGTGCCCACCTGGCCGCCGTGGGTCCGCCAGACCTGCGCCAGACGTTCGGCGGGGCCCGAGAACGCCTGCTTCGTCATCGCCTTCGAACCGGCCCGGACCGCGAGCCTGCCGAGGACGGGCGCCCGGTTGAGCCGGGCCGCCCGAGGGTCCATCGCGACGAACGGTGCCGCGTCGTCCTTGGTGTAGCCGATGAGCAGCTCGATGCGGTTCGCCGCGGCGGCGACGGCACCGGGTACGTCTGCGGGCGGCGGCAGCGGCCCCCGGCCGAGCCGCGGGGCGAATGCCAGACCACCCAGGAGGCCGAATCTCTGCGCGGCGGCGACGGCGGCGCCTTCCGCCGCGAGCAGCTGTTCCACGCTGGCCTCGACCGGGTCGGCACCGGCCAGCGAGGTCGCCATCGCCGCACCCATGGCGTCGGCCATGTCGTCACGCCCGTCGTCCAACTCCAGCGGGGCGCTCTGCAGGATCGCGCGGTGGAACAGGCCCTCGGCCTCATCGGACAGCATCAGCGACCAGACCGAATGTGCACCGGCCGATTGACCGAACGCGGTGACATTGGCCGCGTCGCCGCCGAACGCCGCGATGTTGTCCTGCACCCAGCGCAGCGCCAGGATCTGGTCGCGGAGGCCGAGGTTGTCCGCACCTATCCCGGGTGGTGCCAGATACCCGAAGATCCCCAGCCGGTAGCTCACGTTGACCACCACGACATAGCCGGCGCGGGCCAGGGCACTCGGGTCGTACTTGGCCGACTCCCCGCTGCCCGCGACGTAGGCGCCGCCGTGGAACCACACCATGACCGGGAGGTGCTGCGCATCGGCCGGAGCCGTGACAGACAGCACCAGACAGTTCTCGCTGGTGGACAGGCCCGCGAGCGCGTCGCCGGTGACCCAGCCCAGGCGCGACGGCCGCTGCGGGCAGGCCGGGCCCGGCTGCGTCGCGTCCCGAATACCCGACCAGGCGGCGGGCGGAGCGGCTACCTCGAATCGTCGAGCGGCGCCGTACCGGACGCCGCGGGCGCGGACCAGCCCGTCTTGATGGTCGACCTGGATCGTGCCGCCCTTGATGTGTCGCTCGCGCACGAGCTCAACGCTAGCGTTTACCCCCGCCCGCAGCCGGGCATGCCAACAGCATGTCTGTAACCGCATTTCAGGATCTGCCACTGGCCGACCGGGACCGGGAGTGGGACGGCGACGCCGCCGACAAGAGAGTCCGCAAATGGGCCGGTGCGCAGGACGAACCCAACCAGAAGTACCGCGACGCCCATGTCTGGTACGACAAAGACGAGAAGGACAACTTCACCGCGTACAAGTTGCTGATCGCCGACGTGATCGGCGGCAAGCTCGAAGCCGTGCCCCGCGGGGTGATGGCCGCCGGCGGGATCATGGACGGCGCCCGCGGCGGCGTCGACCTCCCGAAGGAAGACATCGACCGCGTGAAGAGCCACCTGGCGAAGTACTACAAGAAGATGGGCGAGACAGCGCCCTGGGACCGCGATTAGCTAGATTGCGGGCGTGAGCCCAACCCCCGCCGGGCGGTTCGCGCCGAGCCCGTCGGCCGACCTGCACATCGGCAACCTGCGCACCGCGGTGCTGGCCTGGTTGTTCGCCCGGTCCTCCGGGCGGCGGTTCTTGCTGCGGGTCGAGGATCTCGACGACCGCACTTTTCCCGAGATCGGTACTCGCCAAGTGGCCGATTTGGCCGCGATCGGACTGACCTGGGACGAGCCAGTGCAATGGCAGACGAGCCACGAGCACCGCTACGACGCGGTGATCGGCGACCTGTTCGAGCGCGGGTTGCTGTACGAATGCTATTGCAGCCGAAAGGATATCGCCCAGGCTCCGCGAGCACCGCACGCACCCGAAGGCGCGTATCCCGGCACCTGCCGCGACCTCACCGAGTCCGAACGCGCCCAGCGTCGCGCCGAGACCGGACGGCCGCCCGCGCTCCGCCTACGCACCGACACTTTCGTGGGCACCGTCACCGACCTGCTGCACGGCAGCTACACCGGGATCATCGACGACTTCGTGGTGCGCCGCGGCGACGGAGTGCCCGCCTACAACCTCGCCGTCGTGGTCGATGACGCCGCCGGCGGGGTCGACCAGGTGGTGCGCGGCGACGACTTGTTGAGCTCGTCTCCGCGTCAGGCCTACCTGGCCCGGCTGCTGGACTACCCCGAGCCCAGCTACGCCCATGTTCCGCTCGTACTCAACGAAGACGGGGCCCGGCTGGCCAAGCGCGACGGAGCGGTCACCCTGGCCGAGATCGGCGTCGAACGGGCGTTGGAACAGATCAGCGGATCACTTGGCTGGCCGGCGCTGGATCTCGACGGAATGCTCGCCCGGTTCGACCCGGCCGCTCTGCCTCGGCATCCGTGGATATATCAGCCGGGGTGAGCAGAAGCCTGCCGAATGCGGCGCGCCCCTGTTAGCGTCCGGCCGTGCACTCCCGACGAATTCCGCTACTCGGACTTCTGCTGATCGTCACGGTGATGTTGGCCGCGTGCGGGTCGAAGGCCGGTAATGCCGACGAACCGCTGAAGTCGGCCGGCGTGCTGCGGGTGGGCACCGAAGGCGTGTACTCGCCGTTCAGCTACCACGACACCGCCACGGGTCAACTCGTCGGCTATGACGTCGACGTGGCCCGCGCGGTCGGCGACAAGATCGGCGTCAGAGTCGAATTCGTCGAAACACCGTGGGATTCGATCTTCGCGGCGCTCGAGGCCAACCGATTCGACGTGGTGGCCAACGAGGTCACGATCTCGCCCGAACGGCAGGCCAAATACGACCTGTCCCAGCCGTACTCGATCGGTGAGGGCGTCATCGTCACCCGCGCCGACGACAACTCGATCAAGACACTCGCCGATCTGAAAGGCAAGGTCGCCGCCGAGAACGCCACCAGCAACTGGTCGGAGATCGCCCGCAAGGCCGGGGCCCGCGTGGAAGCGGTCGAGGGGTTCACGCAAGCCATCAAGCTGCTCAACCAGGGCCGGGTCGACGTCGTGGTCAACGACAGCATCGCCGTCTACGCGTATCTGGCCGAGACCAACGACAAGTCGGTGAAGATCGCGGGCACCGTGGGCGAGAAGAGCGAACAGGGCTTCGCCGCCCGCAAGGACAGCGGCCTACTACCCGAACTCAACACCGCACTCGACGAACTGCGGGCCGACGGCACCCTGGCCGCCATCTCCCAGAAGTACCTCAAGGCCAACGCCTCCGGCGCGCCCGCGGAAGGGGCCCCGGCTCCTCGTTCCACCTGGAAGCTCATCGCCGACAATCTGTGGCCGCTGGCCAAAGCGGCGCTGACGATGACCATTCCGTTGACCATCATCAGCTTCGCCATCGGTCTGGTGATCGCGCTGGCGGTGGCACTGGCCCGGCTGTCGTCGAATGTGGTGCTGAGCAACATCGCCCGGTTCTACATCTCGATCATCCGCGGCACCCCGCTGCTGGTGCAGCTGTTCATCGTGTTCTTCGCGCTGCCCGAGTTCGGCGTGAAGATCGACCCGTTCCCGGCCGCGGTGATCGCATTCAGCCTCAACGTCGGCGGCTACGCGGCCGAGATCATCCGCTCGGCGATCCAGAGCATCCCGAAGGGGCAGTGGGAAGCCGCCGAGACGATCGGGCTGAACTACACCGGCACGCTGCGGCGCATCATCCTGCCGCAGGCCGCCCGGGTCGCGGTGCCGCCGCTGTCCAACACCCTGATCTCCTTGGTCAAGGACACCTCGCTGGCGTCGACGATCCTGGTGACCGAACTGCTGCGACAGGCCCAGATCGTCGCGGCGCCGACGTTCGAGTTCTTCGCCCTCTACGGCACCGCCGCGATCTACTACTGGGTGATCTGCCTGGTGCTGTCGTTCGGCCAGAGCCGTCTGGAACGCCGACTGGAAAGGCATGTTGCGCGATGACCACAGAACGCGAAGACCGGATCGTCGCCACCGATGTGCACAAAGCTTTCGGTGACTTCCAGGTGCTCAAGGGTGTCTCGTTCACCGTCCCTCGCGGCACCGCGACCACCGTGATCGGCCCGTCGGGTTCCGGGAAGACCACCCTGCTGCGCACCCTGAACGCCCTCGATGTCGCGGACTCCGGGGTGATCCGGGTGGGTGACACCGAACTCGACTTCTCCAAGCCCGTCCCCAAGGACCAGCTGCGCCGCTACCGCGCGCAGAGCGGCTTTGTGTTCCAGTCCCACAACCTTTTTCCGCACAAGACCGTGATTCAGAACGTCACCGAAGGCCCGCTGGTGGTGCAGAAGCGCCCGCGTGAGGAGGTGCTGGCCGAGGCCACCGAGCTCCTGCGCCAGGTGGGGCTGGCCGACCAGCAGGACAAATATCCGTACCAACTCTCGGGCGGCCAGCAGCAACGCGTCGGGATCGCCCGGGCGCTGGCCCTGAAACCGAAGGTGGTGCTGTTCGACGAGCCGACCTCGGCGCTGGACCCGGAACTGGTCGGCGAGGTGCTCGCGGTGATCCGGGACCTGGCCGTCGAAGGGTGGACGCTGGTGATCGTCACGCACGAAATCCAGTTCGCCCGACAGGTTTCCGATCAGGTGCTGTTCACCGACCGAGGGGTGATCCTGGAACAGGGCCCACCCGCGGCGGTGATCGGCGATCCCAAGGAAGAACGCACCCGCCAATTCCTGCAGCGGATCCTCAACCCGCTGTAGTCTCTCGCGCGGTGCGCACCGCATGGTCCGATTTCCGCCAGCGCCCCGACACGCGCGCCCATAGCGTCACAGACATGACAGCACAGCCCGATCTGCGTCGAATCACCGTATGGTTCATGGCGATTGCCGCCGCCCTCGGTACCGCAGCGATCTATCCGCTGCAACCGGCGATATCCGATGTCGCTGACAGCCTTGACATCTCGATCGCCCAGGTCGGCATCGCGCTGGCGTGCGGCCCCGTCGGCTATTTATTGGGTCTCGCGATGCTGGTACCCCTCGTCGACCGATTTGCGCCCAAACACGTACTCGCCGCCCAGTTCGGGGCGCTGGCCGTAGCGACGGCGGCCAATGCCGCTGCCGGCTCAATATGGGTGCTGGGACTCACCATCGGGGTGATCGGCGCCTGCTCCACCGTTGGCGCGCAGTTGAGTTCCATCACCGCGCGCTTCATCCCTGACGGCCGCCGGGCCACCGCCCTGGGCATCGTCACGGCGGGCATCTCGGCCGGGATCATCGGCGGCCGCATCGCCGGTGGTTGGCTGACCGAAGCGTTGGGGTGGCGGGGCAATCTGCTCGTGTTCGCGCTCGCATTCGCCGTCACCGCGCTGGTCGCATTCCGGATCCTGCCCGCGACGGCGGGTTCGGCGACGGACGGTTACCTGGCGATGCTGCGCGGCTTGCCGGGCCTGTACCTGCGATTCCCGACATTGCGCCTCGCCGCGGTCCGCGGCGCGCTGTGGTTCTTCGCCTTCTGTGCGGTGTGGGCCGGCCTCGCCGTCGCGCTGGCAGCGCCGCCGTACTCGTACTCAGCCGAGCGGATCGGCCTCTACGCGCTTGCCGGTCTGCTGGGCATGGTCGCGACGCGCATCGGAGGGGTGTGGACCGATCGGGCGGGCGCACGACGTGTCATGGTGATCGGACTGGCCGTGGCCGCCCTGGGTGCGATCGTTCTTGCCGGCTGCCTGTCGAACACCGTGGCAACGCTGGTCTGCCTGGCCGTGTTCGACGCCGGACTGTTCGCCGCCCAGGTGGCCAACCAGAGCACGGTGCTGGCCATCGACCCGGCCGCCCCCGCACGGTTCAACAGTGCCTACATGGTGGTGTATTTCGTGGGAGGCAGCCTGGGAACCGCTTTCGGCGCGGCCGCCGTCGGATGGCTGGGTTGGCCGGCCACCACAGCCGTCAGCGTCGCGGCGATCGGGCTGGCGCTACTGCTCAGCGGAATCAGATCTCGACGGGGAACGTCGACATCCCCCGCAGGGTCAGGTTCGGTTTGTACACCGGTTCGGCGGCCAGCCGCGCCTGCGGGAACCTCGCGGTGACGGCGGACAGCGCCACCGCGGCCTCCAACCGGGCCAGCGGAGCGCCCAGGCAGAAATGCGGACCCTTCCCGAATCCGATGTGCCGGATGTTCTTACGGCCCGGATCGAACTCGCCGGGTCGTTCGTTGGCCGCCGGGTCGCGGTGGGCAGCCGCCAGCAACAGCAGCATGGTGTCACCGGCCGGGATCGTGATGTCGCCAATTGTCATGTCGTCACCGGCAATTCGGCCGACCAACTGGACCGGCGGGTCGTATCGCATGGTCTCTTCGATGATCGACGAGGCCCGGGAGGCATCCGCGCCGAGCGCTTCCCACTGGGCCCGATGCCGCAACATCGCCAGCGTGGCGTTGGCGATCAGGTTCACCGTCGTCTCGTGCCCGGCGACCAGCAGCAGATTGCACGTCGAGACGATCTCGTCCTCGGTCAGCTGATCCCCGGACTCCTCGGCGGCGATCAACCCTGACATCAGATCCTCGCCTGGAGCGCTGCGGCGGGCGTCGATGAGCTCACGCAGATAGTCGTTGAGCCAGATCCCGGCCGCCATCTGCTCGTCGAACCGATCAGAGGTATGCCCGGTCAGCGCCAGGAACGGATCCAGAGCCGACGCCAGCAGCGCCGAGGCATTACTGAACTTCGGCTCGTCCTCGACCGGCACACCGAGCAATCGGCAGATCACCGCGACGGGCAGCGGGTAGGCCAGGTCGTCGATCACGTTGAAGGAGCCGCGCCGCTCGACGTCGTCCAGCAGCCCGGCCACCAACTCGGTGATGTCCGGTTCGAGCGCGTGGATCACCTTCGGCACGAAGGCCTTGCTGACCAGTTTGCGCAGCCGGGTGTGATCGGGCGGATCCAGGAACAGGAAGCTGGCCGGCCCGCGAGGGCGGGGCTGCGAGTCGGCTTCCAGCTGACGTTTGGCGATGGTGGAGTTTGCCCGATCGCTGCGGGTCGACGGGTGCCGCAGCACCTCGTCGCAGTCGGCGAACGACGAGAACACCGTGAGGTTGGAATCCGGCAGGTGCAGCGGTCCAAGCTCACGGATCCGGTCGAACGACGGGTAGGGATCGGCCCGGCAGGCTGGGTCCAGCAGCTGCATGAGCAGCGCCTGCGGGGCCTGATCGTCGGTGACGGTCGCCATCTACTTATTGTGCACGCGTAGAAAATGAGGACAGTTCACTCAGGCTTTTCGCTCTTCGCGCAAGCGCTCATCGGCGGGCACCCCGTAATACCGCCCCAACACGTGCGCCCGCAGCTCATCGAACTCACCCGCCACGATGGACGCCCGGATCTGATCGACCAGCCGGATCACGAACCGCTCGTTGTGGATCGTGCAAAGCGTCGCCGACAACATCTCCTTGGCCTTGAACAGGTGCCGGATGTAGGCGCGTGAGTAGTTGGCGCACGTGTAGCAATCGCACTCGGCATCGATCGGCGTGAAGTCCCGCTTGTACTTCGCCCCCGTGATGTTGAACCGCCCGGTCGCCGAGTACACCGCGGCATTGCGCGCCACCCGCGACGGCGATACACAATCGAAGGTGTCAGCTCCGGCGGCCACCGCGTCGAACAGGTCGTCGGGCTCACTGATCCCGAGCAGGTGTCGGGGTTTGTCGGCCGGCAACTCGCTGCTGACCCAACCGACGATGGTGGCCAGGTTCTGCTTCTCCAGCGCGCCGCCGATCCCGTAGCCGTCGAAGCTCAGCCCCTCGGCGGGCCCCGACTCCTGCCCGATCGCGGCCAGCCCACGCGCCGCCTGGCGGCGCAGATCCTCGTACTGGGCACCCTGCACGACGCCGAACAACGCCTGCCGCGGCCGCTCCGGCGACAACGCCTGCAACCGATGGTGCTCGGCCAGACACCGCACCGCCCAGTCATGAGTGCGCTGCACCGAGCTCTCCTGGTAGGCGCGGGTATTGACCAGGGTGGTGAGCTCGTCGAACGCGAAGATGATGTCGGCACCGAGCTTGTTCTGGATACCGATCGAGACCTCGGGGGTGAAGCGATGCTTCGAGCCGTCGAGGTGAGAGCGGAACGTGACGCCGTCGTCGTCCACGACAGCCAGCCGTTCCTTGCCCTTGGCGATGATGTCGTCTTTCTGCAGCCGCTCGGTGTCCATCGCCAGGACCTTCTTGAACCCGACGCCCAGCGACATCACCTGGAAGCCACCGCTGTCGGTGAAGGTCGGCCCCGGCCAGTTCATGAATGTCCCGAGCCCGCCCGCCTCGGCCACGATGTCCGGGCCCGGTTGCAGGTACAGGTGGTAAGCGTTCGCCAGGATCGCCTGGGCGCCAATCTGTTTCATGGTCTCAGGAAGCACCGATTTCACGGTGGCGGCGGTGCCGACCGCGATGAACGCCGGAGTCTGGATGTCGCCGTGCGGAGTGTGGATGGTGCCGACCCGGCCGAGTCGGCCGGGCAACTCGGCCTCCACGGTGAAATAGGGCTGGTCCACACCCCGTATTCAACCGGATGCCCGTCCGATTTCCGTCATGGGGGCGGACGCGACCATACTGCGGACGTGAATTTGGTCATGAGCCGCCCCGTTGTCATCGCCACCGGATTTGCTGTGTGTCTGGCTGCAGTCGCCGGATGCTCGTCGCAGGATTCGGGTTCTTCCACGAAGTCCGGCGAGGGCCGGGTCACTTTCGGCCCCAACGATGCCGGCCCCGTCACCAGCGTCAGCTGCGAGACCAAGGATGGGCTGACCACGATCGGCATCAAGGGCAAGATGCCGGCTTCGGTGGCGCTGACCGACGGGGAGGCCCCGGAGGTGCAGTCGGTGAACATCGGCGACGTGAACGGCGAAGGGGCGTCGCTGACCTACCTTTCCGGCCTGTCCGGTGCGCCAGTCGTGGCCGCACGCGACGGCAAGAGCTACACAATCACCGGCACCGGCATGGGCATCGATCCCAACCAGCCGGGCGCACCGGTGGACATGCCGTTCGACATCGCTGTCACCTGCCCGTAGCAGACGGTCGGCCAGGAACTCGACGATTGCCTCGGCGAGTTCCTCGCCGGCGCCGTCCTGCCGAGAAACGGCCCCAATGGTTTCCCATGCAACAACCAGGCCGGATCGACATCAGCCGGACCTTCCGGCGACCAGGCCAGCCGCAGATGGCCGTCATCCCGCGCCGCTGATATCGGAATACCCTGGCGGGTAAGCAAATTCAGGAAAGGCGCCAAGGCAGTCCTCCGGTGCCCGCAGCAGTCGCACGACGCTGAACCTGCGGCCGCCCCGCCCCCGCGTCTGACAATTCACCCAAACCCACGCCCACGACCTGCACAAACTCCATACTTCTGCCTGACAGCCCGCACCCTCATGACGGGCTGCACAACCGTGAGGAGATCAGTGGTGAAGCGTGAGTTCCTGGTGGCCGTCGGCGGCGCCGCGATCATCGTCGCAGGCCTATCTGGCTGTTCATCGAGCGACAAGAAAGACACCTCCAGCGACACGAAGGCCACGGCGACCGCGTCGGCGACGGCCTCCGTCGAGGCCGGCGACGCCCAGGCGACGACCGGCGCGGGCACCGCCCGGGCCACTATCGACGGGAAGGACCACAAGGTGGAGGGCACGGTTGTGTGCGCAACGGTCGCGGGCAATGTCAGCCTGACCGTCGGACAGGGCATGAGCGCCGTCAGCGCCACGCTCAGCGAGGGCGATTCGCCGTCGGTGACCGCCGTGGCGCTGGGCAATATCGACGGCGTCAGCCTCGGCTACACCCCGGGCGTCCCCGGTGGCAGCGCAGAAGCCACCAAAGATGGCAACAAGTACACGATCAAGGGGAACGCGACCGGTGTGGACGGGATGAACCCAGTTACCAAGCCATTCGAGCTCGAAATCTCCTGCCCTTAACCAAACACGTCACATCTAGCAAACATCTGGCATAGTGTGGGCCCGGACTGATCCCGGGCCCGCACTCCGTTCTCAGTCGACTTCGCTCGCACGACCCGGAGGTGCACCGTGGCCAATCACAGGAAGCATGCGCGTTCATCCACTGTCGCGGTCGCCAGTGCCACTGCGGGAATGACGGCGGTCCTGACCTTCGGACACGTCGCCGACGCGCTCGCGGCCGTATTGCCTCCCGGCGATGCTGTCGTCGGGATCGGCGGGGCAAGCGACACCCAGAGTGCGCGGATCCAGGACAAGTTTCAGGGTGACTACGTGCCGTCCGCCGGCGAGTTCGTCAGCGTGAGTGACGCCCAGTACAAGGCCGTCCACTACTCGGCCACGTTGCCGATCGACCAGAGTGTGGCCGACGGGCGCGCGCCCCTGATCCAGCAAGTGGCCATTGCCCGCGATCAGGCCGGCCCGAACGGGACGGTCTACATCGTCGGCTACTCCGAGGGCTCGCTCGTCGCCGAGAACTACAAGCGCGAGATCAATGCCGGAACGGTCGACCCCGGCGGGAAGATCGAATTCGTCTACATCGCCGCACCGACGGTTCCCAACGGCGGTATCTATTCGCGCTTCCCGGATCTTGGGCCGCTCAGCCTCCTCGGGTTCACCAGCACCGGTGCGGCCGCGCCCACGCAATACAGCCAAACGTTCATCACCATCGAATACGACCCGATCGGCGACTTCCCGGCCTATGCCAACCCGCTGTCACTGGCCAATGCCGCGGCCGGGATGGTCTACCTCCACGGTGACCCGACTCCGGATGCCACTGACCTCAACGACACCGACGGATTGTTGGTCAAGACGGTCCAAAAGGACAACGGGGCCACCGACACTTATATCCTGGTCAAGACGGAGCATCTGCCGTTGTTGCAGCCGTTCCGCGACTTCTCGACCGCCCTCAACACCACGGCATTCACCGAGCCGGTGCTCGGTGCCATAGAGCCGACGCTCAAGCTCGGCGTCGACATGGGCTACACCGACCGTGACTACCAGAATGCCGACAAGCCGACCCGCTTCTCGTTGATCACCCCGCCGGACCGGATCGCCGAAACCGTCAAACAGCTGCCCGATGCGTTGCAGGAAGGCGCGGACAACTTCAAGAACGGATTGCCTTCCACCGCATCACCTTCGACGACGTCCGAGCCGACCGATCGCAGCGCGACGAAGAAAGCCGCTCCCAAGATCGAAGCACCCAAGATCGAGATCCCCAAGCTCGAGGCCCCCAAGAAACCCGTCAAGCGCACCCCGGCACAACGTCGCGACGGCGTGCGCAACGCCGTGTCCGACGTCGCGAAGAACGTCAGGAATACGTTCAAGCCCAAGCCGAAACGCGAAGACAAGCCCAAGACCGAGTCGTCCACCGAGTCAGACACGGACAAGGCCGCATAGCTCCTGATGTCATGCTGGGAGCATGACTCAATGGCGCGCCTGGTTCCTGCTGCTGTGCCTGTTCCTTCCGATCGTGGGATGTTCGTCGTCTCCCGACCCGGCTGACCGCTTCGCGGCATTTGCCGATGCCCTGCAACGCAAAGACGCTCCCGCCGCAGCGGCGGAGACCAGCGACCCCGCGGCGGCCGAGGCGGCAATCAAATCGATGTTCGACGGCATGGGCGATGCTGCCACGGTCAAGGTCAGCGCCGAACCCGAGGACGGCGACGACGCGGGCGCGACGCTCAAGTATCAGTGGTCCTGGGGTGAAGGCCACGACTTCGCCTACGACACCACCGGCACCGCGGCGAAGACCGGTGACGACTGGCGCATATCCTGGGCGCCGACGCTGTTGCACCGAGATCTGCGGGACGGCTTGCGGTTTCAGTACAGCACCGACAGCGACCTGCAGACCCCGGTGCTGGACCGGACCGGTCAGCCGTTGATGACGTGGCAGACCGTGGGCGTCATCACCCTGGAACGCGCCCACCTGGCTTCGGCCGCCCCGCTCGCCGCACTGCTCGCGCCGTTCGATGCCACCACCACCGCGGAATCGATCAACGCACAGTTCGCGTCGAACACCGACGACCGGGTGACGGTGATGAAGCTGCGTGAAGACGACCTCAACTCGGTGCGTGACCAACTGGCCCAGGTTCCCGGCGTCACCGTGGCCGAGCAAGGTGACCTGCTGACCACCGACCGCCAACTGTCCTCCCCCGCCATCGGCGGCTTGGCCCAGCTGTGGCACGACCGGATCACCAAAGCCGCCGGGTGGTCGGTGTATCTGGTCGATGCGGACGGTGCACCCGCACAGAAGCTGGCCGCACAACCACCGGCACCCGCCGACCCGATGCGCACCACCCTGGACCTGCGGCTGCAGCTTCTCGCTCAACAGGCCGTCGCCCAGGAGGCCCGGCCCTCCGTGGTGGTCGCGATCTCTGGATCTACGGGCGGCATTCTGGCCGCCGCGCAGAACACCGCAGCCGATCCACAAGGCGCCATTGCCTTTTCGGGACTATATCCGCCGGGCTCGACCTTCAAGACCATCACCACCGCCGCGGCGCTGGAAGCCAACCTGGCGAACCCGGACACCCCGGTGGCCTGCCCAGGTCAATTGACGATCGAGAACCGCACCATTCCCAATGACGACGACTTCGACTTGGGCACAGTGCCGTTGACGTCGGCGTTCTCCCATTCGTGCAACACGAGCATGGCGGCATTGTCGGACAAGCTGCCCGCCGACGCACTGACCAAGACGGCCCGCGCATTCGGCATCGGCGTGGACTTCACCATCCCTGGACTGACCACCGTGACCGGCAAGGTTCCCAACGCCGACACCGCCGCACAACGAGTAGAGAACGGTATCGGCCAGGGCACCGTGACCGTCAGCCCATTCGGCCTCGCCGTCGCCGAGGCCAGCCTGGCACACGGCTCGACCATCCTGCCCAGCCTGGTCGACGGCGACAAGGTGACCGCCGATACCCCCTCGGAGCAACTGCCTGCCGCCGTGACCGGGGCGCTGCGGGACATGATGCGCAAGACCGTGACCGAGGGCACCGCAAGGCAATTGAGCGACATCCCCGATCTCGGCGGCAAGACGGGTACGGCCGAATTCGGTGACAACACCCACTCCCACGGGTGGTTCGCCGGGATCGCCGGTGACATCGCGTTCGCCACTCTGGTGGTGGGTGGCGACTCGTCAGCACCCGCGGTGAAGATCTCGGGGGATTTCCTGCGGTCTGCGGGCTAGGTCGTGACTGTCTATTCAGGTATCCGATTGGGCGGCAGCTCACATTGATTAGACACGCTCTAGGTATAGGTTTACGGCCACCTGGTGGCTTGAAACCTCGGCGTAAGTGCCTCGAGGCGAGTAACACGCCAGGGCGAGCCTGATCAACCAGACGTGGCTAGCATGCGGATTCGGCGGCCAGGTGCACCAGCCCCGAGGCCACCGCAAACCGCGGGCCGTGCACGCCGTCGATATTGGCTCGCCCCACCACAACCCCCAGCCCGCGCAGGGATTCGCCGACCGTGCGTAGCAACTCGTCGTCGAGGGCCCCGCCGCCGGCCAACACCAAGGCGGTCGGGGGTTTCTCGAACGCGGCCAGACAGCGGGCGATGTTGGCCGCGACGGTTTCCTGCTTGATCGCCAACCGGAGGCTGCGCCATTCCTCGGCCGCCAGTTTGGTGGAGAACGGCACCAACCCGGCCGTGCCGCGGGTGCACAGTCGCCCGATCGCGTCGGCCGGCGCCGGCGAGTCCAGGAACAAGCGTCGCCCGTCTTCCTCGTGCGCGACGTGCGGGCCCTCGACCCGGATCGCCGGGGTGCGCTTGACCCGCTCGGCCAGTGCCCGCGGGATGTTCAACATGCGGGCCACCGCAACGGTGATCGTCTCCCCCGCGCCCGCCGCCGTGACCGTACGATCCGCACCGATCAGATCGATGGTGCCGCCGCCGATATCGCACACCACCGAGCCCGGCGGCAGCCCCGGCGTGGTGCGGGCACCGCGTGCGGCGGCTTCGGGCTCGGTCGAGATCGTGCGGGCCGGACGTCCGGTCAACTCGGCAAGCGTCGTCGCCGCGTCCTCAACATGATCGGCTGCCAGCAGGGCCACCACCGTGCCGCGGGCATCGGCCGCGCCGCGCCGCAGCCACGTGCCGCTGTCGAGAGCGGCGAGATCGGTGAAAAAGGCGTCGTCGACGGCGATCTCATGGTCGGCTGTCGAGACCGAGCGCAGCCGGATCCGCACCACGCTGCCCGGCAGTTCGCGCCGCAGGATCGCGTGTGCCTCAGCAGGTGAGTACCTCACCGGCGCTCCGTCGATCCGGAACTCGACATAATCGTCGTCCACCGCGGGTGGCTCCGGCGCCTCGGTCCGTGCCGTCACCGCGATAGCCGGCGAGTCCGCGAGCTCCCTGGTGAATTCGGCGACATCGTGGATCTGCTCGTGACCGAGTTCCAACGCCGCGCACAACGCGATCGGATCGGCCAGCGCCCGGTAGGCGCGTCCCTCGGCCACCACCTCCACCGCGACCAGCACGCCGGGCGCCAACCCGTCGAGAGTGACTTCGTCGACCACGGGGATGTCGAGCGGAATCCGGTTGCGGATCAACACCGCATCGTCCTGGGCTGCCAGCACACCCGCGATGGTCCAGCCACCCGACACCGCGGCGGTGATCGCGGCCGCGGCGACCTCGAAATCGGCGTCGCCGTCGACGGACACGATCACCGGAGCTGCGTGAGGTTCAGAAGTGAGTTCCTCCAGCGGCACGTGCCGGCCCACCGCGTACCCCGTGCCGGCGGGGGTGCTGGCGTCGGGCTTTCGCAGGCTGCGCACCGGCGAGCGGGGCGACGATGCGGGTGCCAACGGGGCGGTTTCGGTGTCGACCGGACGGATCTTCGAGAGCACCAGCTCATCGGCCCGTACCTGAGCGTCGACCTCGATGCGGTGCAGCAACGCCTCCGCGCCCTCCAACGAGTCGCGGGACCCCTTGCGGCCCCGGGTCGGCGCCTGGCCGTGAGTGATCGGCTCGACGGTTCCGTCGACGATGCGGGCGACCACGATCTCCGTGGTGTGGTTGCCCACGTCGATCCCCGCGACGATCACCTCAGCAGACCCCTGCGGGCGTAGACGGTGGCTGCCTGCCGCACGAGTTCGGCGCAGCGCGCGGCACCGCGGGTTTCCAGCGACGCCTGCAGGGCGTCGAGTTCAGCAGCCGTGGAGCGGTGCGGGCGCAGCGCCTCGTACAGCCCCATCACCTCCTCGTCGTCGATGATGGCCAATTCGGCTGCACGCAGGAAGTTCTCGGCCAGCTGAGGGTTGCCGTTCTCCTCGGCGACCACGGCCTGGTGTGCCAGTACCGCCGGGTCCATCCGCAGATCGGACAGATCCAACCTGCCGTCGACGGCGGCGGCGACGGTGAATTTCTCGGTCATGCTCTTCTCACCTCCACCGTGACGGGCGCCTGGCCGGGCGCACTGGCCTCACGCTCCAACGCCACCAGGGCCACCGCGCGGGCGTGGTACCGCGCCGAGATCGACTCGTCGGTGCCACCGGTCAGGATCGGCACCGGCGCCATACCCTTGGCGTGACGGGCGGCATTGCGGCCGAGATCGCGATAGTTCTTGGCGGTCAGCAGCGGGGCGACACTGAACAGTTCCAGGTTCGCCAGCGGCGCCAGGTCCCGACGGTGGATGAGGGCAGTGCCCTTGCCCTGCAAGCCGATTCCGATACCCGATCCGGACAGCTTGGCGGCGGTCAGGCCGATCAGGCCGACGTCGATGGTCGAGCGCACCCGCACGAACCGCGGCACACAACCCTCCTCCTCCAGCCCGGCGGAGAGTTGTCGGATCACCTCACCGATGGGCAGGCCGCACAGGCTCAACCACACGCTGTGGCCGAGCGCCGGCGACAACCCGATCACCACCTCCCGCGGATCGCTGCCCTGCCGGGCGGGTTCCAGGTCGGTGACGGTGATGTGACCGGCGTGCGCGGCCTGGTCGGCGGTGAGCTCGGAAGCGTTGCGCTGCTGACGGATGTTGTCGATCTCGGCCCGGCGTTGTTCGGTCAGCGCGTAACCCGTTCCGGGGCCGGCGTAATCGTTCGGGTCGGTGATCTTGGACAGCACCCGGAACTGCTCATCGAAGATCGCCGACGTCTGCAGCTGGTCACCGCGCAGACGTTCTGCGGTGAGCCGCATGATGGCCTCGGCCTCGTCGTCGTACCCGGTGCGCTTCAAGGACGCGACCACGTCGAACACGGTGAGCTGTTTGGCCTCAATGGCGTTGGCCGCCTCCGCAACCGCCTTCGGGTCCCCGGGCGGTAGATCGCGTGATCCGTTGGCGACCACCACCTCCTCGATGTGGCCGTCGTCGAAATCGGCCAGGCCCAAATCGCGGTACACCGCCTGCACAGCCGTCGCCGCCCGCCGCCGGACTGCGGCCAGATGCTCGGGCGACACCGTGCGCAAGCCGCCGTCGGCTCCCCAATCCCGTTGCAGGACCAAGAAATCGTCCATGTCGTCGGAGTTGAAGTTGGATAGCGCGAACGCGTTGTCGTAGCGCGGGATCGAGCCGAAGCCGGAAAAGATGAAATCCGCCCCGGCCAGCAGCACCGGCAGGGTGTGCGCACTGCGGCGGATGTCGGATTCGGAGATCAGGTTGTCATTGCCCGCGCACGACTCCAGGTCGCGCATCATCACCATCAGGTTCTCGGCGAGCAGCTCCTTCATGCCCTCGGGCACCGAGGCCACCACGCCGACCCCGTCGATGCCGCCGTTCTGCACGCCCTGGGAACCGAGCGCGCGCGCCAGCGAGACGCACCGGGATTCCAGATAGAGGATCGAGCATTTCTCAGCCGCGCCCATCAGCACCTCGGCCCCGCCGCCGCTGGTGACCCGCATCTTGAGCCCGCGCGACGCGTACGCACTCGTCAGAATCGCCTTGGAGAACGGGGTGTCATCACCGTCGACGAACACCTGCTCGGTGCCGTAGATGGAAATGGTCTCGGCGTAGCTGGTCAGCCCGCGCAGACCCAGCCGCAGCTCCAGGGCCTCTTCGATCGAGCACTGCGCCATCGCCCCGGGCACGCCGACCTGCGAACCGATCAGCAGCGCAACGGCATTCGACGACGCGTCGCCGAGCACCGGCACCGTCGTCTCGACCTCGCGGAACCCGTATGCCACCGCGCTGGCCGCGTCGGCGGCGATCAGCATCGGATCGTCGAGCTGGTTGGTGACGTGGGCTTGATTACTCGGGGTGCGCCGGGCCCGCATCTTGGCCATCGCCATCTGCATCTCGACCGGCGTCAGCACCGCGATGACGCGCGCGAGCTTGGCCGGTGTGGTGCCGCCGATCAGCCGAACCACCTCGGCACGCGGGACGTTGGGGTCGACGGTCTTGCGGGCGAGTTCGACGTCGGACATCGCCATGGCCTCGGGCGCCACGTCGAGGTCCAGGCCGTACCGGGCGATGAACTCGTCGATCACGTCGAAGTCCGCGGCGGCCTTGCCGTCCATCTCCACGACCTGGCCGTCCCGCAACACCAGCGACGGTTCCGGATCGTGCGGGCTGCGCATCGCGACCAGGCCCAGCTCCGGGTTGGTCACGCTGAACCCGTCGAGGTTCACCGGCTTCGCATCGAGGATCCGCATCCTGCCGAGGTAGGCACCGCCGTCATCCGCCACGGCGACCATTTTGCGCGACCAACCCTATTTGGTCTACCCATTACACCTTTTGGCGTCAGGCCCCGGACGCGACCTCCAGCGCCTTCAGCGCGTCCTCCAGATGGCTGAGCATCCGCTGCAGATGCGGCACACTGCGCCGGCAGCCGACCAGCCCGAAATCCAGGTTGTCGGCGTTGTTGGCCAGGGTGATGTTCATCGCCTGGCCGTCCAGCGCGATCGACAGCGGATAGTTGCCGTCCAGCCGAGCTCCCTTCCAGTACAACGGATATCGCGGCCCCGGCACATTGGAAATCACCAGATTGAACGGCGGCGAAGTCGCCTTGACGAAACCCGGCACGGCGGCCAGGCCCAGCGGGGCGATCATCATCGCCGACAGCGCCAGGGCTTGAACCCTGGGCAACTCGGAGAACACCTTCTTGTTGCCCCGCATCGACTCGCCGACGACCTTCAGCCGCTCGGCGGGATCCTCCAGGTCGGTGCCCAGATTGCACAGCACCGAGCCGACCAGGTTGCCGCCGGCGTCGGCCTCGTGCTCGGCCCGCAAGCTCACCGGCACCATCGCGATCAGCGGTCGATCCGGTAGCGCATCCTGCTCCAGCAGGTAGGCGCGCAACGCCCCGGCGCACACCGCCAGCACCACATCGTTGACGGTGGATCCGGCCGCACGCGAAATCCGCTTGAACCGCTCGAGCGGCCAGGACTGCGCCGCGACGCGACGGGCGCCGCCGATCTTGACGTTGAACATGGTCTTGGGCGCGGCGAACGGCAACGTGAGCTGTTGCTCCAGCAGCGCCGAACGGGCCAGCCGCACCGTCGACGGCGCCAGCCCCGCGGCCGCACCCACCGCACCGGTGACCGTCTGCGCCAACGACGAACCCTGGTGCTGCCGCTTCCGGCGCGGCACCGCCCACGGCACCCGCACCTCGGTGTCGTCGGGATCCTCGGACAGCGTCCGCATCAGCAGCTTGAGCGCCGAGACTCCGTCGATCAGCGAATGGTGCATCTTCGTATAGACCGCGAACCGGCCGTCGGCGAGCCCCTCGATCAAGTGGGCCTCCCACAGCGGGCGGTGCCGGTCGAGCAGGCCACCGTGCAGACGCGAGGTCAGCTCCAGCAGGTCGCGTACCCGGCCCGGCGACGGCAGGCCCGAGCGGCGCAGGTGATAGTCGAGGTCGACGTCGTCGTCGTAGGTCCAACCGACATTGGCGATGCCGCCCAGAATCGTGGCCGGATGCTTGCGGAACACGGGCTGGAACTCGGTCTGGGCCACCATCCCCTCGTACAGCTCGCGCACGAAGTCACCGCCCGCGCCGGCCGGAGGCTCATAGAGCGCGAGGCCGCCGACATGGAACGGATGCTCCCGGGTCTCGGCGATCAGAAACATCGAGTCAGTCGGCGACATCAGCTCCATGAACACATTCAACGCCGGTCCGGGATATCGGGTTGCAAAACAAGTAGCCGACTACTCATGCACCGGCACCCGCGGACACCCAAGATCGAGGCATGCTGAGCCCGACAGCAGCTCGCACCGCCCTCGCGGTGATCCGGATCATCAATGGCGCGGCCGCCCTCGTGGCGCCCGAGAGACTGCTCGCCCGACTGGGCGTCGACACCACCCGCGACCGGTCGGCGAGCTATCCGTTCCGGATGTTCGGCATCAGGACCGTGCTGATCGGGCTGGACCTCCTCGTGCTGAGGGGCAGCGAACTGCGTCGCGCCGAGACCCTCGCCGTCCTCATTCACGCCACCGACACCGTGTCGGCCGCCGTCACCGCCGCGCGCGGCGATCTGCCGCGCCGTAACGGCGTGACAGCCACCGTCATCTCCGCCGTCAACACCGCTCTCGCCGTCATCGCGTGGAAAGGATCCCGTCATGCCATCGCTTCTCACGAGGTTGTTCCTCAAGACCACTGAGGTGGTCGACCGGCGGATCGGCTGGGACAGGCTGCCGCCGATCCTGGGCATCTCGGTGTTGGTCGGGATCCGTGACGCGCTGCGCGAACACAACCTGTACGACACCTACCACGGCAACCCACCGGAGGCGCCCGCGCTTGACCCGACCGATTACCTGACCAACCGGACGGCCAACGGCACGTACAACGATCTCTCGGCGCCCTCGATGGGCATGGCCAACAGCCGATTCGGACGCAACGTTCCGCTCGCCGAGGGCCGCGCCGAGACGCTGCCGCAGCTGATGGATCCCAATCCGCGACTGATCAGCACGAAACTGTTGCAGCGCCGGGAATTCCGGCCGGCCACCACGCTCAACGTGCTCGCCGGGGCGTGGTTGCAGTTCGAGACCCGGGACTGGTTCAGCCACGGCACCGACGCCAACCGGATGCTCGAGATTCCCCTCCCCGACGGGGACACCGAATGGCCCGACGACACCATCAAGATCCCCGCCACAACCGCCGACCCCACTGCCGCGCCAGACGGGTCCACTTTCTTGAACACCGAAACCCACTGGTGGGACGCCTCCCAGATCTACGGCAGCAACCAGGACTTCCAGAACGCGATCCGCAGCCACCGCGACGGCAAGGTGCGCATCGACGCCGATGGGTTCATCGACATCGACCCGGCGCTGATCGGCGCGTCCGGTGGCGCCGACGGGTGGTGGCTGGGCATGGAGCTGATGGGCACGATCTTCATGCGCGAGCACAACGCGATCTGCGACCGGCTCAAGGCGGCCTACCCGCAATGGTCCGACGATCAGCTGTTCAACAAGGCGCGGCTGATCAACGCCGCGCTGATCGCCAAGATCCACACCATCGAATGGACCCCGGCGATCCTCGGGCACCCGACCCTGCAGATCGGGATGCGGGCCAACTGGTTCGGGCTGGCCGGCGAGCGGGTCAAGGAGTTGTTCGGACGGCTGAGCTCCAGCGACGTGCTCAGCGGCATCCCCGGTTCGACCACCGACCACCACACCGCGCCGTACTCGATCACCGAGGACTTCGTCACCGTCTACCGGATGCACCCCCTGGTGCCCGACGACTACGAATTCCTCAGCCTCACAACCGGAGTCGAGCCGCGCACGCTCACCTTCAGCGAGATCCACGGCGGCGCGAACTCCCGCGGCGTCCTCAAGAGCATGGGCGTGGCCGAGTGCCTGTACTCCCTGGGCGTCGCCCACCCCGGCGCGGTCACCCTGCACAACAGTCCGAACTTCATGCGGAGCTTCCAGCGCACCGACGAGCACACACTCGACATGATCGCCACCGACATCCTGCGTTCCCGGGAACGAGGGGTTCCGCGCTACAACGACTTCCGCCGGGCCCTGCGCTTGAACCCGGTGACGAGCTTCGACCAGATCAGCGGCGGCGACGCTTCGACTGCGGCAGTGATGGCCGAGATCTACGGCGGTGACATCGAGAAGGTCGACACCACGGTCGGCATGTTCGGCGAAAAGCTGCCCGAGGGATTCGGCTTCAGCGACACCGCGTTCCGGATCTTCGTGCTGATGGCGACCCGTCGCCTCAAGAGCGACCGGTTCTACACCGTGGACTTCACTCCGCGCGTCTACACCCCCGAAGGCATGGACTGGATCGACCACAACGACATGACCTCGGTACTGCTGCGGCACTACCCCGAGCTCGAGCCGGCACTACGCGGGCAGCGCAACGCCTTCGCGCCGTGGGCACGAATCCACTAGGGCCACCCCATGTCCGGCTCGCTCAACGGCATCCCCCGGGTCGACCTGGAAACTCGGCCGCTGTGGAAACGCGAGCTGTTCTGGTTGACCGGGGGCAAGCTGTTCACCACTGAACGAGCCGCGAAATTCTGGCGGCGACGGGTCGCCCCGCTGGAAGGTCCGTTGATGAAGGCGACCGGGGGGCGGGCACGCATGAGCCTGGGCATGCCGGTGCTCATGCTGACCTCGACCGGCGCCCGCAGCGGCAAGCAGTACGAAACGCCGCTGGCCTACTTCACCGACGGCGACGACGTCGTGGTCATCGCCTCCAACTACGGGCGGGACCGCCACCCGAACTGGTATCACAACCTGCTCGCGCATCCGGACTGTGAACTGCACATCGGGCCGCACGGCGGTCGGTTCATCGCGCACGAGGCCACCGGCCCCGACCGCGACCGGTTGTACACCCTGGCCGCCGACCGGCTGAACAAGGGCTGGAACACCTACGAGCAACGGACCGACGGGATCAGGACCATCCCGGTGCTGCGGTTGTCACCCGCCTCGGCCTAGACGCTGCGTCGGTAGATATCCGACGCGATTGCGATGGCGATGTCGTTGCACTGCTCGTCGGTGAGCGGCAGATCGCCCATCATGGCCACGCTCCACGAGATGCTGAGCAAGGCCTGCCGGGCGTGGTACACCGCGACGGGATCGTGATCCGGTGCGGTCATGGCGTCGGCCACGGTGCGGAACTGGTAACGCAAGTCAGCACCCACCCCGAGCCGGTTGAACGCTGCGTAGTTCTCGTGCATGAACCGTGTCATCGCACGGCCGGTGCCATGCAGAACAGTGCCGTAGCGGCGCAGCACCTCGAGCCCGGTGCGCTGCCCCGGCGGCTGATCCGCGGCCCACCGCAAGATCTCGTCGACGCCGTCGCGCAGATCGTCGGCGAGGCTGACCACGATGTCTTCCTTGGCCGGGAAGTGATAGTAGACAGCAGCTTTCGTGATCCCCAGGCGTTCGGCGATCAGACGGATCGAAGTGTGGTCGTAGCCGTGGGCGGAGAACAGCTCAAGGGCCACCGCGCGGATCTTGTCACGGGTGTCGGTCCTTCGCCCTGCCATCCAGACCCGCCCTTCCACTTACTTGACGCCCGGTAAGCAATGAGCTTAGCGTGGCGGCATCCATTACTTACCTGCCGTCAAGTAATGATTACGTGACACCGGGAGGGGACCCATGAACGGATCGCAGCTGCCCATCACCTTGACGGGACCCCCGCTGACCGCCGTGGGCGTCGCGGTCATCCGGGCCCGGGAAACCCGACGCGACGACCGGCTCTACGCCGATCCGTACGCCGACCGATTCGTCGCCGCGGCCCAGCAGGCCTACCTCGACCCATCCGCACCAGCGGAGGCAGCCGAGACCTGGAACACGGTGTTGCGATTGGCCGAGGTGATGTACGAGACCCGCACCGTCGGCGTCCGCCTCGCCGACGATGGTCTCCTCGAAGCAGCGGCCTGCGGACGCACCCAGATCGTGCTGCTCGGCGCCGGCCTGGACACTCACGCGTTCCGGCTGGCCTGGCCGGAGCCGGTGCGCTTGTTCGAGATCGATCTGCCCCAACTCTTCGAGTTCAAGGAACCACTACTGCGCGACGCCGTCACGACATGCGAACGTCACCTCATCAAGGCCGACCTCGGCGCCGAGGACTGGCCCGAAGCACTGCTGGCCAACGGCTTCGATCCCGCAATCCGGACCCATTGGGTCGACCACGCCCTGATGACCCTGCCGACGTCGACGGCTCGCGCCGGGGTCGAAGCGATCACGCGGTTGTCCGCGCCCAGCAGCCAGTACGGATTCCCCGTCATGGGTAGCCAGAGCTTCAACACCACCCTGAACACCGTGGACGGCGCCGCAGCCCTCTATCGCTCCATGCCCAACGTCGACCGCGGACTCGGCGATGACGCCCGACAATGGATCGAAAGCCTGGGCTGGTCAACCTCTTTCACGAGTTTCACCGAACTGGCGGCACGCTACCCCCGCGATGTCGGTTCGGACACCGGCAGCGGAACCGTCACGGCCACCCGGTTGGCGGCGCCAGCATAAAAAATCCCGCGACCTGCAAATAACAGGCGCGGGATTTATGGCGGTGGCGGAGGGATTTGAACCCTCGGACGGGGGTTACCCGTCACACGCTTTCGAGGCGTGCTCCTTAGGCCGCTCGGACACGCCACCGTGTGGCAGCTTACCGGGCGAGCGCCGCAAGCCCTAATCCGCTCCTCCGATCGCCGAATGTGAGCTCGATGCTCAAAATCAGCCGGAAACTCGCAAATAACTTCACGCTCGACGCTGAAGACTAAAGAACTCCTCCAGCAGCGCCGCGCACTCGTCGGCCAGCACGCCCCCGACCACCTCGGGCCGGTGATTGAGCCGGCGATCACGCACCACATCCCACAGCGAGCCGACCGCCCCCGTCTTCGGTTCCCACGCGCCGAAGACCACCCGAGCCACCCGGGCCAGGACCAGCGCGCCGGCACACATCGTGCACGGCTCGACCGTCACGGCCAGCGTCGCCCCTTCCAGCCGCCAGCCGTCACCGAGCACTCGCGCGGCCTCGCGCATCGCGACGATCTCGGCATGCCCGGCGGGGTCCCCGGTGGCCTCACGCACATTGGCGGCCCGGGCCAGCTCGGTCCCGTCGGCGTCGAACACCACCGCGCCGATCGGCACATCACGGGGCCCGGCCGTCCGGGCAGCCTCCAACGCCGCGCGGATCAGGGCTTCGTCCGAGGCACTCACCGACCGAGCCGGTCGAGCACCGCCGACAACTCCTCGGCGAAACCCATCTCCCGGGCGATGCGCCCGATCTGCTCGTCGGCATAGAGGTCGGTCTCGGACAGGATCACGCCGAGTACGTCCTCGTGCAGCCCGATGTCGGACAGCACCGAGAGATCGCCCTCCTCGAACGGGTCCGCGTCCTCGAGATCCTCTTCTTCGAGGTCAGCGTCCAGATTCTCCAGCGCCTCGGCGGCGATGTCGTAGTCCAGGGCGGCCGTGGCGTCCGACAACAGCAGCCGGGTTCCGGCCGGAGCCGGCCGCACGATCACGAAGAATTCGTCGTCCACGTCGAGCAACCCGAAGACCGCTCCGGCGCTGCGCAGCTCACGAAGTTCGGTCTCGGCCGCGGTCAAGCTCTTCAGCGACGACGACCGCATCGGAGCGCACCGCCACTTGCCGTCCTCCCGGACAACGGCCACCCCGAAGCCATCGGGCAGGTCTGCCGGCGCACGCTGTGCCTCCATGCCCGCCTACGGTAGTCGCCGACCAGCAATTTCGACAGGGATCACCCTCGGCTGCGGCACAGCCCGTATGCCAATCTTGAGGCGTGACGAACACACCCGTGTGCGTGGTGGGCCTGGGCCTGATCGGTGGGTCGCTGATGCGGGCTGCCGCCGGAGCCGGACGTGAGGTCTTCGGGTACAACCGGTCGGTGGAGGCCGTCGCCGCCGCAAAGTTCGACGGGTTCGACGCCACCGAGAACCTCGACGAGGCCCTGCGCCGGGCAGCCGACCTCGACGCGTTGATCGTGCTGGCGGTGCCGATGCCGGCCCTGCCGCAGATGCTCGACCACATCCGGCAGACCGCGCCGCAGTGTCCGCTGACCGACGTCACCAGCGTCAAAGGCGCAGTGCTGGACGAGGTGCGACGAGCCGACCTGCTGCCGAACTTCGTCGGCGGCCACCCGATGGCGGGCACCGCCCACTCCGGCTGGTCAGCCGGGGACGCCGCACTGTTCACCGGTGCCGCGTGGGTGGTCAGCGTGGACGATCACGTCGACGCTCGGGTCTGGTCGCTGGTCACCCAGCTGGCGCTGGACTGCCATGCGGTCGTGGTGCCGGCGCGCTCCGATGAGCACGACGCCGCTGCGGCCGCCATCTCCCACCTGCCGCACCTGTTCGCCGAAGCACTGGCCGTCACCGCCGGCGAGGTGCCGTTGGCCTTCGCCCTGGCGGCCGGATCGTTCCGCGACGGCACCCGGGTCGCGGCCACCGCACCGGACCTGGTGCGGGCCATGTGTGAGGCCAACGCCGACCAGCTGCTGCCCGCGCTCGAACAGAGCATCGAGCTGCTGACCCGCGCCAAGAAAACGCTGGCCGATACGGGTTCGGTGGCCGAACTGGTCGAGACGGGCCACGCCGCCCGGATGCGCTACGACAGCTTCAGCCGGCCCGAGATCATGACGACGGTGGTGGGCACCGACAACTGGCGCGCCGAGCTGGCCGCGGCCGGCCGCGCCGGCGGGGTGATCAGATCCGCTCTGCCAGTCCTGGGTAATCCAGGATGAAGCCGTCGGGATCCACCGTGATGGTGGTGTCGGCGACCGGCGAGCGCAGTTTCACCGCGGCTCCGGGCCCGGGGCTGCTGTAGCTGATGTTCGCGGTCTCCACCGAGAGGTCCGGCAACCGCACGTAGACCACCGGCAGCGTCACCGACTCCGCCCGCTCATGCAGGCCCGTCCGCCGGATCGGCAGTGCGTTGAAAAACGGGCTGAACACGAGATCGACATCGAGCGCACCGCCGAAGTCCGACCGCTTGGTCTGGGTGTGATCCTGCACCAGCCACATGTTCTCCTCATCGCGGGCGATGGAGAGCTGGCGTTCCCGCTCGGCCAGCGTGACGGTGAGAGACAACCGCTTGGTGGCGCCGGTCTCGTCGGTGACGAGGTCATAGGAGGCCGAGAACGCCGGGTGGGAGTCCGTGGAAGCGGCCACGATCCGGCCGTAGGCCTTGATCCTGTTGCCCGACAGCTGAACCCGAACCGATTCCATCCGGGGCTCGTCGTGCGCCCGCCAGGTCAACACTGCTGGCCAGGCGCGATCCTTCTCGTCGCTCACCCGTCTACCGTATGCGACGAGGCGCGGCGTTCGTAGCCGAGTCCGGAACTCCCCGCCGGGCGCGACTCGAGGGCCACCTCGTCGTCGAGCAATGGCTGCGGCATCCGTCGCCGACGGCTCAACCGGCCACTACCGGGCACCGACAACCGCACCGCGAAGGCCAGCGCGGCGTCGAGAATCAAGGCCAACGCTGTGACCATGAGCGCACCGACCAGTGCGATGTGAAACTGGCGCACCTTGATGCCGTCGATCAGATACCGGCCCAATCCACCGAGGCTCGCATAGGCCGCGACGGTTGCCGTCGCCACGATCTGAAGCGTCGCGGTGCGCAGCCCGCCCACGATCAGCGGCAGCGCGTTGGGGACCTCGACACCGAACAGCACCCGGCGCTCGGTCATGCCCATCGACCTGGCCGCGTCCACCACGGCCGGGTCCACGTTCGCGATGCCGGCATAGGTGCCCGCCAACAGCGGCGGAATGCCCAGCAGCATCAGCGCGACCGTGGGCGGCACCAAACCCAGCCCCCACAGCAGCACCCCGAGCAGCAGCACACCCAGCGTCGGCAGCGCCCGCAAGGCGTTGACGCCGGTGACGACCAGGAACGTGCCGCGCCCGGTATGACCGATCAGCAACCCGATCGGGATCGCGACGATCGCGGACGCCGCCACCGCGACCACGGTGTACTGCAGGTGCTCGACGATGCGGGCACCCAGGCCGGCCGGCCCGGCCCAGTTGGCGGCGGTGAAGATGAAGTCCAGCGCCTGCTGCAGGAAGTTCATGCCGCCGCCTTGGCCGTCCGGGGCGCGTGAGCCGTGCGCGTCCAGGGTGTGATGGCCTTGCCCACCAACATGATCAGCGTGTCGATCACGACGGCCAGCACGAAGATCGCGATGATCCCGGCGATGATCTGGTCACTCTTGTTCGACTGGTAACCCTCGGTGAACCAGGTGCCCAGGCCGCCGATCCCGATCACCGAACCCACCGACACCATCGAGATGTTGGTGACCGCCACCACCCGCAGCCCGGCGATCAGCACCGGGATGGCCAGCGGGAGCTCCACCTTGAGCATCCGCACCCACGGCCGGTAGCCGATCGCCGTCGCCGCGTCACGCACCTGCTCGGGCACCGCATCGAGCGCCTCGGGCACCGCCCGCACCAACAATGCCGTGGTGTAAAGCGTCAGCGCCACAATGACATTGGCCTCATCCAGGATGCGGGTCGGGATGATCAGCGGCAGCACCACGAACAACGCCAGCGATGGGATGGTGAAGATGATGCTCGCCGTGAGAGTCGTGATCCGCCGCAGCGCGGCGGTGCGCTGAACCGCCGCCCCCAGCGGGACCGCGATCAGCAGCCCCAGCACGATCGGCACCAACGACAACCGCAGGTGCACGACGGTCAGCACCCACAGGTCGTCGAGATGGTTCAGCAGATATCGCATGGGCTAACCCAGCTCCGGGACACGGCGCTGCTCCTTGAGCGCCTCCAGCACGTCGTCGGCACGCACACCGCCGAGCAGCTTCCCGTCCTCGTCGACCGCCACGCCGAGCCCGCTCGGTGAGGACAGCGCAGAGTCCAGCGCCTGTCGCAGATTGCCGTCGGGCGGAAAGAACGAGCCACCGCCGATCGTGCTGTCGTAGAGCGCGTTGCCCTTCCGATGCACCTCGACACCCGCGGCGTTGATCCACGCGAACGGCAAGCCGGATTTGATGACCAGCCGCCACTCCCCTGGGCTCAGGTCCAGCGCGTCGATGTCGTCCTCGTCGACGTGCTTGATCTCGTGCAGCTCCAGCCCGGTGGCGTGAAAGAACTGCAGCCCGCGGTAACCGCGGTCGGCGCCGACGAATCCAGACACGAGCTCGTTGGCCGGGTTCGACAGAACGAAGGCGGGGTCGGCATATTGCAGCAGGGTCCCACCACGGCCGAACACCGCCACCTTGTCCCCGAGCTTGACCGCCTCGTCGATGTCATGCGTGACGAACACGATGGTCTTGCGCAATTCGCTTTGCAGTCGGAGGATTTCGGTCTGCAGATCCTCCCGGACCACCGGGTCGACCGCACTGAACGGCTCGTCCATCAACAGGATCGGCGGATCCGCGGCCAGCGCACGAGCCACCCCGACCCGCTGCTGCTGTCCACCGGACAGCTGCGCCGGATAACGGTTGGCCAGCTTCGGGTCCAGCCCCACCCGTTCCATCACGCCGATCGCGGCCTTGCGCGCGCTGCGCCGGGATTCGCCCCGCAACACCGGCACCGTCGCGACGTTGTCGACCACCCGCAGATGCGGCATCAGCCCGGCGCTCTGGATGACGTAGCCGATGCCGAGCCGCAGCTTCACCGGGTCGACCGTGCTGATGTCCTCCCCGTTCACCACGAGGGTGCCCGAGGTGGGATCGATCATTCGGTTGATCATCCGCATCGACGTGGTCTTGCCGCAGCCCGACGGTCCGACGAACACCGTCAACGTCCCTTGCGGCACTTCCAGATTGAGGTTGTCGACGGCCACCGTGCCGTCCGGATAGCGCTTGGTGACGTTCTCGAAGGTAATCATCGGGACCCTCTGCTCTTCGCGCGAGCGCTCATCACTTGACCACCGGTTGGTCGAATCCGTTGTCCCTGATCCACTTTTCGGCGGCCTCGTCGGGGTCGACGCCGGCATTGCCCTCCACCGCGGTGTTCAGCTCGATCAGCGCTTCGGTCGTGAGCTTGGCCGACACCGCGTCGAGCACGGTCTTGAGATCATTCGACATCTTCTGCGAGGCCACCAGCGGAACGACATTGGCCGCCAGGAAGACGTTCTTGGGATCCTCGAGCGGCACCAGGTGGTGCTGCTCGATCGCCGGTGAGGTGCTGAAGATGTTCGCGGCCGTGACGGCGCCACTGTTGAGTGCCTGAACGGTGGCCGGGCCGCCACCGTCGCTGATCGCGACGAAATTGACGGGCGCGATGTCCAGGCCGTACCGGGACTTCAGGCCGACCAGGCCCGTCTGACGGGTCTGAAATTCCGATGGTGCACCGACTTTCACCTCCGCCGAATGCGCGGCCAGGTCGGCTACGGTCTTCAAGTTCCAGCGCTTGGCCGTCTCCGCGGTGACGGCGAGGGTGTCCTTGTCCTCGGCCGGAGACGGATACAGGATCGACAGATCGCCGGGCAAGGCCTTGAACAGGGCGATCAGCACCTCATCAGGTGTGGTGGCCGTCGCCTCCGCGTCGAAGTACTGCAGGAGATTCCCGGTGTACTCGGGAATCAGGTCGATCGAGTGATCCTGCACCGCAGGCACATACGTCTCACGGCTGCCGATGCCGAACTGCCTGCGGATCTGAAAGCCGTTGGCCTCCAGCGCCTGGGCATAGATCTCGGCGATGATCTTGGACTCCGGGAAGTCAGCCGACCCGACCGTGATGGATTTCAGGTCACCCGAGATGGGTCCACCACCCAGCGGATTGGAGCTTCCGCAGGCCACCGCCAGCGGCACGATCAGGGCGAGCAGGGTCATCGCGATTGCCAGGGTTCTGCGCTGCACAGGCGCATCCTTTCGGCGACGGCGGCTGGGCGATCAGCCTCTGACGACCCTAACGGCACACCCGACATGCCGCCGCGCTTTACCTCATGGTGGTTTGCATTGACGCCGCGACGGGCAAAGATGTCGGTATGACCAGCGATCCGTCTGCATCGCCCGATTTGCCTCAGCCGACGCCGAATGTGCCGGTGACGCCGTCGCCCGACCCAGGCAAAGTCCCCGATGCCGGCAAGGCCCCCGCCAAGGCGGACAAGTCCGCTCCCAAGCCGGGGAAGGCCTCCGAACCCAAGCTCACGCGTGCCGGGGCGCTGTGGTCAGCGCTGATCCTGGGCTTCCTGGTGCTCATCGTGCTGCTGATCTTCATCGCACAGAACACCGAACCGGTCCCGATGACGTTCCTGGGCTGGCACTGGTCGTTGCCGACGGGAGTCGCCATCCTGGGCGCCGCGGTGGCCGGCGGATTGCTGACCGTCGCCGCCGGATCGGCCCGGATCTTCCAGTTGCGCCGCGCGGCAAAGAAGAACTTCAAGGCCGCGCAACGCAGCTGACCCGTCAGCCCAGCGCGCGCAATCCCGAGGCGATCGCCGGGGCCACCGCCGCGCCGACACTCGTACTGCCCGGCGCCTCGGACCCCTGACGGGCGCGGAAGTCGATACCCGCGGCAATGATGGCTGCCTTGAAGTAGGCCAACGCCATGTAGAAGTCCCAGTGCGCGAGTTCTTGGCCGGACTGCACCGCGTAGCGGTTGGCCAGATCGTCGGCCGACGGCATCTGCGGTGAACTCCAGGCCGCTTCCATGCTCAGGATGAGGTTGAACATCGGGTCGCGGTACACGCACATCAGTGCCGCGTCGCTCAACGGATCGCCCAGCGTCGAGAGCTCCCAGTCCAGGACTGCAAGGACCTTCGTCGGGTCCTGCGCGTCGAGGATGGTGTTGTCGATGCGGTAGTCGCCGTGCACGATCGAGTTGCGGCTCTGCGCCGGAACCGAATCGGCCAGGGCCTGATGCAGGCGCTTGACGTCGTCGTCGCGAGGATCGTCGGGAAGCCGGACCAGGTCCCACTGCGAACCCCAACGACGGACCTGGCGTTCCAGATACCCGGCGGGCTTGCCGAAATCGCCCAGACCGACGGCCTCAGGGTCCACCGCGTGCAGGTCGGCCAGTACCCGGATCAGGGCGTCCACGCTGTCACTGATCACCTGCTCGTCGCCCAGTGCGGCCAGCTCGTCGGCACTGCGGACCACCCGGCCGTCGACGTTCTCGACCATCTGGAACGGCGCACCCAGCACGGAGTCGTCATTGCTCATCGTCACCGCCCGGGCGACGGGCACCGCGGTGCCGGCCAGCGCCGCCACCACCTTGTACTCGCGCGCCATGTCATGCGCCGACGGGGTCAGACCGTGCAGCGGCGGGCGCCGCAGCACCCACGCCGACGCGTCGTCGCACACCCGGAAGGTCAGGTTCGAACGGCCGCCGGCGATCAGTTCGGCGCGCAGCTCACCGCTACGGGCAATGCCTTCAGAACGCAGATGCCGGTCCAGCGCCGCGAGGTCGAGGCCCTCCAGATTGGTCACCGTCATTGTTTACCACCGGACATTTCTCGGCAGGAGGTCCCATACGTGCTCGGTGCCGTTGACCGACGCGACGGCCAGCTTGCCCGACCGCGATGACAGCAGCCGGGTCACCGACGCGTAATCGACATGGAAGGACAGCAGCCGCTCGGTGCCCAGGATCTGGTGCAGCAGCACGTTGATCACGCCGCCGTGGCTGAACACCGCCACAGTTTCGTCATGATCACCGGTGGTCACCAGGTCTTCCACCGCGGCGTTGATCCTGGCCAGAAACGCTTCCTCGTCCACGCTGCTGGGCAGGTGGCCGTTGACCAGGCGGGCCAGTTCCTCGGGGTTCTCCTTCGCGATCTCCTCGATCGGCACATAGTGCGACATGTCGCGGTCGTACTCGGCGAGCCGCTCGTCGACCTCGACCTGCAGGCCGAGCTCCTTCGCGAGTGGTCCGGCCGTCTGGATCGCGCGCCGCTGCGGGCTGCTGACCAGCCGGCTGACGGGGAACCGCGCCAGGGCGGCGGGCAGCCGCTCCGCCTGGGCGACGCCTTCCTCGGACAGGTCGGGATCGGACCCTTGACCGGGCTCGCTGCGCAGCGGTAAAGCATGTCGGACCAGAAGCAGTTGCACCGTGCCACCATAGGGCCGCGGTGTAAGCCGGCCGGAGAGGGTCATCACATGGGATATGCCGACGAGTTGTTCGACCTCACCGACCGGGTGGTCCTGGTCACCGGCGGCAGCCGCGGACTGGGCCGAGAGATCGCGATGGGAGCCGCCCGCTGCGGCGCCGACGTGGTGATCGCCAGCCGCAACCTGGACTCCTGCGTGGCCGCGGCCGAGGAGATCACCGCAGCCACCGGTCGCGCCGCCCTGCCCTATCAGGTGCACGTGGGCCGGTGGGATCAGCTCGACGCCCTGGTGGACGCGGCGTACGAACGGTTCGGCAAGGTGGACGTGCTGGTCAACAACGCCGGTATGTCGCCGCTGTACGAATCGCTGGGCTCGGTCACCGAGAAACTCTTCGACTCGGTGTTCAACCTGAATATCAAAGGGCCGTTCCGGCTTTCGGCCCTGCTCGGTGAGCGGATGGTGGCCGCCGGCGGCGGCGTGATCGTCAACGTCAGCTCGTCCGGTTCGCTGCGCCCCGACCAGTACATGCTCCCCTACGCCGCGGCCAAGGCCGGCCTGAACGCCATGACCGAAGGGCTGGCCAAGGCATTCGGTCCGACCGTGCGGGTCAACACGCTGATGGCCGGGCCCTTCCTCACCGATGTCAGCAAGGCCTGGGACATGGCCGGCGACCCGTTCGGACACCTCGCGCTGCGACGGGCCGGCAATCCGCCCGAGATCGTCGGCGCCGCACTGTTTCTGATGTCCGATGCCTCCAGCTTCAGCACCGGGTCGATCCTGCGGGTGGACGGCGGCCTGCCCTGACTCGGACACGGTAATGTAGCTCAGGTAGCAAACTTGTCATGACAACCTGCCCCGGAAGGTGATGCGGATGGCGGAGGCCCGTTCGCGCCACGAGCACGTCGCCGCCGAACTGCGTCAGCGCATCACCCGCGGCGACTACGCCATCGGACAACCGTTGCCCACCGAGAGCGCGCTGTGCGCGGAGTTCGACGTGTCCCGCGGCCCGGTCCGCCAGGCGCTGGCCACGCTGAAGAACGAGGGCCTGATCCGGGTGTCGCGCGGCAAACCCGCGGTGGTCCGCAGTCATGACGCCACGCAGACACTGGACACGTTCACGCCGTTCACCCAGTGGGCCGAACGCGTCGGCCGCGTCGCGGGCAACCGCACGATCGAGGTGGCCCGCCGCCGCGCATCCGAAATCGCCATCGAGGCATTGGGTTTGACGCCAGACGACTTCGTGGTTGAGGTACTGCGCGTGCGGCTGCTCGACGGTGAACCCGCGATGATCGAGCGCAGCACCTTCATCGAATCCGTGGGCTCCATGCTCTTCGAGTTCGACACCGACTCCGGCTCGATGACCGACTATCTGGCCAGCCGGGGCGTGTATTTCGACTCGATGGAGCATGTGCTCGACGCGGTGGCGGCCGGGCCCGACGACGCCGCCAATCTCGGGATCGCGCCGGGCAGCCCGCTGCTCCGGGAGCGACGGGTATCCCGAGATCAGCACGGCGTGGTATTCGAGTGCGCCGACGACCGCTACCGGCCCGACGTGGTCACGTTCAGTATCGTCAACGCGCGCACCAAGTTTTCCTCCGCCGAACAGACATAAACCTGCCCCTTTTCGCGGGAAAAGGGACAGGTTTGCGTCTGCTCGCCGGATCAGTCGGCGGCAGGCATCCGGTTCCAGTGCGGGATCAGCAGGAGCATGGAAAGCAGTGCCGCACCGGCGAATCCGTAGAACAGCGTCGTCGTGCTCAGGTAGCCGGGCAACAGACCGCCGAGGATCGCACCGACCGAACCACAGCAGTTGATCAGACCGGCCGCGGTACCGGCGTGCTTGGAAGTCCCGAAGTCCACCGCGGCGACACACGAGATCATCGCGTCGGCGCCGTACACGCTCAGGCCGATCACGCCGAGCACGGCCACCATGATCCACGGATTGCCCGTCGCGGTCAGCGGACCGAACAGCGCCAGCACCGCCACCAGGATTCCGAGGCTGATCACACACGCGGGGACCCGGCGGGCGCTGAACATCCGGTCGGAGATCCGGCCGAGCAGGATCGGGGCGACGACACCGGCGATTCCGAAGGCCACCGGGATGGTCACGGCCTGGAACTTGTCGCCGTCCACCAGTCGCTCGGCCACGATCACCGGGCCCCACAGCAGGATCGCGTAGCGGGCCGGCTTGAGCAGGAAGTACGACGCACCAAGGGTTCTCACCATGCTGTCGCTGAGCACCACCTTCAGCGATTCCCGCCACGACGGGGTCGGTTCGGCAACCGCCTCGGCCTCGGGCGAGTCGTCGAGCGCAGCGATGTCCTCTTTCGCGTGGTACTCCTCGATCGGCGGCAACCCGACGTCCTGCGGCCGGTTGCGCTGGAACAGCAGCACGAGCACGAACACCGCGGCCACGACGGCCGCACCGGCGAAGAACGCCGCCCGCCACGTGCCGAACACGTCGTAGGCCACCCAGCCCAGGATCGGTGCGGCCACCAGACCGCCGAATGCGTAGTTGGTGCTCCACAATCCGAGGACACGACCCCGCTCTCCGATGGAGAAGAACTGGGCCATGTTGCTCAGCGTCGGCGACCAGCCGGTGGACTGGGCCAGGCCCTGCACGATCATCAGCGGCAGCAGGAACACCAGCGCCGGCAGCAGCCCCATGAAGACGGTGGCGATCGCCGAGATCGCCAGGCCGCCGAGGATCACCACCCGGGGACCGAACCGGTCGGACACCTGGCCCCAGACGAACTGGCCCACCGCATAGGCGGCGAGGTAGGCGGCGTCGAGATTGGCCATCACGCTCTTGGTCAGGTGCGTGCTCAGGATCGGGTCTTCGAGGATGCCGAGCTTGGCCACGGAGAAGGCCTGGCGCGTGAAATAGAAACCGGCATAGGCGATCCAGGTGACGGCGAAGATCTGGATACGCCAATGGCGGTAGCGCGGGATGGTCGATGGAGTGACGGGAATCGCGGTTTGAGTCATGAAATTGCACCTCTGGTGGGCGTGCTGCAGGCGGTGTGCTGACGGGCCGGGGCAGATAGCCGAGCGAGTGTGGCCGAACGTCAGAGGCAGGTTTCTCTTGCGAGAACGGGTGCAGAAGAGGTGCGGCGGTCGGGAGGCGCGGCCTGCGACCGACCGCCGCAGGGCTGTAGTGGTGAGCGGACTATCGGAGGGCTGCCACCAGAGCGGGGAGATCGGCGACGCTGTCCAGGATGTGCGTGGCACCCGCCTCGGACAGCTGGGCCCGGTTGTGGGCACCGGTCAGCACGCCGATCGAGGCTCGTGCCCCGGCGCGCAGGCCGCTGATGACGTCCGACGAGGTGTCACCGAGCACGATCATCGAACGCACCGAGTCGGTTTGGGTCTGCATCAGCGCGGTCAGCGGCATGTCCGGGTAGGGCCGACCGCGGACCCCTGCCGAGGGGCACAGCACCACGTCGGCGAGGTTCTGCCAGCCCAGCGCCTCGATGATGGCGGTTTGGGTTTCGCGGGCGAAGCCGGTGGTCAACGCGGTCTTGATACCGCTGGAGCGCAAAGATGTAATGACATCTTCAGCACCCGGGATCGGGCTGCAATTGCCCTCGGAGACCAGCTGGGCGTAGCAGCGTTCGAACTCCTTGTTCGCGGCCTGCGCCTGCTCCTCGTTGCCCTTGGCCAGGTGCCGGAACACCACGATCTTGGATTGCCCCATGGTGTCGGAGACGTAGCGCAGCATCTCCTCGCGGTCGGCGTCGGTCTTCGACAGACCGGCGTGGGTGTCGGCGGCCAGGAAGGACTGCTCAACCAGCCCGCTGTCCTCGACGGTGGTGCCGGCCATGTCGAAGACGACCAGGCTGATCGGATCAGTTGCTTTGGTGCCCATTGGTTTATCCCTTCGAGTTGGGTTGTTCAGACGGTGGCGACGAGTCGGTCCAGCGCGTTGCCGACGCTGGCGTGGGCCAGGCCCATGCTGGTGGTCATGCCGATGCCGGTGGTGACGGTGACGACGTGGGTGCCCTCGACGGGCTGTTCGAGCAGGAATTCCTGGTCGGGCGCGGAGGTGTAAACGCCCTGCCAGCGCTCGCTGACCTCGATGTCGTTGACCCCGAACAGTTTCCGGGCTTCTTCGATGAGGACGGCGAAGCCCTCTTCGGACTGGAACGGCGGCGCGGAAATGTCGCGGTAGTGGGTGTCGCCGATCAGCAGGGAGCCGTCGGGCTGCGGGGTGTACATCTGGTGCAGGTCGATCGCGACGTAGTCGGGGTGCTCGGCCCGCAACCGGTCAGCCACCGCGCCGGTACTCGGGAGCCCCTCGAATCCCGAGTACCTCAGTAGTGACCAACCGGTGAACAGCGGCGCCGGCAGGGCGAAGGCCAGCGGCAGCCGGGCCCGCAACATGTGCAGCCGGCACCGCAACAGCCCGTCGCGTTCAGCCAGCGCAGGGAACAGTCGGTCGACGTCGTAGTTGACGGTGACGAACGTCGTCCCCGCATGCAGCGGTCCGCGCGAGGTGCGCACGACGCCCGGCTCGAACCCGGAAGCCGCGGTACGCCAATGAAAGTCGACACCCTCGGATTCCAGCCACCGCGCGATCGACGGAGCCGCCGTCCGCGGATCGACCTGCAGGTCGTTCGGCAGATACATGCCGCCGGTGACCCCGGACGCCACCACGGGGATCTGTTCGAGGATCTGCTCACGGCTCAGCAACCGCACCTCGCCGTCGCCGCGGGCGGTGGCGAACTCGTCCATCACCGCCAGTTCGTCGTCGTGGCGCGCGACGCAGAAGGTGCCGGACTCGGCCGACCAGAACCCCGCCTTGCGGGACAGGTCGAGCCAGTGCTGACGACCGTTGCGGGCGTAGTCGAGCGCTTGACCGGACTGCGCGGTGATGCAGGCGTGGCCGAAGTTCTGGACCGAGGCACCGACGACACCGTCGGCGTGATCGACGACGGCGACGGTCAGTCCCCGCTGATGCGCGTGATAGGCGTGCGCGAGGCCGACGATGCCTGCGCCCACCACCACGACGTCGTAGCTGTGATTTCCCATGCGGATACTGTGGTCCGCATCACCACAACTTGTCAATACAAGTTTGAAGTTTTTACTTGGTGTCTATATATGTAAAGTTCCGTTCACCTCACGGCGTGACGATGTCGAAGTTCGGATCGGGTCGGTCCAGCGCCGCCAGCAGGGCCGGCAGGGCCTCGGCGTCACCGGTGACCTCCACGCCGGGTGCGGTCGCGTCGCCCGACGCCAAGGCCAGGAGCCGAAGCTTGTCCGCAAGTTTCACCGTGGCGCGGGCACTGCCCTCGTCGGCATCGGCCTTGCGATAGACCAGCACGCCGTTGCGCAGCGTGAGCCGGTAGTTGTCGCCGGTATCGAGGAAGGTCACGTCGATGGCCAGGTCGAGATCCCACGCCCGCGGCCCGTTGATGCTGATCGCGAGGACGTCGAACATCTGCTCCGGACTCAGCTGGGCCAGCATCGTCGGCGCGGTGACCTGGCCGACGGTGCCGACCTTGCCGTCGCGCAATTCCCTGGCACCGGAGAGAAAGAAGTTGCGCCACGTGGCGTTCTCCGCGCCGTAGGCCAACTGCTCAAGGGTGTCGGCATACAGCGCCCGCGCCGCGGCGTGATCGGCATCGGTGAACATCACATGATCCAGAAGCGTTGCCGCCCAACGGTAATCGCCCTCTTCAGAAGCCTTGCGGGCCAGCTCAACGACCCGGTCGACGCCGCCCATCGCCTCGATGTAGCGAGGTGCGAGCGCCTCGGGCGGGTGCGGCCACAGCCGGCCCGGGTTGCCGTCGAACCAGCCCATGTAGCGCTGGTAGATCGCCTTGACGTTGTGGTTCACCGACCCGTAGTAGCCGCGGGCGTGCCAGGCCTTTTCCAGCGCGGGCGGCAGCTGGAACTGCTCGGCGATCTCGACTCCGGTGTAGCCCTGGTTCAGCTGACGCAGCGTCTGGTCATGCAGGTAGGCGTATAGGTCCCGTTGCAGCGAGAGGAATTCCACGATCCGCTCCCGCCCCCAGGTGGGCCAGTGGTGCGAGGCGAAGACCACGTCGGCGCGGTCGGCGAACGTGTCGATGGCCTCGGTGAGGTAACCCGCCCAGCCGTGCGGATCGCGCACCAACGCACCACGCAGGGTCAGCAGGTTGTGCAGATTGTGGGTGGCGTTCTCGGCCATACACAGCGCACGGAACTTGGGGAAGTAGAAGTGCATCTCGGCCGGCGCCTCGGTCCCGGGCGCCATCTGGAACTCGATCTCGACACCGTCGATCGTGTGCTTTTCACCGGTTCGGCGGATGTCGATCGTCGGCACGATCATCGCCACCTCGCCCGTCGAGCCGACCTGCCCCAGCCCGCAGCCCACCTGCCCTTGCGGCCCGCGCGCGAGTCCCATGCCATACATGTACGTGGCACGACGGGTCATCGCCGTGCCGGCGTAGACGTTCTCCTGCACCGCGTGTTCGACGAACCCCTCGGGTGCCAGCACCGCCACCTTGCCTGCGTCGACGTCGGCCTGGCTGGTGACACCGAGGACGCCGCCGAAATGGTCGCCGTGGCTGTGGGTGTAGATGACCGCGACGACCGGCCGGTCCCCGCGGTGCTCGCGATACAGGCCGAGGGCCGCCGCGGCCACCTCGGTGGAGAGCAACGGGTCGATGACGATGACACCGGTGTCGCCCTCGATGAAGCTGATGTTCGAGATGTCCAGGCCGCGTACCTGATAGATGCCCGGAACCACCTCGTAGAGCCCCTGTTTGGCGCACAGCTGCGACTGACGCCACAGGCTGGGGTGTACCGACGTCGGCGCATCCCCCTCGAGGAAGGCGTAGGCGTCGTTGTCCCACACCACGGTTCCGTCAGCGGCCCGCACCACACACGGTTCCAGCGCGGCGATGAATCCCCGGTCGGCGTCCTCGAAATCGCGGGTGTCCTCGAAAGGCAGGCTCGTCAGGCGATCCCGGTGGCTGGCCTCGATGACGGCCGCGGGCGGCTTCTGTTGCATGCTGACGAGCCTGCCACCTCAGGGTGACGGCACGGTCACGCTTGTCGGAATGATCCGGCTGATCTCGTCGGCCCCGTGCCCGGCATCGACTGCCGCGTCCACATAGCCCCGGAACGCCGCCAGGGCGCCGGCATCCAGACCCGCTGCCTCCGACGCCGCGATCAGATGCCGCACCGAGGCCGCCACCGACGACACCGACGCACTGGGATCGGTGTGCCGGCCGGCTTCGACACGTTCGGCGATCTCACCGAAGATCGGCGGCAGAATCGCGGCGATGTTGTTCGCGTGCGGCAGCAACTCGGTGGGCGCGATGCCATGGGCGCCGGCCATCGCCAGCGCATGCACGAAGCCGCTGACCGAGGTCCAGAACACATCCAGCAGCGCCATGTCGAAGGCCGCGGCAAGGCCGATGTCCTCACCGACCCAGCTGACCGTCGCGAGCGCGCCGAACACCGGCCGGTGGGTGTCGAACAGATCCCGTGGCCCGGAGAAAAGAATGCTGGCGCTCGGAGTTCCGATGGTGTCGGTCGGTGTCATGATGGCCCCGTCCAGATACCGTCCGCCGCGCGCGGTCACCAGCTCCTCCGTGCGCCGTGCCGAATCGGGGATGTCCGAGGACAACCCGACGACCACCCGGCCCGCGATCGCGTCCCCCGCGGCATCCAGTACCGCGTCCGCGGCCGCCTGATCGACGACGTTCACCAGGATGAGGTCGCCGGCCGCCGCTGCGTCCGCGGGGGTTTCGGCCCACAGCGCGCCGCGGGCCCGCAGTGCGTCGGCTTTGGCGGGTGTCCGGTTCCACACGGTGGTGCGGAGATTCGCCGCGACCAAGGCTCCGGCCAGGGCCTGTCCCATCGGTCCGAGGCCGAGCACGGTCACGGTCGTCGTCATGCCGCTGCCCCGTTCCTGATGCTCTCGATGATCCGGGCGAAGCCCTCGTCGCCGTGGCCCGCATCGATCTGCCGGTGGATCAACCGCTGCACCATGTCGACAACTTCGGTGCTGATGCCCTGATCCCGGCTGGCGTTGACGATGTCGGTGAGATCGGAGAAATAGAGACTCTGCTGTCCGGGGACCGTGTAGTCCCCGCCGTCGATGACGGTCGCGTACTCGGCGACCGCGGGCATGAGGGCAGGCAGCCACGCCGCGGTGCGGGCTGCGAACTCCTTCGCCGGCACACCGGCCGCCCCCACCATGGCAGCGCCGTGGACGAATCCCGCGAACATCACGTACATGGCCGACAGCAGCGCCAGGTCGTACAGCGACGCCATGCCGGCATCCTCGCCGAAGTACTCAGCGCTGCCCCAGAGTTCGAGGAACGTGCGGTGATCCTCGAACACCGCGGCCGAGCCGCTGTAGAGGATCGCCGACTGCGGCGTCGCGATCATCTCCGGGGTCGCCATGATGCCGCCGTCGAGGTAGTCCGCCCCGTGGCCGGCGGCCCACCGGGCCAGCTCGCGGGCGCCTTCCGGTGATGTCGTGGTCAGGTTCAGCAGGCGGCGCCCGGCCAACCGGTCGGCCACCGGGTCGAGGACCTCATGCACCGACGCCTGATCGAACAGGCAGACCACGATGAGGTCGGCCTCGAGCGCATCCGCGGGCGTGGGTGCTGCGGTGGCGCCCTCCTCGACGAGTGAGGAGACCCGTGCGGCGGTGCGGTTCCAGACGCTTGTCGGGTGGCCGGCATTGAGGGCGGTGCGGGCCAGCTGTGATCCCATGGCGCCGAGACCGAGGAAGCTGACCGATGGTTGTGTCGTTGTCATGCCACCATCGTTGAAGCAACGCTAACCTTTGAACAAGTACCCACTATTTAGTGCGATACTTACTTTTTCGAAACTATTGACCCTGAGCAGCGAGGATGTCCGATGGCTCAACTCGGTAAGTTCACCTGCGGGCTGGATGCGGCGTTCGCCGTGGTGGACGGCAAGTGGAAACCGCTCATCCTCTGGGAGCTTCAAGAAGGACCGAAGCGGTTCAACGCACTGCATCGCAGCCTGCCCGGGGTGTCCCAGAAGATGCTGACCCAGCACCTCAAGGAACTCCAGCGCCATGGCGTCGTGCACCGGGAGAGCTACCACGAGGTGCCGCCGCGGGTGGAGTACTCCATGACGCCGGCCGGCGAGGAGCTCTTGGATGCCCTTGAGCCACTGGGTAATTGGGCCACCAAGCACATCGAGCTGATCTGTGAGGGGGAGGCGAGCTAGCCTTCGCGTCCGGTCAGGATCGCTCCACCGTGTGCAGGGTGACCTCGCCCAGCACTCCCGAGGCGATCTCCGCTGTCATGTACGTGCAGTACGGCTGCCTGCGACGATCGGTCGGGGATCCCGGATTGAGCAGGCGCAGACCGGTTTTCGCGGTCGTGTCCCAGGGGATGTGACTGTGGCCGAAGACCAGGACATCGGTCCCCGGGTAATCCCGGGCCATCCGAGCCTCCCGGCCGGTGGCCGCACCCGTCTCGTGGACGACGGTGAACCGCAGGCCGTCCAACGTCACGTCGGCACGTTCGGGTAATCGCCTCCGCAACTCGGCGCCGTCGTTGTTGCCCCAACACCCGACCAGATGCGCCGCCCGCGAGCTGAGCGCGTCGAGCAGGGCGGGATCGATCCAATCACCGGCGTGGACAACGACATCCGCTTGGTCCACCTCGTCCCACACCTGCGCCGGGAGATCCTTGGCGCGCTTGGGTACATGGGTATCGGCGATGAGCAGCAGCCGCATCCAGCCGAGCCTAGTTGACCGATGCCGATGAGCCCGGGAAGCGCAGCGGCGGGTTCGGGCCCGCGGGCGCGCAGCGCCGCTTACACTCCGACCATGGATCTACTACGCAACGTAGTTGTTTACGCGCATCTCATCGGTTTCGCGGTCATGGTCGGCGCCTGGATCGCCGAGGCAGCGGCCCGACGCTTTCTGATCACCCCGGTGATGACCTACGGCATGACGCTGTCGCTCATCACCGGTCTGGCCCTGGCCGCGCCGTGGCCGGCCGGCATCGTCCTGAACTATCCCAAGATCGGTACCAAGCTGATCATCCTGATCGCGCTCGGTGCGGTACTGGGCATCGGCACCGCACGCCAGCGGCGCGCGGGCGGCCAACCGGTCATGGGCCTGTTCATCGCCGCGGGTGTGCTGCCCCTGCTCGCGTCGGCAATCGCGGTGCTGTGGAACTGAGGCCACGGCCGAAGCTGAGCTGAACCTGAGACGTTCCCGTAAAGTTAACTGGCAAACAACAATTGTCGGCAGGTACGGGAACGATGGGTCACAGACACGCCATGGCAACCGCCAAGGTCATGCGCACGGCGGCATTCACCGGATGCGATTCACCGCACGGTGACGTCCGCGTGCGGACGCGGACGCGTCCCGCGGCGTCCGCTCGTCAAACCCACCACGGCCTGTTCGAGCAGCCGCGGCGACGCCGGTACATCGGACAGCTGAAGACCTCGACATCCACGGTGGCCGGCCGGTCACCGTGGATGAACGATCGCGTCACCGTGCTGCGCGGCTTCCTGGCCGATCTGCACGGGCTGCACCTCCCGCCGGAGATGGCCCGGGTCCAGGTGGCCGGCCACATCGAGCTCCTGGTTTCTGTGCTGCGGCTGAACCGCCAGACCGCGCGCCAGTTCGTGACCGACGACGTGCTGCGCGAGATGGCCATCGACATCGCGACCGCCGTCGCTTCGGAGTAGCAGCCGCTGGCTCTGGGGGCGATGCGTCGAGATCTACGCCAGGGTCGTTGCGACACGCGAATCACAGCCCTGGTGTCGATCTCGATGAAACAAGGCCCTCGAACAAACAAACCGAGGCGCGGTCCGTAGACCGCGCCTCGACTTTTCAGAGTGCGCCCGAAGGGATTCGAACCCCTAACCTTCTGATCCGTAGTCAGATGCTCTATCCGTTGAGCTACGGGCGCCTAGCGTTATTCAGTTGTGTGGTTGACAAGTCAACCTTGGCGGAGGCGAGAGGATTTGAACCTCCGGTCCCCGGTAAGGGGGACAACTCATTAGCAGTGAGTCCCATTCGGCCGCTCTGGCACGCCTCCTTTGAACTTCTGTGAGGGTACCGGACTCCGTCCTGTCGCCCGAAACCGCCGAGGGCACACAGTACACAGCCTCCCCTATTCTGGCCAAGTGAGTATCCGTCTGCGCCCCGAAATGGCCGACCTTCCGGCGTACGCACCAGGCAAAACAGTCCCGGGCGCAATCAAGATCGCGAGCAACGAAACGGTGTTTCCGCCGCTTCCCAGCGTGCGCGAGGCGATCCTCAAAGCCACCGAGAACATCAACCGCTACCCCGACAACGGGTATCTTGACCTGCGCGAACACCTCGCCAAGCACTTGCAGGGCGGGGCCTTCGCGGCAGAAAATATTTCCGTGGGCTGCGGATCGGTGAGCCTGTGCCAGCAGTTGATACAAATCACATCCGCCGCCGGCGACGAAGTCGTCTACGGATGGCGCAGTTTCGAGATCTATCCGCTGCAGATCCGGACCGCAGGCGCGACGGGCGTCCCGGTCCCGCTGCGTGACGAGATTCACGATCTCGACGCGATGCTCGCCGCGATCACCGACCGCACCCGGCTGATCTTCGTCTGCAACCCGAACAACCCGACTTCCACCGTCGTCGAGCCCGAGGCGCTGGCCCGGTTCGTGGCGGCGGTGCCCGACGACATCCTGATCGTGCTCGACGAGGCCTACGTGGAATACATCCGCGACGGCTTGGTGCCCGACAGCTTCGGACTGGTCCGCGCGCACCGCAATGTGGTTGTTCTGCGCACCTTCTCGAAGGCCTACGGGTTGGCCGGCATGCGCGTCGGGTACGCCGTCGCCGATCCGGAGATCATCACCGCGCTGGGCAAGGTCTACGTGCCGTTCAGCGCGACGAGCGTGTCGCAGGCCGCGGCCATCGCCAGCCTGGAGGCCGCCGACGAACTGCTGGCCCGCACCGACGCCGTCGTCGGCGAGCGCGTCCGGGTCAGCGCGGCCCTGCGCGACGCCGGCTACGAGCTCCCGCCCTCGCAGGCGAACTTCGTCTGGCTGCCGTTGGCCGAACGCACCCAGGACTTCGTGGCCAGGGCCGCCGACAACCGGCTGATCGTGCGCCCGTACGGTGAGGACGGCGTGCGGGTCACCATCGGGGCCCCGCACGAGAACGATGCCTTCCTGGAATTCGCCACCCGCTGGATCGCGGGTGACGCCGGGACTCGGACAGGAGAGACGAAGTGAACGGTGCACGCGGCACGTTCGACGGATTCGTCAGCCGCGAGGGGCAGATCCCCGACGCCGAACTCGACGCCTTCTGGGCCGTCCTGGCGCCCGCGAGCATCAATTTCATGATCGGCGAGTGGAAGGGCGGCGCGTTCGACACCGGCCACCCCGTCAGTGGCTTGCTGCACAAGGCGAACTGGTTCGGAAAGACGATGCTGTCGCCCAGCGACGTGCTGCCAATCGTGTGTCTCGATGACGCCGGCAACAAGTTCAACAACGACAAACTCAGCAAGGGCGGCGCCAGCCTCTGGCTTGAGGAGTTTCGCGGCGAGGTGACCGCCACCATGGTCTACGACGGCCAACCGATCCACGACCACTTCAAGAAAGTGGACGACAACACCGTGATGGGCATCATGAACGGCAAAGCCGGTCTCCAAGACGGCCGCTACGGCTACTTCTACCTGCAGCGCGTCTAAGGGCGTCGCCCGGTAAACGCCAGCAACCGGTCGAGTGCCGGCGCGTCGTCGGCAACCGCGACCGGGTCGTCGAAGCCGGCACGCACCCGTCCCTCAGGTGTGAGGACGGCGCGGGACCATTCCAGGATCTGTTCGGGAGCGTCGTCCGATACCTCGACCGTCTGCCCCGTCGCCTTGGCGTAATCCCAGGCGTGCACCAGGAATTCCAGCGACAGGATCTGAGCCGGGATGGGCGCGGGCATCTCGCCTGCCCCGAACGGCACCGTGCCGTCGACCCCGCGCCGACGCCATGCTGCCACGGCGGGCCGCGCCGCGCCGAGCACCTGGTCCTCCACCGGACTGTCAGCGTCGCGTTCGGGAATCTGCGCGCCGGCCGCCGAACCGATCACGGTGATCGAGTTCAGCAGGTGGTCCGTCAACCCCGCGACGTCGAACTCGCGACAAGGTGTCGGACGGGACAGATCATTCGCAGTGACGCCGTGCAGCACGCGTTGCAGCACGTCGAGTGTGGCCTCGGCGCTATCGAGTTCATCCATACTCGGTAGTGTCCACCCCATGTCTGACACGTACGAGTCCGTTTCCGTCGAGATCAAGGACCACGTCGCCCAGGTGACGTTGCTGGGTCCCGGCAAGGGCAACGCGATGGGTCCGGCGTTCTGGGCTGAGATGCCCGACGTGTTCGGCTCGCTCGATGCCGACGCGGACGTCCGCGCGATCGTGCTGACCGGTTCGGGCAAGAACTTCAGCTACGGCCTCGACCTGCCGGCGATGGGCGCGAGCATGCCCGGGTTGGACGCCGGTGCGAAGGCACGCGCCGACTTCCACACCACACTGCGCAAGATGCAGGGCGCCATCACGTCTGTCGCCGACTGCCGCACGCCGACCATCGCCTCGATCCACGGCTGGTGCATCGGCGGCGGCGTCGACCTCATCAGTGCGGTCGACATCCGCTATGCCAGCACCGACGCGAAGTTCTCGGTACGCGAGACCAAGCTCGCCATCGTCGCCGACGTGGGCAGCCTGGCCCGGCTGCCGCTGATCCTGTCCGACGGGCATCTGCGCGAGCTGGTGTTGACGGGCAAGGACATTGACGCCGCGCGCGCCGAGAAGATCGGTCTGGTCAACGATGTGTACGCCGACGCCGACGCCTCGCTGGCCGCTGCACACGCCACGGCCGCTGAGATCGCCGCCAACCCGCCGCTGACCGTCGCCGGGGTCAAGGACGTGCTCGACCAACAGCGCACCGCCAGAGTCGCCGAGAGCCTGCGTTACGTGGCGGCCTGGAACTCGGCCTTCCTGCCGTCGAAGGATCTGGCCGAGGCGGTCACCGCGATGTTCCAGAAGCGCCCGCCGCAGTTCACCGGGGAATAGGCCGCCAGCCGAGCTCGGCCTTGGCCTTCGCGTTCGACACCGGGAGCCAGGCTTGCCCGAATGCGGTTGCCGGGTACGAGGCAACCAGCCCGACCAGTCGATGCGAGACCGGCAGCGGTCGCGGCCGGTGTAGCTTGCGGCTCAGCTCCCTGGCGTAGTCGCCGAAGGACTGCGGTCGATCGTCGACGATGTTGTAGATCTGTCCGCCCCGCCCCTTGTCGAGGGCGTTGGCGGTGGCCCGGGCGACATCGTCGATGTGCACCCAGGACAGAATTCCGGGACCGGTCAGGGCCGGCATTGCCCACCACTTGGCGAGGCGCCGGAACAAGTCGTCGTGGGTGACGCCGGGGCCGTAGAAAACGCCGTACCGCAACACGATTCCCTCGGTGCCGCTGTGGTCACCGGAGCTCAGCACGGTGCGTTCCATACCCCGAAGCGCCTCCAGGAATTCGGCCCCGTGCGGCGGTGGCGGACCTGGATAGGGATCGCTCTCGTCGATCCGGGCCGGACCGCCCGCGCCATACCCGTAGGCGAAGATGACCGATTCCGCGACCACCCGACGCACACCGGCGCGCTGGGCCGCGGCCACCAAATTCGGGGCCCCCCGGCTCCATAGCTCGGTGGCCGGGCGGAAGTCCTTGGGCCGCTTCGGCCCCCACTTGGGCAGCGTCGTCAGCAGGCTCACCACCGCCTCGGGCGCGAATTCGGCCATCACGGAGTCGATCTGGGCCGCATCGAGGACGTCGGCCACCACGGGCTTAGCCCCGGTCGCCGAGATCTGGGCGGTCTTGCCCGAGGAACGGGTCACCCCGATGACCTCGTGGCCCCGCGCATCGAGTTCATGCAGCAACGGGATTCCCGGGACGCTGGTCGCACCGGCCACCAGGACACGCATCTACCGTTCTCCTGTCTTGTCGTCGGACATGCTGGCGCGCAAGGCGATTGCCAACAGCACCGTCGTCACCACCAGGCCCGCGGCTTCCAGCCAACCGACCCAGGTGCCGGCGGCGTGATTCGTGTCGACCAGGTGGCTCACCGAATGCAGGGCCCAGTGACCGGTGGCGAAGGCCAGCGCGGGCACGCGCCAGCGCGGCCACCTGAGCGCCGCCAGCATCATCAGTCCGAGTGGCAACTCGAACGATGCGTTGTCGCGGATGTAGTGATCGTTGCGCACACCGAAGGCGCCGAGCGTGTCGTAGAACGTGCCGGGTGCCAGCAGCATGAACAGACCGAGGCCCACCGAGTACACGCCGAACACGGCGAGGACCACCTCGGGATAGCGCCGGGTTTGCGTCACCGGGCCCGCAGCGTTGGCCATGTCATCACGCTAACGCCGCAGTGGTCTCCGAGTAGGCTCCAATTTCATGGCAACTTCGGGTACCAGTTCGGCCCCGGAACTGCTGGTCGAACTGAACCGCGGCAGCAATCGGCCGTTGCATAGTCAGCTCGCCGACGGACTGCGCGACGCCATCCGGTCCGGCCGGCTGACTCCCGGCACCCGGCTACCGTCCACCCGCGTCTTGTCGGCCGACCTCGGGGTGTCGCGCCGGCTCGTGGTCGAGGCCTACAGCCAGCTGACCGCCGAAGGATTCCTGCACAGCAACCAGGGCGCTTGCACCCGGGTAGCGGCCGTCGACACCACACCCGTCAGCCGTGTGCAGTCCGACCGGACCCGGCCCCGCTTCGACATCGACTTCGCGCCCGGTTCACCGGATCTCACCAGTTTCCCGCGTCAGGCCTGGCTGCGGGCCATGCGTCAAGGCCTGGCCGAGATCGAGTCCAGCGCATTCGGCTACGTGGCCCCACACGGGCTGCCGGCGGCCCGCACCGCAGTGGCCGACTACCTGCAGCGCACCAGGGGTGTGGTCGCCGACCCGCGCCTGGTGGTGTTGTGTTCGGGTGCAACGCAAGCCGTCGCGCTGCTGGCCCGATGCCTGGACGGCCCGGTGGCGACGGAGGATCCGGGATTCTGGCTACACCGGATGGTTCTGCGGCACAACGGCATCGATCCACTGCCGATCCCCGTGGACGAAAACGGCATCGACGTCGGCGCGCTGGCCGCCAGCGGGGCGAGAACGGCGCTGACCACCCCGGCGCACCAATCGCCGACCGGTGTGGTGCTCTCGGCGTCCCGGCGCACCGAACTGCTGGAATGGGCGCAACCCGGACGGTTGATCATCGAGGACGACTACGACGCCGAGTACCGCTACGACCGGGCGCCGGTGGGCGCGCTACAGGGGGTCGCACCCGACCGGGTGGTGTACCTCGGCTCGACCAGCAAGACCCTGGCGCCCGGACTGCGCATCGGTTGGATGGTGGTGCCCGCGCATTTGATCGAGCGGGTGAGAACCGCCAAAGGCCTTGCCGATACCGGCAGTTCGGTGATGGATCAGATCGCGTTCAGCCAATTCCTGACCTCAGGCGCGTACGACCGCCACCTCCGTCAGATGCGTCGCCGCTATCCGACCCGGCGCGCAGCCCTGCTGGACGCGCTGTCGCGCCACCTGCCGCAGGCCGAGGTTCTCGGCGCGGCCGCCGGAGTACACCTGACCGTGCGGTTCCCGGCCGGCTTTCCCATCGAGGAACTCACCCGCCGCGCCACCGAGTCACGTATCCGACTCGAGCCCTTGGGGCCGTGCTACGCCGACACCGACAATGCGCCGCCGGGACTGATCCTCGGCTATGCCAACGTCACCGAATCCCAGATCGCCACCGGCGTCGAGCTACTCGGCCACCTCGCCCGTCAACTGGGCGCAGAATGAGGGAAGGCGCGTCAGCGGGCTTCTTTGGCCGACTTCCGCTGCGCCAGCTGGTACTTCACGAGAGCCACCAGCGCCTTGGGATTCCGCGCGAACGCGCCCGCGGCCTGAAGGTACAACTTGGCCTTCTGGCCCACCGTCAGCTGCTGCTCTTGTTCGGTCACTGACCCTCCCCTGTCCGAGAAAACGTGCTCGAACAGTAGCGTGCGCCGGTTTGAGGGTTACTACCGCCCGGCGGCCTGGTCGACGCTCTGGTCTGCCCGCTTGACGCCCAGCTTGCCGACCACGTAATCCGCGGCCTGATCCGTCAGCCCGTTGACCGCGTACAAGTTGTGCGCATTGTTGTCACCGCCGGTGGGGGAGCACACCGGATCCTCCGGAATGCACAGGTCGTCCGTCTTGGCGGCGTACCGGGCGCCGACCGTGATCGGCGGTGCGCCGGTGTAGATCATCTGCAGGAAGCCACTCGAGGGCTTGCCGAACAACGCCACCGCGGCGACATGGTCAGCCACCTCAGCGGGAAGCGGGCCGCTGATGCTCGGCGGCAACACGAACCCCTGCGGCACCGTGTCCTCCGTCAGGTAGGCGGCCACCGCCGCACCCTGCGAGAAACCGCCCAGCACGATCTTGGTGCCGGGGCAGGCCGCCACAGTCGCGCGGACCTTGTTGCTCGCATCGGCCACGCCGTCGGCCGCGGTGGCAAAGTCAAGTGACGCTGGGTAATTCACCGCGTAGACATCGATCGACTTGCCGCCGGCCCTGGCCCGCAACGCGTCCACGAACGCGTCCCCGACGCCGCCGACCCCCGGCGGTTCGAACGTGCCCCGGGCGAATATCACCTGCACATCCGCACAGGAGTCCGCGGAAGCCTGACCGGCGGCGGCAATGCACCCGCCCGCCACGAACGCCGCCGACGCGACCGCGCCCAACCAACGACCAATCCGATTCATACCCGACCACCCACGCTCGTCCCGACCTACGCCCAAACGTTCCGTACCAACACCTCCTCGATACCCAAGATCAACGCGGGGCGAATCTCTCCGGGGGTGTGATGTCCGACACGTTCAGCGCGCTGGGCGCGGTCGTCGAGTTGCTACGAGGCGGCCCCGACGCGCTCCCGCTTTTCTTCGTAGTAGCGGGCCCGCTCATCGACCGCAGCCAGGAACTGAGCCAGTTCCTCACGAGCCTTCTCGCCCTCGGGCCCGAAGTCGGTGCGATCGAATATCCGCCAGAACCGCAGCACCGGCTGCACCACGTCGTCGTGATGGACGCGCAGATCGTAGATGCCGGCCTTCGCGATGGTGATCGCGTTCTGCGCGAAATCGGCCATACCGATGCCCGGCATCGCGAAGTTCACCACCTCGTCGCGGATCGCCGTCATCGCCGCGTCGGGCGCGATGTCCAACGCGGCGGCCATCAGATTGCGGTAGAAGACCATGTGCAGGTTCTCGTCGGCGGCGATCCGCGCCAGCAGCTGGTCGGCGACCGGGCACCCGGACGCCCGCCCGGTGTTGCGGTGAGATACCCGGGTAGCCAGCTCCTGGAACGACACATAGGCCATCGCCTGCAGCGGCGTCTTGTCACCGGAGTCGTAGCCGGCGACCGTGTGGGCCATGCGAAGACGTTCCAGCGCAACGGGATCCACGCCGCGCGTGACGACGAGGTAATCGCGCAACGCGATGCTGTGGCGACCCTCTTCCGCCGTCCACTGCCCGACCCAGGTACCCCAGGCGCCGTCGCGGGAGAACCGCGTCGCGATCTCACGGTGATAGGACGGCAGGTTGTCCTCGGTCAGCAGGTTGACCGTCATGGCCACCTTGGCCACGTGATCCAACGGCGAATCCTCGGGTTGCCAGTCCTCCCCGTCCAGGAAGGCGAAGTCGCGCCCCCGACTCCACGGGACGTAGTCGTGGGGGAACCACTCCCGCGCCATCGACAGATGCCGGTCGAGGTTGCTCGCGACAACCGGTTCGAGTTCGTGGAGCACTCCGCTCTGGGCGTCCATTCCAGATCCTCCCAACGTGTTGGCGACACAGCGACATCAACGCGCCGTACGTAACCTACGGTAGCGTAGGTTACGGGACCGTAGGTTACTTCTGGGTGAAACGGAAGAAATCAGCGAGGCACCACATCGACCGCTGTGGCTCAGTGGGTGTCGAGCGCCGCGCCCGCAGCCTTGATCGCCGAACGCTGATCGCCACGCTGGATCGCCCAGAACAACTGCTCGTGAGAGTCGTGACGCGGATCCTCAGCGCAACCGTCTCTGGCGGCAAGGCCGACCGCATCCTGCAACGTGCCCTCGAAACTCTGGTAGAGCCCGGTCAGCAGACTGTTGTGCGTGGCCCGGGCCACGCACACATGGAAGGCCACGTCGTGACGAGTGAACGACGCGGGATCCGCGGCAGCGCCGGCGGCCCGACGTGCGTCGAGGTGCCCACGTAACGCGATGAGATCTTCCGACGTTCGGTGACTCGCCGCTTCTCGAGCCGCAAGCATGTCGAGAGACCGGAAGACCACACTCTTGTCCCGCTCGGGAGCCCGGGCAACCGCCTGCCGCATCGCCACCGTGGTCTGGTCGTCAGCGATGACATAGGTGCCGTCCCCCTGGCGGGTCTCGATCAGACCCAGATGAACCAGTGACCGCAACGCCTCACGAATCGAGGGCCGGCTGACGCCGAGGACTCCACCCAATTCGGATTCAGACGGGATCTTGCTGCCGACAGGCCATGTCCCACTGCAGATCTCATTACGCAAGCGCTCGACGGCCGAATCGACCAGAGACACCCGGGCTATCCGCTCCATTTGCACCTCACCCAAAATAGGCGGTGAGCATATCATCTGATGAATTTTAGCCCTCTCACCAGGGTCTTCCGACGACGGCTCGTGGTCCAAATCGAAGTATTAGAACGTGTTTCAGCGCCGCATTCCCATACCGCCAGGTCCGGATATCCACGCATCTAGTCGTCTGGCGTTAAGGCAACTGGCAATTCTTGATAGCTCTGATTAGCGGGCGCTGGTGATGTGACGGGGATTGCCGGTCAGTCGTTGACAGACCGACTTTCGTCGTGCGGGTGAGCCTCCAGCAGGCCGCGCGCGGCCACCGTCGCAGCCTCGGCGTCGGCCCGTTCGATTGCCAGCAGAATCCGCTCGTGCATCTCGTTGCTCGGGTCATCCACTACCACCGGATCATTGAACTGCCGGATCGAATCACGCAGCACGCCTTCGAAACTCTGGTACAGGCTGCTCAGCAGGCTGTTTCTCGACACCTGGGCGATCCCGACATGAAACGCCACATCGTGGTCGACGAACGCGTCGATGTCACCGTCCCGGACCGCGGCGCGACGCCCATCCAGCGCCGCGCGTAGCTCAGCCACGTCATCATCCGTACGGCGTCTCGCGGCTTGCGCCGCGGCAAGCAAATCCAGGGAGTGACGCACCGAGGTGACCTCGTCCGAGTCGGCGGCGCGCATGACGTTCTGCAGCACCACCTTGACCTCATCCTTGGCCACGACATAGGTGCCATCGCCCTGCCTGGTCTCCAGCAGGCCGAGTTGAACGAGCGACCGCACCGCCTCACGAAGAGACGGCCGGCTCACACCGAGCATCTCGATGAGCTTGACCTCGGTGGGTATCTTCATGCCGACCGGCCAGGTTCCGTTGTGGATGCGCTGGCGCAGCTGATCGACAACGGCGTCCACCACCGATGATCGAGCTATCTGCTTCATACGGTTTCCTTTTCAGTTTCGAAACACCATATCGTCATACGAATTTGGTCGCGCACCGAAATCCCGCGCAGCGAACACCTAGGCTCGTTCCAATGTGCACGCGAGTCATCTGCCCCGAGGCCGGCGGTGCGGTCCTGGTCGGCCGGAACATGGACTTCCACAAGGACCTGATGACCAATCTGTGGAAGCAACCCCGCGGCGTCGAGCGGGACGACGCGGTGTCCGGCAAGCTCACGTGGACCTCGAAATACGGCAGCGTCGTTGCCTCCGCCTTCGACATCACCTCCGTCGACGGGCTGAACGAGGCCGGCCTGGCGGGCCACATCCTGTGGCTGGCCGAATCGACCTACGGCGAACCCGATGCCTCGCGCACCCAACTCGGTCAGGCCATCTGGCTGCAGTACTTCCTGGACAACTTCGCCACCGTCGCCGACGCCGTCGCCTGGATCGCCGAGACCGACGTCCAGGTGGTGCAGATGGACGATCCCACCGGCGGCGCCCGGCCCGGCCTGCACCTGGCCCTCGACGACGCGACCGGCGACTCGGCCATCATCGAGTACGTCGACGGCCGCGCCCGGGTGTACCACTCGCGGGACTACCGGGTGATGACCAACTCACCGACTTTCGATCAGCAACTCGAGCTGGTGAAGTCGTTCACCGGTCTCGGCGGCGACCTGCCGCTCCCGGGCTCCACCCTGGCCACTGACCGCTTCGCCCGCGCCAGCTACTACGCAAGCCGGCTGCCCAAGCCGACCAGCCAGGTCGAGGCCATCGCGGGCATGTTCTCGGTGATCCGCAACGCCGCACAGCCCTTCCGCATCCCCGATCCCGGGAAACCCGATGCCTCGCAGACCATTTGGCAAGTGGTCCTCGATCTGACCAACAAGCGCTACGTCTATGAGTCCACCACCCGGCCCAACATCGTGTGGGTGGACCTGGCCGATCTCGACTTCTCCGAGGGCAGCCCGCAACTCAAGCTCGACCTAATCGGCGAGCTCGCGGTGCAGGGCGGCATCGCAGGCAACGTGGCCGACAAATTCGCGGACAAGGGGCCCATGACGTTCCTGTCGGTGAAGATGATGGAAGCGCTGGAGGCCGCCGAGAAACCGAAGGCCTGAGGCCGCGATGATGCGTAATCGACACTCCGACAAGCGGTTACGGTGGGGCGCCACCGCGCCGTAGCCTCGACACATGGAGCACCGGATCTTCGGCACCGCCGTCGCCGCGGTGTACCCGCACTACCTGGCGAAGATGCAGCGCAAGGGCCGCACACAGGCCGAACTCGACGAGGCCATCTGCTGGCTGACCGGCTTCGATGAGACGACGCTGCGGAACCACCTCGACGACGAGACCACATTCGCGGACTTCTTCGCCGACGCCTCGCTGAACCCGAACGCCCGGCTGATTACCGGCGTCGTGTGCGGGGTCAAGGTGCAGGAGGTCGAGGATCCGCTGATGCGCAAGATCCGCTACCTGGACAAGCTCGTCGACGAGCTCGCGCGCGGCAAGCCGATGAACAAGGTGCTGCGCACGGCGTAACCGGCTGTCACGGAAGGAGAACCCCCGCCTCGTCGTACCCCGGCACTACCGTCCCTGCGTGGGCATCACCCGGCACGCCCCAGCACCCGGATCACACCGGCCAGCATGACGCAGTGGATCATGACCTACACCGTGACCGAGCACAGCCGGGAGAAATCCCGGACGGCTCCGATCATTGGGGCGGTGGTGGTAGCGACGATCGCCGTCGCTGCGACAGCGGTCAGCATCTACGTCATCCGTGGTGGGAGCGATGACGGCCAGCACGGCTGAGACTTCGACAACGGCAACCGTGAGCCCTCCGGTGAGCACGCCCGCGTCATCGGCGCAGGCCTCGCCGCTGCCCGACAACTCATCACCAAAAACAGGCTGCTCAGGCACCGCCATCGCCCACCACGACCTCGAGCATCCCCATCTGGGCCGGATGCGGGTTTTCGTCATCCCCAGACACCATGACCGACCAAGTTCAGCGTCTGCTCGTGATCGACCGCACCAGTGCCTGCGCCGATGTCAGGTCGTCGCCGCTGTCGAAGTACACGGCCAGCTGCAGGTGGCCGTGTCTGCTCACCGCGAAGCCGTAGAGCGCGGGCAGCCGCCTATCCCCGGCCCCTTCGGCGAGGCGGTACGTCAGGTAGTGCACGCCGTTCTCGGACCACTCGGCGTGGTCGAACCCCCGCGGCGAGACGTGGCCCTTCACCTGTTGCAAGCGCTCGGCGGGGGCGTCGCCCCTTGGGTTGCCCCACGGAGTGAGCATCGCTGTCAGGCCCGGCCGCCAAAACACGGCACGCGACGAGCCCGCGTCCTGGTCGATGCGAAAGTTCATCGGTTCGGGCACCTTGAGCACCCAGTCCGCGGTGAGTTCGTGGTGCCCGGTCACGACGGGGAACTTCGGGGTGAGCGCCGGCGGTGTCGGCTCGTCCGGATCACGCGGCGCGCCCTCGGGGTCTTCGACGAACCCGTTCCCGTGCCGGACGAACGCTGAACCGGGCGGTGCCTGGAGGTACGGCAGGATCGCTCGGTCGTAGTTGGCGATCTCGTTGAGCGACAACAGGTTCACGTGGCCGGGGTCGGCCAGGTACTCCGGGGTCTCGTCCCCGGCGGTGAACACCCAGCCCGAGCCGTCGCGGTACATGTAGCCGACCTGGCTGCCGTCCACCAGGATTCGGTCGGTCGCCATGCAGCCGTCCCCCGGAGCGAGGCCCGGCACGATGTCCTCGGCTGGCAGGTAGAACTTCTTGTTCGCCACCTCTATCCGCTAACGATCGTCGGCGTCCGCGCGCGGGAACACGAGCGCCGGGTCGACCGTACGGACCAGTGCTCGCTGTATCGACCGCAGCAGTGCCAGGGCTTCCGAGTCGGTGAACGGGCTGACCAACTCGAACTCCACCCCTGCCCCGAACATGTCGCTGGCCCAGCCGATCTCGGCCAGGAACTGGATACGGGACCAATCCCTCGTCGACAGCTCCGGCTTGTCACGGCCGAGCTGGTCCCCGAGCCGAGCGACATCGGCGTCGAAGTCGGCCCTGCCCGCGTAGCCGAGCGCTTCGATAGGCAGCGACCGCCCAGAAGCGATCCCGCCCCACACCGACAACGCGGTGGCCAGGAACCGCTTCTGCTCCGACGACAACACCGGGCCGGCGGCAGCGTCGCGTCGCAGCTGCTCGCCGTGGTCGGCGACCGCCGCCGCAACGTCATCCGGCGTGGACCCGATGTGTGCGATGAACGCGTCACTGGTAGCTGTGCTCAGCGCACCGATCCCCGGACCGAGCCGCATCCGTGGTCCGGCGGCCGCCGCGAAGATCTGCTCGACCACCAGCCCCTGACCGGGTTCGGCCGAGCCCCGAAGGTGCGTGCAGTACTCGACCCACAACGACTCGTTGCCCATCGTGATGTAACCGCTGGACCGCAGTCCGGACACTCCCGGCAGCTTCGGCAGCACGATCTCGCTAGTCCGGATTCCCTCGGCGTTCCAGTCCCGAAGACCCTTGTCCGCGTGGGTGACCAGTTGAGCGGGATCCGGCACGCCGGTGAACCGGAACGCGCTCAGCGCCTGCAGTCCCGCCCATCCCGGTCGTCCCTCGACCGTCGTTCCCACCACTCGCAGCGGCGTCGCGGCGCCGTCAGCGATCGTCAACGTCCGCCACCCGGCAGGTACTGGGGTATCGGTCAGCCACGACGCCTCCGCGGGCGGCAACGGAGCCCACCCACGCACCTGCGCCGAGATGAAGTCCAGCAGTGAGGACTCGCCCAGGACACGGCCCCACGGGGACCAGTCCCCGTGGGGGTCCCCGAACGCGGCGGTCTCACTCATCGCGCATCACCCCGATTCCAGGTTCCAGCATCCGCATCTCCTTCACGACCATCACAATCAGCCCGGCGACAACAGCAGAAACGCCAGTATCCCGGCAAGCCCCAGGCCGCCCACCGCCGCCGCAGGGGCGCTCACTTGCCCCGGGTTCAGATCCACACCAGGGCCGGGCATCAGTGGGGTGTTCGGGAGGATGAACGGTCCCAACGGCGACGCCGGCATAGGAGGAGCCGAGGGGTTGGCCAGCCACGGCGGCAGCCCATTCGGATCTGCCGGCAACGGCGGCGGTAGTGGGCCGGGGACGTGCGGAGCGGGTGCCGGCACGGGAGCCTCCACCGGGTGCGGCACCGTCGGCGGCAGGTTCGGGGGCGCGCCGATGATCGGGGCCGCCCCGGCGCCGCCGATCAGCCGCAGGAACTCGTCGAACCCTCCAGTCGGCCGGTAGACGGTGCCCCCGTCCCCGGTCAGCGGGTCGTGGATAACCAGGATCCCATCCTTGTAGATAGCGGTCGATGATCGCCCCGGGATCTGACCCACGTGCAGCGACGGATCGGATTGCGGGTTACCGGTAAGCATGTCGTGCACCAGCTTGGCCAGCTGGTCTTGCGTCATCCCCTTGAAGTCGCTGATGTGCTTCTGCCAGGCGTGGCCGTAGGCGATGCGCTGTGCGTCTTCCATGACGGGGTCGTTGCTCCACCCGCCGGGTGGCTGGGGCAGACCCGGATCAGATGGTGGTGGATCGAGCTTGAAGTGGTGGTCCACTAGCTGCACGTCATTCGATTCGGCGCCGTGGTCGCCCTCGCCCTCGAACCGGATCCCTTCCAAGTCAGCGGCTTTCGCCTGCAGGCGGTCGCCGACGAGTTTGTCGGCCTGCGTGAGCTGCTCCACGGCCCAACGGATGTCCTCGGCATGCTCGGCTGCCGCACGGTTCCGCTCGACAATCGTGGTGATGTCGTAGCGGCGACCGTCGGTCACCGAGAGGTCGTCGGCGACGGTGAACCCGTCGTTCTCGGCGGCGGTGATCGCCTCCACGGCCTTGTCCCGGGCAGCCTTGATGTCGTGGGCGCCATTCTCGGCGAGAGTGGCGGCCTCGCGCAGCACGCCGCCCTGCTGGCCGACCACCGCGACGTCCGCGGTCACCCGGTCCAGCGCGGCGTCCTTCGCCTTGCCCTCCCAGGTCGTGCCGCCCGGCGAGTCGATGTTCTGGCGGTGCTGATCGAAGGCGCCCTCGCTGGCGGTGGCCGCCGTGCGCCACGAGGCCGCTGCGGTGTCCAGGTAGGAGGCGTCCCAGTTCTCGACCTCCGACTTCGTGGGCAGCGGAGCCGGCGCAGCCGCTGGGCTCACACGGACACCGTGGTGATGGTGCCGGCCGCGTCTCCATCCGTCGTGTCGTACCGGGCGCTGCTCACCGAAAGGTCGCCGGCCTGGCCGGTCATCCGCGCCGACTGGCGACCCTGCACCGAGGTGAGCGCGGCGTTCATCGCGGCTACACCGGCAGCGCTGGGGTGGGTGGCGTTCGGGTTGCTGGATGCGGTGCTGATCAGCCCCGCCGCGACAGCGTCGCTACTGGCCGCCGCGATCCGCAGACCGGCCGCGTCGACTTCCAACCCGTTTGCCATCGCCAATCCCCCAACCGGCCAACACCCTGGTCGTGAGCCTATCTCAGGATTTGCAGCCACAACGACACGAGATTGTTTGAGCGGACGTGGGCGAGAGAGGTCGAAACCTCCAGCACCCTAGGTTCGTCCGCAGCTTCGATCCGAACGCCGCGGAGTTGGATGTTGTGGCGCCGCGTCTGATCGTCGACCTCGTGACGGAGGCCAATCTCAGTGACGATGACGCCGTGTAGCGCGGATCAACTACTTGTACACGGATTGCGAGTCGACCTTGAGCCATCGGTCCGCGCGGGCAACGCTGAGGAGGAAGGGCAGCGTCGTCTGACGGGCAGCCTTCCGTTGATTCACGCCTCGCAGCGCACGCCGCGCTTGCCCTCGACGCGGGTGATGAAGGAAGGGAGCCGTGCCACGTGTGAAATCCCATCGCGAGAACCAGTAATGGCCCAGTGGGTGGGGACGACACGCCGCCACAGCTCGGGATCATTCCCCGAGCGAAAGTGGCAAACTGTGGCAGGTTTCGAAGGTGGCCCGCGTCTGGTTTGACGCCGAAACCACCCCTGAACAGCGGTGGCGGAGGGATTTGAACCCCCGGACGGTGTTAGCCGTCTCTCGCTTTCAAGGCGAGTGCATTAGGCCGCTCTGCCACGCCACCGCCGACAAGAGTACGGGCTTCACACCCGACCGATGTGGGCGGGCGGCGCTCCGCTCTTCAGCGCGACGCTGATCCGGCGACAGTTCTCCCCCATCGCCGCGATCTGCGGACGCGAGAGCCTGCCGAGAAAGTGTGACCGGACACCTTGCCCGTACGTCACCATCGCCTCACGAACTGCGACCCGGCCCTCTTCGGTGATCGTGGCGACCACTCCGCGCCCATCGTCGGGACTGGCACACCTGGTCACCAGGTTTTGAACTTCCAGTCGTCGGATCTGCCGGGTCACCCGGCTGGGCAGAGACATCAACCGCTCGGCCAGATCGCCCATCCGGGCGGACCCGGTCGACGACTTGTCCAAGATGTCGAGCAGGCGCACATCGTTGAGGGTCAGGTGATGCGCATCCACCAGCGACCGGTTCAAGGTCGCATACATTCGCAACGCCGAGTCGAGGTAGTTTTGCCATGACCTCTGCTCGGCGATGTCCAGGCCCGGCATGTCACCCGCCGTGCGCCCCGCAATCATCCCCGCCATGGGCGCAATCGTAAGGGACGTCAGTATTGCTGCGCTTGGGAAACAGAAGGCTTGTAGCGTGGAAAAAATGCATGCAATTGTCGCCTCCGCTGAGGGCCATCTGACCTGGGAAAACGTCGCTGATGTCGAAGCAGCAAACGATGAGGTCTTGATCCGGGTTCACGCCGCCGGCGTCAATCGCGCCGACTTGCTCCAAGCGGCGGGCAAGTATCCGCCCCCGCCAGGCGCCAGCGAGACCATCGGATTGGAGGTGTCGGGGACCGTCGCAGCCGTCGGCGAGAATGTTACCGACTGGTCAGTTGGGCAACAGGTGTGCGCATTGCTCGCCGGAGGTGGTTACGCCGAATATGTCGCCGTACCGGCCGAACAGGTGCTGCCATTGCCCGATGGCGTTGCTCTGAGGGACGCCGCAGGACTTCCCGAGGTGGCCTGCACGGTGTGGTCGAACCTGGTGATGACCGCCGGCTTGGCGGCCGGACAGGTCGTGCTGCTGCACGGCGGCGCCAGCGGCATCGGCACCCACGGCACCCAGGTCGCCCATGCGCTCGGCGCCAGGGTCGCCGTCACGGCCGGCTCGGCCGAAAAGCTCGCCCTGTGCCGCGAACTCGGGGCCGACATCGCCATCAACTACCGCGAAGAAGACTTCGTGGAGCGGCTCCGTACCGAAACCGACGGTGCGGGCGCCAACGTGATCCTCGACATCATGGGGGCGGCCTACCTGGACCGCAACGTCGACGCCCTGGCCACCGGCGGGCGGCTGGTGATCATCGGCATGCAGGGCGGCATCAAGGCCGAGCTGAACATCGCCAAGCTGCTGGGTAAACGGGCCGGCGTCATCGCGACCTCACTGCGTCCGCGACCGGTGCACGGCCCGGGCGGCAAGGGCGAGGTGGTGCGCGCGGTGCTCGACAATGTCTGGCCGATGATCGCCGACGGGCGGGTACGTCCGATCATCGGTGGCGAACTGCCCATCCAGGAGGCCCAACGGGCCCACGAACTACTGGCTTCCGGTGAGGTGTCGGGAAAGATCGTGCTGACGGTCTAGCCCGCGCACGCGAGGAGCACAGATCAGCCCAGCGAGGCCAGCGCCCGCACGAGCTGATCGACCTCAGCACCCGTCGAGTAGTGCGACAGCCCGACCGTCACCGCGCCACCGATGTCGTTGACGCCGATCACGTCGAGCACGCGGGAGCTGGCATTCGAGATCGCCAGGATCCCGTTGTCGGCCAATCGCTGCACCACACGCTCGGCCGGGATGTCGCGCACGACGAAGCTGAGCACCGGAATCTGCGACTCCGGCCTCCCGATCACCATCACCAACGGCAACGAGCGCAGCGAGGCCACCAGGTACTCGAACAGGCGGTCCAGGTATGAACTCGCCGACCGCATCGACACCGTCAGCCGCTCGCGCCGGGAACCGCTCGCCGAATCATCGAGGTTAGACAGGTACTCGATGCTGGCCACCACGCCGCCCAGCAGGCCGTACTGATGCCCACCCACCTCCAGGCGGGCCGGACCGGTGGCGTGCGGATCCAACGACACCGAGGCCAGCGAATCCAACGTCGAAGGGTCGCGGAAGACCAGGGCGCCGACCGGCGGACCGCCCCACGGCACGGCGTTGAGGGCGACCACGTCGGCGTCGATCTCGTTGATGTCGATCAACCGATACGGAGCCGCCGCCGAGTGATCGACGACGACCATTCCGCCGACCTCGTGGGTGAGCTTGGTCACCTCACCCAGATCGGTGACCGTTCCCAACGTCGACGATGCCGACGCGATTGCCACCAGGCGGGTCGGCTTGTCGATCAGCCCTTCCCACTGCCAGGTCGGCAGCTCACCGGTCTCGATGTCGACCTCGGCCCACTTGACCTTGGCGCCGTAGCGATTCGCGGCCCGCAACCACGGCGCGATGTTGGCCTCGTCGTCCAGCCGGGTGACCACTACCTCGTATCCGAGTCCGACCCGGCTCGAGGACGCCTCGGCCAAGGCGGTCAGCAGCTGGGCCCGGTCGGCGCCGAGCACCACCCCCCGCGGGTCGGCGTTGACCAGGTCGGCGACCGCCTGCCGGGCGGCGGCGAGGACGGCAGCGCTGCGCCGGGCCGAGGGGTGCGGTCCGACTGCGGTCGGCATCGAGCCGCGGAAGGCCGTGGAGACCGTCGTCGCGACTGAGTCGGGTACCAACATGCCGTTCTGGGCATCAAAGTGAACCCACCCATCGCCCAACGACGGGTGCAAGCCCCGCACCCGGGCGACGTCGTATGCCATGCCAGCCACCTTAGAGCGTCCGCAGATATCACAAACCGACACGATTTGGTGAGCGCCCGAAGAGCACGTTTGCACTTCCGAGACCATGCTCGGACCGGGTCACCCTGGGCAGCCATACTAGTCCAGTGGGCTTCGGGTTCGGAGTGCTAATCGCACTGTTGTTGCTGGTGATCCCCGGGGCGTTGATAGCCAGGGCGGGCGGACTGACCGTATCGGCGGCGGTTGCAGTGGGTCCAGCCTTGACCTACGGCACTGTCGCGCTGACGATCGTTCCGCTCGGAGCGATCGGCGTGCCGTGGAACGCGTGGGCGGCATTGTTTGCTGTGGCGATCGTCGCCGCCATTGCGGCCGTTCTGCGGCGGCTGCTGACCCGCTACCGTGACCGCGACGCCGAGGCGTCCGCCATGACGCGGCGGCCCGCTGCGGTGGTTGCGGTGGGAGTGCTGCTGGGCGCCGCGCTGATTGCTGCCGCGGCGATCGCCGGGCTCGTGCACTGGCAGTCCATCCCCAGCACCTGGGACTCGGTATGGCATGCCAACACCATTCGGTGGATCCTCGACACCGGCCAGGCCTCACCGACCCACATGGGCGAGCTGCGCAACGTCGAAACCCACGAGGCGCTCTACTACCCGTCGGCCTTCCACGCCCTGGCCGCCGTCTACTGCCAGCTCACCGGCGCCGCCGCGACCACCGCGTACACCGTGAGTTCGGTCGCCGCGGCGGTATGGCTGTTCCCGGTCAGCGCCGCGGTGCTGACCTGGAAGATGGTCCGCCCGCACACCTGCGAGATGCGCACGGCCGTCGCCGCGGCCACCGCGGCGGCGCTCTCCGCGTCGTTCACCGCGGTGCCCTACGTCGAATTCGACGTGGCGGCGATGCCCAACCTGGTCGCGTACGGCCTCGCCGTGCCGGTATTCGCGCTGATCACGTCGACACCGGCACATCGCGACCGGATCGGCCTGGCCGTGCTCGCGACCGTCGGCGTATTCTCGGTGCACCTCACCGGCGGCGTGGTGACCGTGCTGCTGGTCGGCGTCTGGTGGCTGGTGGAAGCGCTGTGGCGGCCGATCCGCAGCCGGCTGTCCGACTTCCTGGCGCTGGCCGCCGTCGCCGTGCCGACCCTGCTGATCCTGCTCCCCCAGTTTCTCGGGGTCCTTCAGCAAGCCGACATCATCGTGGGCCACGCCTTCGTCAATCACCTCGGCAAGAAGCACTCCCTGTTCGCGGCCGTCGTCCAGCACACCCGTCACCTCAACGACTTTCCGATCCAGAACATCCTGATCGCGCTCGCCGCCATCGGCGGCCTGGTCATGCTGGTCAAGAAGATCTGGTGGCCACTGGCGGTCTGGGCCCTGCTGATCGTGTCGATCGTGCACTCGGGCGCCCCGTTCGGCGGTCCGATCGGCGTCATCACCGGAAAGTTCAGCGACCTGTTCTACAGCGATCCGCGTCGCCTGTCGGCGGTCGTCGCGATGCTCTACGCCCCGATGGCCGCGATCGGCCTGTGCACGCTGGTCCTGCTCGCCGCCGCCGCGCTGCTCCGGACCGGCGCCCGCCCGGCATGGATCCGCGCCACCGCCGCCGTCGCGCTGGTGGCCACCACCGTAGGCCTGGCCTGGCACTACTTCCCCCGGCACAAGTACCTGTTCGGACAGAAGTACGACTCGGTGATGATCGGCGCCAAGGACCTCGAGGCATTCGCCTACCTGGCCCGGCTGCCCGACGCCCGCTCCACGCTGATCGGGGATGCCAACACCGACGGCACGGCCTGGATGTACGCGGTTTCGGGACTACATCCGCTGTGGACCCACTACGACTACCCGGTGCAGCAGGGCCCCGGGTATCACCGGTTCATTTTCTGGGCATACGCAGATGACGCCGACACCGATCCCCGGGTTGCCGAGGCGGTCGACGCGCTCAACATCCGCTACGTGCTCACCAGCACACCGGTGGTGCGAGGGTTCGTCATGCCGGACGGACTAGTGTCGCTAGACAGCTCGCGGTCGTGGGAGAAGATCTACGACAACGGTGAGGACCGCATCTACCGCTGGCACGGCGAGAACGCGGCCACCAAGGCGACAAACTGACGAGATTCAAGGGAAGGCGATGACCATCAACCCCGACGATGACAACATCGAGATCCTGGCCAGCTCAGCCGACGAGACCGACGCCGACGCTGACGGCAAGTCGCTGACAGACCTCGTCGAACAACCAGCGAAGGTCATGCGCATCGGCACCATGATCAAGCAGCTGCTGGAAGAGGTGCGTGCGGCTCCGCTCGACGACGCCAGCCGCAACCGGCTGCGCGACATCCACCGGACCAGCATCCGCGAACTCGAGGACGGTCTGGCGCCCGAGCTGCGCGAAGAGCTCGAGCGACTGACGCTGCCCTTCACCGAGGACAGCGTGCCCTCCGACGCCGAATTGCGCATCGCCCAGGCACAGTTGGTCGGCTGGCTCGAAGGCCTGTTCCACGGCATCCAGACAGCGTTGTTCGCCCAGCAGATGGCCGCTCGCGCGCAGCTCGAGCAGATGCGCCAGGGCGCCCTCCCGCCGGGCCTGCAGGTTCCCGGCGGACAGCGTGGTGGAACGTCGCACCCCGGCACCGGCCAGTACCTGTAGGTCGCGTTGTCTGATCCGTACATCTCGACGCGCGAAGCGTGGGTGGAGTTCCCCATCTTCGACGCCAAGACGCGTTCACTGAAGAAGGCGTTCCTCGGAAAGGCCGGCGGCGCCATCGGACGAAATGAGTCCAACGTCGTCGTCATCGAAGCACTGCGCGACATCACGATGTCGCTGAAGATGGGCGACCGGGTCGGGTTGGTCGGCCACAACGGTGCGGGCAAATCCACACTGCTGCGGCTACTTTCGGGCATCTACGAGCCGACGCGGGGCTCGGCCACGGTCACCGGCCGGGTGGCCCCGGTGTTCGACCTCGGCGTCGGGATGGACCCGGAGATCTCCGGTTTCGAGAACATCATCATCCGCGGGCTGTTCCTCGGTCAGACCCGTAAGCAGATGCTGGCCAAGGTGGACGAGATCGCGGAGTTCACCGAACTCGGCGAGTACCTGTCGATGCCGCTGCGTACCTACTCGACCGGCATGCGGGTGCGCCTGGCGATGGGCGTGGTCACCAGCATCGACCCGGAGATCCTGCTGCTCGACGAAGGCATCGGCGCCGTCGATGCCGACTTCCTGAAGAAGGCGCAGTCGCGGTTGCAGAGCCTGGTGGAACGGTCCGGAATCCTGGTGTTCGCAAGCCATTCCAACGAATTCCTGGCCCGGCTCTGCAAGACCGCGATGTGGATCGACCACGGCACCATCAAGATGACCGGCGGGATCGAAGAAGTGGTGCGGGCCTACGAGGGCGACGACGCCGCGCGACATGTGCGCGAGGTGTTGGAGGAAACCGCCCGTGGGGCCTGAGAAACAGACCGTCATCGCGGTGATCGTCACGCACCGACGACGTGAGCTGCTGGCCGAGTCCCTTGCCGCGGTGGTGGCCCAAGACCGCAGGCCCGACCACCTGATCGTGGTCGACAACGACAACGACGAGGCAGTCCGCGAGCTGGTGCTCGACCAGCCGGTGCCGGCCACCTATCTCGGATCCCGCCGAAACCTCGGTGGCGCAGGCGGTTTCGCGCTGGGCATGCTGCATGCGCTGGCCCAGGGTGCCGACTGGATCTGGCTGGCCGACGACGACGGCCGCCCCGCCGACGACACCGTGCTCTCGACACTGCTGGCCTGCGCCGAACAGTACGTGCTGGCCGAGGTCTCACCGATGGTGTGCAACCTCGACGATCCGCAACGGCTGGCCTTCCCACTGCGCCGCGGACTGGTGTGGCGCCGGCGGGTCAGCGAATTGCGCACCGAGAGTGAGGGCGACCTGCTCCCCGGGATCGCGTCGTTGTTCAACGGCGCCCTGTTCCGGGCCACCACCGTCGAAGCCGTCGGCGTTCCGGATCTACGTCTGTTCGTCCGCGGCGACGAGGTCGAGCTGCATCGCCGGCTCGTGCGCTCCGGCTTGCCGTTCGGAACCTGTTTGACCGCAAGCTATCTGCACCCGTGCGGCACCGAAGAGTTCAAACCGATCCTCGGCGGCCGGATGCACACGCAGTACCCCGACGACGACACCAAACGGTTCTTCACGTACCGCAACCGCGGCTACCTGCTGTCCCAGCCGGGACTGCGCAAACTCCTGCCGCAGGAGTGGTTGCGGTTCGGCTGGTACTTTCTGGTGTCCCGACGCGACCCCGCGGGTCTGCGCGAATGGATCCGCCTGCGGCGGTTGGGCAGGAGCGAAAGGTTCCAACGATGACGTTCACCGATGCGGCGTCCGATTCCAAAACCATGGCCCGGGCCGTGCGCGACCTACGCGAAGGGTTCGCCAAACGGGAACTGTGGCTACACCTCGGCTGGCAGGACATCAAACAGCGCTACCGACGCAGTGTCCTCGGCCCGTTCTGGATCACCATCGCCACCGGCACCACCGCAGTGGCGATGGGCCTGCTGTATTCGAAGCTGTTCAAGCTCCCGCTCGAGGAGCACCTGCCCTACATCACGCTCGGCCTGATCATCTGGAATCTGATCAACGCATCGATCCTCGAAGGCTCCGAGGTGTTCATCGCCAATGAAGGCCTGATCAAACAACTTCCGACCCCGTTGTCGGTCCACGTCTACCGGCTGGTGTGGCGGCAGCTGATCCTGTTCGGCCACAACATCGTCATCTTCGTGATCATCGCGATCATCTACCCGAAGCCGTGGAAGTGGATCGACCTGGCCGTCATCCCGGCGCTGGGCCTGATTGTGCTGAACTGCGTGTGGGTGTCGATCTGTTTCGGCATCCTGGCCACCCGGTACCGCGACATCGGCCCACTGCTGGCGTCCGTGGTGCAGTTGCTGTTCTTCATGACGCCGATCATCTGGAACGAGTCGACGCTGCAACAGCAAGGCGCAGGTTCGTGGGCCAAGATCGTCGAACTCAACCCGCTGCTGCACTATCTCGACATCGTGCGGGCTCCCCTGCTGGGCGCCGACCAGGAAGTGCGGCACTGGCTGGTGGTGCTGGTTCTCACCGCGATCGGCTGGACGCTCGCCGCGTTGGCGATGCGCCAGTACCGCGCCCGCGTCCCGTACTGGGTGTAGAACCCGTACGGCGCAGGCCGTCTCGCGGGGTTTCCAACCGACGATCTACTTGCTTTTACAACTTCTTCGTTCGCAAAATTTTCCTTTTCACGCTTCGTAATTCTTTCCCGGCTACCGTGCGGTTTGTGAGTTATTAACGTCACCGTAAGGAGTTGGAGATGGAAATGAGACTTCGCCCCTATGCGACCGCCGGGATCGCGTTGGCCGGGGCCGGCGTCATCGCAATCACCCCGGTGGCACCACCGCCAACCGGTGCGCAAGTCTCCAGTCCAGCGGTCAACCTCTCCGCCGCCGTCAACCCCATCGCTCCGTGGATCGACGTTCTCAACAACTCATCGACCAACGCCACCGGCCTTGTCGACGCGTACTTCGAGGCACCCGCTCCGATATTGCAGCAGGTGATCGTCAACCAGGCCGCCTACCTCGGACAGGTGCTCAACGACCCGGGCGCCATCGGTGACGTCCTCTCCGGAATCGGCGACAACCTGGAGAAGGTGTTCCAAGTCGCCACGTTCCTCGGACTGCCGGAAGATACCAACACGGTCGAGTTGTTCCGGCAATCCAACGATCCATACCACGCTGATCTGGCAGTACTGCTCCCGATCGTGCTCCCGTTCTTCATGCCGGATCTCGATGAGAACACCGTCACGCTCATCACCAACGTGATCCGCTTCATTTCCTCACCCGCCAGCGGAGTCCTCATCGGTCTGGCCGGTCCGGCGGTGAGTCCCGTTGTGGCGCTGGTCAACAGCGTCCAAGCCATCACAGGCGCAACGGACTTCGAATCGGCGGTGCAGGCTCTGATCGCGACGCCGGCCAACGTCGTGGACGGATTCCTCAACGGCGCCACGCTCAGCCTCAACCCGCTGTTGCCGTTGATCTCCGGAGCCCTTCCGGAAGGCATCAGCCTCACCTCGCTCAACATCGCCTTCGGCGGTCTGTTGACACCGGGGGCCACCGGCGGCGACTACGACGAAGAGGGGACTCCCTACACCACCGGCATCGGCGGCTCGATCTTCAATTCCGTCGGTCTCGACGTTGACTTTGGTCTGGCCCTTCACGTTCAGGGGCATGCGGTCGGCCCGTTGGGCGCGCTGACGAACCTGTCGCAGATGATCGCGAAAGCGCTCGGCTGGGACGGCGCGGGCAACCCGCTGACCGAACTGACCTTCCCGACGATCGACCCGCCGGCAGCACCAGATACCACGCTGCTGAAACAGCCTGCCGCTGTCAGCGATCCCGACCAGGGACCAAAGTCGTTACTGAATGCGAAGATTGCCGCGCCGGCCTCGAACCACCTCGTTAGCACCGGCGTTGCCGACGACGAGGTTGCCACCTCCGATGCGGAGGCCCAGGGGCAACCGGCTCCGACCGGTGAGGAGTCCGGCGACGGCGGCGCGCCCGGTGCTCCCAAGGTGACGACGTCCAAGCATCGGGAGAACCCCCTGCGCAAGGCAGGCACTGCGGTGCGCGAGGGAAGCGATCAGGTGCGTCGCAACGTCGCCGACTTCGGGAAGAAGCTCGCGCGAGATCTCAAGGCGCCCAAGAAATCCATGACGAAGGCATCCACTGCCGGTGGTCCGGCAGGCAGCGAGAAGTAAGCCGTCGGAACGACAACACCAACGGTTCGGCCCCGCATTGAACTGCGGGGCCGAATCCGTCAGGTGAATCAGGTTGGCTCGCCACCGAACACGAATCTGCGTCCGGAGATCTCCTTCGGTTGGATCCGCACGTAGCGACGCTTCGTGGTAGCGATCCACGACAAGAGTTGGCCGCGTTCGGCCTCGGCAATTTCGTCGGAATCTTCAAGAAGGTGCGGTATGCCGCGCACGATCACGCTCCATCCGCCCACACCCGTGTGATAGTCAGCCTCGAACAACACCCGGTCGTTGAGCAGGGTGCTGATCAACTTGGTGCCCTCGGCGGTCCGGAACAGCACCGTCCGGCGCTGGGTGACGAAGTTGACGGGGAAAATCTCCAGACGGGTGCCGATCGTCGACACCAGGCGACCCAGCGTCACGCTGGACAGCAGCTGCCAGCATTCGTCCTCCCCGAGCACTGAAACCGGGCTCTGCGGCGCCATGAGGCCACGGTAGCCGCAGAAATGACAATCGGCGCGCCCCTTGCTCCTGAAGAGAGCGGGACGCGCCGATCGAGGCAGATGATTACCGGACGTTCATGTCCTAATTCATGTTCCAGGGCTCGCCGTAGGTGGTGACGCTGTCACCGGTCGAGGCGATCAGGCGGGCGAACGGAC